>NZ_JAYMSC010000001.1:0-723190 GCF_038900775.1 Paraburkholderia sp. JHI869
GCTGGCCTCCGTGTCGGAAATCGCCGGGTGCGGCCCTGTCCGCACCGTGCGGCTCTGGCAGACATGCTAACCCGCGTTTGATGCCGCGCGGCAGGCCAGCCTCTACCTCACGGGAGTCATACTGACTTTCTCGCACGCCGGCCGAAGCGCTGGCCCGAACTGGTGCGCCTGCTGGGCCGCATGGCACGCCAGGTTGCGCCGGACGCGGCGTTCACCGACGCGCGCGAGCAAAGCGCCGAAAAGCACGTGGGCTTCACGGCGCTCTTTCGCGATGGCCGCGCACGCGACACCGTGGCGATCTGGTGGGCGTTCTTCATGTGTCTGCTCGCCGTGTATAGCGCATTCAGCTGGCTGCCCGCCATGCTGACGAGCGAAGGGCTGAGCGTGTCGCTCGCCGGCTACGGGCTGAGCGCCTATAACCTCGGGGGCGTGATCGGTGCATTGCTGTGCGCGCTCGCGATTACGCGCTTCGGCTCGCGCGGGCCGCTGCTGCTGTGCTGCGCGGGCGGCGCGGCGAGCGCGTGGGTGATGCTCGGCGTGGGCGCGACCCAGCACACGGGCCTGCTCATTGCGGGCCTCGGCCTGCACGGCCTTTTTGTCAACGCGGTGCAATCGACCATGTACGCGCTGTGCGCCTATGTCTACCCAACGGGCGTACGTGCGACGGGCACGGCCTCGGCGCTGGCGTTCGGCCGCGTGGGCGCGATCCTGAGCGCGTTTGCCGGCGCGGCGGTGATTACCGCAGGCGGTGCGTCGGGCTATCTGATCATGCTCGGCGCCGCCATGGCGCTGGTGCTGATCGCGCTTGCCCTGGTTGGCCGTCATATTCCCAAACGCGCGGGGCAGCGCCAGGTTTGACGCATTCCTGAGACCGGACGACGGCGCGCAAGCGCGCCATCGCGTCTGGTCGTCCAGTCGGTTCAATCAAGAGTCCTAAAAAACGGCGCAAAGAAGAGGCGACGTGGCTGCGTGTTGCCTTTTTGCGCGCTCAATCGAAAACAACGTCCGGCTGGCGGCGAGTCCGCGAGACCGGAACATCAGGAGAACACGGAGATCATGAAACTTCGGATCGCAGCAGGGCTGGCTTGCGCGGGCCTCAGCGCGTCGGCGTTCGCGCAGAGCAGCGTCACGCTTTACGGCATCGTCGACACCGGCATCGAATACGTCTCGCACGCGAACGCGGCGGGCGACAGCGTAGTGCGTATGCCCGGCATCACCGGCGAAATGCCTTCGCGCTGGGGCGTGCGCGGCAGCGAGGGGCTGGGTGGCGGGTGGTCCACGATCTTCGCGCTGGAAAGCGGCTTCAACATGCGCGGCGGCACCCTGAACCAGGGCGGCCGGATGTTCGGGCGCCAGGCGTGGTTGGGCATGAACAGTCCCTATGGCAGCCTCACGTTCGGGCGTCAGTACACCATGACGTTCTGGGCGATCGCCGACGCCGATTTGCTCGGACCGGATATCTACGGCGGCACGGCTTCGTTCGACCAGTACCTTCCGAGCTCGCGCAGCGACAACACGATCGTCTACAAAGGCAGCTACGAGGGCGTCACGCTTGGCGCGACGTGGTCGTTCGGGCGCGATTCGGCGGGCACCGGCAACTCGCCGGGCCAGGGCACCTGCGCGGGGCCCGTGCCGGGCAGCGCGCAGTCATGCCGCGAATGGTCGGCGATGCTGCGCTACGACCGCAATGGCTACGGCGTCGCCGCTGCCTATGACGAACAACGCGGCGGACCAGGCGCCGCGGCGAACCTGTACGACGGCACGCCGACTTTCGCGCTGACGAACCCGGGCGACACCGACGTGCGCATCCAGCTCAACGGCTATGGCCATATCGGCGCGCTGCGCATTGGCGGCGGCTGGCTGGGCAGGCGCGTCGACACGGTGTCGGCTGAAACGCCGAACGTGCACTCGGACCAGTTCTATCTCACGGCGCAGTATCCGGTGACAGCGGCCTTTATCGTCGACGGCGGCGTGTACCGCATCGTCAATAGCGATCACGACACACGCGGCACGATTGCGGCGCTGCGCACCACGTATCAACTCTCCAAGCGATCAGCCGTTTATCTGCAGGGCGCGTATTTGTGGAACAGCGCGAAGGCGGCTTATACGGTGAGCCAGGGCGGCGGCGGGACGACGCCCGCGCCGGGGACGGGGCAACTGGGGATCATGGCGGGTATCCGGCATAGCTTCTGAGGATGCGGCTGCCAGTGGCCGTGCAATGCATCGTTTTGCACGCGGGCCTCGCCTGAAACGGCGAGGCCCGCGCGAGCGATCAGAGACCGCTCACCGTCTTGACGGTCACCCACTGGCCGTTCTTCACCTGATAGACCGTGGACGAACCGTTCTTCAGCGAGCCATTCGTGTTGAAGCCGATCTCGCCGGTGATGCCGTCAAAGCTGGCGGTTTGCAGCTTCGCGCGATAGTCGTCGGGCTTCGTCGAATTGGCGGCCTGCATCGCCTTGATGGCGGCCCACGCTGCGTCGTAGCCGAACGGCGCATACGAGAGCACGTCCACGCCGTACTTCTGCTTGAAGCGATCGGCGAACTTCGCGCCGACCGGCGTGCTGTCGAGCGGACGGCCGTATTCCCACGCCATCGCGCCTTCGGACACGTCGCCCGCAAGCTTGATGAAGTCCACATCCTTCACGCCGCCGCCGCCCACGTACTGCGCCTTGATGCCGAGCTGGGCCATCTGCTTCATGATGCCGGCCGCCTGCGGATTGAGGGCGCCCACGAAAATCAGATCGGGGTTCTTGCTCTTGATGTTGGTGAGCTGCGTCTTGAAGTCCGTCGCCTGGTTCGTCGTGTACTCGCGGTCGACGATCTCGCCGCCGTGCGCTTTCACGGCCTTGACGAACTCGTCGGCTTCGCCCTGGCCGAACGCCGTGCGGTCGTCGATCACGGCGATGCGCTTGGCCTTCGTCGTCGTGACCGCATACGCGCCCGCGGTGCCCGCATTTTGCGCGTCGCTCGAGATCACCATGAAGACGTTCTTGAAGCCGCGGCCGCTGATGACCGGGTTCGTGGCGGCGGGGTCGATATCGGGCAGGCCAGCCTTTTCGTACAGCTCGGAAGCGGGAATGGTCGTGCCCGAGTTGAAGTGGCCGACGACGACCGAAACGCCTTCGTCCACGAGCTTTTGCGCGACCTGCACGCCCACGCGCGGGTCGGCCTGATCGTCTTCGGCCACGAGCTCGAACGAGACGGGCTGGCCGTTGATCTTGACGCCTTGCGCCTTGGCGTCGTCGAGGGCCATTTTCACGCCGTTTTCCAGGTCCTTGCCGTAATTGGCGTTCGGTCCGGTGAGCGGCGCGGCAAAGCCGATTTTAACGACGGTGTCCGCGCGCGAGGCGAGCGGTGCAACAGCGAGAAGTGCTCCAACGGCAACTGCGATAGGGGTAAGAGTCTTCGCAAAACGCATGTTGATTCCTTTGTCGGCAAGCATGGGTTTACTGCTGTGGCGTGCATACCGGCCGGGCTCGCCCATTTAAGCGTCTGGTGCGTTCGGGGCGGCGGCCAGTTCACGGCTCTCTTGTTCGCGTCGACTACGTGTTGGGCTCCTCCAGAATGGGCGTGGCATCGATCGAACCGCTCCGCACGAAAAGCGCTGGTGCGAAGCGCTGAAAGCGACTATAGGAAGCCAATATCGCTTCGTCTTGACCATTCGCGACGGTTTCCATGCGCATTTCTGCACAGCCGGCTGAATCGAGGCAATCAGGAGAAATACGCCTGCTGGCTCGAAATATGGCGTAATAGAAATGTAATCGCCCAGCGCGCCGGCTCCGGTAGAGTCCCGCCATTACGCGCAATGCAGCACAGCAATGACATCACGCCTGTCACGACGAGAATTCATCAAACTGACGATCGCGGTTGGCGCGAGCGTTTCGACCATCGAAGCGAGCCCCGCCGCCTTCGCGAGCGCCGCGCCTTGCCGGCTCACGCCCGAACAGGAAGTCGGCCCCTATTGGATCGACGGCGATCTCGTGCGTAGAGACGTTCGGGAGGGCAGGCCGGGCGTGCCGTTGACGCTCGACATCGTGCTCACCGACGCAAGAACGTGCGCACCGCTGATTGGCGCCGCGGTCGACATATGGCAATGCGATGCGGCGGGCGCTTACTCGGGCTACACGCAGATGCAACTCCCGCCTCCACCGGACTTCGATCCGAAGGGGCCTGCGCGCCCACCCGTTGGCTGGCACGCGGGTCCGCCACCCGCGCCGCGGCCCACTGACCACCAGACCTTCCTGCGCGGCATTCAGCACACCGATCGCGCGGGTATCGTCACGTTCGAGACCATCGTGCCGGGCAACTATCCGGGGCGCACCAACCATATTCATTTCAAAGTCCGCACGGCAAGCGCGTCGCAATCGCAACGTACGCATGTTTCGCATGTCGGTCAGGTGTTCCTTCCCGAATCGCTGATGGTGCATTTGATGCAACGCAATCCGTATCGCGAGCACGCGATTCGGCGCACCACGCAGAGCGAAGACCCGGTTTTCGTCAATCAGTCCGGCTCGACGATGATCGCAAGCGTGAGTTCGTTCGCTGGTGTGGGGCGCGCGAATGGGTTGCGTGCACGTGTGATCGCGGTCGTCGATCCGGACGCGCAGCCGCAGGCGGTTGAGCCGTTTCCGGGGCCTGCCCCGAGCTGATTCAATTCATTCGGTTTCCTTGGCGACCGTAGATGATGTTGGCTTCGGTTACGCGGCGAGCGGCGTCGTCACGCGGTGTTTGCGAGATATTCTTATTCAATTTTTGATTCAATCGCAATTTGACGCCGCAAAACGCGTATTCATAAGTATTTGATTTTGTCCACTCATACATTCGTATGATGATTAATGGCGCTTGATAGTTGCGCGCGCAACAAGAGGTAAATTCCCCGAGAGGCATTTTCGAAGCGGATTTCGCCTACTTCATTTAACGACGGTTTCGCGAAACCTAAAAAACGCTAAAAGCGTCGAATTACTCGCCGCGATTGCGTTCAGTAACATTCAATTTCGTATGCCCCGATATGCGTGGCGGTTATCCCGAACCGTCCACGCAACGTGCCGGAATCTCGCTGTATCGACCGCTGTGTAAGGGTTTCGTCGCATACGCTTCCTCCAGTCCGTATTAATTTACTCATCCCGCATGCACTGTTGCGTGGCCGCTGCATCGCCCATTTTGCGACGTAAACCTTACCAATTCTTCTGATATCTTTCGCGCCGCAAAGTTTTCAGGAAATTGCAGTCAGTAATCACACGTGAGGTGGGGAATTGAAGTTTCGGGGAATGCGGGCGGGCGTCGACGGCTCGGCGGCGGGAAATAATATTGACGGCTGTTCGGATATAAGGCGGCTTGGACGCGGAAATCGAGGTGAGTTATTCACCCTCTCGTGTCTTGCGCTTGCAGTGGCCGGCACGCTGCCCGGTGTAAGCCACGCCACGCCTACCATTGTGAGTAACCAGGGGCAACTGAGCGCGGCGATCAGCGCGGCGAACACCCCCACGGTCATCCAGTTGGGAGCCAGCTTTACGGCTGCGACGACTCTGACGTCAACTGTTGCGATCACGCTCGACACGCTAGGTTTCACGTTGACGGGCATCAACCTGGCCTTGTCGGGGCCTTCGCTGACGTTTGACGGCACGTTCGTTGGCACGCCGCAAACCACTGTGACATCGGCTACCCCGATTCAGGTGACAGGTGCGTCCACGACCGCCGTGAACAACGGGACGATGACGGGGGGCGCGGCAGCGGCAGGCCGAAGCGGTGGATACGGCGCGATTCTGTCTGCCGTAACATTCGTCAACAACGGCACGCTCAAGGGCGGCAATTCTTCCGCCACCGGAGCTGCCGGGACAGGCGTCCAGATTGGCCGTGGCGCTACGCTGACCAACAACGGCACCATTGCAGGTGGCGACAACATCGATGGAACGGGAACATCAGGCTACGGCTTGAGCTACGGACTCCAGGGCGCCACGTTGATCAACAACGGTACGATTCGCGGCGGTTCCGACCTGACGGGAACCAGGGCGGGCAACGCAGCCATCTACGTTCGCGTCAATTCCATTCCCATGTCCATCGTGAACACAGGGACGATTGTTGGTGGCAATGGCGCAGTCGCAATCACGGCATCGACGGGTGTCGATCTGGTCAACAGCGGCACGATCCAGGCCGGCACAGACCAAACCGTCGCGATCCGTATGCCAACCGCGGGCGTGGACGCTCCGCTCTCCCTCGAACTGCAGGCGGGATCGAAAATCATTGGCACGGTCTTCGCAATGCCGTCGTCAACGAACACGCTCACGTTGGGCGGCACCGCGAACGATGTCTTCGACGTCTCGTCCATCGGCCCCGCCGCGCAGTACCAGAACTTCAACGTCCTCCAGAAAACCGGCACCAGCACCTGGGCGCTCACCGGCACGGGCACCGCCACCACGCCGTGGTCGATTCAGCAAGGCACGCTGCAGATCGGCAATGGCGGCACGAGCGGCAGTGTCATCGGAAACATCACCGATAACGCGACGCTCGCGTTCGACCGCAGCGATGTGTTCGCCTTCGACAATCTGGTGAGCGGTACCGGTGCCGTAAATCAGGTTGGCTCCGGTACCACGATCCTTACAGCCGCGAATACCTATACCGGCGAAACGAACGTGCTCACCGGCACGCTCGCTATCGGCGATGCCGCGCACACCAACGCCTCCATCGCCTCGGGTCTCACGACCGTCGCCACGGGTGCAACACTCGGCGGCTACGGCACCGTTTCGGGCTCGGTGAACAACAGCGGCACGGTGGCGGCCGCGAATGCGCTGGCTGCGTTTGCATCGGCGAGCAGCGGTACATTCAGCATCGGCGGCAGTCTGAGCAACGCGGGCGTCGTTAACCTCGCGGCGGCATCGGGCACCATCGGCAACGTACTGAACGTCGCGGGCAACTACACCGGCGCGAACGGCCTCGTCGTGCTCAATACGCTGCTCAACGCGGGCGGCGCGTCATCGCAGACCGACCGGCTCGTCGTGGGCGGGAACGCAAGCGGTACCACCGCCATCAAGGTGAACCAGTCGGGTACGGGCGCGCAGACCACAGGCGATGGCATTCAGCTTGTGCAGGTCAACGGCACGTCGGCCGCGAACAGCTTCCACCTGGCGGCACCCATTCAGGCGGGCGCGTATCAATACCTGCTGTACCAGGGCGGGACCACGGACGCCAACAACTGGTATCTGCGCTCGCAACTCGAAGCAGCACAGACGACACCCGCGGATCCTTTGAACCCGACGACCGCGCCAACCACGAGCGCCGCGGCGACAGGCCCGGTTGCCTATCGTCCCGCCGTGGTCGGCTACTCCGTTACGCCGTTGCTCAACGCGGACTACGGCTTCAGCATTCTCGACCGCCTGCACGAGCGCGTCGGTGACGTAGCGAGCGCCGACGCGGCACAACCCGCGCACAGCAATGGCGTATGGGGCCGCATAGGCGGACAGAATCTCGACGCCGACGCAGGCGACCGCTTCTCCACCGACGAGCGTACCTTCTTCGCGCAGTTCGGCCGGGACTGGACGCTCTCGCGCGACGCCAACGGCGGCAGCACGCATACGGGCGCGATGATCACGATCGGCTCCACGTCGGCGACCTTCGCCGATAGCGCGCGAAGCCTTGCAGGCATGTCCGGTTCGACGGGCAGCGTCGAAACGCAGGCGCAATCGTTCGGCGGCTACTGGACGAAGTATCTGCCCGACGGCACGTACTTCGACGGCGTCGGCCAACTGACGCACTATCACAACCGATACGGCGACGTCTTCGGCGGCGGCGCGAGCCAGAACGGCTTCGGCGCCGGCGCTTCAGGCGAAATCGGCAAGCCGTTCGCGCTCGGCTCGACGGGCATAGCGATCGAGCCTCAGGCGCAACTGCTCTATCAGTACCTGCACCTGAATGGCTTCGACGATGGCATCGCGCCTGTGGGTTCGAACACGACGAACGCATTGCGCGGCCGCCTCGGCTTCCGGCTGTTCAGCGCGAACCTGAACAACGACTCGAAGACGTCGAGCGTGACGCCGTATTTCACGGCAGACGTGCTGCACGACTTCTTCTCGCCGGGGCAGGCCACGGTTGGCGGTACGCCATTCGACAACGCGTTGCAAAAGACCTGGTACGCCGTGGGCTTTGGTATCACGGGCAGCTTCGGCAAGCGTTCCGAGGTGTACGCGAACGTGAAATACGAACACAGCCTGGGCGGCGAATATCGCCGCAATGTGTTCGGCCAGGCTGGCTACCGGTTTAGCTGGTAATGCTCGTTGTCACATGAACGTGACCGGGGGCCGTCGATGTCTTTGGGAGACGACGGTTCCTGGGCACGATCATGCAGCGCTCAAGGTCCCGAACTCCATCCGATACCGCCGTGCGAGCGCGAGTGCGGTTTCGCGCAGTGTTTCGCGATCGGTTGCGAGTTCACCGGCAACCGCGTCGGCTAGATTCCCCGGATGCACAATGCCGACGAGACCCGCTGCCTCCCATGTCCGCACGTAAGCCGCATGCTTGCTTCGCTCGAAAGAATGATCAGGATGACTGATATTGATGCGTGGAAGCGCGTACGCCATCGCGACGATGCGACCGTGAAGGCTGCTGCCGCAATATATTCGGCTTCCGGCGATCAACGCACAGATGTCCCAAATATTCAGCGACGCGAACACGCGAACCTGATCCGCGCGCAATCGTGTCGCGAGCCGTTCGTACACGGCCAGGTCATCGTGCCAGGGGGCGGCGCCCGCGCGAAACAGCACAATACCCAGGCCGCGCGTGTGCGCCACGCGTTCAAGCTGGGCGGCTAGCATATCGAGCGTTGCGTCGTCGCCGAAGTCGGCGCTGAATTGCACGGCTGCATAGCCTTGCGGGAACGCTCGCCGCACGCCGTGCAACGCGAGGTTTGCGGCGTGCCGGCGTATCGTCGTGCCGAACAGGACAGCCGTCATTGCGGCGGGGTCCGGTATCAGGCGTGCCTCGACGCCCCGTTCTGCGAGCAGCGCCTGGGTTCGACAGTCGCGCACGCTCACCCAGTCCGCGGATCGCAGCGCGGCGAGCACGTCGGCGCCCATCTGGGCATCGTGCGTGTCCAGATCGACGCCTCCCACTGCGTTGAACGATAGACGCTTGACGCGCACGCCGGGCAACGCGGTCTTCGAAAGCGCATACGGCGCGAGCGACGTCACGCCTACATGTTTTTGCGCCCACGCGCGCCCGTCGCGCAGCCATTCACCCTCGGCGGCAATGAGCGCCGGCACGCGCTGTGGCGGCGCGAGCATCACGGCGGCCTCCCACGCATTGCAGGTCAGCAGCTCGCCGCCTGCGTGAATCACATTCACGGCGCGGCCGTGCGCGAATGCGGCGATACGCGCGAGCGTGACGGCAGGCGGTCCGCCATCGCCGTGCGGATCGCGCGCCGCGAGCCCGGCAAACAGCAGTTCGTGGCGAGGCAGCATGCGCGCCACGACCTGCGCGATCAGCAGATCGCCGAAGTTGTGCCGGTCGAACGCGCCGAAGATCACCGTGGGCGTGGCAGCCATGTGGGCCTCATTTCGTGCATCTGTTCAATATCCGCCACTTCCCAATCATTTGCAGACTATATGGCGCTGCAGCATGAAGCGGGGGACGGCTACGCGCCGCCGTTACTGACATAAGGAAACCTTAAGCATTCTCGGGGAAACTGTCGGCCTTGCCGACGTGTTTTTTCCCCGCGTATGAGAACGGTCTACTCCGAACTGAAGAGCGCGCGCCTGCGCCCTACGTCCAGCCGCGTGGCCGTGCTGAAGGTGTTTCATGAAGCGCCGCACGAGCACCTGACCGCCGACCAGGTCTTTCGCCGCATTGCAAAAGATGTGGAGCAATGCAGCCTGGCGAGCGTGTATCGCGCGCTTGCGCAACTGATGGAATCGTCACTGCTCGACAGCACGTGGGTTGGTGAAACGCGCGTGGTGTACGAACTGGGGCGTGGCGCGCCGCACGCGCACCTCGTGTGCGAGAGCTGCAAGACCGTGGTCGACATCGACGAGCCCACGCTGCAGGAACAGCACGCCGCCATCGCGACGGCGCAGCGCTTTCGGTATACGCGTTCGAGTCTCGTTGTTTTCGGGCTTTGCGCCCAGTGCGCCGCGGCTACGTCGTGAACCGGCGCGCTATCGGCGCCAGGTTCACAGCGTGACGACAACCTTCCCGAACTGCTCGTTCGACTCCAGATAGCGGTGCGCTTCGACGATCTGCTCGAAGGGAAACGTCTTCGCTATCACGGGCCGTAGCGCGCCCGCTTCCACGCCGTCCCGAATGAAGGCTTTGGCGCGCTCCAGCCAATCAGGATTGCCAATGACCTCATGCACCAGGTAGCCGCGCAGCGTCAGCGTTTTGCGCAAGACCGCGGGCAAGGGAAAGGGCGTGGGCTCACCGCTCAGTCCGCCGTATTCGATCAACAGGCCGCCGCGCGACATCGAAGCCGTGAGCGGCTCGAACAGTGAACCGCCGATTGCGTCGAGCACGACGCGCGCCCCTTCGTTCGCGGTGATGGCCGCGAGCCGCGCGGCCAGGTCTTCTTCGTGAGTGGCGATCACGTGCGCGGCGCCCGCTTCGATCAACGCGCGCCGCTTGGCTGACGTTCGCGTAACGGCGACCGGCGTCGCGCCGATGCGGTTCGCTATCTGGATCGCGGCCAATCCAACGCTGCTCGATGCCGCCGTAATGACCACGACCTCGCCGCGCTGAAGCCCCCCGATTTCCACGAGCGCGCCATAGGCGGTGAGATACGCCATCCAGAGCGCCGCTGCCTGCTCCCAACCCAGCGAAGACGGATGCCGCGCCACGCATTGCGCAGGGAAATTCACGCGCTCGCCGTGAACGGGCCAGCGCGCCATCGAGATTGGCGGAATGAGGCTCACCGCGTCGCCAGGCGCGAGCGACGTGACGCCTTCCCCAACGGCTTCCACCACCCCAGCCGCCTCCAGCCCGATTCCCGACGGCAACGCGGGCGTTTCGATATACCTACCCGCGCGCATGAGCGCTTCCGCCCGGTTGAGCCCGAGCGCCTTGACCCGTATCGCGACCTCGCCCTCGCCGGGCGGCGCAAGCTCGACCGCCTCGATGCGCAGCACTTCGGGGCCGCCATGCCGATGAAAACGAACGACGCGCGCCATATGCCGACTCCTGAACGATTGGAACGAATCCACTGTACCTGGCGATGATTCGGCGATAAATTGCGAATCGGCATCGACACTCGTAACGGATGGTTTCGAATATGGACCGCTTGACCAGCATGCAAGTGTTCGTGAAAGCCGTGGATCTGGGGTCGTTTGCGGCAGCCGCGCAGGCGCTGGACCTCTCCGCGCCGATGGTTGGCAAACATGTGCAATGGCTCGAGGCGCGCCTGGCCGTGCGGCTCATCAACCGGACCACGCGGCGCCAAAGCGTGACGGCGTTCGGCCGCGCTTACTACGAGCGCTGCAAGCTGATCCTCGCGGAAGCCGACGCCGCCGACGCGCTCGCCGCCGACCAGTTGGGCGAGCCGCGCGGTCGCTTGCGCATCGCCATGCCGGTGCATTTCGGGCGGCATTGCGCGATGCCCGTGCTCATGCGTTTCGCGCGCCGCTATCCGGGCATCGAACTCGATCTCTCGATGAACGATCGCTTCGTCGATCTGGCCGACGATGGCTATGACTTCGCGATCCGCACGGGCGCGCTGGAAGACAGCGCCGACCTCGTCGCACGCCGCGTGGCGCGGCAGCGCATGACGGTGTGTGCGTCGCCCGCGTGGCTCGCGGCGCATGGACGGCCCGAAACGCTCGACGATCTCGCTCAGCATCAAGCAATCATGTATCGCCGCTCGGGCCGCGTGCCGCCGTGGCGCTTTACCGGTGAGGCTGAGGGCGAGCCGAGCGTCGAGATCACGCCGCCCAACCGCGTTCGACTGGACGATCTGGCCGCGATCGCCGACGCCGTAGCGGCGGGAGAAGGCCTCGGATGGCTGCCGTTCTGGCTCGTGCGCGAACGAGTCCATGAAGGCGTGCTTGTAGAGTTGTTGCCCGCGCAACGAGGTTATCTTTACGATGCTTACGCGGTATGGCTGCGTACGCCGCACGTGCCGATGCGGGTGCGGCTGGCGGTGGAGGAACTTGCGCAGGCGTTGCCGGCGATGATGGAGTGAGGGGGGCGGCCGCGCGAAACGCACTAGCCCTGATCCACGGGCGCCGCCGCTGCTTGTACGATGCCGCGCGCCGCCTGCTCGATCATCATCACATCGAACGCGAGCAGCAACATGCGGTAGCCCGCAGCACGCTTTTTCTGCGCCGTTTGCGCGTCGAGCGCGACGCCGCCCAGCGGCGTGCCCGCGCGGCGCACTTTGTCCTCGGCCTTGCGCACGAGGGCCTGCACGTCAGGGTGATCGAACTGGCCCGGCACGCCAAGGCTCATCGAAAGATCGAACGAGGCGATTGCCGCCACGTCGATACCAGGCACCGCGAGAATCTCGTCGAGCTGCTCGACGGATTGTGCGTCCTCGATCGTGATGACGTTGAGCAGTTCCGAATCCGCGGCGCGAATGTACTCGGGGCCGCTCACGCCCCAGCGCGCGGCGGCAAGCGAGGGCGCGAAGCCGCGCGAGCCGTTGGGCGGATAGCGCAGCGACTCGCTCGCCTTGCGCGCGAGTTCGGGCGTGGAAATCATCGGGAAGTTGATGCCCATGGCGCCCGTTTCCAGCGCCGTCTTCACGAGCCAGGGCTCGGTCCACGGAATCCGCACGATGGGAGTGACCGGCGTGCCGCGGGTGGCGGCCACCATGGCGTGGAGGCTTTGCATGTCGATCGGGCCGTGCTCCATGTCGAAGATCAGCACATCTACGCCACTTGCCGCGAGTACCTGCACGAGCCCCACACTCGGCAACTCGACCATGAAGGCGGTCAGGCTTTCGCCGGCCGCGAGCCTGGCCTTGGCGTGATTGTGGCGGGCGGGCAGGGCGGACATGTCGTTCTCCAGGAGCCAGACAAAAGCAACGCAAGCGCTCTCAATGTAGGCGAAAAGCAGCGGTCGAGTTCAAACGAGGTCGTTAGCAAACAAACGCCGGTTTTCAAGCGATCTTTTTGTGCCGCTTGAAAATCATTCAAGAACGGGACCTATTATCAATTGGCGCGGCGGTAAGCAAAATAGCTCCATTGGCAGCGCGGTTCCACCGCTTCATCGGCGACAACCAGGCAACTTCGCATTCTCGTGGCGCCACTGCGCATGATACGAAGTCCGAACTAAATGCGTCTGCTGAACGCCAGATTCGATTTTCGCAACCAGGCAACACCGCTTTCAACCGAAACATCGCACACGACATTCACGCATTCAAGGAGCCTGACATGAACACGCAAACCGCTTTCTCCGCAATCGCCCGCGCCTCTGTCGCCACGCTCTCCGCCGCCGCCGCTTTGCTCGGCATCGCGGTGCCTGCCACCGCCGCGACGAACGACAACCTCGTGCAGCCGCAACAACTCATCGTCGACAAGAGCTTGCCCAAACATCAGGTGCAACAGCAGATTCGCGCAGCGCGCCTTTACGACACCTTCTGGAGCACGGGCGACGAAGCGCAGGCCCGCGAAGCGCTCGCCGCCGACTTCACGGACCGCACGCTGCCCGCCGGCCGTGCGCAAGGCGTGGCGGGGCCGCTCGCGGCTTCGAAGGTGTTCCACGGCGCGGTGCCCGACGTGCACGCCGACGTCGAACAGATGATCGTGACGGGCGACCGCGTGGTCACCCATCTGCACTTCACGGGCCATTTCACAGGCACGTTCAACGGCGTGCAGGGCAAGGGCCAGCCGGTGGACTTCATCGCCACGGACATCTACCGCATCCGCGACGGCAAGATCACCGACAACTGGCACCTCGAAGACAACCTCACGTTCCTGCAGCAATTGGGCGTGGTGGCGAAATAAGCGCGCCGCGCGCTCGCTTCGTGCTCGCTTCGCGGGCCTAGTAGGCCTCGTAGTCGATTGGCGCTACCATCGCTGTCACCTTCATCGCTACGCGCGGCCATGGACAATCTCGGAGATATTCGCCTTTTCGTCGAAGCAGCCAGCCATGGCAGCCTCTCGGCCGCGGGCAGAAAGCTTGGGCTTTCGCCCGCCGCGGCGAGCGCGAGACTCGTGAAGCTCGAAGGCGAGCTGCACACGCAGTTGTTCGAGCGCTCCACGCGCAAACTGCGTTTGACCGACGAAGGCCGCATGTATCTCGCACATTGCCAGCACGCGCTGCAAACGCTCGAAGACGCGCGCGCGGCGCTGCAAGCGGGGCGCGCTTCGGTGAGCGGTGCGCTGCGCGTGTCGGCCACCTCCGACTTCGGGCGCTCCGTGCTGCGCTACTGGCTCGACGAATTCAACGAGCATCATCCGAACGTCACGCTCACGCTCGTGCTCTCCGATTCGCTCTCGCACCTGCTGCAAGACGACATCGATCTCGCGATTCGCTTTGGCGTGCCGGCCGATAGTTCGATGGTCGCCAAACGCATGGCCGACAATCGCCGCGCGTTGTGCGCCTCGCCCGACTACATCACGGCGCATGGCATGCCGCGCCACCCCGACGAATTGCGCGAACACGAATTCATCGTGCTTGCCTCGGCGGCGGGCGTGGCGAACAACTGGCGCTTCGCGCGCGGCGAAGAATCTGCGCTCTTTTCAGCGCCGCTCGAACGTTCGCGCCAGACCAATGACGGCTCGCTTGCGCGCGAGTGGGCGATCGAAGGGCGCGGCGTGGTGATGAAGTCGATCTGGGACATCGGCGCGGATTTGCAGGCGGGCCGGCTCAAGCTGCTCTTGCCGGAGTGGCGCAGCCCGGACGTGCCCGTGAACGCGCTTTTTCAACGCACGCCCTATATGGCGCCGCGCGTGCGCACGTTGCTCGACTTTCTCGAGCAACGCTTCGGTGAAGCATCGGAAGGGTTGGCGGCTTATTTGCGCTAGGGCGTCCCTTTCTGGTTCGCTATTGCTCGTGCGCAAACAGCTTGAGCGCAGCGCCGCGCCATACCGGCTACCATGACATCCCGCCTGCAGTCTCGCACTGACATGCAACGACCTGCGCGGCGAAATCACCGGAATACAGGAGCGAAACAAAATGCTTTTCCGCAAGACGATGTTGGCCGTAGCCGTATTCAGCGCCGTGCTGGCCAGTGCCAGCGCGAATGCCCAGGTCGCGGGCACGCAGACCTTGAGCGTTTCGGTCGAGCAGTCGCAGGCGCTGCTCGAAGGCTGGAGCGTGAAGAAGAGCGTGCTCGGCAAGCCCGTTTATAACGACGACAACGTGAAGATCGGCACCGTGCGCGACCTGATCGTGGCGCCGGACGGCTCGGTTTCCGCGGCCATCGTCTCGGCGGGCGGTTTCCTCGGCGTCGGCTCGCACGACGTGGCCGTGCCCATCGCATCGCTCGACGTGCGCCAGGGCAATCTCTATCTGCCCGGCGCAACCAAGGACGCGCTGAAGGCCACGCCCGCGTTCCAGTACGCGAAGGTCGAGTCGCCGCCGAAGCCGAAGAAGGTCGATCAGCAGCATTAAGCCGCAAATAGCCGCACCCGCTGTACGCCGTCGGGCCATGCGACCACCCAAGGTGGGCACATGGTCCGACGGCTTTTTGAGCGACGGTTTTCCTCACGGTAATCGGCCGCTTCTGTCGTGCCCTGAACGCGCGAATCCCAACCTCCCGCGAACCCGGTTTGGACCTATTATGTTGGGCCCAGGATGGCTTGTATCGTGTGCGAGGCGTTCACTGAGGACTCGTGCGCGCTGCAACGCGCCTCTCCCGGTTGACCGCATTGAACCAGAGAGGCCATCGGCACGCACAGCGCGAGCGCCGACTACACGCGCCATCTCGTGCTCGCGCTGCACGAACACGTGTCGAGCACCTACGGCAAGCGCGCGCCGGGCAAGCCGCCGCCGCGCGGCGCGCTCGCGCCGTGGCAGTTGCGGCGGGCGAAGGACTATATGCTCGAGCACATGCACGGCGAGATTGGCCTGGACAACGTTGCTGCGCAGTGCGAACTATCGGTCAATCACTTCGTGCGCGCTTTTCGCGAGTCGACGGGCACGACGCCGCACCGCTGGCTCGTTTCGGAGCGTCTGAAGGGCGCCATGCATCTCATGCGCGACGCGCGCCTCTCGCTCGCCCAGGTCGCGGCCGCGTGCGGCTTTGCCGACCAGAGCCATCTCACGCGTGCATTCTCCGCTCGCTTTGGCATGCCGACTGGGCAGTGGCGGCGCATCTGCCGCGAGACCGGGGCGGCGGCTGCCAGCGCGCTTGCTGTGGAATAGCCGCGAGGTAGCGTCTCTTCGTCTCGCCGGAGGGTCTTGCCTTGCACACTGAAAAGATCGTTTGCATCGTGGATGACGACGAGGCCGTGCGGCTCGCGTTGTCGAGTTTTCTGCGCTCCGCGGGGTGACGCGTGCACGGCTTCGATTGCGCACACGCGCTGCTCGACGCGGCGCGCGTGCGCGACATCGCCTTCCTGATCGCCGATGTCCGCATGCCGGGCATGTCGGGTATCGAACTGCATCGCAGGCTGCTGGCCAACGGCTGCTGTTCGCCGATGGTGTTCATCACCGCGTTTGCCACGCTGGAACTGGAGCAACGCGTGGCCGCGGCGGGCGCCCTTGCGCTGCTGCAAAAGCCGTTCGACCTCGCGCTAATGGCCGGCTGGCTCACGCGCACGCTCGGCGCGCCGTAGTGGTCGCATTCAGCAGCCGCACTTCCAGTCCGGCTGCTGCAACGCCATGCCGTGCAGGCCGCGATACTCGGCGACAGGCGGCGAAGACCAGCCTTCCAGCAGCGCGGGCGCCAGCCGATAGATCTCGATGCCGAGCGGCCGGCAGACTTCCAGCGGGTCGCGTGCATCGGGTCCCCACATCGGTAGCGAGAGGTCGCCGCCGGGGCAGGTCGAAAGCGCGCACAGCAGGTCGATCTCGGCAAAAAACTCCAGGTAGTCGCCCTTCTTCGCCGGGCAGGCCTTCATGAAATACTTGTCTTCCAGATTCAGGCCGGTGCACTGGAACACGTTGAGCACGTCGTGCACGTCGTATTCGGTGAGCCCGTAGGGCGCAATGGCGCGCGTGAGATTCGAGTGGCAGTGGAAGTGAAAGTCCTCGCCGGTCAGCATGCGGTTGACGTAGGGGTCGCAGCGCGTGCCTAGCAGATCGTGAACGCGCCCGCCGTGCTCGTCCACGCCGTAGCCGGCGAGGCTGTCGTCGGTGATGGTGACTAGTGGACGCAGGAAGGGCAGCGTGGACCACAGGCGGTCGTAGGTGCTCACGTGCGCCTGCTGGAGCTGGCGCGTGCGCGAAGCCCACATGCGTTCGCGCGGGTCGTGCCGGTTCCACAGATTGAGGTCGGCCACCTGCGGCCCCTCGATCGTCACGATGCGGAACACGTGCCCGGCGGGGACGCTCCACGCCTCGCCCGAGCGGATGGGCACGACGATCGATTCGATCAGCTCGCGCTGGTCCTGCTGTTGCGCGATGCGGCGGTAAAAGGGCTTGTTCACGTCGAGCGCGGAGCCCTTGGTCGACTGGTAGGCGGCGGGATAGTTCAGCATTGCCTCGTACTCCTGTATGAACGTGAACGACCTGCAGTTTCCAATTGTGGAGTATAGAACTCCGGTCCGCTTCGTGAAATCGACGCCGATCTGATTCAAGACTGCGGCGCGATGGCTTCGTGTACAGTTCGCTTACTCCATGACCGCGGCGCCCGACTGTCGAGCGCCCGCGGCCCAACGAGACACGACGGTACATGATCAGACTGGAAGACCTCGTCATCTTTATCAGTGCGGCGGACAACGGGAGCCTTTCGGCCGCCGCGCGCCAGCTCGATCTCACGCCCGCCGTGGCGAGCGCGGGTCTCAAGCGGCTCGAAACCGAACTCGGCACGCGCCTGCTCGCGCGCTCCACGCGCAGCCTGCGGCTCACGCCGGACGGCGAACGCTACCTCGAATACGCGCGCGGCGTCATGGAGCAGGTGGAGGCCGGCCAGAACGCCGTGGCGCATGGGCGCAAGATGATCGGCGGCACCGTTTCGCTGTCGATTCCCTCCGACCTCGGGCGCAACGTGCTCGCGCCCTGGCTCGACGACTTCCAGGCGCAGCATCCCGCGGTGTCGTTTCAGGTGCACATTGGCGACAACGTGACCGATATGTTCCGCTCGCCGGTGGCCGTGGCGGTTCGCTACGGCGTGCCCGAAGACTCCTCCCTCGTCGCGCTGCCGCTCGCGCCCGACAACCGGCGCGTGCTGTGCGCCGCGCCCAGCTATTTCGCGCGTCACGGCAAACCCGCCACGCCCGCCGATCTCTCGCGCCACAACTGCCTGCGCTTCGCGCTGAGCGACACGCTCCACGACCGCTGGACCTTTTATCGCGGCGACGAAGCGAGCGTCGTGAACGTGCTCGGCAACCGCAACACCAACGACGGCGAACTCGTGCGCCGCTGGGCCGTGGCGGGGCATGGGCTTGCGTACAAGTCGCGTCTGGATGTGCTCGCCGATATCAAGGCCGGCCGCCTCGAAACCGCGCTCGACGCGTTTCATGGCGAAGGCGCGCCGCTGCATCTCGTGTGCGCCCACCGCACGATGCTCTCGCCAACCGTCAACGCACTGCGCGATTTGCTGCGCGATCGCATTGCCGCGTATCTCGCCTGACGTGTGATTCCGCAGTTGGCCCGGTAGTAAGCCCGCTAATCGGCCCGCTCGCTGGCCTGTGCGCCATCGGGCCGGCTCTGCACGCGCGTTTCCCACCGCCGCCGCCCGAGCGATCTTCAAAGCAGCTTTGAAGCTGAATTCGCCGTTTGCCGCTATGCGCACCGATCGTGCCGGCCGATCATTCGTACAACACGAACGGCACGGAGGCTTCGATGATCGTCGCGATAGGCCGCTTTTACCTGCGAGCAGACAGGATTTCGCATTTCGAGGCGGCATGGTTGCGCGTATGCCCGCTGCTCACGAACAGGCCGGGCTATCGCGGGCACCGTCTGGGTCCGCAGTGCGAAGACGAAGGCTGCTACGTGCTGGAAGTGGAGTGGGAAAGCCTCGACGCGCAGAGCGCCTTCATGATGCACGGCGATTTCCAGACCTTTCTGCACGCGCTGTGGCCGTACTTCTCGGCGGACCCCGACCTTTACCACTTCGAGCCGCTCGCGCAGCCGAGCCGGTTTCCCGCAATTTGACTGTCTGGAGGTATTCACGATGAAAGCGATTGGTTACTACCGCAATCTCCCCATCAGCGACCCTGAATCGTTGATCGATCTCGAACTGCCCGACCCGCAGCCGGGCCCGCGCGATCTGCTCGTTGAAGTGCACGCGGTGTCGGTCAATCCGGTCGACGTGAAGGTGCGTGCACGCATGGCGCCCGAGAACGGCCAGCCGAAAGTGATCGGCTGGGACGCAAGCGGCATTGTGCGCGCCGTGGGCCGCGACGTGACGCTCTTCAAGCCGGGCGAGCGCGTATGGTACGCGGGCTCGCTGCTGCGCCCCGGCACCAACAGCGAGCTGCACGTGGTGGACGAGCGCATCGTGGGCCGCATGCCGCAAAGCCTGAATTTCGCCGAAGCGGCCGCGTTGCCGCTCACCTCCATCACTGCGTGGGAATTGCTGTTCGATCGCCTCAAGGTGCCCGAGGGCACGGTGCCTTCCGGCGACTCGCTGCTCGTGATCGGCGCGGCGGGCGGCGTGGGCTCGGTGCTCGTACAATTGGCGCGCAAGCTCACGGGCCTCACGGTGATCGGCACGGCGTCGCGGCCCGAAACGTCGAAGTGGGTGAGCGAACTGGGCGCGCATCACGTCATCGATCATACGAAGCCGCTTTCGCAGGAGCTCAAGCGTATCGGCATGGAAGGCGTGGACTATATCGCGAGCCTGAACCAGACCGATCTTCACTTCGACGAGATCGTCGCCTCGATCAATCCGCAGGGGCATCTCGCGCTGATCGACGACCCCGAGCTGTTCGATTTCCGCAAGCTCAAGACGAAGAGCGTGGCGCTGCATTGGGAATTCATGTACACGCGCTCGATGTTCGGCACGAAGGACCAGATTCGCCTGCACCGCCTGCTCGACCGCATGGCTTCGCTCATCGACGAGGGCGTGTTGCGCACGACGCTCAACGAAAGTTTTGGAACCATCAACGCAGCGAACCTGCGCCGGGCGCACGAACTCGTGGAAACCAACCGCTCGCGCGGCAAGCTCGTGCTCGAAGGCTTTTAAACAACGGCGCGGCTGGCGCACGTCATTCGAACGCACAGGCGGCAGTGCTCACGAGCTTGACGAACGGGCCGCTCAAGGTGCGGTTGTGGTGCTCGATGATCGACGCGGCGCTCAGCACGGGCGTATTCATGGTCGTGTGAGCGTCCGCGACGAGCAGCGCCTTGAAGCCGAGGTCGCCCGCGGCGCGGCAGGTGGAATCCACGCAATACTCCGTCTGCATGCCCGCGATGACGAGTTCGCCCACGTTGGCCCGCGCGAGTCGTTGCGCGAGATCGGTGCCGGAAAAGCAGCTTGGGCGGCGCTTTTCGAACACGCTGTCGATGTTCGCGTCGATGGCGAGCGCCGGCAGCAATTGCGTGAGCGGACTACCCGGCTCGATGGGCGAGCCCGGCGGCCCGACGTGGCGCGCCGCGAAGACCGGCGCGCGAGCCTTGCGCGCCTCGGCAATCAGTTGCTTGATATTGGCGAGCACGCGCTGTCCCTCAAACGGCGCATTCGGGCCGTTGAACAAGCCTTCCTGCATGTCGATGACGAGAAGGGCGCGAGCGAGGCTGGGCATGATGGTTCTCCGGTTGTTGCGCCCGCAACGGACGGAGAAACGACAAGGCCCCGTCCATTGCTGGCGGGGCCTTGTGATCGATACGAAATCTAACGCGCGCGCACCGAACTCACGACCCGCCTGAAGCGGTCGTGGTAGTCGTCGTGGTGAGCATGTGCGCGTTCATGAGATCGATCATGCAGGAGGCGGTGTGAGGCGTCAACGCGAATTTTCAGGGCGCTGCCAGTGCCCGTTCGCGTCCTTGTCCGTAATGCGGACCTTGGCGAGCAGCGGCTTATAGCCCCGCAGCAGGATCTCGCTGATCGCGAGGCGCTCCGAGCGGAAGATGTTCTCGGCGAACTTGCTGCCGTCCGCGAACTCCAGGGCATAGCCATCGATTGGCCCCCACTGGCCCCTCGGCAACGGTTCGATATACACGTCCATGATGAGTCTCCATTGAATAACAAGCGAATAAGAAGCGTCGTTGGATTCAGTCTATCGCAGGGAAAGACGACTTCCTTGCTGGTTTCCGGCGCTGGAATTCCCTTGTTGGTCAATGGCTTATCTGATGTCTTTCACGATAAGAGAAGGTGTCCTTCCATGTGCAATTGCGGGCCGCATTCGAAAAGGCGGAATTTGCACCCACCGGGCGCGCATTGCACGATATGAAAGCGCGCCGGCGCATTCACTCCGGCTCGCCCGGCGTCTGTTCGCCCGGGTCGATCTCGTCCATGCCCTTGTTCAGCTGATTCAGGAAGTGCACGAGCGAAACCTTGTCGTCGAAGCGAAAGCTCGCGAGCGCCTGGCGATAGAACTCGTAGATTTTCGGCTGCAGGCTCTCCCAGAACACCTTGCCTTGCTCGGTGAGCACGACTTTTTTGGCGCGCCGGTCCACGGTGTCGGCCACGCGCAGCACGTGCTCGTCGCGCTCCAGGCGCTTGAGCACGCCATCCAGGCTCTGGCGGCTCACCACGAGATAGTCGGCCAGTTCGGAAAACGACATCCCCTCTGCAACTTGCGGACGCGACAGCGCGCCCAGCACCGACCACTGCACGGTCGTGATGCCGAGTGCCTTGGTCGTCTGCCGGTCGAGCGTGTTGCCCGCCTGGAACAACCGGAAGAACAGGCGGTTGTGAATGGACGAAACGGATTGGTCGTACGAAGGGTCGTTCTGGGTCATGGGCGCCTTGCGGTCCCCGCGTGAGCATGGCGGGCAATGAGACAAATACCTGATACGAAAATAATGAAGGGAAGTGGGCGTGCCGTCCATTTGGGCAATACCCCTCCTCACACCCTCAATTTATATCATGATGTTGACGTAATTAGAGGGCTCGCCTAGAGTGTGGGAACGACGCACGAGAATATCAAGAGACACCCCATGGCGACCTTTGACCGGCTTTCGACCCCGCTTTTGAGCCCTCTGCGTATTGGCGCGACGCTGTTGCCCAACCGCATGGTGATGGGCGCGATGCACACGCGGCTCGAAACGCTCGACCGCCCGCACGAGCGCCTCGCCGCGTTCTACGCGGCGCGCGCGGCCGGGGAGATCGGCTTGATCCTGAGCGGCGGTTTCGCGCCGAATCCCGAAGGCGTGATGGAGGCGGGCGGCCCGCTCTTCAATCGCGCGGAGCAGATCGACGAGCATCGTGCCGTGACGCACGCCGTGCATGAAGCGGGAGGCAAGATCGTGCTGCAGATCCTCCACGCGGGGCGCTATGCGAAGGTGCCGGAGTGCGTGGGGCCCACATCCGCGAAGGCGAGAATCAACGCCTACGCGCCGCGCGCGCTCAGCACGGAGGACGTGCGCGCGACCGTCGCCGATTTCGCCCGCACCGCGGCGCTGGCGGTCGAGGCCGGCTACGACGGCGTGGAGATCATGGGCTCGGAAGGCTATCTGATCAACGAGTTCACGGCCGCGCTCACCAACGCGCGCGACGACGAATTCGGCGGGAGCTTCGCAGGCCGCATCCGTTTTGCGCTCGACATCGTGCGCGCCGTGCGCGCGCAAGTGGGCCGCGAGCCCATGCTGATCTATCGCATCTCTTCCATTGACCTCGTGGAAGGCGGCATGAACGGCGCCGAGGTCGCGGCGTTCGCGAAAGAGATCGAAGCGGCCGGCGCGGACCTCATCAACACGGGTGTGGGCTGGCACGAATCGGCGGTGCCGACCATTGCCGCGTGCGTGCCGCGCGCGGCCTGGCGCGACGCGATTCGCAACGTCAAGCAGGCCGTGTCGATTCCGGTGATGGCGTCGAACCGCATCAACACGCCCCAGGTCGCGGAAGAACTGATCGCCTCGGGCGTGGCCGATCTCGTTTCGATGGCGCGCCCGCTGCTCGCCGACCCGGAATTCGCGAAGAAAACGCGGCTTGGTTTGGCCGACGAAATCAACACCTGCATCGGCTGCAACCAGGCCTGCCTCGACCGCATTTTCACGGAACGCACTGCTACGTGCCTCGTCAACCCGCGCGCGGGGCGCGAGATCGAATTCGCGGTGGGCAAGGCCTTGCAGCCCAAGCGCATCGCAGTCGTGGGCGGCGGGCCGGCCGGTATGGCGTTCGCGATCAACGCTGCCGAACGCGGCCATCAGGTGACGTTGTTCGAAGTCCATGCGCGGCTCGGCGGCCAGTTGAATCTGGCGAAGGTCGTGCCCGGCAAAGCCGAGTTTCACGAGATGCTGCGCTATTTCGAGGTGCGGTTAAAGCGCCTTGACGTTTCGGTGCGGCTGGGAGAGACGGCCACCGCGGAAGCACTCGCAAGCGGGGCGTTCGACGAGATCGTCATCGCGACGGGCGTGACGCCGCGCGTGCCCGATATCGTCGGCGTCGATCATGCGAAGGCGGTGTCGTATATCGACGTGCTCACGGGCAAGGTCGAAGTGGGCGCGCGCGTGGCGATCATCGGCGCGGGCGGCATCGGCTTCGACGTGGCCGAGTATCTGCTGGGCGATGCGCAGGAATCGCTGGACCGTAGCGTGTTTTTCCGTGCGTGGGGCGTCGATCCCGCAAACGCGGATGCAGGCGGCCTCATGCGTATCGACGGCCATCGCGCGCCGCGCCGCAGCGTCCATATGTTCCAGCGAAAGGCGGAGCCGCTCGGCAAGGGGCTCGGCAAATCGACGGGATGGATCTTGAAGGCGCGCTTGCGCAAGGCGAACGTGATGATGACGTCGGGCGTGACGTACGACGCGATCGACGACGACGGTCTGCACTATCGCGTGGATGGCAAGCCGCATGTGCTCGCCGTTGATCATGTCGTGCTGTGCGCGGGGCAGCGTTCGAATCGCACGCTCTACGATGAACTCGTTGCGCGCGGCGCGAAACCGAAGGTGATAGGCGGCGCCGATGTCGCCGCCGAACTGGACGCGCTGCGCGCGATCGATCAGGCCACGCGGCTGGCGATGATGGTGTGAGGTTGCCGGGCTTGGGCCGCGTAAAATGAGGGGGGTCCTGCAATCCAGTCAAGAAGTACCCCGCATGCTCCCAAACATCCTCGTTAGCGCTTGCCTGCTCGGCCGTCCGGTCCGTTACAACGGCTCGGCGAAAACCGTTGCGCACGCACTGATCGAGCAGTGGCAGCGCGAGGAGCGCCTCGTGCCGGTTTGCCCTGAAGTGGCTGGCGGGTTCGGCGTGCCAAGGCCGCCCGCGGAGATCGCAGATGCCGCATCAGGCGGCGCCGTGCTGGCAGGCGCCGCACGCGTGATCGACGTGCGCGGCGAGGACGTCACCGCGCAATTCGTGCGCGGCGCACACGTGGCGCTCGAACTCGCGCTCACACACGATTGCCGCTTCGCTTTGCTCGTGGACGGCAGTCCTTCATGCGGCAGCCGCGCCATTTACGACGGCAGCTTCGCGGGCCACAAACACGCGGGCGCAGGCGTGACGACTACGTTGCTGCGCCAGCACGGCATCGAAGTTTTTGCGGAAACGGAAATCGACGCGCTTCACGCGCGGCTCTTGCAAGCCAGCGCGTAACACGACGTTCACGCATTCTCGCCGCTGCCGGCTTCCTTCACGATCCACTGATTGAACGCGCGCATGGCGGGCGTCGCCGCTTTCCCCTTTTGCGACGTGAGCCAGTAGCTGCCCGCCTGCACTTCGATATCGAAAGGCCGCACGAGCCTGCCCGCCGCGAGATCGCGTTCGAACATCGAAACCGGGGCGAGCGCGATGCCCGCGCCTTGCATCGCCGCTTCGACCATGAGCCGCGACGAATCGAACACGGGCCCGCGCACCGGGCGCGGCGCAAGACCGGCGACTTCGAACCAGAGCGCCCAGTCGTCGGCGCGATACGAGCGCAGGAGTTTTTCGTTGGCGAGATCGGCGGGCGTGCGCAGACGTTGCGCGATATCGGGCGTGCAGAGCGCGGCGAGCGGCGCGTCGAACAGCTTCGCGGCGCGCGAGCCGGGCCAGGTGCCGTCACCGAACCGAATGGCGAAGTCGAGCCCTTCGCCCGCGAGATCAACCAGATTGTTGTTCGTCATGATGCGCAGCTCGACGAACGGATGCGCGTCGTGAAACGACTTCAGGCGCGGCATCAACCATCCCACCGCGAAGGTCCCCACCGCTCCCACGGTCAGCACCTCGTGAAAGTGGCCGCCCTCGAACTGACGCAGCACGGCTTCGATGCGATCGAACGCGTCCGTGAGCACGGGGCGCAGCGCGAGACCTTCGTCGGTGATCGCAAGGCCGCGCGGCAGGCGCTTGAAGAGCGTCGCGCCGAGCCGCTCCTCGAGCATGCGGACCTGCTGGCTCACGGCGGCCTGGGTGACGTTCAGCTCGCTCGCCGCGCGCGTGAAGCTCAAGTGCCGCGCTGACGATTCGAAGGCGCGCAAGGCATTAAGGGGCAGATGCGGTCGCATGATCGAACCATAAGTTTTTCTGGGGCAGGGCGCAATTTATCATCGTTTGTCACTTAGTGAAGAACACGCGATAGTGGCGGCTCTTCAGGGAGTGGCCATGATCACGCGACGTAGATTCACGATGACGGTGTTAGGCGGTGCGATAGCTGGCGTTGCATCTCAGGCGTTCTGCGCAACGGCGGCGCAGGCGTCGACGCAGGCGCAAGCGGGCGCGCTGGAAAAGCAGCTCGCCGCGATCGAGGCGCAAGTGGGGGGACGGCTCGGCGTGGCGATACTCGATACGGCGAGCGGCGACGTGCGCGGCTGGCGCATGCACGAGCGCTTTCCAATGTGCAGTACGTTCAAGGTGTTGCTCGCATCGGCTGTGTTGACGCGCAAGGACCATGACAAGGAAGACCTCGCGCGCAAGATCGTGTATTCGAAGGCGCAAGTCGTGTCGTATTCGCCGGTGAGCGGGCCGCGCGCAGGCAGCGAGGGCATGACTGTCGCCGAACTGTGCGAAGCCGCGCTCACGCGCAGCGACAACACGGCGGCCAACCTGCTGCTGGAGAGCCTTGGCGGACCGAGCGCGATTACGGCCTTCGCGCGCGGCATTGGCGACCCGGTAACGCGCCTCGACCGCAACGAGACCACGCTCAACGAAGCGATACCGGGCGACCCGCGCGATACGACCACGCCTGCCGCGATGGTCGCGAACCTGCGCGAGTTGCTGCTGGGCCAGCGTCTTTCCACTCCTTCGCGCGAGCAGCTCATTGCCTGGCTCGTCGCGAACAAGACAGGCGATGCGCGTTTGCGCGCGGGCTTGCCGAAGGACTGGCGCGTCGGCGACAAGACCGGCACCGGCGACCGGGGCACGGCGAACGATGTGGCAATTGTCTGGCCCGCCGGGCGTGCGCCCGTTCTCGTCACGACGTATCTCACGGGCGCGACGCATGCGAGCCCGGCGCAGCGCGATGCGGCGATCGCGCAGGTCGGAGTATGCGTGGCAAGCATCTAGCGATTTTTGATACGGATTCCTGATCGTATACTAATCGTATGATAAAAGACCGGGCGTTCTATCACCTCGTGATCTCCTTACGCGCTGTTATATTTGCAACATTGACTTAATTTTTGGGCGTCGCGGTCGTCATTAGAGGTGACTTCTCACTACGGCGTCCCCATGTCATTCCTTACCAGAATCAAAATCGGCCCGCGTCTTGGCGCGGGCTTTGCCATTGTGTTGATCCTGCTCGGCGCAGTGGGCGGGACCGGGCTCCTCCAGGCGTCGCGCATATTCGACGGCACGCAGGAAATCGGCACGAACTGGCTGCCTAGCGTCGAGACGCTGGGCAACATGCGCAATCAGGCGCAGGACGTGCGCCGCACGTCGCTGCGCATGCTGATCTCCAATGACGCCAGCGAGAAGGCTGCACTCCACGACCAGCACGCCCAGATGATCAGCCAGTTCGGTACGACGTTCGACGGCTATTCGAAGCTGGTCTCCTCGGCCGAAGAGCGCCGCGTGGCCGATTCGATCGGCACGGCATGGTCTCAGTATCTGGACGACGACAAGAAGATCGATGCCCTTGCCCAGTCCGCCGACGGCGGAACGCCCGAGGCTCGCGCAGCGGTTTCGACTGCCTCGGCGAAGTCGTTCGTGGCCGTGATGGATCTCATCAATCAGGACGTGACCCTCAACCACAACGGCTCGACCGCGGAAGTCGCCACGGCGAGGGCGGCATACCACAGTGCGTTCGCCTGGACCATCGCGCTGATCGTGATCGCGATTGGCTTCGGTGCGACGATCGCGCTCTTCATCACGCGTTCGATCACGGGCCCGATTGCACGTGCCGTGGACGTGGCCGAGACCGTGGCGCGTGGCGACCTGACCGCGCGCATCCAGGTGGACGGCAGCGACGAGGCGGCTCAGTTGCTCGGCGCGCTGCGTAACATGAACGAGCGCCTGGTCGACCTGGTGGGCCGCGTGCGCACGGGCAGCGAAGGCATTGCCACGGCTTCCGCACAGATCGCCGCGGGCAACACCGACCTGAGCCAGCGCACCGAAGAGCAGGCCGCTTCGCTCGAAGAAACGGCGGCGAGCATGGAAGAGCTCACGGCGACGGTCAAGCAGAACGCCGACAACGCGACGCAGGGCAACACGCTGGCGGGCCAGGCATCGCAAACGGCCACGCGCGGCGGTGAAGTGGTGGGTCGTGTGGTCGATACGATGCGCGACATCGCGAACAGCTCCGAGCAGGTCGCGCAGATCATCTCGGTGATCGAAGGCATTGCGTTCCAGACCAACATCCTGGCGCTCAACGCGGCGGTGGAAGCGGCGCGCGCCGGTGAACAGGGCCGCGGCTTCGCGGTCGTGGCGGGCGAAGTGCGCACGCTCGCACAGCGCAGCGCGACGGCGGCGCGCGAAATCAAGGAACTCATCAGCGTGTCGGTCGAGCGCGTGAACAACGGCACGGCGCTCGTGGACGACGCGGGCCGCACGATGGGCGAGATCGTGCAATCGGTCAAGCGCGTGGCGGATCTGATGAACGAGATTTCGGCGGCCTCGGGCGAGCAGCGCACCGGCATCGAGCAGGTCAACCAGGCGGTTACGCAGATGGACGAAGTCACGCAGCAGAATGCGGCGCTCGTCGAGGAAGCGTCGGCGGCGGCGCAGTCCATGTCCTCGCAGGCAGCCGCGTTGCGCGAACTGGTGTCGGTGTTCAACATCGGCTCGGCGGGGCGCGCGGCAACGGCAAGCGTCGCGCCGCTGGCGAATGTCGTTGCGAGCGCAACGGTCAAGCGTCCTGCACCTTCGAGGCCGGCGCCCGTGCGCCCGGCCGCTGCGCCCGCTCCGAAGGCGGATCGCCGCGAGCCGGCAACGGCCACGTCCGATGACGACTGGCAGACCTTCTGATGTAGAGGCGTGCTGAAGCGCACTTTAAACGCCCCGGTTAGCAGCGCAACCGGGGCGTTTGCATTTCTGCGCGGCTAGTGGCGCATCAAAGCACGCCCAGCGTGGACTTCGGCTCAAGGAACGCTTCGATCCCGAAGGTGCCGTACTCGCGCCCGATGCCCGATTGCTTGAATCCGCCGAACGGCGCAGCCGGCTCGTGCGCGAGCGTGTTGACGAGCACGCGGCCTGCCTCGATCTGCGCGGCCACGCGGCGTGCGCGCTCGATATCGGGCGAGAGCACGTAGGCCTGCAGGCCATAGGGCGTATCGTTGGCGATCTCGATGGCGTGTTCGGTGTCGCGATACGCGATGATCGAAAGCACCGGCCCGAAAATCTCCTCGCGCGCGATTGCCATGTCGTTGGTCACGCCGCTGAACACGGTGGGACGCACGAACCAGCCCGACTCGATGCCCTCGGGCCGCTGCGGGCCGCCTGCAATCACGCGTGCGCCTTCGTCGATGCCGATGCGGATATACCGCTGCACGCGCTCCCATTGCTTCTGGCTCACCATCGGGCCGACGCTCGTGCGCGTGTCGCGCGGATCGCCCGCCTGGATCTGCGCCACGGCTTTCAAAACGCTCGCTTCGAATTCGACCAGGCGCGACTGCGGCACGAGAATGCGCGTGCCTGCAATGCACGCCTGCCCGCTGTTCATGAATCCGGCCTGCAGCGCGAGCGGCACGGCTTCGTCGAAGTCCGCGTCGTCGAGCACGATGACCGGCGACTTGCCGCCCAGTTCGAGCGTCACGCGCTTGAGCGTTTCGGCCGCGGTGCGCAGGATCGTCTTGCCGACCGCGGTCGAGCCCGTGAACGAAATCTTGGCAACGTCGGGATGCTCGGCGATACGCGCGCCCACGGTGTCGCCGCGTCCCGTGACGATGTTGAAGAGGCCCGCGGGCAGGCCCGCCGAATGCAGCGCCTCGGTCACGATGCGCGTCTGGATCGCGCTCATCTCGCTCGGCTTGATGACGGCCGTGCAGCCCGCGGCGAGCGCGGCCGCGAGCTTGCCGCAGATGAAGCCCGCGTCGCTGTTCCAGGGCGTGATGAGACCCGCCACGCCCAGCGGTTGCATGGTGACTTCCGCCGTGCCCGCCCGGCGCGTGAACGCATAGTTTTCCAGCGTCGTCGCTGCGTCGCGCAGTACGTTGGAGGCGTGCTGCGCCATCCAGCGGCCGCGCGAGACCGGCGCTCCGTACTCTTCCACGATCGCTTCGAAGAGCGCGTCCTCGCTCGCGACCACTGCCTTATGCAGCGCCATGAGCATGTCGATGCGCCGCGCTTTCGTGGTGCGCGAGTGCGCTGGGAACGCGCGCTTTGCGGCGGCGATGGCCGCGTTCGCGTCCACCGCGTCGGCCAGACGCACGCGGCCGATCACGGCCTCGGTCGCCGGGTTGAAGAGGTCGAAGTCCTCCTTGCCGTGCGGCGTGACGAACGCGCCGTCGATATAGATCTTGTCGATGATCTGCATGGCTGCTCCAGAAAAATTGAACCGATGAGGCAAGATAAACCCGGGCCATTGCGTTGACTAGCCGTACAATGGCGCATGACCTGTTGAGTGATTTCGGACAATGAAAACATCGGGCCTGGTGGAACTCGAAGCCGTACTGGCCGTGGCGCGCCATCGCAGCTTTCGCGCGGCGGCAGATGAGCTGAGCGTGTCGACCTCGGCGCTCAGCCACGCGGTGGCGGCGCTCGAAGGGCGCATCGGCGTGCGGCTCTTCAATCGCACCACGCGCAGCGTGGCGTTGACCGAAGCCGGCGCGCAGTTCGTGGGCAGCGTTTCGCCCGCGTTGTCCACGATCCGCGAGGCGCTCGATCAGGCGGGCAGCTTTCGCGACACGCCTTCGGGCACGTTGCGTATCAATACTTCGGCGGGCGCGGCGAAGCAGGTCATGCCCGTTTTGATGGCCTTCCTGAAGCGCTATCCCGAGATGAAACTCGATCTCGTCACGGAAGGGCGGCTCATCGACATCGTGGTCGAAGGCTACGACGCGGGCATTCGTCTCGCCGAAATCGTGCCGCAGGACATGATTGCCGTGCCTTTCGGCGACCGTCAGCGTTTCGCAGTGGTTGGCAGTCCAGAATACTTTGCGAAGCACAAGCCGCCGCGCACGCCCGCCGATCTCAAGCTGCACCGCTGCATACGCAGCCGCATGCCGAGCGGGCAAATCTACCAGTGGGAGTTCGAGCGGCGCGGGCAGGCCGTGCGCGTCGACGTGGAGGGCGCGTTGACGCTCGACGAGCCCGGTCTCATGCTCGCGGCCGCGCGCGACGGGCTCGGCCTCACGTATCTGACCGAATGGAACGTGAACGCGGACCTGGAGGCGGGCACGCTCGTGCGTGTGCTGGAGGACTGGACGCCGCCGCTCGACGGCCTCTGCCTCTATTACCCTGGGCGGCGGCACGCGCCGGCGGGTTTGCGCGCGCTGATCGAGACGATTCGCGAACATGCCGATGCTGTGCGCGAGGGCGTGGCGGTGAAGCACGCGAAGTGGCGCCAACGCACAAGCACCTCAAAGCGATGATGCAGGACAGCGCCATTCCCGTCGATCCAAAGAGTGACACCTGTGACGCTTCAGTCAGCATGAGGCGGGATGTCCGGCGCCTTAACCGCCTCATACTTGCGCCTCGTCTCCTTTCGCGTAGACCGGGCCAACCATGCGCATTCGGGACACCAGCTGTGCCGCACAGAATTGAACGACGATTCCCACTCATGCTCCACTTCACAGCGCCACCGTAGATGGGTGCGGTGGTCCACATACCGTTCCGACAAGCATTCGCCACCCCGAGTGGCAGCCAGTGCGCGCATCTGCTCGATGGTTAGCCGCCGCCTGTCGTGCGCGCACCGTGGACACCAGTGACCCTGACGCACTGCGCCAGGCGCCGTTTTCCAGCGATGGCCCGCCTTGCACTCGAACAGCAGCGGCGTGGTCCCGTTCAGATATTCTGTGGACAGGCAGCGGCCACCTAACTTCTCCGCAGCACGCTGCACTTCCGCCAAAGGCACGCGCAGGCGTGCCTTCGCGCAGATGCCGCACCACGTTCCGCTTCTCACACTGGAGGGCGCGGCCTTCCACTGGTGCCCCTCCTTGCATTGCCACAGCAGATGCGTATCGACGTTCACGTATTCCGTGGAAAGGCAGCGCCCCCCGTGCACTGTGGCAAGCTGCTGAAATTCGGTAAGCGTGCTGCGCTGGCGGTTCTGCGCGCAGACGCTGCACCACGCCCCAGCTTTTATGGTCGCTGGACTGGAAAACCAGCGATGGCCCGCTGCGCACTCCCATTCCAAATGCGTGTTCGTATTCACGTATAGCGCGGAAAGACACCGTCCCCCACGCTCAGCGGCAATCTGCTGAAGGTCGTCAATCGAGCCGCGCCTACGATCCTGGGAGCAGGCGATGCACCACGCCCCTTGCTCGATTTTGAGTGGCCTCGCGAACCACCGATGCCCGTGAGCGCACTCCCATTCGAGCGGTGTGCCCGTACCCAGGTATTGCGCAGATAGGCACCGGCCTCCCTGCGCTTCCGCTAGCGCCTGCATGTCGTCAATCGTAAAGCGTAGGCGCCGGGGTTTCTTCTTCGAACAGATGCCGCACCAGGAGGAATGGGTTATGACGTTGTCAGGCGTCGCCCGCCAGCGGTGACCCTTTGCGCATTCCCATTCAAGGTGCGTCTTGCCGTTTAGGTAGTGGTCAGACAGGCAGCGTCCGCCACGCGTCGCGGCCAGGGCATGCATACCTTCGATGGTGCGCTGTACGCGGGAATGTTTTGCAGAAAGGTTCATGGGCCACTATCTCGAACTCGGCTACGGTGTGAAGCAGGACAACGAAAAGGCGCTGCGGTACTTCCGGTAGGCGGCGGACCTCGGCAGTCCAACAGACCTCGCCAGTTCGCACTACGGTACCCAGCGGCACGCGCTCGGCCTTCGCGCGTTAGGCAGGCGCGAGCGGCAGGCCCGTTGCAGGGTCGAGATTCTTTTCCTTCGCGAGGCGTGCAACCAGCCCCTCGTCGGGCTTCTGCGGGGGCTTTGCAGCGTCCTGCTCCTTCTGCCACTGGAACGTGCCGTCCCACTCCGGCAGTTTCGCGGGCGGTAGCGGCACGATCTGGTCGATGTCTGGCACCTGAGGGTTCAGGCCGTCGTGGCTGTCGATAAACCTGCCGATTCGCTTGTAGCGGCGAGAGCGTTCAGGATCATGAGGTAGCGCTAGATAATAAAGCTGATTCGACGAAGGCGGCCCGTTAAATCCTTCTTCGAGTGCCAGCGATGAGAGCGTGTTACCTGCGGCTACGCCCTTCTGGAATGCTATGACCGCCTCCGAATAAAGCTTGTCAGCCATCAAATCGACACCCAACGTACTCGCAGCCTCGCCAAAGCCTTGATCGGTCGCACACTGTCGCATCTGCTTCGCAATTTCGGGGGCCCTATCTAGTGGCGCAAGCCTTTCCGCAACGTAATATTGAGCATTGGGGTTACCAAGATCAGCGGCCTCGCGGAAATATCGCAGCGCCTTCTCGTCGTCCTGCTTTACGCCATAGCCGAGTTCGAGATAGTGCCCCATGTCGAAGTAGCCGCCGGGAATGCCTGCTGCAATCAGCTGTTCCGCGAGGTCAAGCGTTTCGTTAGGCGCATCGGGTGACGGCGCGAATCCCGTCGAGACAAGTTGCTGAAGGTTGTTGTTCGCCTTGTAATGCCCGTGCGCCGCTGCGATCCGGTAATAGCGCGCCACGCCAGCATAGTCCTTGGGTCCGTCCTTTTTCTCCAGATAGCGGCCGTATTTGAAAAGCTGGTCGGCATCGGAATTGGGTGGAGGCAGATGATTGGCCTCGTGGACGCAGGTAAAGGCGAGATTGGCGCGCACAGCGCTCCAGTCGGCCTCGGAGGGCACTGAGTTCTGCTTGTTCGAACAGGCACTCGCGAGCAACGCAAGTAACATGATGAGTGTGGTCCGGGTCATGGTTCAGTCGTCCGCGCTACGTCCGCTCGTCGTAGGACACCAGGCTCCAGTTCGCATCGGTCCGGTACTGGCGCATGCCAAGCAGCGTGTCGAGCAACGCAACGGGGCGGCGATTGTCCATGACGAGTTGCGGCATCGTCTCGCCTTTCCTGAAATGCCGTGTCGCCTCATAGCTGACCGAAGCCCAATGATGGTCGCACCACACGCCATCTATGGGGCAGACCTCGCCAGTTCGCACTACGGTACCCAGCGGCACGCGCCGGGCCTTCGCGCTTTTGGCAGGCCCGAGCGGCAGGCCCGTGGCAGGGTCGAGATTCTTTTCCTTCGCGAGGCGAGAGACCAGCTCCTCGTCGGGCTTCTTCGGGGGCTTTGCAGCGTCCTGCTCCTTCTGCCACTGGAACGTGCCGTCCCACTCCGGCAGCTTCGCGGGTGGCAGCGGCACGATCTGGTCGATGTCCGGCACCTTGGGATTCAGGCCGTCGTTGTTGTCGATAAAATCCCCGATGAGCTTGTAGCGGCGAGAGCGTTCGGGGTCAACTGGTAACGCCATGTAGTTAAGTAAATCGGACGGTTGCGTATTGAATCCGTCTTCCAGAAAGGAAATCGATTCCGCATCACCCGATTCTGCACCCTTCTGGAAAGCTTGTACGGCTTCTGAATAAAGCTTGTCAGTTTTCAGATCAATCCCGAGATATTTCGCTGCTTTGCCGTATCCTTGGTCGGTCGCGCACTCCATCATCTGGCGGGAAATGGCGGGAGCACGATCCCGCGGTGAAAGCAGATCACCCACGTAGTACTGCGCCTCAGGACTGCCAAGGTCCGCCGCCTTGCGGAAGTACCGCAGCGCCTTTTCGTTGTCCTGCTTTACACCGTAGCCAAGTTCGAGATAGTGGCCCATGTCGTAATAGCCGCCAGGAACCCCAGCCTCAATCAACAGTTCCGCGAGGTCGAGAGTTTCGTTCGGTGCATCGGGCGACGGTGCAAGTCCCGTCGAGACCAGCTGCTGAAGATTATTGTTGGCCTTGTAGTGCCCGTGCGCCGCCGCGATCCGGTAATAGCGCGCCATGGCAGCATAGTCTTTGGGTCCGTCCTTCTTCTCCAGGTAACGACCATATTTGAAAAGCTGGACGGCATCGGAATTGAGTAGCGGCAGATGATCGGCCTCGTGGACGCAGATAAAGGCGAGATTTGCGCGCACCGCGCTCCAGTCAGATTGGGAAGGCACGGCATTCTCCTTGTTCGAACAGGCGCTCGCGATCACTGCGAGCCCCGCGATGAATGTAGTCCGCTTCATCGGGTTAGTCGTCCGTGCTACGTTTGGCTGACGTGTACGAAAAGCCGATAAGTGACGCGATAGGTTCCAGTCCACCTTTCTGATTTCTGGCGTTCTGGTCGATAATTTTTGACCACGCGATAAACGCGTCCTTTGGCGTATCCGACGCGCCTTTCTCGAATCCCTTCGTATGCAGCCCCCACAACCGCCTGCGCAACGGCTGCGTGACAGCCATATTTTCGTGGCAGATATTCAGTTCACTATCCACTGCCATGCTACGCAGGTTGATGTTCGCGGAACCCAAGGTCATGAACACGTCATCCACAATCATCAGCTTGGCGTGCACATACACATAGTCCCACTTGTCAGGCGGTGAATCTGGCGCGACCAGCGTACATACCTGAACCTTCAGCCCGGGAATCTCCACTGGCAGGATCGCCGTTTTCTTCTCGTCGCGATTGTCCATGACCTGTTGCTGAAGCGAGGCCACGTTCGCCTGCGCCTCCTGTTGATTCTGCAAGGCACGAACCTTCGCATCCACGCCGACCGCGTTGCTCGCCTGGAGGTTGGCCGCCGTCTGGTCACGCTGTGCAGCCGAAAGTTGGGCCTGCAAAGCATCGCCCTGCTCAAGGCGAGCGATCGCCGGGATGCTGTCGGCCTTGCCGAGCGCACTGAGCATGTGATACGTATTGACAGTGCCTGGCCCGATGCCCTCGTCATTCGAGTTCGTCACAATGAACAGGTAGATTGAGCCGTGTTTTGCCGGATCGCGCCCAGCGCCGACCTGGGCAGCAGCGGCCTGCTTGATTTTCTCGGCCAGTTCGGGCCAGCGGAAATACTGGTTCTCGATGTAGATGAACTTCGTGGCGTTATTCACCGCCTGGAGGTACATGCTGGCAATATCGCGCTTGCCGTGCTGCGATTGCGTGCGAAGAACCTGCGCCATTACGGGCGTGTCAAAGTCTCGGCGCAAGGTTAGTTGGCACTCGATCGCGGCGCGTTGCTGCGTGAGATTCTGGCCCGTTGCCTCATCCCACGCCTGGCAGAAATTCTCGTTGAGATACGCGAGCACCGGGCCGCTTACCCGGCTCGACATGTCCTGGCGAGGATGCAGTCCGTTGCGGCCCATTTGCGGGTGCATGCGAACATGGCTGTGATCGTCACGATCCCAGTACGTATCGAGCATGTTGTGGCCCATCACGAATCCAACCGCTTGCTCGGGAATTTCGTAGTCGACCAGCACCATCTTTTGGTGATGGGTGGGAAAAACCTTCATGGCGGCCCTGCCAACGCTTCCCACGGCCTTGCCCTGACGAACCGCCTCGTTGTGGAGCTTCACCCGATGGTCGATTTCATTTCGGTCGTCCATGCTGAAATCGCGCGTGGCGAACTCGACGTTCCTGAACGCGTCCTCTCGGCTGCCATAAGCTATCAAGGCGTCCTGCACGGAGAGTGATCTTGCTTTGGAAACGTTGTTCAAATTCGCCCGCCGGTACCACTCAATATCAAACTCTCTTTCCCAGCCTGCCTGGTAATCCGGGCTCAGGAAATTCGAGACGCCAGGCAACGAATAAGCCCATCTGGTCCATCGCGAATCCAGTGCTGCCTTCGCTTGGGTGGCCAGATTATTGCCTGGCGCCTCGTTCTCGCTAAGTTCGGCGAGGTGCAGATCATCCTGCCAACAGAGCAGACGAACCTTGATTGCGCTGGCGCCAAGTTGTGCAAGCAGTTGCCCGATTGGAACCGAGGCGCTGCCGCTTCCACGCTTAAAGTACATCGACGGCTGGAAACCCCAGCAGATGATATCGACCGAACGCTTCGCATTCAGCATGGCATCGTAGATCGTCCCAAACGCCTCTTCGCCATTGACCAGCGGCTTGAACGTCGCAAGAGCCGGGTTGTATTCCGTCTTTTGCACGAACCAGGGAAGCGTGATTGTTGCGCTTCGTGTGCAGGACAGTGCAATGGGTACGGTAATCGGGGTTTGCTGGGTCATGGTCAGGCGTCCTTTTCCGGATCAAGTAATTCGTTGTAGCCGGTGCGATGTTTAGCCCGATCAACTGTGCGGGAAGCAACGGTGGGTCGCCCTTCGTGAAAGTGCAAGCCACCGTTGGCAAGTGCACCGTTCTCCGCATTCTCTTTGTAGTCCTCTGTAACTGGAATGGTGTAACTAGTTCCATTGGCGAGCTTGAGTGTGTATTTCAGCGTCGTGGGATGATGTTCGACTTGGATTAGGCCGGTTTCGTCCATCACGCCTTGCTTGACCAGCGTGCCGCCCACGAACAGGCTGTAGGGCATGTTTGCGGGAATCACGGCGCGCGAGGCAGGCGAGGCGCCCGCGTAGAACGTGAGCGGCGTGGTCGGCAACGCGGAGAGCGCGGGGTGAGTCAGGTCCAGCGGCTGGTTCAGCGATGCCTTGCCAGGCTTCTGGATCGTGATGACCTTCAGGAAAAGGTCACCGGGGCCGCCCAGCGTGATGCTGCCGTCCTTCATCTGGATAAACGCGCCGCCCGATGCGAGTGTCATTTCCTCATTCGCGACGATACGCACCGTGCCGTTGACGCTTGATATCGACATATCCTGGTCGGAGGTCATCGACATGGCATCGGTTTGGGCCTGAATCTCGACGGGGCCTTTGGCCGCGAATATCTTCAGCCCGAATTTCTGCGCGAACAGCGAAATCCTCTCGCCTGCCGCGAACGTGAAGCGTTTCAGCACGCTCCAGTCTGCATTTTTTCCTGCTACGGTGTTGATGTTCTCCTGCGCGGCGAACTGCATGGCCTGGCCCGTAACAAGCGCCGCCGACGCGGGTGTGCTCATGAGCAACCCCGGCTTCCTCAGCCCGTCCAGATCGTCCTTCATCTGCTGCTGCGCGTCGGTGTCGGCGGGTTCGGCGTTCGCGCTGCTGGCGGATGCAGCGAGCGCTTTTGCGGTCGCCAGCGCGCTTTCAAGCTGCGCGATGGTCTCCTGCATGTCCAGTTGCTTGCCGGCGGCACCGGGCCGGTCGTAGGTCGTGAGCATCAGCCCGTTGCCCGCGCGATTGACCCCGTAACCCGATGTCCTCGTCTCGAAGCCTTCGCCCCGGTATTCGAGATTGTTGTTAACCAGGTAGCCGAGATTCAGTTGCGACTTGCCTGAATGTTCCGTGCTAAGTTTGACGCCTTCCTGGCCCGCCCAGTCCTCCATGCGCAGCTTGTTGTTGCTCTGCGTGCGGATCGTGTTACGGGAGAGCCAGCGCCGGTCGCTCGTGATGAGGTCCCGCGCCTGCGAATGGTGGTGAAACCCAACGATTTCGGGTTTATCCGGGTCCCCGTCTCGAAATGAAATGACGGCCTCATCGTTGTCCAGTGTAACGAAATGCATGCCGGTCTGAAGCTTGCCCGCGAAGGGTTTGGCGAGGCGCAGCGGTACACTCTCGCCACCCTTGGGCCAGTTACCGAAGTCGGCATCGAGTCGCACCACGTAGTAGCCTGCAGCCGTCAGGTATCCATAGGTGTATTTGTCCGGACTGCAGATTCGTGCTGATAGTGAACCGGGTATTTTTGCCCATGTGTCGGGCTTCAGTTCCAGGCGGAAACGCCGGTCGGCAGGAATCGCCCTGAAGGTGTTCGAATACTGCGTATCGCGTGCGCCGCTATGCGTGACCTCGATAATGACAATGCCCTTCGGGGCATCGGGCAGCACGATATCGGTTTCAAGTACGCTCGCGCATTGCAAGGCGAACACGTTGCTGTCGCCTTCGTACACGATCTGACGGGCGATGGCGGCCTCGTGCCGCAGTTGCGCTTCCCACCTGGCCCCGGCCGCGTCGAGGTGGTTCGTGCCGTAGATATACGGCTGACCGTAGGTGGTCGGATCACCGGGGGAGACATTGGCTTGCTCGCGGAGACGCTCCCAGGCAGCTTCAGGGTTGTAATCCGCAACCACGAACGACTGTGGCACGGTGTGGATGTGCGTTTTGAGTGACGTGACCGCTTCCACGCCGCCCGCTTCGAGTCCTGCCGCCTCGCGGTAAGGCACAATCAGCCGGGGATCATAGAGATAGTGATCAATGTCATCGGCGAAGACCACTTGATCGCCGTATTCCGTTTCCAGAATGTAGGAGTAGATCCCCGCCTTCTGACAGAGCATCTGGACATAGGCGAGATCGGTCATGCCGTACTGGAAGCGCCACGCATGAACCGGAAACTGGCGTCGCAGGCGGAATGCGATCAGGTGATCTGGGATGCCGTGGCGGCGCAGTATGGCCGCAATAATCTGCGGCGTCGTGAGGTGCTGGTAGGGCTGAGTGTTCGTGACGGCGGCAAGCCGTCCGAAGTGTGACTTCAGAACGATTTCATACGCGACAAAATGCTGCGTTGTCTGCACCGTCGAGAAGCGCTCGATGTAGCCCGAGAACTTTCGCACGATCCCGTCATCGGCCTCGATGGTGAAGGTCGCGTCGAGGTTGAGATAGTCGGTGCGCGGCAATTGCTGCGGATGAGTCAGCCTGATCCGGACGATGTTGGGTTCGCCCATCTTCTCGGTGGCCGTGAACGACACGACCGAAAGCTGTCTCGCGCTTTCTGTGCCTGGCACCGCCAGGTGGCTCGCTTGGCGTCCCGTGATACCCCGGTTAAACGGATCGAATTCCGCCATGTCTTTTCCTTTTATCAGACTAGCGGATCGTGATGCAGGCGTCCGCCCGGTTTCCACTTCCAGAGGACGTGAAAATAAGGCAGATTCGTCGCGGGAAACCATCTCGAAATTAATACTCTTGACGCGCGGCAAGGCCGCTAAGTCAGTACGCGAGTGGCTTGATTTTGCTGTCCCGTGTTATGTCCATCGATCCTGGCGATACCTCTATCGCATTAATCAGGATTGCGACGTATTTCAAGAAGCTATCGGCTACTGTGGCGAAGCGTGAGACTGTTGACAGCTAGGCAGTAACATGATGTCCGGCCGCCGCCGAACGGCGCACGGCGACTCTCGTACGTAGCACTGGTCGCGGCGGCTCGTGCTTGCGGTCACTCGGGACGCTTTGGCAAGGGCGGCACGCGCTTGTTTGTCTTAACCGGCCATGCGTTTCTGTTGCATTTCCCCGACAAAGATCCGGCCCTTCTTCTTAAATAATAATAATTCGCATTATCATCTCAGCTCTTTCGCTGATCGGGGCCGGATGGCAGCGTGGCCCCGCAGTGCTGGTTGAACGCAAAGAAGAAGGGAAAGCATGGTTCCGGGGAAGCGCGCGTCGCACACGCGCATGTCGCACACGTGCACGCATCAATGGCGCAGGATCTGCGCACACGCGATCATCCACTCCACGCTGGCGGCGAGCATCGCCGGCATCGCACACACCGCGCAGGCAGCCGACGCCGACGCTCCGGCCGACGACGCCACCCAGCTCGCGCCCGTCAAGATCACGAGCAGCAAGACCCAGGGCTACGCGCCGCAAACTGTCGAGACGGGACAATACCGCGGCATGGACGCGCTCGACGTGCCGGCCACGGTGAACGTCGTCACGCGCTCGGTGATGGACGCCCAGGGCGACACCGGCCTCTACGACGCGCTGCGCAACGTCGCGGGCGTGACGCGCCAGCAGCTCAACGGGCTCGCGTACGACAACCTTTCGGTGCGCGGCATCCCGCTCGACAACCGCTCGAGCTTCTATCTCGACGGCCTGCTTCCCATCGACAACAACATCTGGATGCCGATGGAGAACAAGGAGCGCGTGGAAGTGCTCAAGGGCGCGTCCGCGCTCTACTACGGCTTCGGCGCGCCGGCGGGCATCGTCAACATGATGATGAAGCGCGCGGGCAGCGAGCCCGTCACGAGCATTTCGGTGCTCGGCGACTCGAACGGTTCGATCGGCGCGGCCGCCGACATTGCGCGCCGCTTCGGCCCAAGCGACCAGTTCGGAATACGCGTGAACGCGATGGACGAGCACGTCGAAACGCCCATCGACGGCGACCGCGGCTACCGCAAGTTCGTGAGCGCCGCGCTCGACTGGCGCGTGAACGACAAGCTCAAGCTGCAATACGATCTCGAACACATCGAAACAAGCGTGGTCGAGCAGGCCGGCATCGCGCCGCTTGCCGCCGTGAACGGCAAGATCACGCTGCCCGCGATGCCCGACCCCTCGAAGCTGCTCGTGCCGAACGACCGGCCGACCACGGCGAGCGCGACGTCGCAACTCGTGCGCGCCGACTATGCGTTCAACGACCACTGGAGCGCGATGCTCTCGCTTGGCCAGTCGATCACGCGGCGCGACCGCTGGGCCTGGGTGTTTCAGAAGTACAACGTCGCCACTGGCGCGGGCACGCTGCAAGGCAGCCAGCAGTATGGGCAGATGTACGAGAACAAGAACGTGCGCCTCGAAGTGAACGGCGACTTCAAAACCGGACCGTTCACGCACACGGTCACGACAGGTGTCGTGCAGAACTGGCTGTTTCAGCCGGACTTCACGACGTACACGTATACGGCGGCGCAAAACCTCTACGATCCCATCGACATCACGACGCTCAAGCAAAGCGGCAGCGCACGGCAGTTCTACGCGCAGCACGTGCGCAACAGCGGCATCTACTTGTTCGACCAGATCGACATCACGCCGCGTTTGCAGGTCGTCGCTGGCGTGCGCCGCTCGGAGTACATGACCTCGCAGGCCGGTACGCCGAACTCCGACATCAACCACACGTCGCCCTCGGGCAGCATCACGTATCGCATCACGCCGCAAACGAGCGTCTACGCGAGCTATGTCGAGGCGCTCGAATCGGCGGGCAGCGCGCCGGCCACGGCCGTCAACGCAAACCAGATCCTGCCCGCGGCGGTGAGCCGGCAGCAGGAAGTGGGCGTACGCACGCGCCTCGCCGGCAACACGCTCGTATCGCTTGCGCTCTTCAATCTCAAGCAGGCCAGCGCCGAAACGAACGCCGACAACGTCTACGTGATGGACGGCAACGCGCGTTATCGCGGCGTGGAGTTTTCGGTGCAGGGCGATGTGACGAAGGACGTTTCGCTCACGGCGTCGGCCGTGTATCTCGACGCGAAGCAGATCGATTCTTCCGACCCGACGCTCGTTGGCAAGACGCCGGAGAATACGCCGCACGTCACGGCGAGCCTGTTCGCCGAATATCGCGTGCCGGTGCTTGCAGGTCTCTCGGTGAATGGCGGCATCTATTACGTGGGGCCGCGCCAGGTGAACAACGCGAATCAGGCGCAGATTGGCGGCTATACGCTCTTGACCGCTGGCGTGCGTTACGCCACGCGCGTGTACGGCAAACGCGTTTCGGTGCAGGCGAATCTGGAGAATGCGGCGAACCGGCGCTACTGGAGTGCTGCGGGGTCGAATCAGTTGGGCGTAGGACTTGGACGCACGCTGGAATTGACTTCAACGCTGGAGTTTTAAGCGCTGGCGCGACGCTTTGAAAAAACTTCGCGCAGGGTCTTCAAAAATGCGCGACGAGTCGATACAATGGCGACCCTTCGAGCCCAAGAGGCGAGAGGGAACGGGACCTGGAAGGATCAAGCGAGTCCCGGGTCGTACTGGAATGCCGACGTGGTGAAATTGGTAGACACGCTATCTTGAGGGGGTAGTGGCGAAAGCTGTGCGAGTTCGAGTCTCGCCGTCGGCACCAAGAATTGTATTCGCGCGATTACGCTGCGAACAGAGCGAGAGAGCCGGCTTATTAGCCGGCTTTTTGCTTTTGTGCCTTAATAGTCAGGACTCCAACTCAAAACGACTTAGGCGCCGCGCCGACGCCACGCGCCGGGCGACATGCCGACCAGTTTGAGGAACACGCGGCTCAAATGGCTCTGATCGGCGAAACCGCAGATCGTGGCGATTTCCGAGAGCGTCATCCGGGTTCGCTCGACAAGTTGCCGCGCCTGCTCCGTGCGCTGTTCGAGCAGCCACTGGTGAGGTGTGCGCCCGGTCGACTTTGCGAATGCGCGAATGAAGTATCCGCGCGAGAGATTGCATTCGCGCGCGATGTCCGCAATGGATGCATTCGCATGCGATTTGTCGAGCAGGAGTTCCTTGGCGCGGGCCTCGTCCGCAGCCGATAGCGCACCCTTTGCGCGCTCGCGGCCCGTTGAAAAATCGCCGTATTGCTTCGCGAGATGCGTCCCCATGGCAAGGCCGATCTGCTCGACGAACAAGCGGTTGAGCGGACCGCCAACTTCAAGATTGCCCGCGAGTGCGCGCGAGAGATGTCCGAGCACGGGGTCTTTCTGGTCCGGCGCGCAGGTTAAGCCGCCAAGAGTCGGGACGTGCTGTTCGTCTCCGAGCCGGGTGAGAAATGCGCGGGACAATTCGACAAGAATGAAATCGAAATTGCCGTACATATCGGCCTGATAGTCTTCCGAAAAATCGCGGATATATATCGAATCGGTTTCAAAGCGTCTGTCGAGCGCGCGCGCACCCGTGAAAATTCGCCTGCGGTGCGCGTTGCCGAGCGATACGCCCACCAGAAAGCCTCGATCGCATGCGGGCATTGCCACGCGCTCCAGTTGCGGCTCGACCATGCATTTCCGATAGAACGCAATATCGCCGCTATCGACGTGGATGTCTTTGCGCAGTTTGGTGGAAATGCACCCCAGATTGTCTTTTGGCGCGCTCGATTGGCGAAACGGGGAGTCGGGCGGAATCATGAACGGCAACCTCATACCGGGCGGGGCAGACCCGGCGAAATAGTCGGGGTGGAGGCAATACTGACACGATCGAATCGAGGTGACTTTTATACCATTGGCGCTGACGAACGGCAACGCACGACGCTCGGCGCCATTTGCGGCAGGCAAGCATAAGCGGCTTTCGAAATCCGGATTATTTCAGGCATAGGCAATTAAAAAAATATTCACGCCTGCGCCGTTATTAGAGCTGTCGCTCGCGGTAACGAAATTTCGGCGAATTATTGTTCAAGACGTATGTATTACCGCTCATTACACTTTGTCGACGTAACCGGGAGATGACGATGATTCAGATCGGCGCGTTGCAGGTCAGCTTCGAGCAGCGCGAGATTCGGCGTAATGGCCTTCCCGTGCGGATTGGGGCGCGGGCATTCGACGTACTCGAAGCGCTCTATCGCGCGAATGGGGGCTTGCTCTCGAAAGATGCCATCATGGACGCGGTCTGGTCCGGCACCGTCGTAGAAGAGAATTGTCTTCAGGTTCACGTGGCCGCCCTGCGCAAGGTGCTCGGCGCCGATCGCGATCTCATCAAGACCGTGCCTGGCCGGGGCTATGTGCTCGTTGGCCAGCAAGTTGGCCAACGCCCGGAGCCCGGCGACACGGCTGGCGCGGGTGCACTCCCGCGCGAAGGCGCCGCACCGGCGGCATTGCGGGCCGCGCATCCCGTCGGGCGTGAAAGCGAAATCACGCGCATTGTCGAGCAGTTCGACCAGGTTCCCGTGACCACCGTGGTTGGCGCGGGCGGTATCGGCAAGACCTGTCTGGCGCGCTACATCGCGAGCGAAATGCAAGGGCGCTTCGGCCGTACGGTGTGTTTCGTCGAACTGGGCAAGGCCGGCTCGAGCGAAGCCGTGCTCGCCACGGTTGCCGATGCCCTGGGCCAGCGCGCCGGTCCTGGCGAGTCTTACGAGGACGCCATCTCCCGCGCGGTTGCCGCTTCCGGTTGCCTGCTCGTGCTCGACAACGCCGAACACGTGATCGATGTCGTGGCGAGCCTGGCCGATACGCTGGTCTCGCGCAATCACGCCGTGCGCCTGCTCGTGACGAGCCGCGAGCCGCTGCATATCTGGGGTGAATCCGTGCTGCGCCTCGAGCCGCTCGCCGTTCCCGCGAGCGGTGTGCCAGCCGAAGCCATGCCCGGCTACTCGGCCGTTGCGCTTTTCCTGTGCCGCGCCCGCGCACTCGCGCCCGACTGCGCGCGAGACGAGGCGAGCATTGCGCGCGTCGCCGAAATCTGCCGGCGGCTCGAAGGCCTCCCGCTCGCCATCGAACTGGCTGCCGCGCGCGTGGCGACGCTCGGCGTGGAAGGCGTCGCTTCGCGCCTCGACGACCGGCTCAATCTGCTCACGGGGGGATTGCGCGCCACCCTCCCGCGCCATCAGACCCTGCGCGCAACGTTCGAATGGAGCTACACGCTGCTCGATGCCGCCTCGCGCACGCTGTTCCGGCGCGTCGGGTGCTTCGCGGGCACCTTCACCTTCGAGGCCGTTTGCGCGGTGGCGGCCGAGCCCGGCATGTCGATTGCCGTGATCGTTTCGAGCCTCTCCGAGCTTGCGACCAAGTCGATGCTGAACGTCGAGTTTCGCGGCGCGATTGCGATGTACCGGCTCACGGAATGTACGCGTGCGTATGCACTCGAAAAACTGCGCGACGAAGGCGAATCGCAGGTCATCGCCACGCGCCACGTGCGCTATATGCGCGAGCGCATTGAGGAGAGCGGCGCATTCGTGGCGCAAGCGGGGCAAAACAGCCAGGACGCAAGCGCGCGGCTTTCGCTCGATGACGCACGCAGCGCCTACGAGTGGGCGTTCTCCGACGACGGCGACCCCGCGCTGGGCGTGGCGCTCGCAGGCGCGCTCGTCGGCACGCTGCTCGCGGCGTCGCACGTGCGCGAGTGTTGCGAGCGCGCGCGCCGGGCGCTGGCGGTGCTCGACAGTCTGCCCGCGGGGTCGGTGGACGCCGTTTGCGAAATGAAGTTGTGCGCGGCCTACGCATTCACGCTCATGCATACGGGCGACAACGTGGGTACGGCCGTGTCGCTATGGGAGCGCGTGCAACGGCGTGCGCGCGAGACAGGCGATGCGGAGTTCGCGTCCGACGCGCTCTGGGGCCTGTGGAACACCATGCTGGCGATGGGCGACATCCATACCTCGCTGCGCTACGCCACGCGCTTTCAGCAGGCCGCTACGTCCAGCGACTCGCCGTGGCGGCAATGGCTCGCGGAGCAGATGATCGCCATTTCGCTGCATTGTTTCGGCGAGCACGAGCAGGCCCGCGAGCGTCTTGAACGCATGGTGAATGCCATTAGCGGACTGAGCGCCCGCACGCCGGTACGCGGCTGGTTGACGGTTGCGCCGCTGACCTATGCGAGAGGCACGCTTGCGCGCATTGCGCTGTTGCAGGGCGATCCGGCGCGGGCGATGCAGCTCGTCGAACGCACGCTGGAGCTGATTCGCGGCGATTTGCTCGAACCGTCGCTCAGCCATGTGCTCGCCGTCGTGGCCGTGCCCATCGCGCTCGATTGCGGTGAGCAGCACGCGGCTTCGAACTATCTGGCCTTGCTGCGTTCGCAGGCCGCGAGTCATCGTCTGGAGATCTGGCTGGATTACGCCGAGTGTTTGAGCGCGAAGGCCGACATGATGGCCGGGCGCAGCGATGGCGTGCTCGAACGCCTGGAACCCGCGCTCGAGCGGCTCGCTGCGCGAGGTTTCCGGCGCGTGGTCGCGCCGTTCGTCGTGTTGCGCGCGCAGGCGCTCGCGCAAACTGGCCGTCTCGATGAGGCGCGCACGCTGCTGGACGAGACCACGGCATCCGCCCGCGCGAACGGCGAACGATTCTTTCTGCCGGAACTGCTGCGGGCGCGCGGCGTGCTGGAGTGGCAGCGTGCAAAGCTGAAGGGCATGCCCGCAGAAGAGGCCGCGCAGCGCCGGTCGGAAGGGCAACGGCTCCTGGAGGCGGCCATGGAGCAGGCGAGGGCCGATGGCGCGCCGCTCTGGGAAATGCGCGCGGCGATCGATCTGGCTGCGCAGCTCAGCGAGGCGGGTGACGTCGAACGCGCCGTGGCTCTGGTCAACGACATGAGCGCGCGCGTGGACGCTTCTTCGAAGGCGCCCGATTTTCTGCGCCTCGCGAAGCTGGCCGAAATGCTCGACGCAAAGCTCGACGAAGAGCGCGCTTCGTCCCACGCGCGCGCGCCTGCGCCACAACCTGCCACTACCTGAAGCGCTCTGCTTCAGAAACTTTCAGCTCACGCCAAGGACTTCAGAACGCTCCGTCTCTAAGCTGCCGTTGGGCATGCGGCGAAGGTCAACGACTTCTCGCAGATCGCCGCATCGCTATCCAATACAACGCGCAGTGACATCGCCCAGCGCATGCGGGAGCGATGCAACGACGGAGAATCAGCATGAGCACGCAGGAACTCAATTCGCCCATCCCCTCGGCGTCGCGCCGCAGGCTGCTTTCGGCTAGCGCGGGTATGGCAGGCGCCGTGGCCGCCATGTCGAGCTTTTCGGCGAACGCGGCCGCAACGGTAGGTGCAGCGCCGCACGCGCATGGCACGGGCCACCATCACGGCGGCAACTACGTGAGCGCGAAGGACGGCACGCAGATCTACTTCAAGGACTGGGGCACGGGCACCCCGGTTGTGTTCTCGCACGGCTGGCCGCTGTGCGCCGACGCGTGGGACGCGCAGATGCTCTTCCTCGTGAACCAGGGCTACCGCGTGATCGCGCACGATCGCCGTGGCCATGGCCGCTCGGGCCAGCCGTCCGAGGGCAACGATATGGACACCTACGCAGACGATCTGGCCGCGGTGCTCGACGCGCTCGACGTGAAGGGCGCGATGCTCGTGGGCCATTCCACGGGCGGCGGCGAGGTGGCGCACTACATTGGCCGCCACGGCGAGAAGCGCGTGGCGAAGGCCGTGCTGATCGGCGCCGTGCCGCCGCAAATGGTCAAGTCGGCGACCAATCCGGACGGCTTGCCGATGTCGGTGTTCGACGGCATTCGCGCAGGTGTGGCCGCGAACCGCTCGCAGTTCTATCTCGACCTCGCCACGCCGTTCTACGGTTTCAACCGTCCCAACGCGAAGGTCTCGCAAGGCCTCGTGCAGGACTTCTGGCGTCAGGGCATGGCGGGCTCGATCAAGGGCCAGTATGAGTGCATCAAGCAGTTCTCCGAAGTCGATTACACCGAAGACCTCAAGAAGATCAGCGTGCCCACGCTGATCCTGCACGGCGACGACGACCAGATCGTGCCGATCGACGATTCGGCGAAGCGCTCCGCGAAGATCGTCAAGAACGCGACGCTCAAGGTGTACGCGGGCGCGCCGCACGGCATGTGCAGCACGCACGTCGATCAGGTCAACGCCGACCTGCTCGCCTTCCTCAAGTCCTGAAACGACGCAACGCGGTCCGTGTGACGCGCGCGTGACCGTGCACGTCATTTCAGAACGCTTCAGGTTTTCACCCGGATATTCCATCAAGGAGCTTTTCATGGCTAAAGAACTGCTGACCCCCGACACCTGCGCGCTCGCGCTGATCGACCACCAGCCGCAGATGTTTTTCGGCACCCACTCGCACGAACGCACCTCGGTGCTGCACAACGTCCAGATCCTTGCGAAGGCGGCGAAGCTCTTCAAGGTGCCGACCGTCCTCACGACGATCGCCTCGGAAACGTTCAGCGGCCACCTGCTGCCCGAAGTGCAGGCGGTGTTTCCGCAAATCAAGCCGATCGACCGCACTTCGATGAACTCGTGGGAAGACGCGGGCTTTCGCGAGGCGATCAAGGCCACGGGCCGCAAGAAGATCGTGATCGCGGGCCTGTGGACCGAAGTCTGCGTCGCGTTCCCGACCGTGCAGATGCTCAACGAAGGCTTCGAGATCTACGTGCCGACCGACGCATGCGGCGACGTGACCGAAGAAGCGCACGAGCGCGCCGTGCAGCGCGTGATCCAGGCGGGCGCGGTGCCGATGACCTCGCTGCAGTTCATGTGCGAACTGCAGCGCGACTGGGCGCGCGGCGAGACCTACGAAGGCTGCATGGACATCTTCAAGGCGCATAGCGCGTACGGCATTGGCGTGCGCTACGCCAAGCAGATTCTCGGCGAGCACGCGAGCGAAGCCGCCTGAGTTTCAGTCAGTCACGCGTGCGAAGCGAACCTGCCTTCGCACGCGAACCATGCAAACCGAATCGAGCACACAGGAGGGCGTCGATGAGCGCACCCGATCAACCTGCCCGCATCGCCGACCTGGTGATCTACAACGGCAAAATCGCCACCCAGGACGAGCGCCGTTCGTTCGTCACGGCATTGGCCGTGGCGGACGGCAAGGTCGTCGCGAGCGGCAACGAGCGCGACGTCATGCAATGGGCGCGCGACGACGCTCGCCGCATCGACCTGAACGGGCGCACCGTGATTCCGGGGCTGAACGACTCGCACCTGCACGTGATTCGCGGCGGCCTGAACTTCAACATGGAGCTGCGCTGGGACGGCGTGCCCTCGCTGCGTGACGCGCTCGAGATGCTGCGCGCCCAGGTCGCGCGCACGCCCGCGCCGCAGTGGGTGCGTGTGGTGGGCGGCTGGAACGAATTCCAGTTCGCGGAGAAGCGCGGCCCGACGCTCGAAGAAGTCAACGCCATCGCGCCTGACACGCCGGTTTTCATCCTGCACCTCTACGACAGCGCGCTGCTCAACGCAGCGGCCTTGCGCGCGGCGGGCTACGACCGCGATACGCCGAACCCGCCGGGCGGCGAGATCCAGCGCGACCGGCGCGGCAATCCCACCGGCATGCTCATCGCGCGCCCGAATGCGGGGCTGCTGTACGCCACGCTCGCGAAGGGCCCAAAGCTTGCCTTCGACGATCAGATGAACTCGTCGCGCCAGTTCATGCGCGAACTGAACCGCCTTGCGGTGACGAGCGCCATCGACGCGGGCGGCGGCTATCAGGCGTATCCCGACGACTATGCCGTGGTCATGGAACTCGCCAAGCGCGACCAGCTGACCATGCGCATCGCGTACAACCTCTTCACGCAGAATGCGAAGCGCGAAATCGAGGACTTCGCGAAGTGGGTGAAGGCCACGCGCCCCGGCGACGGCGACGATTTCCTCAAGGTCAACGGCGCGGGCGAGATGCTGGTGTTCTCGGCGGCGGACTTCGAAGACTTTCTCGAGCCGCGCCCCGACCTGCCGGGCGAGATGGAAAAGGAACTCGAAGATGTCGTGCGCCTGCTCGTGCAGAATCGTTGGCCGTTCCGCCTTCATGCGACCTACGACGAATCCATCGACCGCTTCCTGAACGTATTCGAGCGCGTAAACGCCGATACGCCGTTCAACGGCCTGCGCTGGTTCTTCGACCACTGCGAGACGATCTCGGATCGCAACATCGAGCGTATTGCGGCGCTCGGCGGCGGCATTGCCGTTCAGCACCGCATGGCTTACCAGGGCGAGTATTTCATTGCGCGCTACGGTGCGCAGGCCGCTGCGCAAACGCCGCCCGTGCGCAAGATGCTCGAGGCTGGGCTGCCCGTGGGCGCGGGTACGGACGCCACGCGCGTGGCGAGCTACAACCCGTTCGTCTCGCTCTACTGGCTCGTTTCCGGGCGCACGGTGGGCGGCACGCCCATGTACGCGCAGCGCGACCGCCTGGAGCGCATGGAAGCGCTGCGCCGCTACACGGTGGGCAGCGCGTGGTTCTCGAACGACGAGACAAAAAAGGGCGCGCTCGTGCCGGGTCAATTCGCAGATTTCGCGGTGCTGAGCGACGACTTCTTCACGATCGAGGAAGAGGAAATCAAGCATCTGACTTCGGTGCTCACCGTGGTGAACGGGCGTGTGGTCTATGCCGACGCCGAATTCGATGCGCTCAGCCCGCCCACGCTGCCCGTGAGCCCGGCGTGGTCGCCCGTTGCGGAGTTCGGCGGCTATGCGCGCTACCGTCCCGTCACGGCGAACGATGCGCTGGCGCAGTCGTGCAGCAATGCGTGTGTGAACCTCTGCGGCGTGCACAAGCATGCACACGGCTGGGCGTGGCGCAGCAACGTGCCCGCGGGCGACGCCAATGCGTTCTGGGGCGCGCTTGGCTGTAGCTGTTTCGCGTTCTGAGCAGGGAGCGCGCTTCGCGATGAAACGAATCGACGCAAGAATCGACGCAACCGATGCCGCGCTCCTGTTCCTGCGCGTGAGCGCGAGCCTGCTCGTGCTGCTCGTGCATGGACTGCCCAAGGCGCTGCACATGAAGAGCCAGCTTGGTGAAATCGAAGATCCGCTCCATCTGGGCACGGCGTTCACGCTGGGCTTCGCGATCTTCGCCGAGGTCGTGTGCCCCGTGCTGATGATCCTTGGCATTGCCACGCGGCTGGCGGCGGTGCCGATTCTGGTCGTGACCGTGGTGGCGCTCGTGCTCGTGCATCCGGACTGGACGCTCGCGCAGGGGCAATTTGCCTGGATGCTGCTGATTCTGTTCGGCACCGTGGCGTTGGGCGGCGCGGGACGCTATCGGCTCGCTCTGCGAGCATCGGCGCGTACGAGAGCGGCGTGAAGCGTCGCGGATCATAACAAGGGGAGACGAGAGGCATGCGAGCAGCATCGGCGGGCATGGACGGAGAAGTGGCGGGGGTGCGCATTCCGTGCACGCCGCTCGCAAGAGCGGCGGCAGAAAGCGCCCGCGCGGCGCTGCCCGCGGTCCTGTTTGGCCACGCGAACCGCGTATATGTATTCGCCTCATTGAGCGCGCGTCGTAACGGCCTCGCGTGCGATGCCCAGACACTCTACGTGAGCGCCATGTACGCAAACATGGGCTTGAGTGCGGCCTATGCGCATTCGACGATGCGCTACGAGCTGGACAGCGCCGACGCGGCGCGCCGGCTCCTGTATCACCATGGCGCGAGTTCGCGCGAGCAGGACGACGCGTGGCTCGCCATCGCGCTGCATACGTCGCCGGGCATACCGGAGTGCATTTCGCCGCTCGCGGGCGTGCTGGCCACGGCGGTGCGCACGGACCTGGTCGCCGCGCAATTCGAGGCTTATACGGGCCCCGAGCGCGCTGGCGTGCTCGCGGCGTATCCGCGCGGCAAGGGCTTCAAGCAGGCGATCATCGGCGCGATCGGGCATGGCGTGACACATCGGCCGCAAACGACCTTCGGCACGCGCAACGCCGACGTGCTCGACCGCATCGACCCGGACTATTGCCGGGAAAACTTCTGCGGGCAGATTCTGGGCTCGCAATGGCAGGACTAAATCGGAAGGCCTGCTCGACGCAGGCCGGACTTGGAGGACAGAAGATGTCTTACTGGATTTCGCTAGGGGCGGGCATCGTGGTCGGCCTGCTCTATTACGTCTCGCGTGTGCAGTCGCCCGCGCCGCCGCTCGTTGCCTTGCTGGGTCTGCTCGGCATCGTGATCGGCGAGCACGCTATTCCTTTCGTGCAGGCGCAACTGCAGACACCGCAAGCGCAGACGCAAACGCACGCCACTACCACCAAGGTGCAAACGTCATGCAGCAACGAACCTTGAGCGTTGGCGCGGCGGCGGCCACGCTTGCCCCGCTCTGGGGCGAGAACGTCGTGCTGGCCTTTGTCGCGGGCTATGTCGATACGCTCGGTTTCGTCGCGCTGTTCGGCTTGTTCACGGCGCACGTCACCGGCAACTTCATTCTCATCGGCTCGGGGCTTGCCGGCGCGGGCAGCGGTCTGTTGATCAAATGGCTCGCGTTTCCCGCATTCGTGGCTGGCATCGTCGTGGCCCGCGTGTTCGACGACGCGCTGCGAACGCAGTCGCACGGCACGCGCGTGGGCGGACTCTACACGCTGCAGATCGCGCTGCTCGCCGCGTTCATGGTCGCGGGTGTGTTCGCCGCGCCGATCACGAACGCCGATGCGCCGCTCACCATCGCCTGCGGATTGCTCGGCGCGGCGGGCATGGGCGTGCAGAACGCACATGCGCGGCTTACCGCGCGCAGCGTGGTCGCTAATACCGTCATGACCGGCAACGTGACGCAAGCCGTGATCGACGCCTTCGATCTTCTCGCGCCGCATCGCCGGCACGCCGCACACGCCGCGCGCGCCGAAGCGCGCGAGCGCCTCGCACGCACGTTGCCGCCTGTGCTGGCGTTCGCGCTCGGCGCGGGCGGCGGCGCGCTGGGCTGGCTCACGGCGTCGTTCTGGGCGCTCGTCGTGCCGCTGGTTCTGCTCGGCGCGCTCGCGGCGTGCGCCTGGCGCGCAGCGGCCAACTAACTCCTTTTCTATTTCCGTTCTTTCATCTGGAGCACTACGTGAATCTTTCCGCCATTCACCGTCCCATGCGCGCGCTGATTCTCGCGCTCGCCGCATTGGGATCTGCGTTCCCCGCAGCCGTGGCGCTCGCGGACGACGCGCAATATCCGCAAGCTTCGCAGACCGCCCAAACGCCCGTCGTCTCGGTCGGCCCGCAATACGACACCACGCATGTCTATGTAGCGGGCGACGACATCGACGCGTTCGTCAACAGCTTCGTCGCGACCTTCGGCGGCAAGGCTTCGCCGCGCGCCGTATTCACGGTGACGCCCACGCCGAGCAAGACCGCGTCGCAATACGTGCAGACGCCGGTGGGCATGCTTTCGGTGTTCGCGTTCCAGACGCCCATTCCGCACCCGTTCGGCAACGAGCGCACGGGCTATCTCGTCACCGACATCGACCGTGCCGTACGCGCCGCACGTGCGGCGGGCGCCGACGTGATCGTCGAGCCCTTCGACGATCCGATCGGCAAGGACGCGATCATCCAGTGGCCCGGCGGCCTGACGATGCAGCTGTACTGGCACACGAAGGCGCCTTCGTATGCGCCGCTCGAGCGTGTGCCCGACAACCGCGTGTACGTGTCGAAGTACGAGGCGCAGAACTTCATCAAGCGCTTCTTGCGCTTCTCGCACGGCAAGATCGTTGCCGACAACCATCATGCGGACGGCGCGGAAATCGGCAAACCCGGCGAAGCGATCCGGCGCGTGCGTATCGAGTCGGGCTTCGGCAACATGCTCGTGTTCGTGACCGACGGCAAGCTGCCTTATCCCTATGGCGCGGAAACCACGGGCTACGACGTAGCCGATCTCGACGCGACGCTCGCTCGCGCGCAGGCTGCCGGCGTGAAGGTGCTGGTGCAGCCGGCGCAGAACGTCGAAGGCCGCACGACGATGGTCGAATTCCCGGGCGGCTATGTCGCCGAGCTGCACCAGCGTACGAAATAAACGGCATGCGCACTCGCATCAAGTCTACGCTTGCGGCGGCGGTGTTCGCCGCGAGCGCTTCATGTCACGCCAGCACGGCAAATGCGGATACAACGCAGCAGACTTCCGCTGCCGCTTGCGACGCAAAACGTCCGGTTCCGTCGTTCAACCGCTGGCAGGAAGACTGGGGCGTGCTCGCCAATCCGTGCGTGCCGCGCAAGCCGCTCGATTCGCTCAAGTACATACCGCTTTCCAGCGATCCCGCGTGGTATCTCTCGCTGGGCGCGAACCTGCGTGAGCGCTTCGAGCTGAACAATACGCCGCTCTTCGGTCTCGGCGCCGCGCGGCCCGACAGCTGGGTGATCCAGCGCGCCGAAGTGCATGCCGACGCGCGCTTCGGCGAGCATGTGCAGGCCTTCTTCCAGCTCGAAGACGCGCGCCCGTTTGGTAAGGACTCCGTTACGCCCGTCGACAAGAATCCGCTCGACATCGAACAGGCGTTTGTAGCGTTCGTCTATGGCGTGGGAGGCGGCACCTTCAAGGCGCGCGTGGGGCGCCAGGAGATGGCGTTCGATTTGCAGCGCTTCATTTCCGTGCGCGATGGCCCGAACGTGCGCCAGGCGTTCGACGCGCTGTGGGCGGACTACGAGATCGGCAAGTGGCGCTTCATCGGCTATCTCACGCAGCCGGTGCAGTACCGCGATGCTGAAGTGTTCGACGACGTCTCGAACGGCCACCTCACGTTTAGCGGCGTGCGCGTGGAGCGCGCGCAGACGGGGCCCGGCGATCTCTCGGCGTACTGGTCGCGCTACGAGCGCGACAACGCGCGCTTTCTCGACGCGAGCGGCAACGAGCGGCGCGACGTGTTCGACGCGCGCTATGCGGGCAAGCGCGCGTCGTTCGACTGGGACATCGAAGCGATGCTGCAAACCGGCCACGTAGGGGCCGACACGGTGAGCGCGTGGGCGTTCGGCGCACTGGGCGGCTATACGTTCGCCGCGCTGCCGGGCGCGCCGCGTCTTGGCGTGCAGATCGACGGCGCATCGGGTGACCGGCATCCCGGCGATGGTCGCGTGGAAACGTTCAATCCGCTCTTTCCGAACGGGTACTACTTCACGCTGGCGGGCTATACCGGCTACAGCAACCTGATTCACGTAAAGCCGTCGCTCACGTTCAAGGTCACGCCTAAGGTGACCTTGCTCACGGCGCTCGGTTTTCAATGGCGCGATACGACAGCCGATGCGATCTACGGGCAGGGCATGGCGGTGGTGCCGGGCACGGCCGGCAAGGGGAATCTGTGGACCGGCATGTATGCACAGGTCCGCGCGGACTGGCTCGTCAACGACAACGTGGCGCTTGCGCTCGAAGCCGTGCATTTCGAAGTCGGCGATTCGATTCGCGCGCTTGGGGCGCGCAACGCCGACTACGTTGGCGTAGAAGCGAAACTGGGCTGGTAGGCGAGGCCACGGCAGGGGGAAAGATGCTCATACAACCACATAATCTCGAACTCGCGCGGCTCGCCGCCGCCACGCGTGCGAATGTCGACGACGCGCGCGTCTGGCGCTGGTACGCCGATCTCATGGAAGACGATCGCGTGAGTTGCGCGCGCATTCGCAACGGCTGGCGGATCACCGTGGACGGCCGCGCCGCCGTGGAGGACGAATCGTTCGATTGCGCGGTGCGCCGCGCGGCGCAGATGTGGAGCGGCGTTGCGCAGTCGCAGATCAAGCTCAAGCGCCGCAAGAAGACCGCGGCGAAGGCCGACACGTTCGACATGCCGCAGTTTCGGTGAAATCGTCGGCCGTCGTTGCTGACGGGTTCGCTCGCTGAACTGCAGCGAGGTGCTTGCGAGGTTGCGCGGGCGGCGTATATAATCGCCGCTCTTCGAGCAGGTCTGTTAGACGACATTGGCTGACATTGCTCGATTCTGCGTCATCCCACTGGCGCAGAAGCCGTTCTGCATGGGGGTATAGCTCAGCTGGGAGAGCGCTTGCATGGCATGCAAGAGGTCAGCGGTTCGATCCCGCTTACCTCCACCAACAGAACGCCTGGCCTTCGGCCACACAGCTTCATCATCCAGATTCAATTCCCCGCGCTACATCGACATTCAGGCATCCTCAGCAAAGGGTCGCATTCGCACGTCTATCGTCACAGCGGCAACGCATGCGTCGAAAGAATCTCTTTGAGCACCATGAAGCTGCGGACCTGCCGCACGCCCGGCAAGTACAACAACTGCTCCGCATGCAACTGGTTGAAGCTTTCGTTGTCGCGCGTGCGCACCAGCATGAAGTAGTCGAATTCGCCGGTCACCACGTGGCATTCCACACAGCCTGAAACCTTCTGGGCCGCTTTTTCAAATGCCGCGAACGCTTCAGGCGTCGAGCGGTCGAGCACGAAGCCGATCACGACCAGCATGCCCGCGCCGAGCGCCTTCGGATCGAGCAGTGCGACGATCCCGCGTATCAATCCCAACTCCTTGAGCCGCTCCACACGCCGCAGGCACGCGGGCGCACTGAGCTTTACCCTGGCCGCGAGGCTGACGTTCGAAATCGATGCGTCCTGCTGCAAATGCCTGAGGATCGCGCGATCGATGCGATCCAACGCGGGCGGGCCATCTGGCGTAGCGGGAGATTGTCGGGTTAATTTCATTGCGCAATTCAATCGTTTGGCGAATTAAAAGTGCTACCGGGTCAATCGGAGCGCTTTAAACGTAGGTCATCGATATTTTTTTCGCAAGCTCATTTCGCAGCAGGGCGCCTAACATTTCTCCATCGGATTGCGCGTTCCAGCCGCATGCCGACCGTTGACCCCGCCCTGCACGAGCCGACCTCCCGGAGATATTCGATGAACCTCGAGCGCTTTCCCCGTTATCCACTGACGTTCGGACCCACGCCCATCCAGCCGCTCAAGCGCCTGAGCGAGCATCTCGGCGGCAAGGTCGAGCTATACGCGAAGCGCGAGGACTGCAACAGCGGCCTCGCGTTCGGCGGCAACAAGACGCGCAAGCTCGAATACCTGATTCCCGACGCGCTCGCGCAAGGCTGCGACACGCTGGTCTCGATTGGCGGCATCCAGTCGAACCAGACGCGTCAGGTTGCAGCCGTCGCCGCGCATCTCGGCATGAAGTGCGTGCTGGTCCAGGAAAACTGGGTCAACTATTCCGACGCCGTCTACGACCGGGTTGGCAACATCCAGATGTCGCGCATGATGGGCGCGGACGTGCGGCTCGTGCCGGATGGCTTCGACATCGGCATTCGGCCGAGTTGGGAGGAAGCGCTCGAGAGTGTGCGCGCGGCGGGCGGCAAGCCGTACGCGATACCGGCGGGCTGCTCGGAGCATCCGCTCGGCGGACTCGGTTTCGTGGGCTTTGCCGAGGAAGTGCGGGCGCAGGAGGCGCAATTGGGCTTCAAGTTCGACTACATCGTCGTGTGTTCGGTCACGGGCAGCACGCAGGCGGGCATGGTGGTCGGCTTCGCGGCAGATGGCCGCGCGGACCGCGTGATCGGCATCGACGCATCGGCTACGCCGGAGAAGACGCACGCGCAAATCACGCGCATTGCGCGTCATACCGCAGGGCTCGTGGACCTCAACCGCGATATCGGCGAAAAGGACGTGGTGCTCGACACGCGTTACGCCGGCCCGGAATACGGGTTGCCCAACGATGGCACGCTCGAGGCGATTCGCTTGTGCGCGCGGATGGAGGGTATGCTCACCGATCCCGTGTACGAGGGCAAGTCGATGCACGGCATGATCGACAAGGTGCGCCGCGGCGAATTCGAGCCGGGGTCGAAGGTGCTGTACGCGCATCTGGGCGGCGTGCCCGCGTTGAGCGCATACAGCTTTATCTTCCGCGACGGCTGAGGAACGGCGAGGGTTTGCCGGAGTGCGAGCGGGCGCGATGGTCTTTGACTTTGATCACGGCGCGCCGGGCGAATCGCATCGACAATGGGCGCCCTACACGTCGTGGGAGTGCCGGGCCCTCAAGCCTTTCCTGCGAACTCCGCGCCGGGCTTTTTAGCCCGGCGTTTTTTTTGGTCGGCTCGGCCCGGTAACCGGCGATTGGAACAACGACCCGGCCAACGGATGAGGCGACATGCTTATCTCCAGGTCAGCAAGAGGGATGCGGCGAGCAGCGCGCCCATCGCAAGATTGAGCATGCGCCAGTGGCGCGGCGTTCGAAGGAGCCGCGCGAGCAGTACGCCGAGCGCGCACCAAAGCGCGAGCGACGCACACGCCGCAACGCCAAACGCGGTGCCGAGCAGCATCGCGAGCCGGTTCGGACTGCTCGCGAGCAGCGCGAACGACGCCGCCGCGCCGACCGTCATCGCCCAGCTTTTCGGATTGAGCCAGAGCAGCAGGAAGCCGTTGACGAGCGTAACCGGGCGAGCGGGGCCGTTACCTGCGCCAGGCGGCTCGCTGCGGGCGATGCGCCACGCGAGCCACAGCAGATACGCGGAGCCGAACGCTTTTACCGCTGTTTGCAGCGACGGCAGCGCGAGCAGCAGAGCGCCAAGCCCAAGCGCGGCGACCGCAGCGAGCAAGGCGAGGCCCATCGCGATGCCGAGCATCAGTGGAATCGAGCGTACGAAGCCGAAGCGCGCGCCCGAGGCGGTGGCGAGCGTGGTTGCGCCGCCGGGCGTCACGGTCGAGACGGTCACAAAAAGTAGAAGCGGCAGGATCGTGGTCATCGATGCACATCCGGGTGAGCAAGATCTGCACTGTACGGATCGCCAACGCATCGTGAAAGGTAATAATATTGATGCGATTCATTACGCGCATTAATGTATAGATGAGCCGAAATCTCGACCTCGATCTGATCCGTACCTTTGTTGCCGTTGCCGATAGCGGCAGCATGACGGTCGCTGCGAATCTGCTGCACATGACGCAAGGCGCCGTGAGCCAGCAGGTGAAGCGCCTCGAAGACGTGCTGGATTGCCTTCTGTTCGTGCGCAAGACGCGCAAGCTGGCGCTTTCGCGCGAGGGTGAGCGCTTTCTCGTGAATGCGCGCAAGCTGCTGCGCCTCAACGACGAAATCTGGGCCGATATGACCGGCCAGCCGCTACGCGGCGCCTTGCGCGTGGGCGTGCCATACGACCTCGTGACGCGGCTCGCGCCTGCCATGAAGGCATTTGCCGAGGCGCATCCACACGTCGACATATCGCTGGTGTGCGCGGCGTCGCCAGAGTTGAGCGAAGCGGTCGATAGCGGTCGCGTGGACGTGTCGCTGGTCGAGTATCTCGCGAGCGAAGCCGAAGGCGAAGTGGTCTGCATCGAGCCGCTGGTGTGGGTCAATGGACGCGGCAGCGACGCGTGGCAGAAGCGGCCGTTGCCGCTGTCGATGGTGGGCGAGCGTTGTGCCTTCCGGCCGGCGGTGCTCGGCGCGCTCGCGGACGAGGGCATTGCGTGGCGCACGGTGTTCGAGAGCGGCAACATCGAGGCGACCGCTGCGACGGTGCACGCGGGCCTCGCGGTCACAACTGTGCTCGCCTCCACGATGCCGGCCGACCTGGAGACGCTTACGCCGGAAGCCACCGGCTTGCCCGCGCTGCCTGAGTTCGCGATCTGTCTGCGATTGCCCGCGACAGTTCAACCCGCCGCACAGGAATTCACACGCCACGTACGCGAATCGATGTCGAACGACGCAGGCGCCCGACGCGCGCAGCTTGCGAATATTGCGTGACGTGTCCGACACCGGCTTATCCGCCCGACTTCAACTGTGCCCAAAGCCGGCTCTCAAGGCGCTTGATTTCGGCGGGCAACGGCTTCATGAGGAAAAGCGTCTTCAGCACGTCAGGCGGTGGGTACACGGTGGGGTTGTTCAAAATCTCCGGGCGAACGAATTTGCGCGCCGCTGCATCGGCATTCGGATAGAACACCTCGTTCGTAATCGCTGCATGCACTTCGGGGCGCTCGATATAGTTGATCCACTCGAGCGCTGCCTGCGTGTGCGGTGCATCCTTCGGAATCGCCATCATGTCGAACCACACCGGCGCACCGCCTTTCGGTATGAAGTACTTGATCTCGAAGTGCTTGTTCGCCTCCGCGGCGCGATGACTCGCCATCGACACATCGCCCGACCAGCTGAGCGCAAAGCAGATGTCGTCGCCAGCCAGATCGTTGATATAGCTCGTCGCGCTGAATTGCGTGATGTAGGGGCGAATTCGCTTCAGTGTTTCGTAGGCGGCCTGGTAGTCGGCCGGCACCGTGCTATTTGGGTCCTTGCCGAGATAGTGCAGCGTGACGGCGAATACATCGGCTGGCGCATCGAGCACCGATACCCCGCAAGTCTTCAGCTTGCTCACGTATTCAGGTTTAAACAGCATGTCCCAGTTGTCGAGCGGCACGTCGTTGCCCAGGATCTTCTGCACGCGTGTCACGTTGTAGCCGAGTCCGGTCGTGCCCCATGCCCACGGCACCGCATACTGATTTCCGGGGTCGGCGTCTGCAACGAGCTTCAGCAAGTCACGGTCGAGATTCGCGAGGTTCGGCAGCTTCGACTTGTCCAGCTTCTGATAAATACCCGCCTCGATCTGACGTGCGAGGAAGTTGGATGTGGGCACAACGACGTCATAACCCGTCGATCCGGTCAGCAGCTTGGCCTGCAACGTCTCGTCGCCGTCGTAGACGTCATATCTCACGTGGATGCCAAATTCATTTTCGAAATTCGGTACGGTATCCTTAGCGATGTAATCGGCCCAGTTATACAGATTGAGCTGCCGGTCGTCGGCGGCCTTCGCAGCGCCCAGCGCACAGAAGAGTGTCGCGGCAAGAAGCGGTCTCGTCATAGGTTTCAACATGGTGGTTTCCGCAGAGTCGTGTCGTGTCGTCGGTCAGGAGATCAGGCGTAGCGGTGGCGCTCGAGTTTTCTGTGGCGCATCAGGCACAAAATGTCGGCAGCGATATGCGCCGCCGCGAGCGCGGTGACGTCACTGTGGTCATAGGCTGGTGCGACTTCGACCACGTCGGCGCCGACCAGATTGACGTCGCCCAGCCCACGCACGATTGCAAGTGCCTGCGCCGAACTCAGCCCTCCCGCGACGGGCGTGCCGGTACCCGGCGCGAAGGCGGGATCGAGGCAGTCGATATCGAACGTTAGATAGGCGGGCGAGTTGCCGACGATCGACAGCACTTCGTCGACCACTGCCTGCGTGCCGTGGCGATGCACCCACTGTGCGTCGAGAATGCGCACACCCATGAAGTCGTCGTTCCAGGTGCGGATGCCGATCTGGACAGAGCGTGCGGGGTCGATCAGCCCTTCGCGGATCGCCTTGTAGAACATCGAGCCGTGGTTCAGCGAATCGCGGTTGTCGTCGGGCCACGTGTCGCAATGCGCGTCGAAATGAATCAGGCTCAACGGCTTGCCGTATTTTTCGGCGTGCGCGATCAAGAGCGGCCAGGTGATGTAGTGATCGCCTCCTAACGTCAGCATCTGTGCGTTGGCCGCAAGGATTTCGCGCGCATGCGCGACGATCGCGTCGCGGATGCCGAGCGGATTGTGTGCGTCGAACCAGCAGTCGCCGTAGTCGACCACATTCAGGTGATCGAACGGATTGACGCCCCACGGGTAAGCGCCGAGTTCGGCCAGTTGCACGGAGGCGGCACGCATTCCGGCCGGACCAAAGCGTGCACCTGAGCGGAACGTGGTGGCGAGATCGAGCGGCACGCCGGAAACGGCAACGTCGACGCCGGTGAGATCGCGCGTGTAAGGCCGGCGCATGAACGACAGCACGCCGGCATAGGTCGGGGCTGCGCGTTCGCCTTCGGCCGTCGCGCTGGAGGCCGGGGAGGGTGATTCGATCGAGGTCATCAGGGTCGTTCCGGTTGATTGGGAGAATGCCGCCATACAAATATTTTTCATGCGTCCATGGTCGGGAGGGACGATGGGGCTATGATTGCGGGCAAATAAACCGGTGAATAGCGAAGAATCTTGCTGGAAGTATCGAAATTGCTAATACCTTGCATGCTCTGAACGATGCGTAGACTTCCCCCGTTACAGGCGCTGCTCGCTTTCGACGCAGCGGCGCGCCTTGGCAGTTTCACGCGCGCCGCGCAGGAGCTGGCGCTGACGCAGTCCGCGATCAGCCATCAGATCCAGCAACTCGAGGAATGGACTGGCCAGGCGCTCTTTCGTCGTATCGGGCGCGGCGTCGCATTGACGGCGGCGGGCACGCTCTACGCGCAGACGGTTACCGTGGCGCTCACGACGCTTGCGGACGGCCGCGACCGCATCGAGCCGTATGGCAATCCCGATTCGGCCATCGTGTTCTGTCCGCCGCAGTTCGTTGCGGGCTGGTTGATGCCGCGTATGAAGGCGTTCTCGGCGGCGCTGCCGGACATCGAGCTATGGCTCCTGACCGCCGAAGAGGTCACGGAGATCGATCGCGTGGATGTGGACCTGGTCGTGTCGACCAAACAGCTTCGCTCACCAGAGGTGATTTGCGAGCCGTTGATTTGTGAGCAGGCGGTGGCGATCTGCGGCCCGCTGACCGCGCGGCGGCTGTCGAAAGCGCCGTTTCCGGACGTGCTCACGCAAGCGCCGTTGCTGGTTCACGAGGCGTCTCCAGACTGGGCCCCGTGGCTTGCCGATCTGCGGCGCGCAGGTTTGCGCACGCGCCGCGCGATGACGATCGACGATCCACGCTTTCTCGTTGCGGCTGCGGAGCAGGAGGCAGGCATTGCGATGGTGTCGGAGCTGTTCGCGCACGAAGCGTTGCGCGCCGGTCGCGTAAAAGTATTGCCGCAGGTGCCGAAAGTCGAGCTCCCGCCACTCTGGCTCATGCGCTCTGCGCAACCCGCACGCTCCGCTGCGGTCGATGCCGTGCATGAGTGGATCACACGCACTGCGCAGAATTGTCGACGGACTGCCTCACAGAGACGCCAGTGATCTTCAACGGTCAACATGGGAGCGTGCGCGCTACGGCAATTTTTTGTAAAGCAGCCGGCCTGCCACTCCGGCGGTGCACGCAACAACCACCGCGCCGACGAGAAATATTGCCCCAAGACCGATGTGCCCACCAACCCAGCCTAACGCCGGACTGCCGACGGCCATCGCCACATCGAGGAAAGCCGTATAGATGCCCATCGCCAGCCCCCGGTTCTTCGGTGTCGTTGCGCTTACCGCCTCCACGCCCAGTCCTGGATAGACGAGCGAATAGCCAAAGCCCGCAAGCGCCGCCCCTGCGGACGCAATTGACGACGTTCTGGCAAGCCCCATTAAAATCAGACCCGCTGCCTGGATGACCACGAACACCAGCGCGACCTTCGCACCACCGAACCGGTCGGGCAGATGACCTGCAATCGTCCGCGCGAGCATCAGCGCGAGTCCAAACACGGTGAATGCCATCCACACCGGATGCCAGTGCATGTCCGTGTAGAAAAGCGAACTGAATGCGAGGATTGCGCAGTAGCCGATACTCGCGAGCGCGGCGCCAATGCCTGGCAGCCATACCGCGCTCATGACTGTCTTCAGCGACGAATGTTCTCCATGCGCCTGCGGAGCGACTGACGGCAGCCGGATGAGGTACAGCAGAACGGCTAGCGGCAGCAGCGTGGTGATCAGCACGATTGCGACAAAGCCCACTGAACGATAAAGGACGGTGCCAACGGGACCACCCAGCGCCATCGATGCGAACATCGCCGTGCCGACCCAGGCGATTACCTTGCCTGCGTGTTCCGTGTCGACAAGCCCGAGTCCCCACGCAACAGCTCCTGTGATGATGAAACTCTCGGCTCCGCCAAGAACAGCGCGCCCAACCAGCAGGATGAGTACCGAGAGGACGGGCAGCTTCACGAACGCGAGTGACAGCCAATAGAGCAATCCGGCCACTACGGCGCCAATCAGTCCCGTTACGACGCCCTGCTTCGCCCCATGACGGTCGGCGTAGGAACCTGCAAAAATGCGCGAAACGAGTGACGCAGCGAACTGTGCTCCCGCAACGAGTCCAACTACGAAGGTATCGAACCCGAGGTCGTTATGGACGTGCAAGGGCAGGACGGGGAGCGCGATGCCGATGATTACGAAGCCGACGAGTACGGCGGCCATGATTGGCATCAGCGTCGGCAATACGGAAGCCTTCCTCGCCTTTGTGGAAACGATAACTGACATTGCAATACGCCCTACATCCTGTAACCGGGTTTTTTGATCAGGATGTCAGGTCGCCCCTGAATGTCAGGCACATATACCGTGTCCTTCCACCGGTTTGCCTCAATCTCCTCGAACGCGACGGATACCGATTCCTGTCCATACCCGAGGATCGACATCACTTCACGTGTAATCGCATCTGCCAGTTTTTGCTTCTGCTCTGCGGTCTTTCCGGGCCACGCCTTGACGATCACATGTGGCATCGCTTGAATCTCCATCGGTTGAACACGGGTCGAGTCGGCCCGGGGAAGGCCGCGCTTCGACGCTATCAATAGGCCTGGCTCGTCGGCCTGAAGAGCACTTCGTTGATGTCGACGTCTTCGGGCTGGCTGATAGCGAACTCCACCACGCGTGCAAACGAGCTGGGCGCAATGGCCTTTTCATAGGTCTTCGCCATGCCAGCCGCGATATCGCTGTCAGTAATCGTGCTGATGAGTTCAGTCGCAACAGCGCCCGGCGACACGATGGTTGTGCGGATGTTCCAGGGCTTCACTTCCTGACGCAGTCCTTCCGAGATCGCTCGCACTGCCCATTTGGTACCCGCGTAGACCGAGCCGCCAGGACCGACCTTGTGACCGGCAACAGAAGAAACGTTGATGATCTGACCGGACATCTGCTTCTGCATGTGCGGCAGCACGGCCGCAATGCCATACAGAACACCCTTGATGTTGACGTCAATCATGCGGTCCCACTCTTCGACTTTCAGCTTGTCGAGCATCGAACTCGGCATCAGGCCTGCGTTGTTCAGCAGCACATCGACGCGGCCGTGCAGTGTTACGGCGCGGTCAACGAGTGACTTCACCTGGCTACGGTCGGTCACGTCTGTTCTCTGGATGGCCTGCGGGTCGAGGTGAAGCTCGCGTGCCAGCGATTCGAGGCGCTCGATGCGTCGCGCGCCGAGCACGACATGAGCGCCTGCCTTCGCGAGGTGGCGGGCAGTTTCCGCCCCCAGGCCACTGCTGGCTCCGGTGATGACAACGACTTTGTTTTGGATACCTGATGACATGATTGGATTCCTTGGGGGGTAGTCGACTGTTATTGCGACGCGCGCTCTTCGAAGACCGAGCGGACGACGGGAACAGCTGAGAAAGCGTTTGGCCAGCCAGCGTAGTACGCGAGCTGGTTCACGACCTCGGACGCCTGATCACGTGTCAGGCCGTTATCCATTGCCTTGTTCAGGTGAAACGGAATCTGCTGAACCTGACCATTGGCAATCAGCGCGCTGACGGTCACGAGACTGCGGTCTCGCGGCGCGAGCCCTGGCCGAAGCCACAAATCCCTGAACAGAACGTCGGTCGTGTCGCGTACCAGACCCGGGGAGGCAGGTCCGGCACTGCTCGATACGCGCGCTGCTCGGTCCGCTTCGGCTTTCTCGTCTAGCGCAAGCAGCTCGACTGAAGCCTGGGGAAGCTGGTCCTGAGTGATGCCGCGAGCCGCGAAGAGGTCCCTGGCGATGGCAGTTGCGGCAATCGCGTTACCCCAGCCAGCATAGAACGCCAGGTGCGTGATGATTTCCGACAGTTCGCGGGGCTTGACGCCGTTATCGAGTGCAAGCGCGAACTGCTCGGCCATCAAAACAAACTGATTGCGTGCAATCACCGCTGCGACCGTGACGATGCTGCGGTCACGAGGCGACAGACCGGGCCGCTTCCACAGGTCGTTGGCAAGTTTCGCCGTGGCATATCGGTCGAGCGCGGGTGACACGGCCTGGATGTCTGCTTCCGAAAGCGTGCCTCGTTGCGCCCCGACTTCGGCCTGAACGGCACCTGCGCCAAGAGAAAGTGCGAGAGCGATAGCTGTAGGTGTCGTAGCGTTCATGCCGTTTCCTTCCTTATCGATATTGCTCGTCGGACACGGGCTCGAGCCAGTCCACGTTCTTGCCACCACGTAAGTCAACGCGACATGACCCTTCGACGCTATGGCGAATTTCAATGCTGTCAGCGACAGCTGCAGTCGACGCAATGCCGGCAGCAGTAGCAGCCGCTGCGAGTACGTGTTTCATGATTACCTCTTGATGGTTGGCTGCCCGAGTCAAGCCGGCAGCCCCGCATTGCGGACGCGTCAAGTCGATGACGAAGCGGTTGCGAACGCTCGCCTATCCGCAATACGTCCGGTGCGCGTCGCGGAAACCAGTCCGCCCATTCAATGTACGCGAGGCGTTAATCAGAAACTAGGTGCTAGAATCAGATTGGACCTATAAGCGGAGCTTCTTAATGGCCGGCGAAAACCTGAATGACCTGGCGGCCTTCATGGTCGTTGCACAGGAGAGAAACTTCACACGGGCTGGGAAACGCCTCGGTGTTTCCCAGTCGGCATTGAGTCAGACGGTTCGTGCGCTTGAAGCACAGCTAGGCCTTCGGCTGCTCACACGCACAACACGTAGCGTCGTGCCGACCGAAGCAGGTGAGCGCCTGATGGCGTCTGTAGGTCCGCGAATCGAAGAAATCCAGCGCGAGCTCATGGTATTGAGCGAACTGCGCGAGAAGCCCTCTGGCGTAATCCGGTTGACCGCCACTGAATACGCGGCCGAAGCGGTGCTATGGCCAGCAATTGCAAAACTGGTCGACGAGTATCCCGACATCAAGGTCGAGGTGCTGATTGACTATGGTCTGACCGACATCGTGAGGGACCGCTTCGATGCCGGCGTGCGACCGGGGGAAACCATTGCAAAAGACATGATTGCAGTGCGGATTGGACCACCGATGCGCATGGCTGTAGCCGGGTCACCCGACTATTTCAAGAAGCGCAAGCCTCCCCGGATGCCGCAGGAGCTTACTGGTCACAGTTGCATCAATCTTCGCCTCTCCAGTCACGGCGGGCTGTACGCCTGGGAGTTCGAGAAACGCGGGCGAAAACTCAATGTAAGGGTGGACGGTCAACTTGTGTTCAACAGCAGCAGTCTCATTTTGCACGCCGCACTCGAAGGGCGTGGGCTTGCCTATCTGACTGAAGGGCAGATGGAGCCGTACCTGGCCGACGGTAGGTTGGTTCGCGTTCTGGAAGACTGGTGTGAGCCGTTTTCGGGCTACCACCTCTACTATCCGAGCCGACGTCAGCCGACGCCTGCATTCGCACTGCTGGTGGATGCCTTACGGTATTCACCGCCGAAGCGCTAATTCGCCTTGGAATCCTAAATGTTCTTTTCGCAATCCACATCGAACCCGGCTTGGTGCGCCGTGCATGTGCGAGAGTGAGTGGTGCGTGCGACGGCGCGAGCGATAAGTGATGTTCGATGAGTGATGCACATAGCGGAGATGCCGAGCCGCAACATGCCGCAACGCCCCGTCTTCGCGCAACCTTTCCAACGCGTAGGCACGGGTCGATTCGCCAAGACGGTATATTGCGATCGCACCTCGATAATCCACCGTGAGCAACGACTTGGCCACCAATTCACCCAGTGCGGCAATCACGCCTGCGTCTGGCGCGTGCGGCTCTGCACCTACCGCGCAAAGCGCTTCAAATGTGAATGAGCTGGCAAAGAGTGCGAGATTGCGGAGCAGTGCGCGGGCACTGACGTCGAGCAAGGCATAGCTCCAGTCAAAGCTCGCGCGCAGGGATTGATGGCGCGACGGAGCGGAGCGCAGGCCGCCTTTTAGCAAGTCAAGGTGGTCGTCGAAATGTTTGCGCAGCATAAAAGCGACGCCCTCGATGCCGAGTACCGCGACGCCATGGCGCTGTCGAGATTCACCATGAAGACCATCGCGCGGGAGTCTGGTTGTCGCAGGAGCGCTTCGCGGTCATTCCCGCCGGGCGTGCCCATCAGACGCAAGCCGCGTGCGCGCCTAACGCGCATATCGCGCTCTATGTCACCGACGAGGCGCTGCGTAAGCTCGATAGCGCTGTTGGTTCGCTCGAGGAATTCCGCCGACGCACGCGTAAGCCCGTGCTGGTACACATGTCGACGGCGATCCGATCGTTGCAGGACCTCTCGCTGCGCAACGAAGGTGCGGGCTATGGGCTTGCGGCGACGCGACAGGCATTGTCGTCGGCCCTGCTGATGCAGTGCATTGGAGAGGTCATCGCAGGGAGTACGGCGTCGGCCAACTCTCCCGGCGAACACGGCATGGCACTGGTCGCGGACCTGGAAAACTTCATCACTGCGCACGCCGATCGGGAGATCCCGCTTGACGCGCTCGCAGCGCGCTTCAGAATCTCGCGCCGTCACATTACGCGGCTTTTTCGCGACCACACCGGGCTATCAATCGGCGAGTTCCAGCAACGCGCGCGTTACAGGAACGCCTGCCGGTTGCTGGTGGAAACGGATCTGCCGATCGGTGAAGTGGCGTTTCGTGTGGGCTTCGGAAGTGGCGCTGCACTCGCGCACGCCATGCGCCGCATCGGACGCCATTCGCCCACGGATCTGCGCGCTTCCGCTTCACATTCAATCAATCAGGATTGACCAGAGGCGAATCCGTCACTCCAGCAGGTTAGCGGATCGAGTCTTCACCGCTACGGATAATCGTACGCATCCGAAAAGCGGCGCGTGTCGCGCGACTGAAGCGCCTTGATCTTTCCGATGCTGACTTCGGACCCCGGATGCGCCGGCACACCTCCCGTATGGCGCATGCAGCGGTGCCATTGTCGAGCGTTCCAGTTGTTGCGATGGGAGCTTCACGTTACACGCCACGTCGGAAGCCGTCGTATGCGCCGGCGAATGGAACGGTGGCGAGCGAGAGGCGCTTCGCGACCGGCTACAGCCTGCGCGCAAGCGGCCTCCACGGAAATCCGCGAAGATCCTGAAAGAGCCGCTACATCGCGCGGATGCTCAGCGTTTGGTGCGGAAAGCGATCTGGATAGCCACAGCATTTGTTGTGTACGCAACCGTACGATCTTCGGCGCTGGCACGACGCCTTGGCATGGCGGTTCTGACAATTGCTGACAGTCGGGCGAAGCCAATGCGCATACCATCGAGCTATGTATGCATTCGAATAATAAACATGGTTCCGCTTCCCCTTGCTATCCTGGCCTCGATCCTTCTTGGCGCAGCCCTTTGTGTGCTCGGCCTGCTGCTGCTCGGTTGTCCGATGTAGGGTATCGGGATTGGGGGTGAAAAACGCTATCAAGAATGCCCGCAAGCTAGTCCTTCGTGGGCGGCTTATTTCGGTAGGCAATCAGAAAGTCTCTTCGCAGATTTCCGGGGTAGCGCTCTGTTCGACCCATCTCAGCCGGTCAGCCGGTCAGCCGATTGCAGCTCGGGTGTCGAGTTCCGAGGTACAGCGGTCACTCGGGACAACTGGCTGACGTTTTGGACCGCGCCTATTCGTCGATTGCTATAGACTGGCCTCCCAAAGCAGAGCAGTCGAAACTGTCTGGAGAAAAGCCATGTTCTCGCGCAAACCGGGCGATAGAGATAGCAGTGGCCGTTCGTACACCTGCTTTTGTCCTCAATCGGACGTCGTGTTTGCGAACAACCGGATCAGCGCAGGACTTTCACGGCGCGGCTTCGTCGTCGGCATGGCCGCCTCTCTGCTGATGCAGATCCTGCCCAGGCTCGCCAGCGCGCAGACAGCGCCTGTGCCATCGAGTCCCGCGCAGCCCATTCTCTTCACGAATTTCCGCCTTTTCGACGGCACCTCCGGCAAGTTGCGCGATGGCCTTTATCTGCTCGTCGACGGCAATCGCGTTCATACGCTCTCGCAAAACCGGCCCACCGTGCCCGAGGGTTCGCAGGTGATCGACTGCGGCGCGCGAGTGCTGATGCCGGGCCTCATCGACATGCACTGGCATACGATGATCGCCGCGGTGCCACTGCCGACCTTGCTGACCGCCGACATCGGCCTCATCCATATCGCCGCGAGCGCCGAAGCCGAGCGCACCTTGATGCGCGGCTTCACTACGGTGCGCGATGCAGGCGGGCCGGCCTTCGCGCTGAAGCAGGCTATCGACGGAGGCCTCATTTCGGGGCCGCGCATTTACCCTTCAGGCGCGATGATTACCACCACCGGCGGTCACGGCGATTTCCGCCCACTCACCGACGTGCCTCGCACCACCGGCCGGGTGAGCGCGTCCGAGCAATCGGGCGGCAGCATCATCGCCGACAGCGCCGACGAAGTCCGCAAGCGCGTGCGCGAGCAGTTTATGCAGGGCGCCTCGCAGATCAAGCTCATGAGCAGCGGCGGCGTTTCCACGCCGCGCAGCCCGCTCGACATGCTCACTTTCACCGAAGCCCAGGTGCGTGCGGCCGTGGAAGTCACGCAAGACTGGGGCAGCTACGTGATGGTGCACGCATTCCCGCCGGCGGCAATCCAGCGTGCCATGGCGGCAGGCGTTCAATGCATCGAACACGGTCATTTGATGGACGACGCGACGGCGAGCCTGATGGCGAAGAACGGGACGTGGCTCAGCATTCAGCCGTTCGTCAGTGCAGAGGACTTCGTACCGTTGACGGGTCCGAGCCTCGATAAAATAAAAATGGTCTTTGCGGGCACGAACAACGCCTATACGCTCGCGAAAAAGCACGGCATCAAAACGGGATTCGGCTCGGACCTGCTGTTTTCTCCCGTGCTCGCCACGCGCCAGGGCACGATGCTGACTCATCTGCTGCGCTGGCACACCGCAACGGAAGCATTGCAGATGGCCACTGCACAAAATGGCCAGTTGCTCGCGCTTTCGGGTCCACGCAACCCGTATCCGGCGAAGCTTGGTGTCGTTCAGGAGGGGGCGTATGCCGACCTGCTGCTCGTCGACGGCGATCCCACCCAAAACCTCGCGCTCATTGCCGATCCAGCGAAGAACCTGCGCGTCATCATGAAGGACGGCAAGATCTACAAGAATACGCTCGGCGCGTAAGCGGCTTGACACGCGACTCAACCCGGCTCGATGTCGATGCGATCCGCTTTCCTTATGGCGGGAAACCGCTGTAGAACGGCCACCTGAATGTCGGCGTCTGCGTGCAGCCGAATGGCCGAAAGTGGCGGCGGATTCAACCGGTCGATGCAACGATTTGGTTAAATCGCTCAGCCCGCGTGCCGAAGCCGGCTCGACGTGCCGTGTGCGTGGATATATCAGCGCCGTCATGCCATGTACGGACCCCGCGTCAAATCTGACTTACGTCTTATGATCATCGCAATGGATTTTCCCGTTTCTGAAGTGCTTCGGACTATGAGCAAGCCCGTCATCGGTGAATCTCAACGATTGACGTGAAATTGCCGAAGGTCCCTGCTATCTTTATTCATGGCCGATGCGACTTTCTGCCGGAAATCTCGAGGCATGCCTGCTCGCTTCCGCCGCCAAACCGCGTAATGCGGCGGCCTTGTACACCCACGAATCGCGCCACAAAACTGCGCTCTGTTGGCCTCTCCAGCCGAAATACGAAACATAACAGTGCCTGGACCGGACAGATGGCCGCCATGTGTCGCGCCAGGGAAGATCAGTGATGATCGTCCAGTTTCCTCATACGTCTGCGGGATACACCCACACAGGTACGGTCACCTTTGTCGCGATGGTCGATGGGACACCCGTAATTTGCGAAATCTCGCCCGAAGCGCTGGAAGATCATTTCGGAGCCACGCGCACACACCGTTCGTATCTGCTTGCAGCGTTCGAATTGCATCGAGCGGAGATCGAGTCGGTCGCGGCCGCAATTCTTCCGCACAGGCTTAAGGAACGACGCTGCCTGCTGTTTTCCCGGGACTTCCGATGTCAACCGACTGCCGACATGCCCGTGATTCTGGAAGACCCGTTGTGCTCCCTGCCAAACCATCGCTACCGTCCGGCATCGTAGGCAACGCCGCAGATCGCACCCTGCAGCGGCAATTTGCTTTTTTGGCAAGCCCGATTGACGGACATGGCGTTCAGTGCCGGGAGGACGTCAGGTCCTCCTCGACAAAACGCAGGATTGCCTCGGCTAACGCTTCACGCGGGTAAGCATTCTCAGTCACGAAGATCGAACCGATGGTGGAGTGTGTCCGAGCAACAGGCACGGCAATGGCCCAATGGTCTGCGTTCACGTAACCGAGCAACGTGCTTCCGGGCACCACCTGATCGTAGAAGATCACCTGGCTGTCGTTGCGGGCATCGATGCGCGCCAATTTGTCATAGCTTCCCTTGAGAATGGATGAGATGCGCTCGGGTTGCGGAAACGTGACGATTGAGTAGTACCGCGGGCCGGGCGCAAGCGGGTGCTGTGCGAGCCATGCCCTGCGCGTCGCGGGCCGCAGGCTTTCTACCGCGCCACCATCGCCTTCGGTGCACGTCGCGCCCGGAAAGTATTGCAGCCATTCTGCCTGGGACTGGTCGGCGTCGTTCGCCAGAGGCGAGCCACCCACTGCGCCGGCCGCGCTGACCATTGCCACCACCCGCGAACGTATCTCCGGATACTCGGTCAGCGCTTCCAGAATGTCGGGCGCGCCCTTCGAGTAACCGATCAATACCAGGCGCGGAGCGCCCGGTTCCGCGGGCATGGCCATGACCTCATCGCGTATCTGGCGCGCGTTGTGCGTGGAACTCGAGAGCGCATCGACCGGGAGCAGCATCGCGTCATAGCCGAACTCACGCAAGTGTGAAGCTACGGTGCCAGCCGGATTCAGCCAGGATTCGAAGCACTCGTATCCAACACCCGCCACGATCGCCGCGACCAGTCGTTGCCTCGAAGGACCCAGATCAACAGGCTTGCCAGTGCCGGCCGCTTCGGGGCCCACACGTGTCAGGGCGTCGTCGCACGGTCTGTAGTCAGGCAACGCGCGGCCGTGTGCGTCCAGTACGGCACAGTAGATCTCCCGGAATCGCGCTCGCTGGTCAAGCACGCCGGCCTGCGAGGCCGGAACGAGTACAAGTGGAGGCGTGTCGGTGGAAAAGGGGATGAGCGGCTTCGTTGCACAGGCGCTGAATGCGAGCATCAGCGCAAGCGCTTCAATGAGGGTGCAGGCACGCCTTAAAGCACGGGAGAAGTCGAGATTCCCGCGGGGTCGACCAACCCAGACGTCAGCGATGCGGTCACTTGTGCTCATTCCCTCCCGCCTCCTCATCAGCCGATTCATGCGGCTGCAGATACGGTACCCAGTCCAGGAATTCAACGTCGGACAGGCTCAACGGGCGCGTGGCAAAAAACAGAACGGCACGCAAACCATCGGTATGGTAGGTCGCGCCGTCCAGTGTCGTGCGCGGGTGCGTTCGTGGCGCCGGCTCGACGCCATGCACGAAGCCGAGCTTCTCAAGACCACCCGAATACACCATGTCCTGAACGAAGTGGTTTCTGGCCTCATCAACATCCTCCTGCAAGATGAAATCCGCTTCTTCGCGCGAAATGAACCGACCGCCGACGGGACGCCCGACCTGCACCAGAAAGACGGGCTGGGTTTGAAAACGTACGGGTGCAAGCCATATCCGAAGCCACGTAGCCGGTGCTTCGCCCGCCGCCTCCTTGCGCAGCACGACATCGGGTACGCGGCCATCAAACCGCTGATTCAAGTCGTCCGCGCGCTTGTAGCCGTGGAAGTCCCGCCGGACCAATGCTGCAGCCAGGTCGTCAAGCCTGCCGACGAACACAGCATTCAGCGGATCGCCCTGCGTCATACCACCCGCATCGGTCGCGCAGCATGGCATCCGTTCAAGGGCGTCCCTTAGCGAACCCGGATCGCTGTAGTCCGTCACCGCAGAATCAGGGTAGCGATATCGTGTCTCCGCGAAGCGGGGATCTCCGAGATCATCCGGAACCGCCAGGAACAGCGAGAAAGGAATGAGCGTCCTGTTTGCAAACAGGTCGATGTTGCACACCTTCGTTCCGCGATCCGGATTGGTGAAGAGCATGCCTGCCTGGGTCTGGCCTGGCGGTATCGGGTTCTTGAAGCTGAGCCTGGTGAAGTATTCGTCGATGCGTTTGTTTCTCTCGCCGCCGAAAAATGAATGCAGCGACCACGCGACCTCAAGCGGTGAAAAGTAGCGCGGGTCGGTTCCCGTTCGCAGGAGCCACAACGTTTGCGAGGTTCCGTTGCTGACTTCGATCCAGACCGGCTGCACGTCGATGGCAGCGAGGTCGGCGCCGAGCATTCGCGTGCTGTCATCCTTTCCGAGCACAGCGGCACGCACCTGCACCCCACGACTCGTCGCCGGGACTGCACGCTCGCGCAGCAGTCCATCGTCGACGTTTGCCGGCTCGTGCCAGGTCGTACAGCTCGCAAGGGCGAGCAACAGGCTGGCCCAGATCGACGCGCGTCGCCACGTGGGATGGGAATGCCAAAGCGCCGTCATCGATCCGCTCCCGGGATGGCCCCGTGGCTATCGTTGCCTGTGCCCCACTGGAAGAAGGTTATCCCCGATAGCGAGGTCGGAAGCTGGTCGAATACCAGCACCACGCGAAATCCGTCGGTGTAATAGGGGTCTCCCGTCAGGTTTTCTCTGGGCGTGTCTTGTGGCGCGGCGTCACTTGCTTTTACTGCACCGATCTTCACAAGATTTTCGGAATATGCCATGTCCTCTGTGAGTGCAGCGCGTGCCTCGTCCACGTCCGGATCGATCTTGTGGGTGGTGAACGTTGGCGTGTGAATCGTGAACCGTATTCCGATGTCACGGCTGATCTGACCGATCCACACGGGCTTGTCGTGGTATCGCATGCGGCTTAACCACAACCTCAGATGATTGCGTTCATGGATCGTATCGCGTGCTTTCTGCAACGCAAGATCCTGCGGACGTCCAAACAGGTAAAGGTCGCTTACCGGTGCGTTGACGTAGGGCTTTCCGGCAAGGAAGGAACTCACCATTTTCATGATGGCGCCGGACCACTTTTGCTCAGTGGGCGTCCACCCACGGCGCACGAGTGCAGGGAACGCGTCGTCGAGGCCCCCCACAATCACGAGATTGAGCGGATCGCCATTCTTCGTGCCGTCCTCGTTGGTCGCGCAACAGGGCAGCGCTTCAAGCGCCGCCCTGAACGCCTCGTCATCGGTGTAGTTGACGATTTCTTCGCGCGGATAGATGTCGAACGAGAATACCCGGCTCGTTTTGTAGTCGGCCTGGAATCCCGGGACCATCGTGAAAAGAGAAAACGTCCTGGCGCGCCGGCTCGCGACCAGGTCGACCTGCACGAACTTCACGCCTTCGTCGAGGTGGGTCAACACGAAGCCGGAGGTCGTTTGTCCGGGTAACACTGGGTTGTGAAACGCGAGCTCGCTAAAGCGGAGGTCCAGCGTCGCGAGCGCGCGCTGCGACTCTGCGCCGGCAAATGTCTCGGCGACTTCGGACGGCGGGAAGAAGTTTGGGTCGAGTCCCGGTGAAAGCAGAAAATAGCTGCGGTCGTCGCCGTTATGCACCTCGATCCAGACCGGTTGGACGCCCTTCGATGCGAGCGCAACACCATAGATTGACTGGCTTTCTTCTGCGGAAAGCGTAGCCGCTTTAACCAGCATGCCACGCTCGGTGCGAGTGGCGGCGCGGCTTCCATAACCTGGTTCGGATGTGTTTGGCGAAGACCGGGCGCAACCTGCCAATGCGATTGTCGCGACCGCGGCGGCAAGCAACGGGAAGAGGAAAGGGCGCATAACGATCGCTGCTCAATCCACGTTCGACCACTGGGTCAGTCCTGTCATCTGGATTCAGACGCTGGGCAGCCAGGTCGAATTCAAAACCGGGAGTTGTATGTTGTCACGCGTGCACTCAAGGACGATCAGACCTTGGTTCTACAGAGTGTAGGTCAGCGGCGTCCTGACGCGTCACTGAGTGAGGTTGACGGTTACGTACACTTCCCATCTGTCGTTGTCGGAATGCGAATCTGCCTTTTTCAACAAAACCCAAAATATGCGATGGATCGACGATGGTGTAGAGGGAGGAGTTGGTTATAGACTGCGTATGCGTGACAGCAGTGCTTGAATGCGCCCAATCCTTGGAGAACATATCATGCTCAAACGTCTGATGTTGACGCTCACCATCCTCCTGTTGCTGCCTATTTCTGCTGCTCGGGCCGACGAATATGCGGACGCACTCAACCTGTTCAAGAACGCAGGAGAAAGCGGCAGTTTGCTGCACAGTGCCTATGCGTACGCTTTGTTTCCAAAGATTGGCAAGGGAGGGGTCGGTATAGGCGGTGCCCGTGGCAAGGGCCGCGTTTATGAGCAAGGGAAACATATCGGCGATACGACGATGACTCAGCTCACTGTGGGCTTGCAACTTGGCGGCCAGGTGTACAGCGAACTCATCTTGTTCGAAGACGAACGGGCTCTCAAAGAATTCACCGATGGAAACTTCGAATTCGGCGCGGATGCCAATGCGATTGCGATCACCGCGGCGGCGGGCGCGCAGGCAGGCACGACGGGCACGTCTGCTAACGTCAGTGGTGGCAAGAAAGACGCTAAAACTGCGGGATCCTATCGAAAAGGTATGGCCGTATTCACAGTGGCCAAGGGTGGGCTGATGTACGAGGCAAGCGTCGGCGGCCAGAAGTTCTCTTACAAGCCACGGTGATTTTTGCCGAGCATTAGCGTACGGCGTTGAGAGTCCGGAACTTTTGCGAAAGATACGCATGAATATTCGGCGATACATTGCTGTTGCTGTCTTTCTGGTCCGGACTCTCTTGCTGGCGTTCCAGCCCGTACCTATTCCGGAACGTCTGGCCGTAGGGCGCGACGCGTCGACTGGCATCATGCCGCTGGACTAGCGTGGAGGTTCCCATGAATCATGACCCAGGCAGAAAATGGATGTCTCCATACCATGTCTGTGTCGTAGTTCCGGTGTTGTCGGTGTCGGTCAGCAGGCCATAAGCCGATGATCCGTCTGGGCGGTTCGTGAAAGACTCTCTCGTAGTCCTGCACATTGCGCGTTCCGAAGCCTGACTAGACAGGCCCCGCTATTCCGCTGCTTGGAGCGCACGACGGACAATCACTACAGCGCTGCATGCGAATGTCTCATACTGGCGGTCCCTCCCCTGTTTACTCAGTGCAGTTCGGCACCGAACACAAGCGCCTACGCGTCATGATTCGGCCACTGCCCGCAGCGCGTTTCCCATCGACTTCAGTCAGGGCCTCGCATCCTCTGGCTTGGTGCTCCTGGCCGCAGCAAAGCGGCTTTGTACAGCGACGAGTTGGTCATTAGTGGTCGCCACCAGCCACAAACGTGCGTGCTCCGCGATTTGGCGGTTGTGGTCCTTCAACGGGCCCATTGCGGCAGCGGGCTTCCAGACCACAGGGCCAATTCGGCTGCTCCTGCCCGAGGGCGCACCTACCAGCAGGCAGTACGGTCCAAGAGGAAGCGAGACGAACGGAAGGGCCGGACTAGCACGCACGCGCCAGTCGATGAACGGCGCCTCGCTGATGAGCAGCGGCATGGGCAAGCCGTAAAGCACACTGAAATCGTACAGCGACAGTCGCTCGCGCACGCCCGTGTAGATACGCCGGGTATCATCGACAACCGCAGCGCGGATTTCATCGTCGAACATGGGCTCCTGCGCGTAGCGTGCGAAGGCCTCGCGGGCGTCCATCTGATACGCACTGAACAGGCCGAGTTCCACGCAGTCTTGCACTGCGCGCTGGACCTCCACCATAGAGCCGGCTTCCTCCGGCTTGCCCAACTGCGCTGCCGTCAAAAAACGGGCAAGGCCGGCCTCCTGGATCGCAGGGCCCTCCACAGACGCATCGTCGTCAGCATCCTTGTCGAGCGGCACGTAAATGTATTCTTCGGCGGCGAAGCGCGCCTTCTTGCCTTCGTCAAACTTGATTTCGCCATCGATGCAGTCCAGATAGCGAGTACCGATTCGGCCGTGCTCCCAAACCCAATTCTTCAGGAGCGGACGTAGCGGATGCAGCCTGTCGTGATTAGCCATCGGAGTCTCCAGGTGCCCCAGTATAGATCCAAGCGGCCGCTTGCTCTGTTGGTGGGCACGTGGCAGCCAATCTAACCGGTGGATCGGCCTTTTCAAATCAGGCTAGGGCCTCTGCTGGCTAGCCACAGAGTGGTCCGACCGGCAGGACACGACCCGTTGCCGTCGTTCGATCATCCGCTGCCGAGACGACTCCTCACGAGGGTACAGCAGCCATTGCCATATCGTTGCGGTCGCTGGGCCATCCAGGCGCCTTTCACACCTTACCTGCAGTCATTTCCCAGTGATTCGGCTAACGCATATCGGGTCTTTACCCATGCCCTTTGGAGTGGCTGCCGACTTCCTGTCGTATCCATCCGCGCAAGAATGACATGACCGTCGCCGACGGGGGTACCGGGAAGTGCCATGCCCGTCACTGATTTGCGGCAAGACCACGCCCCAACCTCCGGGCTACTGTCCTATCGATATTCCGACTCACTGTCGGTTCGCTGAGGGATCACATCATGAAAAAGCTCACCGCCACCATTTTCGCCAGTTGCTTCTCGTTCGCGACCGCGGGCGCCTTCGCTGATGATAGTGTGCCGACCGACGCGGCTGCCAACGACGCGCCGAGTCAGGAGATAACCGCAAAGAGCGCAACAGAATCAGACGCGATGAGCGCCGACAGCGCGGCCAAAGATGAGATGAAAGAAGATGCGATGAACCATGACGGCATGGCAGGAGATGAGACAAAGAAAGCCGAGGTGAAGGAGTAGTGTCGATGCGAAGTGATCCGCCGACGCCAGACCGGAAGACCCTTCTCGGAGGCGCTCCACGGATCACCCTCAGATAGCACCCGCGCAGTAATCTGGCTGTTCAAAGCCTTAACGGTTTCGGAACTTCCGTTGCCTGCTGGAGAGCCGACGTACGAATGTCAGCGAGAAAACCGTGGGCAGCGTCGGCAACTGGCCAGTTTCACCCGCTCAACAGTGACGCCGCACAGCGCTCTGTGCGCTAACGCACATTTGAATGAAATCTCCACGCCTAGCATGCAATCTTGCGCTACATCGCGAGTCTGTTTCGGGAGCAATGATGGCAGACACCCCACGTATGGAACCAGAATCGTCTACGCCTGACGACACGCAGCAGCGCGAGCCGACCCCCGAGCGTCTGCTCATGTTGGGCATGGGTTTCTGGGCATCCAAGACGTTGCTTTCCGCAGTCGAACTCGAGGTGTTCACGAACCTCGCGAAGACTCCTCGGGATGCGGTGCAACTGGCCGACGCACTTGGGCTACATCCAAGGGGTGCCGTGGATTTTTTCGATGCGCTCGTCGCATTGGCCGTGCTGGAACGTGAAGACGGAATCTATCGGAACACACCGGAGGCCGAGCTGTTTCTGGACAAGTCGAAGCCCGCCTACGTAGGCGGTTTGCTCGAAATGGCCAACTCGCGGCTTTACCCTTTCTGGGGGGCGCTGACCGAGGCGCTTCGCACCGGGCAACCGCAGAACGAGGCGAAGCAGGGCGGTAACCCGTTCGACGCGATCTATCGCGACGAACAGTCTCTACGCGGCTTTCTCAAGGCGATGAGCGGAGTCAGCCTGGGCGCTGCAAAAGCGATGGCGCAGAAGTTTCCGTGGCAAGAGTACCGCACGTTCATCGACATCGGCACCGCACAAGGCGCGCTGCCTGTGCAGATCGCACTCGCTCATCCACACCTGACAGGCGGCGGTTTCGACCTGCCGGTCGTGGGCCCAGTATTCGACGAATACGTGGCATCGAACGGACTGGAGGGGCGGCTGCGCTTCTACGCGGGCGACTTTTTCAGGGACCCCTGCCCGACGGCAGACGTGCTCGTGATGGGACACATCCTCCACGACTGGGACCTCGGGCAGAAACGCGAACTCATCGCGAAGTGTCATGCGGCGCTGCCTCCCGGCGGGTGCCTGATCGTCTACGACACAGTAATCGACGATGATCGCAGGCAGAATGCACTGGGCCTTCTGATGAGTCTGAACATGCTAATCGAAACAACTGGCGGCTTTGACTACACCGGCGCGCAGTGTTGTGAATGGATGAAGGAAGCCGGCTTCACGCAGTTACGAGTAGAACCACTCGCCGGTCCGGAGTCGATGGTAATCGGAATTCGGTCGTGACCGGGCGCACACGTCACGAAAAGCGCAGCGTTGTTAGTCACGCGGATAGATCGAACGGCCCGCGGCACATACTGTAACGCCGATGGCTCATCGCCGAATACAAGTCGCGACCGAAGCACGTGGTGGTCCGAAGATCGCGCGGAAGCGCCTATTGATTTCGTACCGGTGCGAACGGTCGAATCGGGTCCGGATTCGACCGTTCGCTCAGGCAGGAAGCTGAAGTTCTGCTGCTCGATGCCGCCACCGTCAGCAATGGCCGAGAAGGAGCGTTCGTCTTCGACAAGTGGATGGCAGCTTACGGAGCGGAGCCGACGCCTGCATGTCCAACCGGCAACCCATGTGAACGGCAGTTCATGGCTGGCGTACGTCGACTGTTTTCCTGGTACCCGAAGTCCAGCCGGCAAATCTTCGAACCGCCGACCCGGTGTGTAATCAGGTACGTTTAGCTAGATAGGCATCGACCAATTCGACTAGCCGTTCTCGCCCGAAGCTCCCATCATGTCCGGCGTGGACCACTTGCACGGGCAGTTCACGCAAGCGTTTCATCGTTCGCACATAGGCCGGAATATCAGCGCCGTCTATCTCGTCCAGTAGCGGGCCGTCGTAGATCGCATCGCCGGAGAACAGAGTGCCGGAAGCTGCTTCCCACAGGCCAATGCTGCCCGGTGAGTGGCCGGGCAGATGGAGGACTTCAAAATGCCGGTTACCGAGATCGACAACGTTCCCTTCTTTGACGATTTCCGTGACCGTCGCGGCCCGCACGCGATAGTCAGACATCGAGTAATCAGCGTCAGGAAGGGCCGTGATCAGATCACCGTCGATCGCATACCCTGCTTCGCGATACCGGCGAATTGCTTTGTCGCCCAATACCGACGCCAGAAGGGTGCCTGGCTTGCTCGGAGAGCGCAGGTTCTCTGCCTCTAATTCGTGAACCAGTGTGTGTTCGAACTCATGATGTCCGCCGACATGATCCGAATGCGTATGCGTCGCGACGGCGGTTACGTCGTTCTGCAGCAGGTGCCTGGCCGCATCGCGCAGGCTGGCGATACCCATTCCGGTGTCGATCATCAGGTCTCGGTCGCGGCCGCGCACATGCCAGATATTGCAGCGCATTAGCGGCACGACGTGGGGTTCCCAAAGCAGGGTGATGTCATCGCCGACGCGTTTGAGTTCAAACCATCGCTGGGCAATTGGCAACGTGATCATGTAGGGGCACTCACGAGTATGAGTTGTTACTTTGACACACTTCGAATCCCACCTCGAGATCGTTGTCATTGAAGCGCCGTAGGAGGTTGCAAAGTGTCGACGATTTAGGCATGCGGTCGAGTGACCGGTCCTGGCCGAGAGCACCAGTTCGACGAGCGTCCAGGACGATGTTGCGTTATTGGTCTTGCTCGCTCTGGCGGCCTGATTGATAGAGCCTCCCCATCATGGAGCCGCAAGTTTCGTTTCAAAATGCCGTTATTCCGATTGGATGCGTCGATTCCTGACGCAATCTGCGTGACTCGTCCGTTGCTCGGCCATCTCTACCCGCACATTGCACTCGCAGACACGCCGCATGGCGTGGAGCAACAACGCGCGATAGTGGACTCCTGCAAAAAGCGGGTCCACGAAAACATGAGAGTCGTGAGAGCGCGCGTCCTGGGCGATCCGAAGAGGATCAGCGCGATCATGCAGCCAAGGCTACAACAACGTATAGAACAGGAAAAGCAGTAGCAATGAAGCGTATCAGTCTCGCTGTCCTCAGTATCTGGGTTTCCATAGGCAGTACGGCACAGGTTGAGGCCAAGGCACACAAACAAACCACAAGCCACATCGGAGCAACGGTCCACCACCAGGCGGGGACTCACAACAAACGGGTCTCGGGTCACAAGGCTCATGCGCAGCCGATCAAACATAAGCATAAGGTGCGCGTACATCGCAGACAGGGAAAGCACAACCACAAGGCGCGCACCTACAACGAAACCTGGGTGCCGATTGGCCGCGCCACTGTTCCCGACGCGACCAGGAGCGAAGAATCGATTCCGGATTCGACTGTTCCGCATTCGGCATTACGTGACGAACGTGCCTTGTCCTCTGTGTGGGTGTTACCCGAGGAATGCGTCCAGGTTCTCGACTACACGGGATCGTGCCAACCTGATGTCGTGCAGTCGCTTCGGGTGTTGAATCTGCCGGTGCCGGAGATAGAGACCGCGTCACAGATGTCAGGGAGGCTCCAGTCGATGCTTGCCACACGGGGCCTGGAACACGTGACCCACATATGCACCGGGCTGCTTGTCGAGGACGCGCACAAGATCGACGGACTCACCGCGCTGTTGACCAGAGCGCAGGTACCGGCCTCGGATGCGTGTTCGGCGCAGATCAAGTGGCTCAGTCAAGCTCAGTCCGAACTGGAAGTGCGATTCCAACCTGAGGATCAGTCGCAGTAGAGCGGGCCCTGCGCGGCAGGGCGGCCGAGGGCGAAAAGGTCCGCGCCGAGGGCATCGAACGCATGAGCCCAGTATCGCCTTTCGTCTCCTGGTTTGAGAAGTCGCTGCAGGTCAGCGTTCCTGGTATCGGTGCGCCGGGGCCTTCATTTTGCCGTCTTGCCCATTTTCTCGACAATTCGGCTCAGCTTCTCGTCCAGGAGGGACGCCGGGAACGGCTTGACGATGTAGCCGTTCGCACCGGCCTGAGCCGCTGCGATGATGTTTTCCTTCTTCGACTCGGCGGTAACCATCAGCACCGGAAGGTGTGCGAGCTTTACATCTGCGCGAATCTCCTTCAGCATCTCAAGCCCGTTGAGGTTCGGCATGTTCCAGTCGGTAACCACAAAATCGAAGGGGCTCGCACGCAGCTGCGCCAGCCCCGCCACGCCGTCCTCCGCCTCAAGGATGTTCGTATAACCCAGATCCCTCAACATGGTGCGGACAATCCGGCGCATCGTCGGAAAGTCATCCACCACCAGAATTTTCATACTCTTGTTCATGCCACTCCGCACGTTTCAGAACCGGGAAACCAACCCAGCGTAACGGCAATCTGACCCGAAACTTTAGCGTCCGGGTAGACGACCGCTTCCGGGACATCATCGACAACGCGTTGTTGACGGGAGTCATATCTCTGACTAAAGTCAGAGATATGAGCGCAGCCGACATTCTCCAGATTCGTCGCTTCAACCGTATCGTTGCCGAAAGCATTGGCGCCATCGACGATCATTTCCTCGGACGAGGCCGTCCGATGGGTGAATCGCGGCTGCTATGGGAGATCGGTGTCGAAGGTGCGGATATTCGTGCGCTTCGCGCGCGGCTAAACCTTGATTCAGGTTATGTCAGCCGGACCTTGGCGTCTCTCGAGCGACAAAACCTTGTTGCCGTCCTCACTCATTCGAACGACCGGCGCGTACGCCGGGCTTGCCTGACTGAGGAAGGGCTCATGGAAAGGGCCGAACTCGAACGGCTCTCCGACGAAGTCGCGTTACGTGCGCTCGAACCGCTCGGCGATGAGCAGAGACGCAGACTGGTCGCAGCCATGTCTGAGGTTGAGCGTTTGCTCCAGGCATCGCTTGTGCAATATGCGCTTGAGAAACCGGATAGCGATGAAGCGCAATGGTGCTTTGAACAATACTTCGGCGAGCTCAACGAGCGATTTGAGGCAGGATTCGACCCGTCCAGGAGCCTGCCCGCAGACGCCCATGAATTGACGGCGCCGGAAGGCGCGTTGATCGTCGCCAGACTCCATGGGCGCCCGATAGGCTGCGTCGCGCTGAAGTTTCACAAGAAGTCTCCGGCCGAGCTCAAGAGAATGTGGGTGAGTCCCGCCGCTCGGGGTATGGGTGTCGGCCGGCGATTGATTGTCGAGGCGGAGAAACACGCTCGGCAGGCCAAAGCGCGCGTGATTCGCCTGGAGACAAATCGCGCTCTGCGCGAAGCGATTTCTCTATACCGGCAATCTGGATATATCGAAGTCGATGCGTTCAGCGCGGAACCGTATGCCCATCACTGGTTTGAAAAGCGATTAGCCTGAACGACCGTAACGCCATGCACTGCGGACTTTTGACCGTCGCGGATGATCTCCACTGCGGGTCGAAAGCGTGAGTTCTCTTCGGGCAAAATCGGCGGTTCTTGCTGCTCGGGATCGTCAAGCGGCGCGCGTCATCGCGAACGCGTCTGCCGCCGCGACCGTATCCAGCGCTTCACGCAATAGCGAGATTTTGCCGTCACGTGCCACGAGTCGCCCCGCATACATCTGGCGATAGATTTTTCCCGTCGATGGGACCAGCGCTTCGACCTCGTATTCGGCGAACACCTGTTCCGGCGTTTCGATCAGAAGCCGCACGTTTTTGAACGCGAAATCCGGCACTTTCGCGAGGAGCGAGGCAATGAAACCTTCGATCGCTTTGGGCCCCTGCGCACGTCCGTCGATGCCGAGCGACTTCAGGTAAGGCAACTCCAGCACGCCATCGCTGGCAAAGAGTGCGGCAGCCGCACGCGGGTCGCGAATCGATTCGAGGTAAGCGCAAAGCAGTTGACTGGCGTTGTTCATGATCGGCTCGATAGAAGAAGGCATGAATGCGGCTTTATTGCAGACGCGTTTTCAAAGCGTTCGCCATCTGCTGCATGGCGGCGCGCGTCGGCGCGTCGGCAGCGAGGGCATTGAGCAGGCCGAAGTCGTGGATCGTCCCTTTGTACTGCGTCGTCGTCACCTCGTTGCCCGCCTGGTCGAGCCGATTTCCGTATGCCTCGCCTTCGTCGCGCAGCACGTCGAACTGCGCGGTCTGGATGAGCGCGGGCGGCAAGCCCTTCAGCTCGTCGATCGATGCGCGCAGCGGCGACGCGTAGCGTTCGTTGCGCTCGCCCTCATCGGTCGTGTACGCGTCCCAGAACCACTTCATCATGTCGCGACTCAGGAAGTAGCCGTTCGCGAAGGCGTCATACGAGGCGTTGTCGAACGCGTGGTCCGTCACCGGCCACATGAGCCCCTGGAAGCGGATGGCCGGCCCATGCCGGTCCTTCGCCATCTGGCTGACAACGGCTGCCATGTTGCCGCCCACACTGTTGCCCACAACGGCGAGCCGCGCACCGTCGACGCCGATTTCCTCGCCATGCACCGCGACCCACTTCGTCGCGGCGTAGGCCTCGTTGATCGCGACCGGGTAGCGCGCTTCGGGCGAAGGTGTGTATTCGACAAACACCGCTGCCGTGCCCGACTGGACGACGAGGTCGCGCACAAGGCGTTCATGCGTCGGGTAATCGCCGAGAATCCAGCCGCCGCCGTGGAAGAACATGAACGCGGGCAGCACGGCGCGTGCGTTCTGCGGCTTGACGACGACGAGCGGCACAACGAGGCCATCCTGTTCGATCGTGCGGCGCGTGACGTCGATGCCCGATACGTCGACCGGCGCGCCGCGCTGGGCGCCCGCCAGGACTTCGCGCGCTTCGACGGGTGTGAGCGTTTCGATCGCCGGTCCGCCCGCGCGGTTCAACGCGTCGAGGAAAGCGAGCGTCGCGGTATCGGGCGTGTTCGGCGTGGATTGCGTGTTCATCTTGATTCTCCTTTTCCGTTTGGCTGAGTGGCTTCCGACTTGGTGTTATGCAGCCGGTGGAAAGGAGAATACGGAGCGCGCGATGCTTGCGAAATAGAATTGTTGGAAGGCAATCATTGCAGAAATGCAACGATGTGGTTTTGCTGGTCAAATCCACCAACGCATTACTTCGGCCATCGCCACGATGGCTCGGAGAGATGCTCCGCAAAGTAATCGGACAGCGCAGCCACCTTCGCAGGACGCGCGCGCGCCGATGGCGTGACGAAGTAAAGGCCGCCCTTCGTCAGCGACCAGTCGGTGAGGATGGCTTCCAGACGGCCATCGGCCAGATATTCGCCGGCGATGAATTCGGGCAGCTCGGCAATGGCAACGCCATCGAGCAGCGTGGGCAGCAGCGCATCGGAATTCGTCACGCGCAACGGGCCGGTCGGCATGACCGGCTCCTCCTCGCCCGCGGCGTTCGTGAAGCGCCACACATCGCTGCGCGCGCGGTACGCGTATGAGAGGCACGGCCGGTCCACCAGTTCGCGCGGATGCGCGGGCCGCCCTTCGCGCTTCAGATACGCCGGCGACGCCACCACGAATTGCGTCACCGCGCACAGCCGTCGCGCGACCAGCGACGAATCCGGCAGCGCGGCAATGCGCAGCGCGGCGTCAAACCCATCGGCGACCAGATCGACCGACGCATCCGAAAGATGCAGGTCGATCGACACCTCCGGGTACGCGCGAAAGAAGCCGGGCAGCAGCGGCGCGACCCAGCGCAGCCCGAACGACATCGGCACGGCCAGGCGCACCAGTCCGCGCGGCTGCACCGACATCTCGCGCGCGGCGCTTTCTGCTTCTTCGGCCTGACGGTAGATCTCTCCGGCCTTCTCGCAGATCGTCCGGCCGAACTCGGTGAGCGAGAGCTGGCGCGATGTGCGGTTGAAAAGCCGTGCACCCAGCCGGTCTTCCAGGCGCGCGACGCCACGCGAGACCGTGGCCACCGACACCCCCATCGCGCGTGCCGCGGCCGCGAACGATCCTTCCTCGGCGACCTTCGCGAACATCGCGAGTCCTTCGAAATCAGGCAGCTTCGCCATTTCCCCTCATCTTTTCATTTTTGCAACGTTGGATTGCAATCAATTCTATTTCGAAAAGACCGGGGCGTCGATATTCTCCTCACATCGCAGCACGCAACACCGAACGCAGTCATCCACTTACCGAACGAAAGGAGCAACACCATGGCACGCAAGCTCGACAACAAGATTGCACTCGTTACCGGCGCAACCAGCGGCATCGGCCTCGCCACCGCACAGCGTTTCGCGGCAGAAGGCGCACACGTCTACCTCACTGGCCGCCGTCAGGCCGAACTCGATGCCGCGGTGAAGGGCATTCGCGAAGCCGGCGGCAACGCGACGGGTGTACGTGTCGATTCCACGAAGCTGGTTGAGCTCGACGCGCTGTATGCGCAGATCAAGGAAGAGCAGGGGCGCCTCGACGTGCTGTTCGCGAACGCCGGCGGCGGTTCGATGCTGCAGCTTGGCAGCATTACCGAAGCACACTACGACGACACCTTCGATCGCAATGTGAAGGGCGTGCTCTTCACGGTGCAAAAGGCGCTGCCGCTGCTCGCCGAGGGCGCGTCGGTGATCCTCACCGGTTCGACGGCAGGCAGCGCCGGTACGGCTGCATTCAGCGTGTATTCGGCCTCGAAAGCCGCGGTGCGCGCCTTCGTACGCAGCTGGATTCTCGATCTGAAGGATCGCCGCATCCGCGTGAACACGATCAGCCCGGGCGCGACGCGCACGCCCGGCCTGCTCGACCTCGCCGGTGACGATGCCGCCCAACGCCAGGGCCTCGCCGATTATCTGGCTGCCCAGATCCCGATGGGGCGTCTCGGCGAGCCCGGCGAGATCGCGAGTGCAGCGCTGTTCCTGGCCTCCGACGACGCGAGCTTCGTGAACGGCATCGAGTTGTTCGTCGATGGCGGCCAGCAGCAGGTCTAAACGCCGCCCGGGCGCGTGGATGCGGTCTTCGACGATCGCGCCAGCGCCCGGCGCGTACGCGCGTTTGAGCGGAGGCACATCATGATCGGACATCGTCGTTACCTTTCGCTTGGCGCAGTCAGGCGCGACTGGCTCGATACGCGACAGCATTTCCGCTTCGGCGAATGCGGACGAGCCGACCATGCGCCGCTCGGCGCGCTCTACGTGTGGAACGACGACGAATTCGCGCCGCACTCGGGTTTCGAGCTGCATGCGCACCGCGACGTCGAGATCGTGACGTGGGTGCGCTCAGGCGCGATCACGTACGAAGACGATGCGGGTAATCGCGCGCGACTCGTCGCCGATACGGTGCAGGCGATGAGTGCGGGCGCCGCTGTCCATCATGCCGAGCGCAACGAGGAAAATGTGCCAGCGCGGCTATTCCAGATCTGGCTGCATCCGCGCACGCCGGGCGGCACGCCACGTTCGGCGACGCGCATTTGTTCGCGCGGTTGTCGCGAAGGCCGCTTCGTCACGCTGGCGAGTGGCGATCCAGACGATGTGTGCGCGGGCGCGCTGCCCATCAACGCCGACGTGCGCGTACGTATCGCCACGCTACGCGAAGGCTCGATGGTGCATCACGTGTTGCCGGCCTCAGGCGCGGCGTATCTGGTTGCCGATCATGGTCGGCTTGACGTGGGACAGATCCGGCTCGCGCCGCGCGATGGCGTCGTCGTCAGCGACGAACCGCACATTGCGATGGTGGCGCTCGACGACACCGATGTCGTGATAGTCGAGCTTTTACGATAGACCCCTGTGCCCTTCGGTGTGCGCCGCAAAGCGCAAGCGGCTCAGAAAAGAGACAGCCCTGTGCGTCCAGTCGGCTATCATGCCTGTCCTCTCCGAAGTAGCTTCTTATGATTTCCGTCCGTAATGTCACGCTGCGCCGCGGCGTCAATGTCGTGCTCGACAGCGCGTCCGTCACCTTCACCCCCGGCGAAAAGATCGGTCTTGTCGGCCGCAATGGCGCCGGCAAATCGTCATTTTTCGGGCTTCTTAACGGCAAGTTGCACGAAGATAGCGGCGAATTCTCGATTCCCCCGGCATGGAAGATGGGTCAGGTCGCGCAGGAGATGCCGGAGACCGACCAGGGCGCGACCGACTTCGTCGTCGAGGGTGACACCGTGCTGCTCGCCGCGCAGGCCGAAGTCGCGGCCGCCGAGGCCAGCGATGACGGCATGCGCATGGCGCACGCCTACATGGCCCTGCACGACGCCGGTGCGCACGATGCCCCCGCACGCGCCCAGGCGCTGATCCTGGGACTGGGCTTTACGGCCGCGCAGCTTGACCAGCCGGTCAACAGTTTCTCCGGCGGCTGGCGCATGCGACTCCAGCTGGCGCGCGCGCTGATGTGCCCGTCCGACCTGCTGCTGCTCGACGAGCCGACCAATCACCTCGACCTCGACGCGCTGGTGTGGCTGGAAGCCTGGCTCAAGCGCTATCAAGGAACCCTGGTCGTGATCAGCCACGATCGTGAATTCCTCGACGCGGTGACGCAGGTGACGGTGCACGTCGACAACGCCAAGCTCGTGCGTTATGGCGGCAACTACAGCAAGTTCGAAGACATGCGCGCTGAGCAGCTCGTGTTGCAGCAGGCTGCGATGGCCAGGCAGGCGGACAAGATCGCCCACCTGCAGAAGTTCATCGACCGTTTCAAGGCCAAGGCTTCGAAGGCAAAACAGGCGCAGAGCCGGGTCAAGGCGCTCGAACGCATGGAGAAGATCGCGCCGGTGCTTGCGGATGCAGAGTTCAACTTCGAGTTCAAGGAACCCCTCAACGTCCCGAACCCGCTGTTGTCGATGCTGGACGCGAGCTTCGGCTACCCCGCGCCGGCCGGCGCACTGCCGGGCACGCCGCCCACGGTCATCGTGCGCGGCATCAACCGTTCCGTGCTGGCCGGGCAGCGCATCGGCATTCTCGGCGCCAACGGCCAGGGCAAGTCCACGCTGGTGAAGACGGTGGCGCACGCGCTGGCGCCGATTGCCGGCGAAATCAGCGAAGGAAAGGGCCTGAACATCGGCTACTTCGCACAGCAGGAACTCGACGTGCTGCGTCTGCAAGACACGCCGATGGAACACATGATCCGTCTTGCCAAGGACACGCCGGCGCACATGCGCGCGCCCGGCCAAAGTGGTACCGAACAATCGCTTCGCACCTTCCTTGGCACCTTCAACTTCAGTGGCGATATGGTCCACCAGGCGGTTAGCACGATGAGCGGCGGCGAAAAGGCGCGGCTCGTGTTGTGCATGATCGTGTGGCAGCGCCCCAACCTGTTGCTGCTCGACGAGCCTACCAACCACCTCGACCTGGCCACACGCGAAGCCCTGGCCATGGCGCTCAACGAATTCGAAGGCACGGTGATGCTGGTTAGTCACGACCGGGCCCTGCTGCGCGCCGTATGCGACGAGTTCTGGCTGGTCACCAAGGGCGGTGTCGAGCCCTTCGACGGCGATCTGGACGATTACCAGCAGTTCCTGCGCGACGAAGCCCGTCGCATGCGCGAGGAGGCTGCCGTAGAGCAGAAGGTCAGCCCCTGAGAGCCGCCCAGGCGGGCGTTGTCTGGGAGGCGAAGCGCGGACGTTCGCCAGGGACTTCAGCAATCGTGCGGACATGCGCGGTCCAGCCCAGCGGCACAAGCGGCTTCGGCAGCCGGAAAGCGGCCACCTGTCCGCCGCCCGCCTGAACGGCTTCGCAATGCAAGTGTCCAGGCTATTTCCCGGACGCTTGCGGCTTCGTCGTGGTTTCGGCCCGCAACATATATTCGCGAACCAGTGCGCGCGCCCGATGCAGACGGCTCTTGATCGCCGCCGCCTGCTCGCCTGACTTCTGCGCGATCTCGGCGATGGTCAGTTCTTCGAAATCACGCCGCAACACGACTTCACGATAATGCGGCGGCAGCGACTCAAGCGCGCGGATGAGGTCGATCCTGAGCGCGTCGTCGGGCCGGTGCAGCATCACCTCCTCGGCCAGTTCATCCGGCAACGGCTCATGGCCGAACACCCCGCGTGCGAGCCGATGGCACTCCCGCTTGATCACCGTGAAGAGCCATGACGAAAAAGCCGCCGCCGCCCTGAGTCCCTTCACCTTGCGCGAAACGATCAGCAACGCTTCCTGGACCGCGTCGTCGACGTCGCTGGCAAGGCAATGCCGGTACGCATAACGACGCGCGTCAGCCTGGTACGCGGCGAGCAGGCGCGAGATCGCGGCCGCGTCGCCGGTCTGGGCTGCGGTGATGAGAGCGTCGCGATTGGCCGGTCGGGGACTCACGGTCGCCTCGATAGCATCAGCATCATTTTTAAAACGGGGCGCGAATCGTTGCTCGCCGTTCTTGCCTCCTATATGCGAACACACGATAGGGAGGTTGAACCATGTACTGCAGCACGTCTATCACCGCGCAACTGCTCCGTGGCGCCCTGGCGCTGGTATCCATAGTGGCGGCGATCTGGCTGACGCCGCATTTCTGGCCCGCAGCGGGCTTGATTTTTCTCGCCGTCTTTCTGATGCGCGGATGCCCTGCCTGCTGGATTGCTGGCCTTTTTGAAGCGATACGGGCTCGCAAGGAAGCCCGTGAACTGAAACGGCAGGCGGCAAAACCGGCCTCCTGAGCGCGCATGCTGGCCCCGAGCAATTCGAATCGCCAGAAGATAACGAACGACAGCGATCGGCCAGCATCCGAAGATCAGCCGGATTTTAGTAAAGGCCGGTCACGCGCGAATAGCGGTCAAAGAGATCGATAAGCCTAAGCCAGCATTGATCGGCGCTCGCCAGCGCTCAGGCGTGCAGAGCGCTGCGGAATGCCCGCCTTGAGCGTGGCATCGTCCGGCGCCTTTCGTCGGCCGTCGAACTTCATGGTCTAGGAATGAATGGTTTCGCCGCGATTCAGCATGCCGATGAACTCCTCGATCTTGCGCACCCGTGTCGCGGGCTTTTTGGCATTCTGTATCCGGAACAGGATGGCGTAGCGGTTGCGGCCATTCAGCGTCGCAAAGAACGCGCTGGCCTTGGGATTGGCATCCAGTGCGGCCTGCAGATCGTCCGGCACGACCGAGTTGCTGGCCGACGTATAGGCAGCCTCCCAGCGCCCATCCTCTTTGGCTTTCCCGATTTCTCGCATGCCCGCGGGAAGCATTCTGCCTGCGGCGATCAGCGCTTCGGCCCGGTCTTTGTTGAGGCTCGACCAAATACTTTTCGCGGAGCGTCGAGTGAAACGTTGCAACCAGTATTCTTCACTTTCAGTCTGTTTTTGACCGTCGATCCAGCCATGACAAAGGGCACTTTCCAGTGCCTGTTCGTAAGTCAAAGTTGGCTGCCCGGCACCCTTTTTGGCAAGGCGCAGCCATATCCCGGTCGAGGTGCCGCCGTTTTGAGTCAACCAGTTTTCCCATTCATTCTGGTCACGGAATGTCAGACGAGGCTCAGTCATGGAGAATCCGAATGGTTGCATTCAGGCAGCGAGGCATTTTCGTTGACTGAAACCTCGCAGATTACCGATTTGCGCAGATTTGGGAATACCCGGTTTATCGACAATTCAGCGTGTAACCCGTTTCCGCCGTCGTGAACGAATTACGACCGGCGCTCGCATTGGCGCTTAAGCGCCAGCGCGACGCTTGCGGCGCCCGACCGGGCGCGGCACGTGCGATGATGTGCCACGGCCAACATGAGAGATGGGATGACAACGACATTCGACGAGGCAACAACGGCGGCGATCGCCGCGTTTGCCCAACTGGACTTCTACACGGCTGTGCAGGCGATGCGCGCCGAGGCCGACTACGACCGCGAACGGGACCAGTGGATCGCGCGCTACATCGACGAGCATGGCGGCGGCGCGGACGATGCGGCTTACGACGCCTTGCACGCGCAGGCCCAGGCAACCCCGGAATATACGCAGTTCGTCGATGCCGTTCGCAGGGAAATCCTGGAATACTTCGGCGTGGCCGACGATCAACTGGACTGCGTGATCCTGCTGCGCAATGACGACAGCGATGAGCTGTGGGCGGAGGTCAACCGGCGGCGGAGCGTGTTGGGAACCGGTGAAGTGCGCGGAGATCTCTGATCGTCGCTTGCCATCGGGGTTTCAAGTCGTGCTGAGTGCGGGGCTAGCGCCAGGTCAGTCATGTGGTTCGCCAGGTGCTTCGGATGACGAAGTAAATGGACACTGGGCGACGCCAACCGCAAGGAACGTCATGAACGGTCCGTCATTGCGGCAGTGAACTACTGCCTCAGAAGACCGTTCGAGTCTTCGTTCTAACCGCGTTGCCAGGGATGCTGGGGAACGGCGAAGCCGCATGCTCGTGAAAACGAAGGGGCGGCCCCGCCAAAAGCCTGGCTTACTGACCCGGTTCTTTGATGGTCAGTGCGTTCTTGACCGAGGTCACGCCGGCAACGCCCTGAGCGACTTGAGCGGCCTTGTCGACCTGCGAAGAATCCGGAACGCTGCCTTCCAGCGTCACCGCGCCACCGCGAGCGCGAATCAGGATGTTTTCCGTCTTGATGTCCTTCGCGTGATTCAGCGCGGCACGCACTTTCTTCTCCAACGCGTGGTTGGCCTGCTTCGACGAGTGCGAAGTGGCCGGCGCGGTGTCCGTGCTCGTATCGTTCCCCTGCGCCCATGCGCTGATCGAAACGGCGACGATCAATGCGCCACCGGTTAGCTTGATTGCCTGAATAGCCTTCATTCACTTTCTCCTTTTTCAGCGTTGCGACGAATCCGGACGGTGGTCTCACAGGTCCACAAAGCCCCGGCTGCCTACGGGCAGGGATGCGTTTCCAATTTTATGTTGTCACCGCCCAAACGCAGGGTAGGGTAGGCGCAATTCTGACGCTTAATGCACAGAAAATGGCGGAAACCGCCGATGCCGCGAAAGCTTGCTTACGGCGACTCGTTCGACGCAACAGACGTCGCTTCCAGAGCAGAAACCTGCCCGTTGACGGAGGAGCAGCCGAGCGCCTGTTTTGGGCCGATACTAGAGGTTCGCCGCGCGCGATGATCCATCTCGCAGGGGTTTCCATGAGCAATCAGATTTCGTCCAAGGCTGCCCAACCCCGCACTACGCATGACGTGAAAACCGATTCCCGAGTTCGCGCAGCCACGCCAGAAACGTATTGATAGCCGGGTCGTCCAGGCGTGCTTCGCGCACATAGCTGCAATAGCGCCATGCCGGCAAAGCGGGGCCGTCGAACGGAAACACGAGACGGCCCTCTTTAACGTCGAGCGCGACGAGCGCGGTAGGACCCATCGCAATACCCAGGCCATCAATGGCGGCTTGCAGCGTCAGATAAAAGTGATCCAGTTGCTGGGAATGGCGAGGCGCAAGCCCCGCATTGCCGCTCGCCGCAAGCCATTCCGCCCACAGACCTGGATAAGTCGCCGTGTGAAGCAGGGTGTGGTGCGCGAGATCCGGGACATGGTGTATCGGATGAGATTCCAGCACCTTGGGCGAGCACACCGGCAGCCGGACTTCCGATAGAAACTCCTTGACCGCATACCCCGCCGACTTCTGCTCGCTGCCGCGAATCGCCACGTCGCATTCGTCGCCCAGCTTTTCGATCGGCTCGTCCGAAGTCGTCAGCCGCACCTCCACCGCTGGGTTGGTCAGCTGGAAGCTGGAAAGCTGCGGCAATAGCCAGCGCAACGCGAACGTCGTTGGGGCATTGACCCTCACGATCTGCGCTCGTGTGGCCCGAAGCTGCTCGCTGGTTGCGAGCGCGATGCGATCCAGCGCCGCCGACACTTCGGCCAGGTAAGCGCGGCCCGACGCGGTCAATACGACTCTTCGGCCGCGACGCTCGAACAGGTCGAGTCCAAGCCAGTCCTCCAGTTGCCGCACTTGCCGGCTAACGGCCCCGTGGGTGACGCAAAGCTCCTCGGCCGCCATGGAAAAACTCTCCGCTCTGGCGGCGGCTTCGAACACGCGCAGGGCGTTCAACGGCGGCAGACGACGAGACATGAGTCCAATCCTATGTGACTTTTCCTGACAAGTTCGGTGAGTTTACATCGCTTTTCTGGACGCCCGGAGAACTCTATATTGAGCCCCTTTGCAGCAGTTCCGGTTCTGGACCTGTTCGATTAACTCACCAGGGGAAATATCGCATGTCGAATGTCGTCGTGGTCGGCGCGCAGTGGGGCGATGAGGGAAAGGGCCGGATCGTGGACTGGCTCGCGGAGAAGGCGGACATCGTCGTCCGTTACAACGGCGGGCACAACGCCGGGCATACGCTGGTGGTGGATGGCCGAACCTACAAGCTGGCGCTGCTTCCCAGCGGCGTGGTGCGCGGCAAGCTGGGCCTGATCGGCAACGGTGTCGCGCTCGACCCCGAGGCGCTGCTCGCGGAGATCGACCGGATGGCGGCGATGGGCATCCACGTCACGCCGGAGGTGCTTCAGATCGCCGAAACGGCCACGCTGGTCCTGCCGGTCCATCGCGCGCTCGACGCTGCGCAGGAACGCATGCGTGCGAAGCCGCTCGGCACCACCTTGCGCGGCATTGGCCCGGCGTACGAGGACAAGATCGGGCGCCGCGGTCTGCGCGTGTGCGACCTTGCCGAACCGGAATTGCTGGCCGGGAAGCTCGAAGCCCTGCTCGCGCACCATAACGCCTGGCTGCGCGGTTCGGGCCAGGAGCCATTCCCGCTGGAGCCGATGTTGAGCGGCCTGCTTGCCATGGCGCCGCGCGTCCTGCCGTTCGTGGGCCGTGTCTGGGAGCAGCTCGATCGCGCCCATGCGTCGGGCAAACGCGTGGTGTTCGAAGGCTCGCAAGCGGTCATGCTCGACGTGGATTGGGGCAGCTACCCCTACGTGACGTCGTCGAGCACCATCGCCGCCGGCGCGGCCAGCGGCGCCGGCATTGCGCCCTCGCATCTGGGGCGCGTGCTTGGCGTGAGCAAGGTCTATGCAACGCGTGTCGGCGAGGGCCCGTTCACTTCGGAACTGGACGGCGCGCTCGGCGACGAACTCCGGCAGCGCGGCGGCGAGTACGGGGTCAATACCGGGCGGCCGCGCCGCTGCGGTTGGCTGGACACCGTGCAACTGCGTCAGAGCTGCAAGGTCGCGGGCATCAACCAGCTCGCGCTGACCAAGCTCGATGTGCTCGATGGCTTCGAGTCGGTGCATCTCTGTGTGGGCTACATGCTCGATGGCGCGCGTATCGACTACATGCCATCCACGAACGCCGAGCAACAGCGCCTCCAGCCGATCCTCCGGCGCTTCGACGGTTGGGCCGGTTCGACCCGTGGCGTGCGCTCATATGGCGACCTGCCGCCGCAAGCCGCGGCGCTGATCGAAGCGATCCAGGAGGAGGTCGGCGTTGCCGCGGCGATGGTCACGACCGGCCCCGAACGCGACGATGCGATCGTTCTGCAATCGCCATTCGCGTAAGTGAAGGCATGCACGTTTGACTGACGGGTCCTGCGAGGGCGCCATGTTCGCGAACGATCGGCCTATCCCTCGCCGGTCAGTCTCGAACGGATTTCGGCAGCAGAGAGGTCGCGTTGATGGGTGGCGATCTGCCAGGTGTTACCCCACGGGTCGCGGACCATTGCGCGCCTGTCACCGTATGGGAGGTCGGCCGGAATCTCGAGCGAAACCGCCTGTGCGGCAATCGCCCGCTGGTAGGTCGAATCGGTGTCCGCAACGTAGACATACAAAAATGCGGGCATCGGTTCGCGCAGGCCGTCCGAGCCGCTGACCATCACGACCGAATCGCCGATCCTGATTTCGGCAGGCAGCCCGTGACGGAATTCGCCGTGCGCCTGAAACACTGTCTTGATGAAGGCGACCACGTTTTCCGCGTCCCGCACGACGATTCGGGGCGTGACGGTATGCCATCCATCTGGCTGAAATTTGGCCATTTCGCGCTGCCTCGCAAGAGATTCGCAGCGGCATTGTCCTCCGCGCGCCGCAATGGCGCTATGCGCGTTTGCGCAGCGGATCGAGCAACCCCTTCAGGCCGTTATGGTCAAGCTCCTGCATCAGTGCGAGCAGCCGGCCGATCTCGCCCGGCGGGAACCCTTCGCGGGCGAACCAGTTGAGGTAATGCCCGGGTAGGTCGGCGATCAGCCGGCCCTTGTATTTGCCGAAGGGCATGGCGAGGGTGACGAGGCGTTCGAGGTCTGGGGCTTGCATGGGGGTATTGTGCACTTCCTGGCGGGCAATTGCGAACCGTGCGACGCGCATACCAGTCAAGAACAAGAGCGCAACGAGCCGCTCACGGTCGCACGCTGCGCGTCGCGTGAACGTGTGGCGCCACAGCGCGCGACCACAAACACATTGCCCTCAAGCAGTGACTTTCGCTTCGCTCAATTCGAGCCTGGCCTTCATCCAGGTCGTCGAGTGACTTTCATCGCGCAAGGAGGCACGGCATGGGCAACATGAACGAATACGAGTTCGAATCGGAACTCAACGAGTTCGAGGCGGCCGGCGAGACCGGTGAAGGCGAAGGCATCCTCGGCGCCGAGCGGACTGTTCGGTGAAGGCGAGTTCGAGCAGCACGAACAACACGAATTCGAAGGGCTCGGCGAGTGGGAGAGGCGGGAGAGATGCACGAGCTCGGCGAGTTCGAAGGCGGCGAGCAGTGCTTCGGCAAGATCGCGCGTTTCGTCAAGAACAACGACGGACTCCTCAAGAAAATTGCGAAAATCGCTGCGCCTGTGGGCGGCACGGCGATCGGCGGTGCGCTTCGAGACGGCGCGATCCATTCTTCCTGGCGCGGGCGGTTTGCTCGATGCCTACGGCGCGAGCCTTCTTCCGCAGCGGGAATGGGAAGGCGAGGTCGAGGTCAACCCCGTTCGCAAGGTCTATCTCGACGCAATGCTCGAGCACATGGCGCACGAAGCCGTGCATGCGGAGAGCGAGCAGAAAGCCGTCGAAAGCTTCCTGTCGCTTGTGCCGATGCTTGCCGGCAAGCTTCTGCGCGCAGGGTAGTGTTTGCGCAGTGTAGTGTTTGATTAACGCGGTGCGTGCCAGCACAATAAAAAGGTCAGGTCGCACACAAGCGCCAAATGTCTCACTGACTGACGGGCGACACCCTTCACGTTCGCCCACAGGGAGCACGTAGCGCAATTGCACTTCGGCTGCTGGATGTGAAGCGAACAATGGCCACCATTCGGGACAATGCCAGGGTCACCCTCTTCCTGCACACCGGAATTGTTGCAGCGGCGTATTTCGCAGGTGCGAAGCTCGGACTTTCCTTTGCGTTGGTGGGCGGCGCAATCTCTCTCGTCTGGCCTTCCAGCGGCATCGCTATCGTTGCGCTGCTCGCTCTGGGCGTCGCGGTTGCCCCGGGAATCGCCATTGGCTCTTTCCTTGCCAACGTGTCGGTGGGCGTGCCCGCGGCCGTGGCCGTTGTGATCGGCATCGGGTCCATGATCGGACCGTTGACGGCGGCCATATTGCTGAACCGGACGACCCGAATCCAGATCACCCTTGCCCGCGTCAATGACGTGCTGGCCTTCATCGCCTTCGCTGCGGTGATGAGTACGGCAATCAGTGCGCTGGTCGGCACGACCTCCATGCTGGAAGGCGGCCTCGTGTCGTTCGCCGCGTACGGGTCAGCCTTTCTGAAATGGTGGCTCGGCGACATGATGGGGGTCCTCGTCGTGGCGCCGGCCCTCCTGAGCTTCCTCAGGTATTCGAACCCGATCCGCTCCGCGCAGCGTGCCCTGGAAGCGTGCGTACTGGTTGCTGCGACTGTTTGGGTGAGCTACCTCATCTTCGGCGCGCCGCAGCTTGCCGGGCACGGCTACTATCCTGCCGCGCTCGCGATCTTCCCATTCATTATCTGGGCGGCGCTGCGCTTCGACCGCCTGGGCGCCAGCATCGTGACCCTCGTGATTTCAGCCGTGGCCGTCTGGGGCACCACGCACGGAACCGGGCCCTTTGCCGCCGAATCTCCTGTGGACAGCCTCGTGAGGTGGTGCACCTTTGCGAACGTCGTAGCGGTAACGGGATTGCTGCTGGCGGCGGTACGTGCTCAGGAACGGCGCGCCCATGACCTGCTGCGGTCAGCCCACATCGAGCTGGAGCGTCGTGTCGATGAGCGCACCGAAGACCTGGAGAGGGCCAATAACGAACTCAAGCAAGAGATGGTGCGACGCCGTCTGCTGGAAGGGGAACTGATCCGGATCGGCGACCAGCAACAGAAACTCATCGGCCAGGAGTTGCATGACGGACTTGGGCAACACCTGACCAGTTTGGGCCTGTATTGCGCCGCGCTGAATCAGAAATTGCAGACGCAGGGCCACCCGGCCGCCGCCGACGCCGCGATCGTCGTCGGCCTGGTGAAACAGGCGTCCTTGATGACCCGCAGGATTGCTCATGGTCTGGACCCGGTCGCGATGGAATATGGCGGCCTTGCGGCCGCACTGCATGCGCTCGCGGAAACGGCTCACGCACTCAACGGCGTGGACTGCAAGCTGCAAATCGCGCCCGATGTGGATCTGGTCGACCCGCTGCTGCAGATCAACCTGTATCGTGCCGCGCAGGAAGCCGTCAACAACGCGCTGAAATACTGTCACGGCCACCGCATCTGGATCGACCTGGAGCGCGCGGGCGGCCTGCAGACGCTTTCCATCAGTGACGACGGGGTAGGCGTCGGCCCGGAGGAAATGGAGCGTGCCGCGGGTCTTGGGCTGCACAACCTGCGTCACCGGGCCAGCCTTCTGGGCGGCTCCTGTACCGTGACTCGCAACGGGTTGGGCGGCACCACCGTCGCCATCAGCTATCCGCTACCGGAGGGTTCTGGCCATGCCCAGGAACTGCGCTAGCCCAGGCCGAGCGACGCAAATCCTCATCGTGGATGATCACCCCATCATCCGGGACGGGATGGCGCTGTTGCTCAATCTGCAAGAGGATCTGCACGTGTGTTGTGCAGCGGGCAGCGCCGAAGAGGCGCTCGCGGCGATGGAGTGCCAGCCCGACATGGTCATTGTGGACATTAGCCTGCAAACGGACTCCGGCCTCGAACTCGTGAAGACGCTGCGTCACCGCTACCCAGACCTGGGAATCCTCGTCCTCAGCATGCATGACGAAAGCCTCTTTGCCGAACGCTCACTGCGCTGCGGCGCAAACGGGTATCTGATGAAACTCGAGGCTACCGACCATGTCGTGACCGCCATCCGCGAAGTGCTGGCGGGCAATATCTATATGAGCGCCGCCATGCATGAGAAGCTGGCGCGGGCGCTTGCCGTTCCCCATAAAAAGCCCGAAGGCCCCATTGCGAACCTCTCGGAGCGGGAATTCGAAGTCCTGCATCTGATCGGCCTCGGTTTCGGCACCCGCGAAATCGCCGGGAAGCTGAACCGGAGCGTGAAGACCATCGAAGCTCACCAGGCCAATATCAAAGAGAAGCTGAATATCCGTAACGGCAAAGAACTGACGCGCTTCGCCATTCAGTGGATCGAGAGCCAATAGGGCTCAACCGGAAATCAATCGGGGCTCAGCTTGCCCGCCGAATAAGGCAATCCCCTAGCCGCTTTTAGGACGGACGCCTTATTCATACGCATGGGGTCGGCGCATACAGTCGTATCTGCCCTGCACAGTTTCAGCAAATGGGCATCCCCCTCAGCACACCAAAGGATCGATCATGCGCGCATTCGACGTCATGACTTCGTCCGTCGTCACCGCCCACGCGGACATGACGATCCACGAAGCGGCGAGACTGTTCGTCGACAACCGTATCGGCGGTATGCCGGTGGTCGATGCGAACGGCCAGGTCGTGGGCATCGTCACGCATCGCGACCTCCTGCATCGCGTAGAGAACGGCACGGGGCACAGCAAGCGAGCCTGGTGGTTCGAAGTGCTGGCGTCGTCCCCTCGCGACGAGGCCGCACGGTATGTGAAGGAGCACGGCCGGCTCGTGGGCGACGTCATGTCCGACCACGTGATTTCGATCGCTGAAGACACGCCTCTCCAGCAGATCGCCGATCTCATGGAGCGTCGGCACCTCAAACGCGTGCCGGTGCTCAAGGACGGCAAGCTCGTCGGCATCGTGTGCCGGGGAAACCTGATTCGCGCGCTGGCGAACGTCGAACCGGTCGTGGACGGGCAAGCGCATGACGATGCGAGCCTGCGCGACGCGATCGTTCGCGAAATGCACGGACAGCGTTGGGGGTTGCCAAAACAGAGCGTGATCGTGAAGGACGGCGTCGCGCATCTGTGGGGTGTGATCGAGACCGACGAGGAAAAGCGCGCGATCCGCATCGCGGCCGAAGGTGTGCCCGGCATCAAGCGCGTAGAGAGCCACGTGTTGCAGTCTCCTGGTGTGATTCCCACGCTGTAGCTGCGCTCGGGCACGGATCGTTTGCAACCATTCAACCCCAGTCCCCGCTCAAGGCAGAGAAGCTCGCTTTGAGCCAGGCCTCTTTCGATGCGGGAGGAACTCAGCGAAGTGAAACGGCTTGTATCGGCAGCGCTCGCGTCCGTGCGACTGAGCGGTTCCCGTGCCGAGGAGATCAGTCGGATGTGCGGCTAGCTCACTTGACCCCCAGGCTTCATTGCATCGATGGGTGGTAGAGCCGGTCGCATCCAGGAAGACTTGTCGCAGCAAACGTGGCAATCGTTGGAGGTAGCTCATCATGAAATACCTTGCTCAAACTGTCGTTGTCCTTACTGTTATCGCGGCTCCAGTTGTCGCGTTCGCACAAACGAACGGCCCTGTGACGCGTGAACAAGTCCGCTCCGATCTCATCCAGCTCGAACAGGCTGGCTATCACGTCGGTGACGGCGACAATGCAAACTATCCAGCCGATATCCAGGCTGCTGAAGCGCGCGTGTCGGCGCAAAACGGCGGAACCAGCTACGGCGGTGTGGTCAGCGGGACGTCACAGTCTGGCGCGCCCATGGCCACGCCCGGCTTGCAGCCGGTGTACTTCGGTCAGTAAGCCACAGTCGCCTTAGTGCCTTAGTGCCTCAAACGTTCGGTGAAAGCCCTTCTCCTGGATGGAGAAGGGCTTTTTGTTGTTTGCGCCCGTTCGTCGCGAGGCGACGCACGAGATTGCAGGAATCAGCGTCGATCCAGTGTCCGCCGGGCGCATGGCGGCGATCGACGATCGCCGCCGTTGCGTTTCCGAGCGTTTCGTCTGACATTTTCCGCTACAGCCGTCATTGCCGCGTGCCGTTTGATGTCGCTTCCAGAGCGTCACCATGTCGCCTGCGTTCTAGGAACGACTTTTATGGTCGCATTAACTGTGCAAACCATCACCGTGCGATTTCAGCGTTAAACCGCTCGCCTCGAATGGCGTTGCCATTCAGGGTGATACGCACACCTTATTCAACGCACAAGGGACGGCCAGGTCATGAAAGCGCATCAGCCAGAAGTGGACCCAAAGACGCTTCGCAAGGTGATCATTGCCGCTGCGGTAGGCAATTTTGTCGAATGGTTCGACTTTGCCGTTTACGGATTCCTGGCAACGCTGCTGACCCGCCAGTTCTTTCCGAATGGCGACCCGGCGATCGCGTTGATGAAGACCTTCGCGGTGTTCGCCGTCGCGTTTGCGTTCAGACCGCTCGGCGGCGTCTTCTTCGGCGTGGTGGGTGACCGGGTAGGGCGCAAGAAAACGCTCGCGCTGACCATCCTGATCATGGCGGGTGCAACGACGGTCATTGGCTTCCTGCCGACCTACGCATCGGTCGGCATGCTCGCCCCCGTGCTGCTCGCGATCGTCCGATGCGTGCAAGGCTTTTCCGCCGGCGGAGAGTACGCAGGCGCCTGCGCGTATTTGATGGAACATGCGCCGAAGCACCAGCGCGCGCGATACGGCAGCTTTCTTCCGGTCTCCACGTTCCTCTCGTTCGCGAGTGCCGCCGTGGTGGCATCCGGACTGGACGCCGCGTTATCGGCGCAGGCGATGAGCAGTTGGGGGTGGAGAGTCCCGTTCATCGCGGCTGCTCCTATCGGCCTCGTCGGTCTGTATCTGCGCACGCGCCTTGGCGAAACCCCGTCGTTTGCCGCAGTCGAACACGATCACGACCTGGCTCACGCGCCACTGCGCGAAACGCTCAAGACCCAGGGAGGCGCGATTGTGCGCCTGGGTGCCTTCGTGTCCGTGACTGCGCTCTCCTTTTATACATTTACGACCTACTTCGCCACGTATCTGCAGGTGGTCGGTCATCAGAGCCGCGCGAGCGCCTTGTCGATTACGGTGATCGCGCTGGTTTTCGCCGCCGCAATCTGCCCGCTAGCGGGCCTCTACTCGGACGCAGTGGGAAGACGAAAAACCGTTTTCACGGCATGCGCGATCCTGATCGCCGCGGTGTACCCCGCATTCGTGCTGGGGGGATCTGGGGACTTTCGCTCCGCCGTTCTCGGCGCGGGCATGCTTGCAATCGGCGCGGTCTTGTCGGGTGTGGTTACGGCGGCGCTGCTGTCTGAAGTCTTTCCGACCCGGACCCGTTATACCGCTTCAGCGATCACGTACAACCTGGCCTATACGATCTTTGGCGGCACGGCGCCGCTAGTCGCCACCTGGCTCATCGAGTCGACGGGCAACAACATCTCTCCCGCTTTCTACCTGATCGCCGTCTCGCTGCTCGCGCTAGTCGGCGGCATGTCCTTGCCGGAAACGTCGCGGATATCGCTCGACGATCACGCACATGAAGAGGTGCCTGAACGCGTACGCGACTGGCAGACGCCCACCGCTCAGTAGGCCGCGCGCAGGGCCTCTGTGGCGAGGGCGAGGCGCGACGCGATGCCCTTCACCAGAAAGCGATGAAACTGCTGGGCGGCTGCGGGGTCGTCCCGCTCGAGCGCCACGAGCGCGGCGAGCGACAGCCTGCGCACCCGCGTCGGCACCTCGGCGAACACGTCCGCGCTGCGCGGCTGCTGCGTGTACATGGCCATTTCGCCAATGACAGTGCCGGGGAGGCAAGCGCGCAGCCGCACCGTCCGCCCGCCACCGAGCGGCAGCGAAACGGCGACCCGGCCGCGCTCGATGATGTACAGCGCGTCGCCCGGGTCTCCACGAAGAAACAGCGCCTGGCCCGCTTGCAGGTCGTGCACTTCGAGCCGGGTGGCGAGCGTGCGCAGCGCACTGGCCGTGAAATGCGGCGCGAGCAACGCATCGAGGTCGTCACCTGGCTTCGTTGCGTGCGCGCTCGACGCGAGCAGTTGGTCTTCGACCCATTCCAGGCCCGCGTCGAGCGTGTCGAATTCACGAATCCGCAGATTGAGCGTGCCGGTTTTAGTCAGCAGATCGCGTGAGCGCGGCGGCAGCGCGGTCAGGATCACGTCGGCGTCCGCTGTCGCGCAGAGTTGCCGCAGCTTGACGAAGCTGATCGACACCGACGCGTCGATGCCCTGGGTCGACGCGAAATCGAGCACGACGAAGCGAACCGGCGCCAGACTGCGCGTGGCGAGGCGCTCGCGGATGCGGTGGAGGATCGAATTGGCCGTGCCGAAAAAGAGAAACCCTTGCAGGCACATGCCGCATACCTGTGCACCCAGTTTGCGCAGCGCTTCGGTTTCCTCAATATTGCGCTCGACATTCGAGGTCCGGGTGCGAAGGTCGAATTCCATACGGATGCAACTCACCCGCCCATAGAGCAGCGTGAACATCACGCACGCGGCGACCACACCCACGACCACGCCAATGATCACGCCCCAGGCGGCGATCGTGCCGAGAATGACGGGCACGAGCAGGTACTCGTACCAGGCCAGCTTCGCCCATGCGCCGATCACCCAGTGCACGATGAGGCGCAGCCCCATGAAAAGCTGGAGGCCGACGAGCACGGGCACGGGAAAGAGCGCGACGAAACCCGGCGACGCGGCCAGCACGACGAGGCACGCGAGCGAGGCGAACACGCCGGCCATGCGGCTCGTCGCGCCCACGCGCGCGTTGAGCATCGAGCGATTGAACGACTGATAGCCGACCATGCCGCCCAGCAGCCCGCTCGCAAGATTGGCGAGGCCCGCGGCCCGCATCTCGCGATTGAGATCGACTTCCTCGCCCGTCGCCGCGCCGATGGCCGTGGAATTCATCAGGATCGTCACAGCCGAGACCGACGTGACCACGAGGCTCTCCGGAAGGTGTGCGGCGATCGCCCCCCAGTCGATGCCGCCCTGCCCAAGCTGCGCACGCAAGTGCAACTCGGGCAGCCCGGTGAGCCGCAGCGCCGCGCGCGGCAGCAGCAGCCCCATGCCGCGCGCATCGTCGATCGACAGGCCCGCAGCATGCAGCAGAACGTAGAAAAGGACGATCCCGAAGGCCAGCGTGAGCGGCAGCGCGGCAACGTGCTGCCAGGTGCGCATCAGGATCGTGGCCAGCACGCCAACGATGAGCGCGGGGAGCCATGCAAGCCAGTGGAGATGGGTGAGCAGGGCAAGCGTCTGCCATTGCAGTGACGCGCCCGTCATGACGCGAAACGCGCCCGCGAGGAGCAGATACCCGGTGCCGGCGAGGAAGCCGCCAAGCACCGGGTAGGGCAGGAATTGCAGCGAGCGGCTGCGCTTCGATGAACCGATCGCGTAGAGCACCGCGCCGGTCACGAGCGAACAGAGCGCGATGGCGATCAGCACGGTGAGGAGGAGCGTTTGCGGGGAGCCGCCGTCCGCGCGCACGCTGCTCGCAACGCCGGCCGCCACCCCCGCGAGAAACGCCGCAGCATTGCTGTCGGGGCCGCCGATGTTCACGCGCATCGAGCTCGTCAAGGCAATCACGAGCGCCGTGACAACGCAGCTCACAAGCGCGGTGGGCACGCCGAGCATCGCGTAGCGGGCAAGATCGGCGCTGAAGATCATCGTGCCGAGGCTCATCGCGTAGCACAGCATGACGAGCGCCGATACCGCCCCGGCCGCCAGATCGCCGGGCAGCGACGCGATGCGCGAGCGCGGCGGGACGTCGGCAACGGTAACGGTCTTGCCCGGCTTCACGTGAATTCTCAGTGGAATGCGCGAGGCGCGATGGGGAGCGATCCAGTATCCGTCCGCGATCGAAAGCGTGTCAAACGGGCAAGCCCGCGCAAACCCGGCCGCAAGCGGGCCATACGCGGCCCGTGGCGCGCGCCTACACTGGATATTCATCGGCATGATCCCCGGAGGGCTCGGGGCGGCTCGCATGGGGCGACCGGCACTGGATCCAGGCGGCGAACATGGATATTGAGCAATGGCTGCGTGCCCTGGGACTTGAGCAGTACGCGCAAGCGTTCGCGGCCAACGATATCGATCTGTCGCTGCTCGCGCAGTTGACCGACGCGGACCTGAAAGAACTCGGGGTGCAGTCGCTCGGTCATCGCAAACGCATCCTCGCCGCTGCCGCGCGGGACCTGCCGGCAGCGACTGCGCCGATCGCGCAGGCGCCCGGCGCTCCGAGCGCCCCGGACCTCCCCACCGACGAACGCAGGCAGGTCACGATCCTCTTCGCCGATCTCTGCGGCTTTACGGCGCTCTCGCGTACGCTCGATCCGGAGGAGTTGCGCGCGCTGATCGGCCGCTTCACGGCGCTCGTCGACGGTATCGTGGTCGCCTATGGCGGCATGACCGACAGGCACATCGGCGACGCCGTGATGGCGCTGTTCGGCGCGCCCCGCGCGCACGAGACGGACACGCTGCGCGCGGCTCGTGCCGCGCTCGACATCCACGAGGCGCTGACGCAACTGAGCGCACAGGCGTCGCGCACGTTGCAGGCGCATATTGGCATCGCGAGCGGTGAAGTGGTCGCCGGCGCGCTCGGCTGCGTCGACGCGCGGGACTACACCGTGACCGGCAATCCGGTGAACCTGGCCGCGCGGCTCCAGGTCGCGGCGGCGCCCGGCGAGACCTGGCTTTCCGACGACGTGGCGCGCGCGCTCGGCGGCGCAGCTGTTTGCGACGCGCTCGGCGAGCAGCACTTCAAGGGCATCGACACGCCGCTGCGCGCATGGCGGCTGCGCGCGTTCGTGAGCGACCCGGCAAGCGATGCGGCGAGCGAATCGGCGAAGGCGAGCCAGAGCCGCTTCGTCGGACGCCAGGCCGAGCTCGAGCAGTTTCACGGCATCGTCCACGCGTGCGTCGCGCGGCGGGGCGGCCACATCGTTCATGTGCGCGGCGAAGCGGGCATCGGCAAGACGCGTCTCGTCGACGAAATGCGCCACTACGCGCAGTCGCAGGGCTTCGCGGTCCATCGGGGCCTCGTGCTCGATTTCGGTGTGGGCAAGGGGCAGGATCCCGTGCACACGATCGTCGGCAGTCTGCTCGGCTTGCCGGCCGGCGCATCGAGCGACGCGCGCGAGGCGGTGGCCGCGCGGCTCGCCGCTGAAGGCGTCGTGAAGGCGGAGCAGCGCGCGTTTCTCCACGACCTCCTCGACCTGCCGCTCGCGGACGAGTGGCGAGCGCTCTACAACGCGATGGATCACGGCGCACGCAAGCGCGGCAAGCAGGCGCTCGCCGCGCGACTGACCGACGACGCCTGCAGGCAGGCTGCCACGCTGATCGTCGTAGAAGACCTGCATTGGGCCGACCCCGAAGTGCTCGACTATCTCTCGGCCTTCGCCTCGGGCATCGCGAACGGCCCAGGCCTGCTGGTGACGACCTCGCGCGTGGACGGCGATCCGATCGATGCGGCGTGGCGCGCGCGCTGCCGGGACACCCCGTTCGCGACGATCGATCTCGGGCCGTTGCGCAAGGACGAGGCCCTGAGCCTCGCGGGCAACTTCATCGACGCGACGCAGCGGGTCGCGCTCGCCTGCATCGAGCGTGCGGGCGGCAACCCGCTGTTCCTCGAACAGCTATTGCGCAACGTCGAGGAGGGCAGCGGCAGCGCCGTGCCCGCCTCGATCCGCAGCCTCGTGCTCGCGCGCATGGACCGGCTCGCGCGGCGCGACCGCCTCGCCTTCCAGGCGGCCGCCGTGATCGGCCAGCGTTTCGACCTCGCGTTGCTGCGCCGGCTCATCGACGATCCCGACTATGTGTGCGACGGCCTGCTCGCCAATGCGCTCGTGTTGCCGGAGGGCGAGGAGTTCCTGTTTGCCCATGCGCTGATCCAGGAGAGCGCCTATTCGACGCTGCTGCGCGCGCGCCGGCGCGAACTGCACCGCTGCGCAGCCGACTGGTTCGCGCACGGCGACCCCACGCTGCACGCCCAGCATCTCGACCGCGCCGAGGACGAACGCGCGCCGCAGGCCTACCTCGCCGCCGCGCTCGCGCAGCGCACGGCGCACCTGCTCGAGGCGGCGCTGCGCCTGGCCGAGCGGGGCCTCGAGATCGCGCAGACCGAGGCGGACCGCCACACGCTGAGCTGTTGCAAGGGCGAACTCCAGCGCGACCTCGGCGACATTGCGGGATCGATCGCCACCTGGCGCGCGGCGCTGGCGGCCGCCCCCGACGACGCCAGTCTGTGCCGCTGCCAGCTCGGGCTCGCGGAAGGCCTGCGCGTGAGCGAAGGTCTCGACGAAGCGCTCGACCTGCTCGAGGCAGCGCAGCGCATCGCGGAGCGCGACGGCCGGGTGACCGAGCTTGCGAGCCTTCACTATCTGCGCGGCAACATCTACTTTCCGCTTGGAAATATCGATGCCTGCAGCGCCGAGCACGAACGCGGGCTCGACTATGCGCGGCGTCTCGGCCTGCCGGAGGCGCAGGCTCGGGCACTCGGCGGCCTCGCCGATGCCGCCTACGCGCAAGGACGCATGCGGACCGCGTTCCGCCATTTCAGCGATTGCGTGGCGCTGAGCCGCGAGCACGGGTGCGGGCGCATTGAAGTCGCCAATCGGCCGATGCAGGGCTTCAGCCGCATTTATCTGAACGACCCGCGGCAGGCGCGCGAAGACGCCGTGGCGGCCGTGCATGCCGCCGAGCTGATCGGGCAGCCGCGCGCGCAGTTGCTGGGCGAGACGCTCGGCGTATTCGCCTGCTACGAGCTTGGCGATATGCCGGCTACGCGGGTCCATCTGGAGCAGGAAAGGCGCGTGATCCGGCAGTTGGGCGCGCGCCGGTTCGAAGCGCAGAACGTGGAAATGCAGGGACGTCTATGGCTCGCCGATGGATGCCGTGGCGAAGCGCTCAAAGCGCTGCGCGAGGCGCTGGCGATCTCGCGCGAGGTGGGCACACAGTTCTGCGGGCCGAAGGTCCTGGGCGCGCTCGCCCGCGCGGTCGACGAGCATGACGAGCGCTCTCGGCTCCTCGCAGAAGGCGAGGAGCTCCTGCGCCTTGGCGCGGTCGGCCACAACCACCTCTGGTTCTACCGCGACGCGATCGAAGCCATGCTTTCGGCCCGCGATCCAGGCGGCGTGCTGCGCTATGTGAGCGCACTGGAGGACTACACGCGGCGCGAACCGCTGCCCTGGGCCGAGCTGTTCGCGGCGCGCGCACGCGCGCTCGCGCGCGCCCAGCAGGCGCCCACGGACGAAGCCGCGAGAGGCGAGCTCGCGCGCGTGCGAGACGCGCTGTTGCAGGCAGGCTTCCAGCAATACCTGGCCGCGGTCGATGCGGCGCTTGCCGCGTGAGGCGAGTTACGGGGTTCCGTCCTGGTTCTGGTTCCGGAACGCAGCCTCTCCGGCGTCCGACACCTCGACCCACTTCTTGTCGGGCGGTGCGTCTTCGGCGTAGTTGTCGTGCCAGTTCCACCACTTGTAGGTCGGGGTCTGTGGATAGCCTTCGGGCGAGTCCTCCCACACCTCCTGCCGGCCCAGCGGCGTGATGTCGAGGTAGTTCCAGGTGCCTCCCATTTGTTCATCGCCGCGGTTGTTGATGAAGTAGGTGCGCAACACGCGCTCGCCGTCGCGGTAGAACACGTTCGTGCCGTGCCACTCGCTCACGCCGAAGTCTGCGTCGAAGCTATCGGTGATCGTGAACCACGGTATGTCCCAGCCCATTCGCGCCTTCAGTCGCGCGATGTCGGCCTGCGGCGCGCGGGAGACGAATACGAGCGTGGTGTCGCGCGCGTTCAGGTGGGCGAGGTGGGCGACCTGGTCGGCCACCATGGAGCAGCCCCGGCAGGCATGGTCGGGCCAGCCGAACACGCCAGGCTCGAAGAAAGCACGGTAGACGATCAGCTGTCGCCGGCCGTCGAACAGATCCAGCAGGCTGACCTTGCCCGCAGGCCCTTCGAATGCGTATGTCTTCTCCAACGCCATCCAGGGCATGCGGCGGCGCTCGGCGGCCAGGGCGTCACGCGCGCGGGTGATTTCCTTCTCCTTCACCAGCAACTGCTCGCGCGCGGCCTCCCACGCCTGCCGCGAGACGACAGGCGGTGTGTGCATGGCGGGCTGTCCGTCTTTCCCTGCGTTTCCGGCTGATGTACTCATGGCTTTTGCGACCTCCTGAATTGGGCAAATTCACGCGGCGCGATGGCATCCGCTACGCGTCGCTTCCTGTGTGACGTGAATGAGTTTGGCCCTGAAAATTGCAGGTTGGGAGTAACAAGTGTGGCGGTATTCCGGTAGCGTCAGGCGGCGCTAGCCCGGAGATTTTCGGGGTGCATTCGCTGCCAGTCTGTCCGCAAACAATGCATCGAGGGGCGTCCCTACGCGCGCTTGAGCGGCACGCGACGCTTCGCTTTGCGAAGCGTCGTCACGTCCGCGGCTTCCAGCGCCGGCGCTTTCAGTTCTCCCGACCGCAGCCGGGACAGCACTCGCTTCGCATTGGCGGTGCAGTCCATGTTTTCGGGGTTCGCTTCGATCTCCGCCAGCAGCTCGACGAGATGTGCCTTGCTCTGCGCGAGCCGCTTTTCCAGTGCTTCGATATCGTGCACCTTGCCGCGCAGCGTCTCGATCAGCGAGCCGTGCTTCCACTGCGTCAGGTCGGGCGGCAGGAACATGCGAATCTCGTCCAGGCTGAACCCGGCCTGCTGTGCCGTCGTGATCAGATTGAGCAGCAGCACGGCCTGAGGTGAATACGTCCGATAGCCGTTCGGCTGACGCTCGGCCTTCAGCAGGCCGATACCCTCGTAGAAGCGAATGCGCGATGCGGCAAGGCCCGTGTGCTGCGCAAGTTCACCGATTTTCATATTTTCGCGACTCCCCGGTCAGACCGAAACTGACCGTCAACTTAACGCTTCGCCTTAGCAGCTTCAACCAGGGCGACGCGTCATACACCCAGGACGCGCCGGCGCGTAGCCCGATAGCCAGTACTTTAAGGTTAAAGTCAGCTTGAAGGTCAAGCGTCCAGACGCTTGAGCGTTCGTCGCCAGGGACGCTCGCCTCGCAAGGGGGATTGACATTCAAGTTGGCTTTAACCTTAGAGTCGAGCCACGATCAGACGAGGTGAACCTATGAACGTGTTCGACAAACTGGCATTGCCCAACGGCTCGACGATCCGCAACCGCATCGCCAAGGCGGCGATGGAAGAAAACATGGCGGACGCGGACCACGCCCCGTCCGGGCAACTGATGCGCCTCTATCAAGCGTGGGCGGACGGCGGCGCCGGGTTGCTCATTACCGGCAACGTGATGGTCGACAGCCGCGCCATGACGGGGCCCGGCGGGGTCGTGCTCGAAAATGACAAGCACCTGGAAGCATTCGGGCGTTGGGCGCAAATCGGCCGGTCGAAGGGCGCGCAATTCTGGCTGCAGATCAATCATCCCGGCCGCCAGATGCGGGCCAACCTCGGTCAGCAGACGTGGGCGCCTTCGGCGGTTCCCCTGGCGCTGGGCAAGATGTCAAAGCACTTCAATACGCCCCATGCGATGACGGGCGCAGTCATTGAAGAGGTGATCCAGCGCTTTGCCCGCACCGCGCGGCTGGGCGAGCTGGCGGGCTTCACGGGCGTCGAGATCCACGCGGCCCATGGCTACCTGCTAAGCCAGTTTCTTTCTCCGCTCACCAACCAGAGAACGGATCAATGGGGCGGTTCGCTCGAGAATCGGGCCCGCCTGCTGCTGGAGATCGTCAAGGCTGTTCGCGCGGTCGTTTCTCCCCGCTTTGCAGTCGCCGTCAAGCTGAATTCGGCCGATTTCCAGCGCGGCGGTTTCAGTGCCGACGATGCCCGTCACGTCGTGAAGCTGCTCAACGATCTGGCGGTCGACCTGGTCGAGTTGTCGGGTGGAAGCTATGAAGCCCCGGCCATGCAAGGGGAGGCTCGCGACGGCCGCACCCTCGCGCGCGAAGCGTATTTCCTGGAATTCGCCCGCGACATCCGCACGATCGCGACGATGCCCGTGATGGTGACTGGTGGCATCCGCCGCCGGTCGGTCGCCGAACAGGCCATCGCGAGCGGGGTGGACATGGTCGGCATCGGTACCGCCCTTGCGATCGATCCGGGTCTGCCCCGCGACTGGCTTGCGGGCAAGGACAACGCGCCGGCACTCGCGCCGATCACGTGGAAGAGCAAGCTGCTGGCGTCGCTCGCGAATATGGCCGCCGTGAAGTTTCAGTTGCGCAGACTGAGCCGCGGAAAGACGCCCGATCCGAGAGTGTCGCCATTGCGAGCGCTGATTCTGCAACAGGTGGGCGACGTGGCGCGCACCCGCGAATACCGGCGCTGGATGATGCAGCGCTCGAATTCCAGTATCGGCTAGCGGCGCCCGGTTACGGCATCCCGTTCGCGCAATGCACCGCAAAACCAGGGCGTTCGGCAAGCCGTTCGAAATACGTGGAAACGGCGGGCAAATGCGGATGCTCGAACGGCGTGCGAAACCAGCGGTTCACCGACAACCCAACGGGAATATCCGCAAGCGAGAATTGCGCGCCGGCGACGAATGCGCCGGTTGCCTGCAAGCGCGCGTCGAGAATGCGCATATGCCGGGTCCAGTTCTCGATGGAAAGCGCAATGTCGCTCGCCGCCTGGTGAGCCGGTGACGCCCTGGCCAGGCCGAGGAACGCGTAGCTCCACGAACGGTTCAGGTCGCTCGCCTGCCAGTCCATCCATTGATCGACGCGCGCGCGCTGCAACGCATCGGCAGGATAGAGATGCGCGCCGCCATAGCGCGATGCCAGATAGCGGATGATGGTGTTCGACTCCCACAGAACGAAATCGCCGTCCTTGATGACCGGCACGAGCGCATTGGGATTCAGTGCGAGGAATTCCGGCGTCTGCGTTGAGCGAAAGCCCGCGCCCCAATCCTCGCGCTCGAAGGGAACGTTCAGTTCGACACAGGTCCAGAGGACCTTGCGAACGTTGATGGACGATGCTTTTCCGAGGATGTTGAGCATATCGAAATGAACAGGAGGGAAAACCGCGCGCGTTCACGATACGTCATGCATCTGGCCGTCGCCATGTACAGTTTCCTGCGCAGCCGCCGCTTCAGTTCCCGGCAACGCTTGCAATGCGCACGCAACCGGTGCATGGTTCAACGACTCGCCCCCCCCGCTCGAACCAGGAGACTCCACGATGTCGCTCGCGCTATATGGTCACCCGTTTTCCTCGTACACGCAGAAAGTGCTCATCGGGCTGTACGAGAACAACACGCCTTTCGAGTTTCGCGGCATCGGCCCGGATTCGCCCGAACATACGGCGCAGTGGCTGCGGCGCTGGCCGCTGCGCAAGTTTCCGGTGCTCGTGGACGGCGAGCGTAACGTTGCGGAAACAAGCATCATCATCGAATACTTGCAGCTTAGGCATCCCGGGCCGGTGCGGCTGCTGCCCGCCGATCCCATGGCGGCGCTCGACGTGCGCTTTCTCGACCGCTTCTTCGACCTGCATGTCATGACGCCCGTGCAACGCGCCGTGGACGGCGCGTTGTCCGGCGACGCGGCGAGGCGCGATGAAGGGCGCGCCTTCGCGGAAGAAAAGCTCGAACTCGCCTATGCGTGGCTCGAAGGTCATCTCGCGGGCAAAACCTGGGCGGCGGGCGAGGACTATTCGATGGCGGACTGTGCCGCGTCTACTTCGCTCTTCTACGCGGACTGGACACATCGCATCGCCCCGGCGTATCCGGTGCTGCGCGCCTATCGCGAGCGCCTGCTTGCGCGGCCTTCGTTCGCGCGGGCCGTGAACGAGGCGCGGCCGTACCGCCCGCTCTTTCCGCTCGGCGCGCCGAATCGCGACTGACGATATTCGGTAAGGCATCCGAATTACATGTTGCAGAAGCACTCAGAGGCTTGCGCAATGCAAGCCTCTTTTGCTGTGTAAATAGCGATATCAGCAGCGATATCAGCCCACCGAAGGTTCCCCTTCGCCTGACTGCGTGGGCGACTTGTCATCGCGCTCCTTGAGCCGTTTGCGATGCGCGGCAACTTTCGCGCGATTCCCGCAGATCGCCATGCTGCACCAGCGGCGCGCGTGCCCGCGCGTGTGGTCGGCGAAGAGCAGCGTGCATTTCGGGCCTTCGCAGGCTTTCACGTGCGTGAAGTCCTGCTCGCAGACGAGTTTCGCCAGCGCTTCGGCAATCGGCATCAAAAGCGATTCCGGCGTTTTCCAGCGGCGATTCACGCGATATTCGAACGCCGCCGCGCCCTCGCTTCCGACCGAAACGACTTCGCCATACTGGTCGTCGCGCGCGAGCAGTTGGTTCAACGGCGCGAGTTCGCCCAAATCGGCGCTGGCAAGCGGTCGTCCCTTTCTTTCCCGCACGAAACCCCGGAACCATTCGCGCAGCTCGCGGGCCTCGCCCGCGACGGTGTCCAGCGCTTGCGCCGTGAACTGCGCGCGCATGGCGGCGAGTGCCGGCGCGGGGACCATGGCCGCTTGTTCGAGCCACGACAGCAAACCTTCGCCGTCGGCGATCCAGTCGATGGGCACGTCCACCGGTGTTGCGACCGAGTTCAGGAAGTCGAGCCCCAGCGCATCGGCCACGAATATCGCAGGTATTGGACGGTAGTCCATTTTCTTGCCACGAAAGTGTAATCAGGGTGCATTCAGTGTAACCATCAAAAACCTACTTGACAAGTTACATCTCTGATCAGTAACCTCTAAAACATCGATAAGACAGTTACCAACTGCGGCGCAGGCAGCGCCACTTTCCTCCAAGGAGCAGAGCATGTCTCACGGCAAAACGAGCGTGGTGCTGGCGCACGGCGCATGGGCGGACGGGTCGAGCTGGAGCAAGGTGATCGAGCGGCTGAGCCGGCAGGGCATCGAGGCCCTGGCAGCGCCGCTCCCGCTCACTTCGCTCGGTGACGATGTGGCCGCGCTCGAGCGCTCGCTCGAACGGGTCGAGGGGCCGGCCGTGCTGGTCGGCCACGCCTATGCGGGGGCCGTGATCGGCGCCACGCGTGCTGCCAATGTGGCGGCGCTGGTGTACGTGGCCGCGCTCGCGCCCGACGAGGGCGAAACGGTGGCCGACGTGTTCTATCGTGGCAAGACGCACCCGCAGGCGCCGCAACTCGCACCCGACCGGCACGGCTGGATCTGGCTGCCGCAAGAGGCGTTTGCGAACGCGTTCGCGCAGCACGCCACGGCGCAGGAGGCGGCGGCGCTCGCTGCGATCCAGCGTCCGATTGCTGCCGCGTGTATCGGCGAAGCGGTGGCGCGGCCGCTTTGGAGAGATCGGCCGGCCTGGTTTCTCGTCGCCGGCGAGGACCGCATGATCGATCCCGACACGCAGCGCTTCATGGCAAGCCGGATGAACGCCCAGGTCCACGCGCATGAAGTCGATCACACGCCGAGCGTCACGGCGCCCGATGCCGTCACCGCAGTCATCGCCGAAGCTGTTCGGTCCGTGTCTTCGCGCTAAAGCCGCGCGACTTTCCGTTCGTATCTGGAGGAACTCATGACAGCCATTACTTACCGCCGCGCCGACGTCGACGGCTTCAACGTGTTCTACCGGGAAGCCGGGCGCATTGGCGCGCCGAAGCTCCTGCTATTGCACGGCTTTCCGAGTGCGGGTCACATGTTCCGCGACCTGATTCCGAAGCTCGCGGACCGCTTTCATATCGTCGCGCCGGATCTGCCGGGCTTCGGTCAATCGGACTTGCCGGACCGGGGCCAATTTGCGTACACGTTCGAGAACATCGCGAAAGTCATCGCGCGCTTTACGGAGCGTGTCGGCTTCGACCGGTTCGCGGTGTATGTGTTCGACTACGGCGCGCCCACGGGCTTTCGCCTCGCGCTCGCGCATCCCGAGCGCATCACGGCGATCATTTCGCAGAATGGCAACGCCTACGAGGAAGGCCTGAGCGACGGCTGGAATCCGATTCGCGCTTACTGGCAGGACCCGTCGCAGGCCAATCGCGACGCGCTGCGCGCGATGCTCACGCGCGAAGCGACGATCTGGCAATACACGCACGGCGTGCCCGATGCGTCGGCGGTGTCGCCGGACGGCTATTCGCTCGACGACTACTATATGAGCCGCCCCGGCGCACATGAGATCCAGCTCGACCTGTTCCGCGACTATCGGAACAACGTTGCGCTTTACCCTGCGTTTCAGGCGTATTTCCGCACGAACCGGCCGCCGTTTCTGGCCGTGTGGGGAAAGAACGACCCGTTCTTTCTGCCGCCGGGTGCAGAGGCATTCAAGCGCGACTTGCCGGAAGCGGTGGTGCGCTTTTTCGACACCGGCCACTTCGCGCTGGAAACGCACGCCGACGAAATCGCCACGGCGATCGCGGAATTTCTCGAATAATGCCTGGCAAGACTGATCGAATGAGGAGCGGAAAGATGGTCAGAAAAGTCGCAATCGTAACGGGCGCAAGTCAGGGCATTGGGCGGTCGACGGCCGTGAGGCTGGCGCGTGACTTCGACGCGATCGTCGTGGTGGCGCGCAACCGCGAGCAACTCGAGGAGACCGCCGCGCAGGTGAGAGAGGCCGGCGCGGAGGCGTTAGTGATCGACATCGATCTTTCGCGTGCCGATGCCGCGCGCAAGGTGGTGGAGCAGACGCTCGCGGCGTTCGGCCGTATCGACGCCCTGCTCAACATTGCGGGCGCGGTGCCGCAGATCGATCTGTTCGAGATGACCGACGAGCAATGGGAGGGCGGCCTCGCGCTCAAACTGCACGGTGCGCGGCGTTTGACGATCGAAGCCTGGCCGGCGCTCAAGGCCAGCTCGGGCGCGGTCGTGCTGATGTCGGGCAATTCCGCGGTGTTTCCGAAGGCGCCCTATGCGGCCGTAGGCACCATCAACGCGGCGATCGTCGCGCTCGCGAAGGCGTTCTCGGACCGCGGCATCGCCGACGGCGTGCAGGTCAACAGCGTGCTGCCGGGCCCGGTGATGACGGGGCGCCGCCAGTCGTATCTGGAGCACTGGGCGCCACTGCACGATATGAGCGTGGAGGAAGCCACCGCGAAGTTCCCGGCCGAAGCAGGCATTGCGCGCTACGGCGCTCCCGAGGAAATTGCCGAATTGATGGCGTTCATCGTCTCGCCCGGCGCGCGCTGGATGACCGGCACGACGCTCAGAATGGACGGCGGCGAGGTCAAGTCGATCTGAGCGGCGAGGCGCGCTCGCCGGCGCGCCGGCGTGCCTCGTCGTAGGAGATGGATGCGTGTGCAACAGATAACGCAGGCGCTCGCCTGCGTTTTTGCCGACATGGCGCGCACGGGGTATCATCACGACCTCGTCGGTAATACATCAACACCCCCCCAATACGATCCGGACACCTCGCGTAAAGCGCAAGGTGAGCATCGGCGCGCGCCTTCGCAGGCCGCCGCGTGCGGTGCAGATCGACATCTCAAGCTTGCAGGAAGAGTCATGAAACGAGTTTTGGCGGGGTGGGTGTTGTCTACGCGGTCGTCGGAGGACGTCGCCGCAGCCGTGCGGGAAACCGCATGAGCGTCGCGATTGAGTACATGTGCCGCGCGCGCCGCGTCGGCCCGCTTGCCGCGCGTATCGCTGGCGCCATTTTCGGCGGCTATGCGCTGGGCGCACTCGCAAGCGTGGCTGCGCTCGCGTTGCCCATCAGCGCGCCGCAAGGCGTCATTACCGGCATGCTGGCGAGCTTCGTTTTCTACGCAGGCGCGGTGATCTGGGTATTTCTCGCGCGAAGCGCGCGGCGCGCGTGGGCCGGTCTGCTGCTCGCGGCGCTGCCGCTCGCGCTGGCGGCGTGGTGGGCTTTGTCGTCGGCTTCGTCGTCGGTTGCGTCCGCAACGTCCTCGGCATCCCTGGTAGCGGCCGCGGGGGGCACGCACCAATGAAGCCTGCGGACAAACAACCGCTAGCGCGCGGCGTGCGCCAGAGCATGTCCGATCTCCATACGTGGGCTGGCCTGCTTGTCGGCTGGATTCTCTACGCGATGTTCCTGACCGGTACGGTGAGCTACTTCAAGGAGGAGATATCGCAGTGGATGCGGCCCGAAATCGCACACCAGCAGGTCGCGCCCGACCCGGCAGCCGTCGCGCAGCGCGTGAACGGGACGCTCGAAACGCTCGCGGCGGGCAGCCCGCAGTGGAGCATGCAACTGCCGGACGCACGCAGCAATATCGCCAGTGCGTTCTGGCGCATGCCGTCCAATGGGCGAAATACGGCTTCCGGCAAGCGCACTTTTGGCGAAGCGACGTTCGATCCCGCAACGGGCAACAAGGTCAGCGCGCGCGACACACTGGGCGGTGAATTCTTCTATCGCTTCCATTTCCAGTTCTATTACATGCCGGTGATATGGGGGCGCTGGCTGGCGGGCCTGTGCGCGATGTTCATGCTCGTGGCGATCGTGAGCGGCGTGATCACGCACAAGAAGATCTTCGTCGACTTCTTCACGTTCCGTTGGGGACGGGGCCAGCGATCCTGGCTCGACGCCCATAACGCGCTTTCGGTGTTCGGCCTGCCGTTCCATCTCATGATCACGTACACGGGGCTCGTTACGCTGATGACGATGTATATGCCATGGGGTGCGCAAACCGCGCTGAAGACGCCCGCGCAACGCGAAGCGCTGGCCGCGCAGATGAGCGCGTATATCCAGCCCGGCAAGCCGCTTGGCGTGAAAGCACCCCTTGCGCCCGTCGATGCGATGGTGCGCGAAGCGCAGGCGCGCTGGGGACGGGACAACGTGCTGCGCGTGACGGTGACGAACCCCGGCGACGCGAGCGCGCGCGTGGCGGTTTCGCGGGGCGAGGCCGCGCGCGTGTCGATGAGCCCGCAGTATCTGCTGTTCGACGGCGTGAGCGGCAAACTGCTCAGCGTGAACGACAGCGTGGGCGGCGCGGCGCAAACGCGTGGCGTCCTGTACGCGCTGCACATGGGCCGCTTCAGCGACCTGCAGTTGCGCTGGCTGTATTTCCTCGTGAGCCTCGCGGGCACGGCAATGGTCGGCACCGGACTCGTGATGTGGACGGTGAAGCGCCGCCAGAAACTGCGCGATCCCGAACGGCCGTACTTCGGCTTTCGTCTCGTGGAGCGCTTGAATATCGCGAGCATCGCCGGCCTTTCCATTGCGATGGCGGGCTATTTGTGGGCGAACCGTCTGCTGCCGGTCTCGCTGACGCATCGTGCAGAAGCGGAAATCAACGTGTTCTTCGCGATCTGGGCCGCCACGCTGTTGTACGCGCTCGCGCGGCCCGCGAAACGCGCGTGGATCGAGTTGCTGTGGCTGGCGGCGGCGTTGCTGGCCTGCTTGCCCGTGCTCAATGCGTTGACGACGCAGCGCCCGCTCTGGCGCAGTCTCGCGGATGGCGACTGGGTCTACGCCGGCTTCGATCTGATGATGTGGGCGCTCGCCGCGCTGCACGCCGCGCTCGCGGTGCGCACAGCGCGGCACCGGCTGCGTGCGAAGGCGGCGGTGGGCCGCGCCCGCGTTGGCGCGCTCGCGGCGCAGGAGGACGCATGATGCCGGTTTTTGCCTTGATCGTGTGCGTGCCCGCTTTTGCGTGTCTCGCGCTGGCGATGGAGCGCCATCAGGAAACGCTGTTCGGCGCGCGGTTGTCCGCCGCGGTTTCCCGCGTTGTGCGCTGCACCGGACGGAGCGCGTTGCTCGCCGCGCTGTGGCTGGCGGTGGCCGGCAAGGGGTGGGCACTCGGGCTCGTCTGGTATTGCGGCTGCACGAGCTTCGCGGCGGGAGTGGTGTATGGACTCCTGATTGTTTGCGAGCGGTGGTTGCCAGTCCGTTAGAGGGTGTCACGGCATTTGCAAACATGCCGGTTTTAGCGCCTTATTTAAGCTGCGGTTACAGAGCGTTCACTTTCATCCGCGCCGCATTGTGTGTCTTGCGCCGACAACGGCACCAATTTCACGACGAGGCCACTCCGGAGCTAGCGACTAATATAGGAACACCGATTACCCGGTGCGTGAAGGAGTTGCAAACATGAAAAAGCTTGCGCTTATGTTGCTTCCTGTTCCGCTTTCCATACTGGCGCCGGTGGCTCAAGCGCAAAGCAGCGTCACCCTGTATGGCGTGATCGACGAAGCCTTTCAGTTCGTCCACAACGCCGACGCTGAGGGGAAAAACCTGTATCGGATGCAAGGTGGCAATCTGCAAGGGTCCCGCTGGGGATTGAAGGGAACGGAAGATCTGGGCGGCGGCCTGAAAGCGATCTTCCAGCTCGAAAGTGGATTCGACATCAATAGCGGCAAGATGGGCAGCTACAACGGCAATACCTTGCTATTTGGCCGTCAAGCTTTCGTAGGCTTGACGCACTCGCAGTACGGCACGGTGACATTTGGCCGCCAGTACGACCCGGTCGTCGACATGGTCCAGCCGCTTACCGCAGACAATTACTGGGGCAGCACCTTCACCACGCCGGGCGACGTGGACAACAACGACAACAGCTCCCGTACGAATAGTGCGATCAAATACCTCTCGCCGAATTTCGCGGGCTTCCAGATCGAAGGCATGTATGCGTTTGGCGGCGTGGCGGGCGCGACGGGTTCGCAGCAGACCTGGTCGGCGGCGGCGAGCTACGTGACTGGCCCGTTCAGCATCGCGGCGGGCTACGTCCGTATGACTAACGCCAACTCCACGATTCCTCGCACCGGCTGGACCAGCACTTCGGACGGCACGTTCGACGGCGGGTTTCAGAACCTCGCTTACGAAACCGCCAAGTGGGTCGGCATTGGTTCCGTTGCCCTGCAATACGTGGCTGGACCGTTTACGTTCGGCGGCCGGTATAGCAATGCGCAATACAAGGCCGACGCGCAATCGCTTTTCCCATCCAACCAGCGCTACAACGTTGCCGCCGGCTTCGTGAACTATGCGATCACCCCGGCGTCTCTCGTCGGTATTGGCTATACGTGGACACATAGCGCGGGCGACACCTCGGCGACCTATAACCAGGTTTCGCTGGGCGGCGACTACAACCTCTCCAAGCGTACCGACGTGTATCTCGTCGGCGCGTGGCAGCATGCCAACGGCACGCAGCGCGTACCGACCGCAACGGGTTCCATCCTGACCACCGCGGTCGCTTCCGTGGCGGACTACGGGCTGAACGCAAGCTCAAGTTCGCAAATCATGGTGAGCCTCGGCATCCGTCACAAGTTCTGATCTCCCGCGGTCTCTGTCTCCGCATCGCTTCCGCGCCCGCCGCACCGCATGGCCGCACCGGCCATGCGCCGGCGGGCGCGTCATTGAGCCTGCCGGCCGCTGCCGGTCACGGTAGGACCATGGTCTGATTGTCTTCGCGGTGCCGCTCCCACATCATTGAACAGACCACCGGGCCGGTTGCACGGCGTGGTGCTTGCCCGCGATCGGGCGTCGTGCCAACCGCACGACTGTCGCTTTCCAATCTCCCGCCGATAGCAGCAGGCGTAATCGGCGCGCTCTCGCACGTGCCCAAGGAGTTGATATGGATGCCTATATAAATCGCAAGACTGGCGCCCTGTGCGCCGCCGTGCTGCTTCTGGTGAGCGCCGCGCAGGCTACGCCTATTGCCTATCCCGCCAAGGGGCAGAGTGCGCAGCAACAGCACGCGGATGAATCGTCGTGCTACTCGTGGGCGAAGAGCAACACGGGCATTGACCCGAAGCAGGTTGCGTCGACGCCACCGCCGCCTTCGGGCCCGGCGGTGGGCGGCGGCGAACGTGTGCAGGGCGCGGCGCGCGGCGCGGCGGGCGGCGCGGTGATCGGTGCGATCACGGGCGACGCGGGCAAGGGCGCGGCAGTGGGCGCGGCCGCTGGAACGATGGTGGGCGGATCGCGTGCGCGGCAGAACCGGCGTGCGCAGCAGGCCAACTCGCAGCAACAGCAGCAGGGCGCGATCGACACGTTCAATCGGGCCTTCGCGGCGTGCATGCAGGGGCGCGGCTACACCGTCCAGTAGCGGTGCGCGTTGCGCGCGGTGGCTCGGCGCGGCGTAAGACCAAGGTCCGATTTGTCCTGTCCGCCGCGTCTGACAGTATGTAACTCAACGATGAGCAACACTAAGCAACGGTGAGCGAGCAACGTCTCATTCTCGCGTGACGTTCGATCCGCATGCGTGAGTGCCGTGTCCGGGCTGTAAAAACTCAATGGAGGAGAACAATGAAGCGACGGATTTTTGTGCTTACGGCGGCGGCCGCGGCTGGGCTGGCGGTGACGGGTTGCAGCACGACCACGAGCAGTGGGACGAGCGGCGCAACCGACACGGCGAAACGCCAGGAGATCGATGCGTCGGTGGACGGCACGCTGTCGCGGCTGTTCTCGACGGTCCCAGGTTCGCAAGAACTCGTTTCCAAGTCGCAAGGCGTGTTGGTGTTTCCTTCGGTCGGGAAGGCAGCGTTCATTATCGGCGGTGCCTATGGACAGGGCGCATTGCGCGTAGGCGGATCGACAGTCGGCTACTACAGTACGGCGGCGGCTTCGTTCGGCTTGCAGGCAGGGGTGCAGTCCACCGCCGTGATCTTTTTCTTCATGACGCAGGAATCGCTCGACAAATTCCGCAATTCGAAGGGCTGGTCGGTTGGCGGTGACGTTGCCGTTACGCTCGTCAAGGTCGGTGCGAATGGGCAGATCGACACGAGAACCGCAACGGCGCCAGTTCAGGCGATCGTGATGACCAATACGGGCATCATGGCCGATGCGTCGGTGGCCGGCACCAAGGTGACGAAGCTTGATTTGTGACAGGGGGTCGCGATGCCTTACCTCAAGTGGGTTGTAACAGTTACCATCGTCGCCGCGGCGCAGCTTGCCGCGGCCCAGGGCCAGACGACGGCAAACGTGACGCACGCGCCCGGCAAGGCAACCGTCACCGGTATGCACACGGTGACGGCGACCATCACGAAGATCGACGCGGACACGCGTACCGTCACGCTCAAGCGTGAAGACGGCAAGATGGTCGAAGCCGAGCTGGGGCCGGAAGTCAGAAACTTCGCTCAACTTAAGGTTGGCGATGTCGTGACCATGGCCTATAAGGAATCCCTCACGCTGAGCCTGAAGAAGGGAGGCGACGGCGAGACCTCGGTGCAGGAAACGCCGCAGGTCCAGCGCGCAGCCGCTGGCGAAAAGCCCGGCGGCATGGTCGGGCGAGAGGTGAAGGTCACGGCGAATGTTGTCGCTGTCGACACGAAAACGAAAACGGTCACCTTGATGGGACCCGAAGGGGGGACGATGGATCTGAAGGTCGAGGATCCCCAACAGCTGGCAAACGTGAAGGTCGGCGATCAGGTCGAGGCAGTGTATACGGAAGCGTTCGCCGTATCCGTCAAGCCTGCACACAAGTAGTAGTCGCGCGTGGGGCAGCCGCTTGCGCTCAGGATGCCGGCCGGCGCGTACCACGGCGCCGGTCTGGGTGTCACCATCGCTAACCGAACGCTGAGTCATATGAACAACGTGACACGATCCGTGGCCGTCGTCGACGACGAGGAGTCGGTCGGGCGAGCGATCCAGCGCCTGTTGAAGTCGGTCGGCATCGACTCCGACGTGTACACCAGTGGCGAGGCATTTCTCGGCGCGCTGGCGGCTGAGGCGCCTCACGCGCCGGTGTGCGTGGTCCTCGATATCCAGATGCCCGGCATCAACGGTATCGAGGTGCAGCGCAGGCTGGTGGGCACCGGCATTCAGTGCATCGTCATTACGGCGCACGACGATGCGCGCGTGCGCGAGCAGGCTCAGGCAGCCGGCGCGGTTGCCTACCTGCGCAAGCCGTTCGACGACTCCGCGCTCATTGGCGCGGTCCATGCGGTGCTCGGCGTGGCGCCGACGGGCTGATAGCCCGCAGGCCGAAACGGTGCAGCGACGATGCAGCGACCACGACATGACTGGATCGAGGAAGGCCCTGCCATGAAGCGCGCCGAGCTTCTTGTTTGCCACGATTGCGATCTCATGCAGCGCGGCGCGCCCTGTCCGCCTCGTGGCACGCTGCGTTGCCTGCGCTGCAACGCCGAACTGGAGCGCGATCTTCCGGAAAGCCTCGGGCGTGCGCTCGCGTTCTCGTTGGGCGCGCTCGTGCTGTACGTGATTTCCAACCTGTATCCGATCGTCGGGCTCTCGGTGAACGGCAATCTTGTGCGCACGACACTGTGGCATTCGGTCGAGATTCTCTATGTCGACGGCATGTGGCCCATCGCGGCGCTGGTGTTCGCCACGACGATTCTGATGCCGGGCATGCAGGTCGTATGCCTGCTGGCCCTCCTCGTTCCGCTTGCGGTGAACCGCGCGCCCTGGCAGGCGCCGCTCCTGTTTCGCGTGATGTACACCGCGCGGCCCTGGGGCATGACCGAGGTGCTGATCCTCGGCCTGCTGGTCGCGCTCGTGAAGCTCTCCCATATCGCAACGGTCGTGACGGGCGTTGCATTGTGGTCGTTCGGCGCGTTGATGCTGGTGCTCGCGGGCGCGAGCGCGGCATTCGACGGCAGGCAGTTCTGGTCGCGCGTGGCGCGCGCGACGCGCCCGCTCGTTGCAGCCAACGCAGCCAGCGTGACAACGAACGTCACGCCTGAGCGCGTGGCCAGCGCACGCGGCGCGCGCGCTGCGGGCCCGCTCACGGGCGCTGCGTGCGGCATTGCGCGCTGCCATGCGTGCGGGATGCTCGCGCGCATGCCGGCGGCCGCGCATGCCGCGACGTGCCCGCGTTGCGGCAGCGCGCTGCATATGCGCAAGGTCGCGAGCCTGTCGCGCACGTGGGCGCTTCTGGTCGCGGCGATCGTGCTGTATGTGCCGGCGAACGTGCTCCCTGTCATGGACACGAGTTCGCTGTTCGGCACGCAGAAGGACACGATCATGAGCGGGGTGGTGTATTTGTGGGTGTCGGGCTCCTGGCCGCTCGCGCTGCTCGTGTTCATTGCCAGCATCGCCGTGCCCATGCTGAAAATTCTCGGGCTTTCGTATCTGACGTGGTCCACGCAACGCCGCTGGACATGGCTGCCCGAGCAGCGCACGCGCATTTACCGGCTCATCGAGCTGGTCGGCCGCTGGTCGATGCTCGACATTTACGTCATCACGATGCTCGTGGCGCTGGTGCAGTTCAACGCGCTCGCCACGATCAAGGCGGGGCCCGCCGCGATCGCTTTCGGCGCCGTCGTGATCCTCACGATGTTCGCTGCGAACATGTTCGATCCGCGTCTAATCTGGGACGCTGTGGAGCGCGATGATGGCGGGTCCTGAAAACGACACCGGACTACCGGACCTGCCCGAGGCGAAGCCCGTGCACGGCTCGCGCTGGCGCATGCAGATCGTCTGGCTCGTGCCGATCGTCGCGGTGCTCATTGGCGGCTGGCTTGCCGCCAAGGCGATCATCGAGGAAGGCCCGACCATCACGATCAGCTTCAAGACCGGCGATGGCCTCGAGGCCGGCAAAACGAAGATCAAGTACAAGGACGTCGATATCGGCGTGGTGAAATCGGTCACGCTCTCGCCCGACCACAAGCGCGTGATCGCGACGGGCGAGCTCGTGAAAGATGCAGCGAGCATGCTCGTCGACAACACGCGCTTCTGGGTCGTGCGCCCGCGCATTTCGGGCGGCACGGTTTCGGGCCTGGGCACGCTGCTCTCGGGCTCCTATGTCGGCATGGACGAAGGCAACGCCACGAAGATGCGCCACGACTTCGTGGGGCTCGAAGTGCCGCCGGTGATCCCGAGCGACATTCCAGGGCGCGAATTCGTGCTGCATAGCACGAACATGGGCTCGCTCGATGTCGGCTCGCCGGTGTTCTTCCGCCGCTTGCAGGTGGGCCAGATCGCGTCCTACGAGATGGACCCGAACGGCAAGGGCGTGACGCTGCGCGTGTTCGTGAACGCGCCCTACGACCGGTTCGTGCGCAGCGATACGCGCTTCTGGCACGCGAGCGGGCTCGATGTGTCGCTAAGCCCCGATGGCGTGCAGATCAACACGCAGTCGGTCGTGTCGCTGCTGATCGGCGGCGTGGCGTTCGAATCGCCCGATGCCGATACCGGCGGCGATTCGCCCGAGGCCGACGCCAACTCGAAGTTCGAACTCTACGCCACGCACGCCGACTCGTTGAAGGAGCACGACCGCATTGTCGACACCTACGTCGTGACCTTCTATGACTCGGTGCGCGGGCTGACCGTGGGCGCGCCCGTCGATTTTCGCGGCGTCGTGATCGGCGAGGTGACAAAAATCTACACGCGCTTCGACCCGGTCAAGAAACAGTTCAGCATTCCTGTTGAAATCAATCTGTATCCGGAGCGCTTTACGTCGCGCTTCAAGGGTGGCAAGCCGGCCGGCCGCCTCGTTGCGGAACCGCGCCAGCTTGCCGAGACGCTGATTTCCAACGGCTTCCGGTTCCAGCTGCGCTCGGGCAATCCGCTCACGGGACAGCTCTATGTCGCCTTCGACGTTTTCCCGGACGCGCCGAAGGCCAAAATCGACTGGTCGAGAACGCCGCCCGAACTGCCCACTGTGCCGCGCACGCTGCAGTCGTTGCAGGATTCGCTCACGCGGCTGCTCGCGAAGCTCAACGGCATTCCGTTCGAGGCGATCGGCGCGAACGCGCAGCGCACGCTGCAAAGCGCGAACGACGTGATGGCGAAGCTTGGCACCGACGTCGTGCCGCAGGCGCACGACACGCTCTCGGCCGCCCAGTCCACGCTCAACTCGGCCACCGACGCCTTGCAGCCCGACACTCAACTCCAGCAGAACACGAGCGACGCCATGCGTGAACTGGCCCGCACCGCCGCCTCCGTGCGCATGCTTACGGATTATCTCGAGCGCCATCCCGAGGCCGTGGTGCAGGGCAAACCTGGAGGCAAGCAGTGAACCGCCGCAAAGTGACCCTGTGTATCGCATTCGCCGCTGTGGCGTGCCTGACCGGCTGCTCCTCGCCGTCGCCCAAGTTCTATGCGTTGCGCGCCGACGGGACGAGCGCGGCGACGCCCGCTGTGCCAACCAGCGCCGCTTCGCTCGATGTCGTCGTGGGTCCCGTGACCGTGCCCGACATGGTGGACCGCCCGCAAATCGTCACGCGCAATCCTGACAACACGATCGAGATGAACGAGTTCGCACGCTGGGCCGCGCCGCTCAAACTGGACATCGGGCGCGTCGTGGCTGCGGACCTCGCGCAGCGGCTCGGCACGGCGCGCGTTTCGACGATCGATGTGGGCGCGGCCACCCCGCCGGTCTGGCGCGTTCGCGTGGATATCACACGCATCGACAGCGTGCTGGGGGACTCGGTCACGATCGACGCGCAATGGGTCGTGCGCCCGCCCGGTCATCAGGCGCTGACGCTCGGGCACACGGTGGCGCATGAGCAGGTGACGAGCCAGGACTACGGCGCGCTCGTGGACGCGCACGATCGCGCACTCGCCACCATCAGCGCCGATATTGCGGCGGCGATTCGCGCGGACCATCCAACAGTTGGCAGTGCGACGGATTGAGCGCTCCGCGGGCAATCTCATGAAGACGTTGCGTTGTGCGTTGCTGGCGTTGAGCGCAGCGCTGGCATTGGCGGGCCGCGATGCGTCGGGCAGCGTGCCGCGCAACGAGGACACGCCAGAGGGACTCTTCGCGGTGCTCGACTATGTTGTCGCGCCCGCCGAGCAGGCCTCCGCACAGAGCGCGGTTGCCTTGCGCGACGCCGGCGTGGAGCAGGAAACGGTCAAGGCGCGCATCGTGGAGGCCTGGTTCTACCGGCTGCGAGCGGACCCGGCCGTCGTCGTCGCCGTGCCCGGCGGCGTGGCGGGCCTCGAAGCGCGGCTGCGCGACGACGCGGCACGCGATCGCTTGATCCGCGGCGGCATTGCGCGCCTGACGCCGGAAGATCGGCAGGCATACTTCACACTGCTCGCGAAATACATGGGCCGCGCGGCGCATGGCGATTGCCAGGGGGTTGCGAGCGTACAGGACATTGCCGGTCGCATTTCGATCGGCAGCATGAGCGATGCCGACACGGCCGAATATTTCTCGTTGCTTTATCGCATGGTGATCCGCTCGGTGCTCGCCGCGCCGCTTACGCTGCCCACGCCGGTGGCCTACCAGAGGGCCTTGCAGCATCTGGACGAGGCGGTCAACGCTGCGCTTGCCGGCGATCCGCAATCCGTGGCGCGGCTCGAGCGCGTCACCAATGGCGGCCCTGGCGCCACGATGGCCGACATCTGCTGGGCGAGCGCGGTGCTCATGCGCTCAACCGCGGCGATGAGCGGACCGGATCGCGACGCGCTGCTGCTTTACATGCTCGGCGAGGACGCGCCGACGCACACGCCAGCCCCCGACACCGCGCACGCGCCCTGATCGCGCCTGTGCTGCTCGTCAGGGAGCAGCCTTCGACCAGCCGGGGCCCGGATCGAAAGACGTCATCGCTTCGGCTTTCGCCGCGCCATCCGGGCCGAGGTCGCGCTCGTACACCTGGCCTTCGTGGCTCACCATGAACGTCTTGATGCCCGTGTCGCCGTAGCGCACCGGCCACGCAACGACGGCGAAGCCGCCGAAGAGTTTTCCGTCGACCACGTAGTTATACGCACCGCCCGGCGCGTGCGGACCCTGGGAGGTCAGCAGCTTGTAGTGGTAGCCGTAGTAGCCCGCGCTTTCGGTGTTGCGCGTCCCGGCGGTGAGGAATGCGACGCCTAGCGGACTTGGCTCGGCGTCGGGGCCGGTTGGCCAGTACAGGCCGTCCTGTTTGCCCGGCGAACTCGCGAGTTTGCTGGCGTAGACCAGCATCTTGCCGCCGTCGTGATACGTCTGCGCATATTCGCGCTGCGCGTCGTAGACCGCGAGCAGCGCCTGCATCACCGAAAGCTCGTTGCGGCCAATGCGGCGATCGCGCATTTCCTCGACCCCTTCGTGCATGTCGAAGTGCCAGCCTTGCGCGGTTTTGACGAGCGGGATCGGGAAGGTCCAGCCGTCGTCGCCGACGGCGATGACCGCATGATTTGCATCGGTATCCTTAATGGCGTGCGAGACCTTCCATTCGCTCAGGAATTTTTCGCGGATCTCGGCGCCGAGCGGTGGTATGAGCTGGCGGAAATCGGCGCCGAACAGCGTGCGCAATTCCGCCTCGTTGTTGCCGGCTATGGCGTCGCCGAACGCGGTCATCGCCGCGTCGGGCGTAGAGAAGGCGCTTTGCCCGGCGGCCGCGCAAGGTCGCGGGGCGAACGCCAGCAGTGCGACGGCGATAGCCGCTGCGACGACTGCCGATGCAGCCGGACGGAGAAACTCATGTCTGTTCATGGCTGTTCTCCTTAGCGTCTGCCGCCACCACGACCACCACCACCGCCGCCGCCACGCATCCCGCCGCCGCCGCCGCTCGGACGATTGAACCCTGAGGACTGAACGCTGGAGCGGCCGCGGCTCGCGTCGCGCTGGGTGGCGCCGCCCGCGCCCACACCCTGGAACGCGCCGTCACGTCCGCCGCCGCCGTAGCTGCCGCCCCCGCCACCGCCATACCCGCCGCCTGCCCCGGTGCTCACGCGATTGCTCGCGCCGGCGTTGTTGCCCACGCCGCCGCGATTGCCCCCGGCACCGCTATTGCCGACGTTCCCGCGATTGCCGCCTGCACCGTTGTCGCCGATGTTCCCGCGATTGCCGCCTGCACCGTTATTGCCGACGTTCCCGCGATTGCCCGCCCCGCCGTTGTCGGCAAGGTTCGCGCGATTGCCGACACCCGCGTTATTGCCCGCGCCCCCGCGGTTGCCGAGATTGCCCTGGTTGCCGCGGTCCGCGCCGCCGCCCGCGCGGTTGCCGGCCCGATCGGCCACGTTCGCGCCGCCCTGGCCATTCTGGCCGTTGCGGCCGCGATAGTCGCGGCGCCCGTCAGCACCCCCCACGTTGTTGCCGAATTTCTCGCGCGTGGCATTGTCGCGGTACGCCACGCCCTGGCGGTGGCTCGAATCGTGTTTCCACTTGCCGTTCTGGACCTTCGTGCTGTCGAAGTTGCGGTTGACGTTCCTCGCCTTGTTCACGTTGATGTTGACGTCGCCGCCGCCCCAGTTGCAGTTGCCGAAGATCGCACCGGCGGCGGCGAGGCCCACGCCCCACGCGAAGCCGGTCATCAGCGCGCCGCCGGGGTAATACGCGGGAGAGGGCGGCCAGTAGTACGGCGGGTAAGCCGGATAGCTCCACGCACCGTATACGACCGTGGGGTTGTACGCGGGCACGTAGATCACCTGCGGGTTGGCCGGCTCGATCTTCACAATCGTCTGGCCGCCTTGCGCTGGCGGTTGTTCGACCACGACGTTCTGCTGCTCGTTGCTCTTCAGGTTGCCTGCGTCCTGTGCGCGCGCACGCAGGCGCTGCACCGCGGCAAGCACATCCTTTTCCTGGGCGAGGAACGCGTCACCGAGCTTCTGGGTCCAGTCGAGTTTGTCGTTCATCGGTTCGAGGGCCTGCGGGAACGCGACGAGCGATTTCACGCTCGTGTCCCACGGCTGGTCTTGCACCGCCTTCACGGCGTCGTCGCCCTTCACCTTCGGGTGCTCTTTGACCCAGCGCGCCGCATGCACGATTTCCAGCGGGTAGGTCGAGGCCATCAAGACCTGCGCGAGCACCGAATCGGGATAGAGCGCAATGGGCGCGACGAGCGCCTCGAGTTCCTCGGGTTTGTACGGAGCAGGCTGCGGCGCGTCTTGCGCGCGCAGCGCCTGGGCGCCTGCGAACAGCAACGCGAACACGAGCAGGCAGACCGTGTACAGGCGTTGTTTGATCCATGTGGTCATGGCCGATCCTTCCATTCGTTTGCTCAACCGGACTACGGGACGGATAGCGACAACGTGAAGGGGTGAGCGCGTGCGCGCGCATTCTTTTTCGAGTGTGGCGAGGCGGGGAGGCCCACGGGTATAGTCCGGTAAGCCGCGTTGTGCTGGCAATCGGACCAGAGTCCTATTGACACTGGAACGGCTGCGCAACGATGCTATTCGCTCGCCAAGGCCGGCAGCGTCGATACCTGGAGGTCCAAAATGAAAATGCTGATGTTGCGTGTGGCTGCGCCGTGCGCGATGGCGCTCCTGCTTGGCGCGCCCGTTTTCATGTCTGAGGTATATGCACAAGTAGGGACGATGGGTACGAAGCAGATGCGGGACGTGCAGCGCAAAGCGGAGCACAAGGCCCGTTCGAACCAGTCTGCGCAACAGAATCAGCAAAATACGTCGCAACATCATGCGGCGAGCGCAGCCGCGCCCGCATCGGCGCCTTGATCGACAACGGTGCTCAGCCAGCCGTCACACACTAAAGGTGTGACGGATTCTCTACAGCCATTTGGCGCGGTTCCTTGCCGAAATAATCGCGGCCGTCATTTCATAAAGAACAGAATAGATAATTCGCATGACAAAACGCAGGTCACTATTCATTCTGAATAAAAACGATTGCGCGATCAATTATCAAAAGAAAATAGAATGTTCGCAAATATCTTCCGCAAATAGTCAGTTTATATACGTCAATGCAAGCGTATTCAAGGCCTGAGGCGCTTGGAGGGCAACGTGTGCGGAAAAAATTATCGAAAACAATTGCGCGCGGGGGCAATCATCGGCAATTTCTTTCATATAATTAACGCGCGGTGAAAGCATGCAGCCACGCTGTTGCGCAACAATGATCCTATCCATTCTTTTCTTCAACAACTGACTCATTCTCCGCAAAAGCCGGAGCGTTCTCGGAAAATCAAAAGCAGGCGGTAGTCAGTATTGGGGTGCAACCTGCCCCGAAAAACGGCCGGAATTCTGGTGCTCGTCAAATCCGTTCCGTTCGGCGCTGAAACGTTTGAAACGCTTTTCAGCGCGGAACGGGGCAGCGTAGTCGGAGGACACCGTGATCAGGGCAGACATGGGGAACGAAAAACTAAAACTGAACAGATCGAGGGCCGAGCACGCAGCGTCCAGCCTGCTGGCGTGGCTCGACAGGATCAAACCACGCGGTTTCCCGAACGGGAGGGCATTGGCCTGGCAAAACGACCGTCGCGCATCGGCGCAGGCCACCCAAGGCATTGCGCAGAGCCTGCACAGCGTCCTCGAAGTCGTGCCCGCGGCGGCGTTGGTGATCGACGAAGCGGGCAGCGTCGCCTGGGCGAATGGCATGGCCACCCGTGTGCTCGGTTACGCCCTGGGCGAATTGATCGGCATGCGTATTGAGAACGTGCTGGTCGCCTGGCGCAAAGACGATCGCCCCGTATCGTTCGCCGCATTGGAGACCGAGCAAGGCCGGCCGCACAGCGTGACGCGCGTGGCCATTGCGCGGGCCAAGAACGGCGCCGATATCGACGTGCACGTGAGCGCTTCGGCGTCGCTCGCCGCAGGACCTGCGGCGCGCATGGTGGTCGTCATCGAACCGGAAAGCCACGACGCCGCGCTTGCGGAACCCGGCAATGAACCGCGCCGGCTGCGCCGCGAACGCGCGTCCGAAGTGGGCGACATGGCCGCCGCGCTCGCGCATGAGGTCGACCAGCCGCTCACAGCCATTCTCAGCAACGCGCAGGCGGCGCAGCGCTTTCTCGCCCAGAACCCGCCGGCCATGAGCGACTTGCGGGAGCTGCTTGGCGAAGTCGTGTCGGACAGCACGCGCGCGCACGCGATCATCCGCAAGATGCGCCAGTCGGCGCGATGTGAGCCGCCCGAGATGTGCCCGGTCGATGTCGGCAGCCTCGTGCGCGATGTGATTCGCCTGCTGCGCCGCGAAACGGAAACCTGCGGTGCGGCAGTCGGCGCGCGGATCGACGACGGTCTGCCGCAAGTGCACGGCGACGTGGTTCAACTGCAGCAGGTGCTCGTCAATCTGCTGTTGAATGCGCTCGACGCGGTGCACGACTGCCAGGCGGAAGATCGGCGGGTGTGCATCATCGTCACGGCGAGCGAGGATCGCGGCAAGGTGCGCCTCGCTATCCGCGATCATGGGCCCGGTGTCGACGCCGACCGGCTCGTCACGCTGTTCAAGCCGTTCATGACGTCCAAGCCGCAAGGGCTGGGTCTTGGTCTCTCCATCAGCCGCACCATCGTGATGGCGCACGGCGGCCAGCTATGGGCCGAGCGCAACGCCGATACCGGCTTGACGTTCCATATCGAACTTCCCGCGGAGGGCGCGTACGTGCAGACAAATACGCGTTTTTCACCATGACCTCGCCAACTTCCATCGTGTTCGTCGTGGACGACGACGAACACGTGCGCAACGCACTCAGCCGCTTGCTGCGATCCGGCGGCTACACGGCCGAAGCGTACGGCAGTGCCAGCGCCTTCCTGGACGGCGCGGACCTGACGAGCGCGCCAGCGTGCCTGTTGCTCGATCTCCAGTTGCCTGACCTGAGCGGCATTGAATTGCAGCGGCGGCTAGAGGGCAGGGTGCCGATCGTCTTCGTTTCCGCCCACGGCGACATGGGCACGGCCGTGCAGGCGATGAAGGCGGGCGCGTCGGATTTCCTGACGAAGCCGATCGACGCGCGCGTGCTGTTCGAAGCGACATCGCGCGCGCTGGAACGCGCTTGCCAGTTATTCGAACAACGCGAGCACCGCGCGGAGATCCAGCGGCGCGTGGAAAAGCTCACGCCGCGCGAGCGCGAGGTCATGGCGCTCGTGGTGACTGGCAGGCCGAACAAGCTCGTGGCCGACGAACTGGGCGCGGCGGAGAAAACGATCAAGATTCACCGCGCGCGTGTCATGGAGAAGATGAAAGCGAATTCGCTCGCCGATCTTGTGCGGCTCATGACCACGTTCGACTCCGGCGTGCCGGAGCCGCATCCGCTTTCGCATACCGGCTGAGGGGATCAGGGGCTAAGGGGCAAGCAACACGCGCCGTAGTCCCATCACTTCAAATGACCATTGCGCCAGTCGCGCGGCGTCATGCCGAAACGCGCGCTGAACCAGTTCGTGAACGAGCCCTGCTGCGCATAGCCGAGCAGGTCGGAAACACGTCCGATGGGGTAGCGCGGGTTGCTCATGTAGCGCACCGCCAGTTCGCCTCGCACTTCCTCCACAAGCCGTGTGAAACTCGTTTCGGCGGCCCCGAGCTGGCGCTGCATGGTGCGCACGCTCAGGCGCAGATGCGCGGCCACTCCTTCGACGGTGGCCTGTTCGAGTGGCAGCAGCAGGTAAATCGCCTTGCGCACTTCGAGCGCGGTGGAATCGATGCCCGTCACATTGAGCGAGTCGGCGAGGCTCTCCGCATAGCGCACCAGTTCCGGGTCGGCGGCCGGGTTCGGATAGTCGAGGTCGGCGGCCGTGCACACGAAGCCGTTGAAGTCGCTGCCGAATTCCAGCGGACAGCCGAAAAAACGCCGGTGATACGTGAGACTGGGCGGCGCCCGATGAACGAAATGCACCGCGCGCGGCTTCCAGTGCTCGCCCAGCAGCGCGCTGGAGTGGCGCGCGAGCACGCCCACCGCGAGTTCGATGGCCTGGTAAGTCGGGGTGCCCGGATCGACGACCAGTTCCTCGCGGATCGTGACCGTCGCGCCCGTGTCTTCGACATACACCGCGAGCGCTTCGTTGAGCAAATGCCGGTATTCGGCGGTGGCGAGCAGGACCTCGCGCAGCGTGCGCTTGTGCGCGAGCAGAATGTTAACGACTCCGGTGCCGAACTTGTGACGGGTCTCGGCCATTTGCAGCGCGAAGGTCGGGCACGCTGCCTTTTCCGCCGAGCGCTCCAGCAGCCGGCACGCGGCGGCGGCGGGAATGCGGTGGTCCGGGTTCGCGAGCGCCGCAGCGTCCACACCGGTCTCGTGCGCAAGCTCGACCGGGTTCAAACCGACGCGCTTCGCCACGTCGAAATAGCCGCTCAGCGAGACCGAGCTCAGCGTGGTTTCCATGGTCGTGTGTCTCCTCGTTGCTGCCGCCTCGCCGCGCCTTTTCAGCCTTTAAAACATAGGCTTGCGCTTATATCGGTGTTAACGCCTGGTGGCGCGAAAAGCTAAAACGATGGCGCGCGATCAGAAAAGTGTACCGCAGGTTTGCCGTATCGTGCATCTCAACGGATCAGACATGTTCCGAGCGGCATTTCAGGCTCCTGGCCACGTTGCCAAACGTTGAAATACCGTCCCCCATACTGGAGAACACGATGCAATTCCTCGACGATTCGCTGCACCCCGAGAACCAGGACAAGGTTGTCATCACCACCGCGCCGTACGGCCCGGAATGGATGCCTGAAGACTTCCCGGAAGACATTCCGGTAACGATGGATGAACAGATCCAGAAGGCCGTGGACTGCTACAACGCGGGCGCAACGGTGCTGCACCTGCACGTGCGCGAACTCGACGGCAAGGGCTCGAAGCGCCTTTCGAAGTTCAACGAGCTGATCGCAGGCGTGCGCGCCGCGGTGCCGGACATGATCATCCAGGTGGGCGGCTCGATCTCGTTCGCGCCGGAAGACGACGGCCAGGCCGCCAAGTGGCTCTCGGACGACACGCGCCACATGCTGGCCGACCTCGAGCCGAAGCCGGACCAGGTGACCGTGGCGATCAACACCACGCAGATGAACATCATGGAGCTGCTCTACCCGGAATACCTGGAGGGCACCTCGCTGGCGCACCCGGCGCTCATGGCCGCGTACAGCGAAATGACGGTGCCGGCCGGCCCGGCGTGGGTGGAAGAGCATCTGCGCCGCCTGCAGGCTTCGGGCATCCAGCCGCACTTCCAGCTCACCGGCATCCATGCGCTCGAAACGCTCGACCGCCTCGTGCGCAAGGGCGCATATAAGGGTCCGCTGAACCTCACGTGGATCGGCATCGGCGGCGGCTTCGACGGCCCGAACCCGTTCAACTTCTTCAACTTCGTTCACCGCGCGCCGGATGGCTGCACGGTCACCGCGGAGTCGCTGCTCAAGAACGTGCTGCCGTTCAACATGATGGCGATGTCCATGGGTCTGCATCCGCGTTGCGGCATTGAAGACACGATCATCGACCAGCACGGCAAGCGCTTCACGTCGGTGCAGCAGATCGAGCAGTGCGTGCGCGTGGCGCGCGAACTGGGCCGCGAAATTGCCACGGGCAAGGAAGCGCGCGAGATCTACCGCATTGGCGTGCAGTACGAGACGATCGACGAGACGCTCGCGGCCAACGGCATGGCGCCGAACCGCGTGACCGGCGTGAAGAACCTGCCGCTGCGCGCGGCGTAATGAAAGTGGCCCGGCGCGCATGCGTGCTTGCGCCGGGCCTTGAATCGGGTAATTGGCGCATGCCTCCTGCCAGCCGGCAGACCTGAGAGAACAACGGAACCTGCCGGAGAGCGGGACACCACGGAGATAACCCATGCTCACGCATGCCGAGCCCGCCGCGGGCGAATTGACGAAGACCGAAAAATCAAGCGTGCCCGCTTACGCGTGGGTGGTGTTTGCCTTGACTGTCGGATTGCTGCTTTCGGATTACATGTCGCGGCAAGTCTTGAATGCGGTGTTTCCGCTGCTCAAGACCACATGGAATCTTTCGGACACGCAGCTCGGCTCGCTGAGCAGTGTGGTCGCGCTGATGGTGGGCGTGCTCACGTTCCCGCTTTCGGTCCTCGCCGACCGCTGGGGCCGCGTGAAGAGCATCGTCCTGATGGCGGCGCTGTGGAGCATCGCCACGCTCGGCTGCGCGATCTCGACGAACTACGGCGAGATGCTGCTGGCACGCGCTTTCGTGGGTATCGGCGAAGCGGCTTATGGCAGCGTGGGTATTGCAGTTGTCCTGAGCATTTTTCCGGTGCGGTTGCGCTCGACGATCACCGGCGCCTTCATGGCGGGCGGCGCGTTCGGCTCCGTGCTGGGCATGGCGCTGGGCGGCGCGGTCGCGGCCCAGCATGGCTGGCGCGCGGCATTCGGCGCAATGGCGATCATGGGGATCGTGCTGGTCGTGATCTATCGCATCGTCGTCACGGAAAAGCGGATTGCATCGCTGCAGCCGGCAAGCGTGAGCCGCGAGGCGAAGGGCCTCGGGATGCGCTTGAGCCTGCGCGCGCTGCTCAAGGGCCTCTTTTCGACGCGTTCGGTGGTGTGTGCGTATGTGGGCAGCGGCGTGCATCTGCTCGTGCCGGCCGCTGTGTGGAGCTGGCTGCCGAGCTTCCTGAACCGCTACTACGGCATGGCGACCGGCAAAGCGGCCGCGACCGCAGCGCTGTTCGTGCTCGTGACGGGCGTTGGCATGGTGGTGTGCGGCAACCTCGCAGACCGCTTCAGCAAGGATAACGGCGCGCGCAAATGGACCATCGCCGTTGCGTACTGCCTGATCTGCTTCGCGCTGCTCACGGTCGGCTTGCACATCCCGGCGGGCCCGGCGCAGCTCGTGCTGATCGGCGCGGCCATGTTCTTCTGCGCAGGTGCAGCGGGCCCCTCGGGCGCGATGGTGGCGAACCTCACGCCGCCCTCGATCCACGCCTCGGCGTTCGCCACGCTCACGCTGGCGAACAACCTGCTGGGCCTGGCTCCCGCCGCAGTGCTCACGGGCATCGCCGCCGATCACATCGGCCTGCTTGGCGCGCTGCAGCTCGTGCCGTTCGCACCGCTCGTGGCGGCTGCGGTTTTCCTGATCGGCAAGCGCAACTACGCCGCCGATCTGGATCGTGTGAACGCACTGCGCGAAGAAGCCGGTGGTCACGCGCAACGATGAATCTGAATTGGTAGTCCGAGCGAGTCGGACTGAGTTTGAGTAAAGGATAGGAGATTGAACATGGCGAAAGCAGTGCGCTTCCACGAAACCGGCGGTCCCGAAGTCTTGCGCTACGAGAGCGTCGAAGTGGGCAACCCCGGCCCCGGTCAGGTCCGCCTGCGCCATGAGGCAGTCGGCCTGAATTTCGCGGATACCTACTTCCGCTCCGGTCTGTACCCCGTGCCGCTGCCTGCTGGCATGGGCGTGGAGGCCGCGGGCGTGGTGGAGGCCGTGGGCCCTGAAGTGAACAACGTGGCCGTGGGCGACCGCGTGACCTACACCGGCTTCATCAACACGCTCGGCGCGTACAGCACCGAACGCCTGATTCCGGCGGCGCCGCTCATCAAGCTGCCCGACGCGATTGCGTGCGAAACGGCGGCTGGCATGACCATGCGTGGTCTCACCTCGTCGTACCTCATGCGCCGCATTCACGACTTCAAGGCCGGCGACACGATCCTGCTGCACGCAGCGGCGGGCGGTGTCGGCCTGATCGTCTCGCAGTGGGCAAAGCTGCTGGGTCTGAACGTGATCGGCACGGTGTCGAACGAAGCGAAAGGCGAAGTGGCGCGCGCACATGGTTGCGACCACATCATTTACTACGGCCGTGAAGACGTGGCGAAGCGCGTACGCGAACTGACGAACGGCGTCGGTGTGAACGTGGTGTTCGACAGCGTGGGCAAGGATACCTTCGAGGCGTCGCTCGACTCGCTCAAGCGCCGCGGCCTGCTGGTTTGCGTCGGCACGGCTTCTGGTCCGATTCCGCCGTTCAATCCGCAGATCCTGGCGATGAAGGGCTCGCTCTATCTCACGCGCCCGGCGCTGGCCGACTATATCGCCGACCCTGCGGAGAAGGACGAGCTTGCTGCGGAGCTGTTCGGCCACGTGGCCGCGGGCCGCATCAAGATCGAACTGAACCAGCGTTACGCGCTGGAAGACGCGGTGCAGGCGCATCGCGACCTCGAAGCGCGCAAGACGACAGGCTCGTCGGTCTTCGTCATCTGAGGAGCGCAGCATGAAAGTCGAACAACTGACCTATGCCATTGGCGCAGAACTGACTGGGGTGAATCTTGCCGATGCCGTTCATGACGACGGGCTCTTCGCCGAAATTCGCGCGGCGCTGCTCAAGCACCGCGTGCTGTTCCTGCGCGACCAGAACATCACGCGCACCGAGCACGTGGAGTTTGCGCGCCGCTTCGGCGAGCTGGAAGACCACCCGGTTGCGGGCAGCGATCCTGACCACCCGGGCCTCGTGCGCATCTACAAGAATCCGGAACAGCCTAACGACCGCTACGAAAACGCCTGGCACGCGGACGCCACCTGGCGCGAAGCGCCGCAGTTCGGCGCGGTGCTGCGCTGCGTGGAATGCCCGCCCGTGGGCGGCGACACGATGTGGGCGAACATGGTGCTCGCCTACGAGAAGCTGTCGGAGCACGTGAAGGCGCAGATCGACGGCCTCTACGCGCGCCACAGCATCGAGGCGAGCTTTGGCGCGGCCATGCCGATCGAAAAGCGCCATGCGCTGAAGGCGCAGTTTCCCGATGCGGAACACCCGGTGGTGCGCACGCATCCGGAAACCGGTGAGAAGGTGCTGTTCGTGAGCGCGTTCACGACGCACTTCACGAACTATCACACGCCTGATCGTGTGCGCTTCGGCCAGGACGCCAATCCGGGCGCTGGGGACCTGCTGCGCTATCTCGTGAGCCAGGCCTATATTCCGGAGTACCAGGTACGCTGGCGCTGGAAGCCCAATAGCATCGCGATCTGGGACAACCGCAGCACACAGCACTATGCGGTGATGGATTATCCGCCCTGCCACCGCAAGATGGAACGCGCCGGCATCATTGGCGACAAGCCGTACTGAAGCACGCAGGAGACCAGAACAAATGACGACAAAAACCACACCGACCATCTTGATGGTCCCGGGGTTGCGCGATCACGTGGCGGAGCACTGGCAAACGCTGCTGGAGGCGAAACTGCCCAACGCAGTCTCAGTGCCGCCGCTCGAGCACGACAAGCTCAGCTGCGCGGCGCGCGTAGCCGCGCTCGACGCTGCGCTCGCGAAGATCGACGGTCCCGTCATTCTCGTGGCGCACAGCGCGGGCGTGATGATCACGGTGCATTGGGCGCAGCATCACAGCCGCAAGATTCATGGCGCGCTGCTCGCCGCGCCGGCAGACCTCGAAACGCCGCTGCCGCTGGGTTATCCGGCGTTCGAAACGCTCGTCGAGCACGGCTGGGTGCCGATTCCGCGTAAGCCGCTGCCGTTCCCGAGCATCGTGGGTGCTAGCCGCAACGATCCGCTCGCACAATTCGAGCGCGTGGAGGCGATGGCGGAGGACTGGGGCAGCAGCCTGGTGGACCTGGGTGAAGTCGGGCATTTGAATCCCGCAGCGGGTTTTGGCGAATGGCCGATGGCCGAGATGTTGATTCATGAACTTGTCTGATCAAAAGTGGGCGGCGCAGGCGAACCGCGATGCGGGTGAACCGTCCGTGCTGACGATCGAAGCGATCTTCGATTTCATCTGCCCGTGGTGCCTGATCGGCAAGCGCAACCTGGACGCGGCGGTCGCGCGTTTCGCGACTTCGCGGCCCGATGTGCGTGTGCGTGTGCAGTGGCGCTCGCATCAGCTGCTGCCGTGGACGCCGCTCGAAGGCCTGCCGTATCAGGCGTTCTATCGCGACCGTCTCGGCAGCGCCGAAGCGGTGGCCGCACGTCGTGCGCAGGTGCAGCGCGCGGGGCGCGACGCCGGTGTCGAGTTCGCGTTCGAGCGCATCGACGTGATGCCGAACACCGCCGCCGCGCACGACCTCGTCACGTTTGCCGCTAGTCGCGGCACGCGCGAACAGAGCGCGGTGCTGATCGACCGCGTGCTCAAGGCCTACTTCATGGAAGGCGAGAACATCGGCGACTACGCGGTGCTCGAACGCCTGGGGCTTGAATGCGGACTCGAGCGAGAGAGCCTCGAGGCGCATATTGATGCATCGGAACGCATCGCGGACCCGACCGGCCAGCGCGTGCCCTACGCCCACCCGCAGGTGACCGGTGTGCCGTATTTTGTGTTCAACACGGGCTATTCGCTCTCGGGCGTGTATTCGCCGGTAGCGATGGCAGGCGCGATGGCGCTGGCGGTCGCGAACTGAGGCGGGCTGAGGGAAGTCGAGGGGAAAGGGAATGACACGTGAAGTACCGGTCGGCACGGCCGACGAACTTGCGCCGGGCCAGCGCAAACTGGTTTTCGTCGATGGCCGCAGCATCGTGCTGTTCAATATCGACGGACAGATGCACGCAGTCGACAATTCGTGCCCCCACAACGGCGCATCGCTCGCGAGCGGCACGCTTGAAGGATGCATGCTGCGCTGCCCGGCGCATGGACTGCGCTTCGACGTGCGCAGCGGCTGTATGCCGGGTGTGGACGGACTGAAGCTCACGACCTTTCCGGTGCGGACCGTAGACGGGAAGCTGCTGGTGAATGTCGTGGAAACGCCGGCTTCCAGCCAGGCATAAGCGCGCGGCAACGTTTTCGAACACCGTACACGAATAGAGTTTACTTAGGATAGCAAACCATGCAAGGTCTGATGATGGAGCAACCGCTCCTGGTTGCTTCGCTGCTCAAGCATGCAGAACGCCATCACGGCGCGCGCGAAATCGTCTCGCGCCGCGTGGAGGGCGATATTCACCGCTACCGCTATCAGGATCTCGCGCAGCGCGCGCGCCGCATGGCGAATGCGCTGTCGAGCCTCGTCATCGCGCCGGGCGAGCGCGTAGGGACGCTGGCATGGAATGGCTACCGCCATATGGAACTCTACTTCGCGGTATCGGGTTCGGGCGCGGTGCTGCATACGCTGAATCCGCGCCTTCACGCCGATCAGCTCGTGTACATCATCGAGCATGCGCAGGACCGCGTGATCTTCTTCGATCTCACGTTCCTGCCGCTGATCGAAAGCGTCGCGTCGCGCGTGAAGAGCCCGACGTTCTTCATCGCCATGACCGATCGCGCGCACATGCCGCGCAACCATAGCCTCGATTCGAGACTCCTCTGCTATGAGGACCTGATCGACAACCACAACGACGATTTCGAATGGCCGCTGCTCGATGAAAAGAGCGCTTCGTCGCTCTGCTATACGTCGGGCACGACCGGCAATCCGAAAGGCGTGCTCTATAGCCACCGCTCGACGCTGCTGCACACCTACGCTGCTGCGCTGCCCGACGCACTGAACTGCTCGGCGCGCGACGCGATCCTGCCGGTGGTGCCGATGTTCCATGTGAACGCATGGGGCCTGCCGTACATCGCCTGCATGACCGGTGCGAAGCTCGTGTTTCCGGGTCCGGCGCTCGATGGCAAGTCGCTGTATCAGTTGATCGAGGAAGAACAGGTCACGTTGTCGGCTGGCGTGCCGACCGTCTGGCAAGGTTTGCTCTCGCACGTCGAATCGATGGACGGTTCGTTCTCCTCCATGCGCCGCACGATCATCGGCGGCGCGCCGTGTCCGACCGCGATGACCCAGGCGTTCCAGAAGCGTCACAACGTGGACGTGCTGCACGCATGGGGCATGACGGAACTGAGCCCGGTTGGCACGGTTTGCAGTTTCAAGGCGCACCAGACCGAACTGGCCGACGATGAGCGCTACGCGCTGCAGGCGAAGCAGGGGCGCTCGGTGTTCGGTATCGACATGAAGATCGTCGACGCCGCGGGCGAGGAACTGCCCTGGGGCAGCAACGCCGCGGGCGACTTGCAGGTGCGCGGCCACTGGGTCGCAAACGAATACTTTGGCGGCGAATATGCTTCGCCGCTGCAGGACGGCTGGTTCCCGACCGGCGACGTGGCGAAGATCGATGCCGATGGCTTCATGCAAATCGTGGATCGCAGCAAGGACGTCATCAAGTCGGGCGGCGAGTGGATCAGCTCCGCCGACATTGAAAACGTTGCGAGCTTGCACCCGGAAGTCGCGACAGCAGTGTGCATCGCGGCGCACCACCCGAAGTGGGACGAGCGCCCGCTGCTGCTGATCGTGAAGAAGCCGGGCAGTGCGCTCGAAGCGGACGACCTGCTCATGTTCTTCGACGGCCGCGTGGCGAAGTGGTGGAAGCCCGATGCCGTGCTGTTCGTCGAAGCCGTGCCGATTGGCGCAACGGGCAAGGTGCTCAAGAACCAGTTGCGCGACCAATACGGCGGCCACTATTTGCAAGCGGGTTAACTCCCCTGGTCACAGAGTTTCATTCACGCAATACCCTTCAGGTTATACCCATAGGCAACAAAAAAAGGCGCCGGGACCACCTGGAAGCCACACACACGGAGAGAGGCAATGAAATTGAAGTTCGGCAGCCTGGCGGCGTTGGCCCTGTTCGCCAGCGTAGCGCACGCACAATCGTCGGTCACGCTTTACGGAGTCGTGGACTCTGGCTTGCTTTATCAGAGCACGTCGGCGCAGCATGCCTTCGCGCCCAAGATCATAGGCGGCAAACTGTTCAACGGCAACGCGGGCTCTATTTTTGCGCTCAAGGACGGCGGCATCTACTCGAGCATCTTCGGTATGAAGGGCTCGGAAGACCTTGGCGGCGGATACGCGGCCAACTTCAAGCTCCAGGGGTCGTTCAACAGCTCCAATGGGCAGACGGGATTGAACAGTTCGGCGACTGCCACTGCGGTTTTCAACCAGGTCACCACGGTTGGCGTGTCGGGCCCGTTCGGCAAGATCGACTTCGGCCGCCAGTTTGCGCCGATGGCCTACGCGATGGCCGAAACGGACGTGCGCAATGCGCAGTACTTCGGGAGCACGCTGACAGCCTGGCTGACCATGAACACGATGTCCGGCTGGGCGGGCAACAACACGAACGCCCAGATTGGCGCGCTCTATGACGACAATGCGATCGTCTACAACTCGCCGTCGTTTTACGGTCTTTCTACTGCACTTGAATACGCGCCCGGTGGCGTGGCAGGGCAGATCCAGGGCGGTACACGCGAGTCGGCCATCCTCAAGTACTCGGGCTTTGGCCTGAACGCCGATGCCGTTTATTACAACGGTCACGACGCGAACCCGTACGCGTACTCGAGCCCGCCGACTGCCACTCCGGCAACCGGCCAGAACAACAATCGCTTCGTCTATTTCGGCGCGAAATACACGTGGCACGGTTTCTCGGTCTCTGGCTCGTTCGCCAACGGTCGCAATCCGGCCAACACGAATGGGGCACCGAAGCCATTTGCTGTCTCCGGTGATTTCGACATGTGGACGGGCGGTCTTGGCTATCGCTTCTCGCCGGCGTTCGACGTCACATCGGGCGTGTACTACCTGAAGGACAACCGGAACAATGCGAACCAGTCGACCGCCTACGTCATCGGCGCCGACTACAGCCTCACGAGACGCACGCAGGTTTATGCTCAAGCCGGTTATGTGTCCAACCGCGGGCAGATGAACCAGGAGCTCATCTACGGCACGCCTGTCGCCCCGGGTCGCAATACCACGGCTGTTAACTTCGGTCTGCGCCATACCTTCTAAGTCGCGTCCGGCCAATCACTGGAGTAGGGAATGAATACACTTACCAAAACCCTCAGTTTTGCACTCGTCACGTTGCTCGCCACGGCGTCCCTGAACGCGTCGGCCCAGACCGACGCCAGCGCGCCGAGCGCTACGGCCTCGGCGGCGACCAGCGCCGCGGCACCGGCGGCACCCAGCAACACCCAGCTGCGGCGCGCGGTATACAAGGCGATTGCGAAGCACAAGGAAATTCACGGCGGCAGTATTGGCGTTACTGCCAAGAATGGGGCGATTACGCTGAATGGCACGGTCACGGATGCCGCGCAGGTCGACAGAGCCGCCGAGATCGCCAGGGGCGTCCCCGGCGTGACCTCGGTGACAAACAAGCTGACGGTTCAAAAACCTTTGGGCGGCATGTAAGCCGCGACAAGAGGCGCGGAGTGCGGTGAGGCCGGGGTCTCCCTGGTCAGGCCGTGCTCTGCCCAGCAGCGCGGAGGTTGACTCCAGTCGGCCTCTTGCTGTTACTCCGGACTGCTAATAACAGTCTGGAGCGTCGATCAGACTCGTGTGCAGGCGCGAGTCTGGAGGCGTGAGTTCGACGTTAGAGTCGGAGCGTTTTATCGCCGTTTCGCGGGTGCGGAACGGCGATTTTTTTATGCAGTCAGCGCCCGTACCACCATCACCACCCCCACCGCAATCGCCGCAGCACCCACCCCGCGCGCGACTCTCGCGCCACCCGGCATCCACCTTTCCGCAGCAATGGCCGCAGCGACCAAAGCCATCGCGGGCCTATCCATCACACCGGCGGCAAGCAGCGCCGCCATCAAATTCCCGCAACAGCACAGGCAGTGCTGACCGAGCCTTAAGCCATGACGCAGCGCCGCCTGTACATCGAGCCGCGCATGTCCGCACGACGGTACGTTCCCGCAGCACGCAAGCCACCGCGCTTTCCACGCCGAGAATTGCAGCACGCCCGCAATCACGACGACAACACCCGCCACGGCCGGCGCGGTATGCGACAACGCAGGCGCCGCGACCGCAAGTGCGGTAAGTTGCGCACCCGCCGCAAACACGAGCGCCCCAACGGCAAGCCACACAAGGAAGTACCCAAACCCGGCCATCACCGTCATCCCACCCGCCTGCGCGGCGGGCCGCTCTCCCACCGCCTCGAAATACCGCCACAAAGCCGGCGCGACCGCAGGCAGCATCATCGCGACCATCATCACATTCCACATGCCGGCAAACGATACGGCGGCGTCGAGCCAGGTGCGTCCGCACATGGGTGCCCAGAGCGCGGACATCGTCCAGCCGCCGGACATGGGCGTGCCGCCCATCGCGTCCATCGAAGCGCACCACACAAACGTGACCGTCGCGCTCGCCGCAAACACGAGCGCCGCAACGCCGAAGAAGATCGCACGCGGCGCACCGCTGTGCCGCCCCACCGTTATGCCGACGTTATCCATGATGCGCCTCAGCTTTCCGCGTACTCGTCGTGCCGGTGCCACCAGATGCCGGCCTCGTTGCGTCCCTTCGGCGCGCGGTCGAGCCACTGGTACATGCCCCACACGCCATCCAGGCCGCGCGCATAGGTCGAGTACGTGTGATAGACCACGCCGTCCTCCAGCACGAATGCGCTGAGGCCAGGACGGTCGCGCGTATAGGTCGCGGCGTCGGTGCCGCAGCTTGCTGCGAACTCGGCAACGGGCGCGGGCGGCGGGTTCATGTCCATGGCGTGGCCGCTGCGCGCGTAGTTGTATTCGATGTCGCCCGCGCGCTGCTGCGCCGTGGTGAACGACACGTTGAAATCGAAGTTGAAGTCGTTGCCGCTCGACGAGGCCCACGGGAAATGCCATCCCATGCGCTTGCGGTAGGCCAGCAGTTTCGCGAGCGGCGCGCGCGAGACAGCCATGAGCCGCACATCGTGATTCGCGAGATGGACGGCGATGCCGTCGAAACCGTCCGCAATCGAGGAACACGACGGGCAGCCCGCCGCGTAATCCGGCCCGAACATGAAGTGATAAACGAGCAGTTGCGAGCGCCCCTTGAAAAGATCGACGAGCGTGGTGCTGCCATCTTCGGTTTCGAAGCGATACGTTTTATCGACGCGTACCCACGGCAACGCCTGGCGTTGCTGCGCCAGTGCGTCACCGCGCCGTGTGTGTTCCTTCTCGGCTGCGAGCAGTTCGATGCGTGCTGCAAGCCAGTCTTCGCGCGTTCCTGTGGTATGGGTTGCCATTGCCTGGTCCTCCTATGGATTCACAAGGGTGGCGGCGTGCTGTGGGTGCCGCCGCGGCGTTCGATCGATGATGCATTTGATCGCCGTGTTAGATTAGGTCCGGACCCAGGAGGAGGGGGAGTGACAAGTGTGGCGGGATTCGCATGACCATGGATTCGCTGATCACGTCGGCGGCGCGCGCGCTCGCGGCCGGTGACCCGCTCGGCGCGCTGAACCGGGTCGCGTTGCGTGACGACGCGCCCGCGCTCGCGCTGCGCGGCATCGCCATGGCGCAGCTTGGCGACTTCGCGCGCGCGAAAGCGCTGCTGCGCAGCGCCGCGCGCGGCTTCGGTTCGCGCGAGGCCGTGGCCCGCGCGCGCTGCGTTGTCGCCGAGGCCGAAATCGCGCTTGCATCGCGCGATCTCGGCTGGCCGACCGATACGCTCGCTGCAGCGCGGCAAACGCTCGAATCTCATGGCGACCGCCTCAACGCCGCGCATGCGCGCTACCTGGAAATTCGCCGTTTGCTGCTCATCGGCCGGCTCGACGAGGCTGGGGCCATGCTCGCGGAAGTCAACCCGGCGCCGCTCCCGCCCGCGTTGCGTGCAGCGCACGAACTGATCGCTGCTGGCATTGCCATGCGGCGCATTCAATCGCAGGCGGCACGCCGGGCGCTCTCCGAGGCCGCACGCGCCGCGCGCGAGGCCGGCATCGCGGCGCTGAGCGCCGAGATCGAGAGCGCTGCGCGGTTGTTGACCTCGCCGGCTGCGCGCCTCATCGCGCGGGGCGAAGAGCGGGTGCTGCTGCTGGAGGATGTCGAGGCGCTGCTCGCCTCGAAGGCGCTCGTCGTGGACGCGTGCCGCTACGTCGCGCGCGAGGGGGCGACGGTCATCGAGCTTGCGCGACGGCCCGTGCTGTTCGTGCTCGCCCGCGCGCTCGCCGAGGCGTGGCCCGCCGACGTTGCGCGCGACGCGCTCATCGAGCGCGCCTTTCGCACGAAGCACGCCGACGAAACGCACCGCGCGCGCCTGCGCGTGGAAATTGGCCGCCTGCGTACGCTGATGCGCGACGTAGCCGATATCGGTGCGACCCAGCAGGGCTTCGCACTCGCGCCGCGCCACGCGAGCGAAGTGGTGGTGCTGGCGCGTCCGGTGGAAGAGAAGCACGCAGCCGTGCTGGCTTTTCTCGCCGACGGCGAATCGTGGTCGAGTTCGGCGCTGGCGCTTGCGCTTGGCGCGAGCCAGCGCACCGTGCAGCGCGCGCTCGATTCGCTTGCGGCGGCGGACAAGGTGCAGTCGTTCGGCTACGGCCGCGCGCGCCGCTGGACCACGCCGCCCGTTCCCGGATTCGCGACGACCTTGTTACTCCCCGCGCCGCTGCCGGGCGATTAGGATGAACGCCTGTCCCTTCATTCAAGGAGGAAGTCATGAAACGATCGACCGCCGAAGTCGTCCGCGAGTACGGCCCTTTTCCCGGCATCGAGAAGGTGGGCGGGGTCTCGTACGATGGCAAGCACGTGTGGTTCGCCGTGGGCGAGCGCATTGCGTCGCTCGATCCTGTGAGCGGCCAGACGCAGCGCTCGATCGACATCGCGGCGCACGCGGGCACGGCCTTCGACGGCAGGCATCTGTTTCAGATCGCCGAGGACCGCATCCACAAGATCGACCCCGAAACGGGCCGCGTGCTCGCCACGATTCCCGCGCCCGGTGGTGGCAGCGACTCGGGCCTTGCGTGGGCGGACGGCACGCTCTGGGTCGGGGTGTATCGCGAGCGCAAGATCCATCAGGTCGATCCGCAGACGGGCGCGATCTTGCGCACGCTCGAATCGAGCCGCTTCGTCACCGGCGTGACGTGGGTGGACGGCGAGCTGTGGCACGGCACCTGGGAAGGCGATGAGAGCGATTTGCGGCGCATCGATCCGGGTACGGGCGAAGTGCTGGAACAGCTCGATATGCCGCCCGGAACCGCCGTTTCTGGGCTGGAGTCCGATGGCGGCGAGCAGTTCTTCTGCGGCGGCGGCAACACCGGGAAGATTCGCGCGGTGCGGCGACCGAAACGCGAAGGCTAGGCGCGCAGGGCGTCAGAACGTATAGGTAACTTTGCCAAACGCCGTGCGCCCGAGCGTGTTGTACCCGTAGGCGCTCACGTACTGCCGGTTGAACACGTTCGCAAGCGTGGCCGAAAGCGCGAGATGCGCATTGACTTTGTACGACGCGCGCAGGCTCACCGTCGTCCACGAAGGCAGGTAGATCGTGTTGAGCTGGTCGTCGAACGTCGAGCCGTTGTACAGCAGCGAGACGCCGGTGCTCAGCGCGTGGAGCTGGAACTCGTCCCACGTGTGATCCACGCTCAGGCTCACCGTCTGGCGCGGGCGGCGATTGAGCCAGGTCTGGTCGGTCACGTCCTGCGGATTCAGAATCCCCACGGTGAGGCTCACCGGCGTGTACTTGCCGAGCGTGCCTTTGTATGTGAGGTCGAGCCCTTGAATGTGCGCGCGGCCCACGTTCACAGGCAGGAAGGTCTGCGAGTTGTAGGTGATGAGGTCGTGCACGCGCGTGTCGTACACCGCCGCCGTGAACGTGCCGATCGACGTGGTCGCATCGAGCGCGGCTTCGACCGAGTCGCTGCGCTCGGGCAGCAGGTCGGGGTTCGAATAGCTCGGATAGTAAAGGTCGTTGAACGTGGGCAGGCGGAACGCATTGCCATACGAAACGCGCGCCGTGTAGACCGGCGTGATCGCCCACGAGAGCGCGACATTGCCCGTATTCACTGATTGCCCCTGCACGATCTCGTGCCGCCCCGCCAGGAACAGCGTGAGCGGTCCGAGCGTGGTCGACTGATGCATCGAGACCGCGGAATCGTTGCGCGCGGGCAGGCCGCTCGGCACATCCACAGGCAGGAACGCCAGCTCGCGCGTGTAGTCGTAGGCGAGCTTGGTTTCGCCTTCGAGCGGCATGCCAAAGAGCGTGTGGCCCGTTTCCTGATGCGTGATCGACGTGGAAGTGGAAAAGCGCGTCGAGTCGATCTCATCGGTCGGGATCGTCGGGTCGTTCGAATAGAGGAACTGACGATCTGTTGCGTAGCCCACGGACTGGTCGAACTGCGTGGTCGGCGTGATGTCGAGGTGGAACGCAAGGCCGGTCGTTAGCTGGTTGTCGCGCTGGCGGTCGTTGCCTCCTGCGTTGTCGTACGAGAGATCGGAGCGGTGGTAGAGCGCGAAGGTCGAGATCGACCAGTTGTCGTGCGCGTAGCCAAGGCGCGCGTCCAGGTTCTGCGCATGGTACGGGTTGCGGCCGTCTTCGTGGCCGTAAGCCCAGGGCTGCGTTGCGTCGATGCCCGCCGTGTTGTAGTCGTGCAGGCCCAGCGAATAGGTGAGGCCGCTCAATGCGGAAAGCGGTCCGGTCGAGCCGATCGTGCCCGAGGTGCGCACCTGCGTGTCGAAGGTCTTGTTCGAGCCGCCGCCGAACGACACCGTGGTCTGGTTCGGCTGGTTCGACGCATGGCGCGTGAAGAGCTGCACGACGCCGCCCACGGCGTCCGCGCCGAACGAGGCGGCGGCAGGGCCCGAGATCACCTCGACGCGGTCGAACGAGGCGGTCGCGAGGTCGGCCCATTCAGGCGTGCCGGTGGTGACGGAGCCCACGCGTATGCCGTCGATGAACACGGCCACCTGGTCAGCCGACGATCCGCGGATGCTCACCCCCGTGTACGAGCCCGGGCCGCCGGTCTGCGAGACGGTGACGCCCGGCAGCGTGGCGAGCGCCTGCGCGATACTGGGGTCGGCGGGGGAGACGCGCTCGAGATCCTCGCGCGTGAGCACCTGGGTGCTCGCGTAGCGCTGGTCGAACGATTGCGGCAGATGCTGCGTGTCGCCCACGACGAGGATATTGGGCAACGTGGTGTCGTCGCTGGTTTGCTGCTGCGCCTCGGTGGGCGATGCGTTGGCGGCGTACGCGGTTTGCCACGCACAGGCGAGCGCGGCGGAAGTCAAAACGAATTGGCGAAACTTCATGTTGTGGTGGCTGGAAACAGCTCCTGTATAGGGCTGTCCTTGCAACGGCGACCGCCGCATGGGCGGTGCTTGCGCATCGGGGATCCCCGCCCGCTGCGGCTGCTGGACTCGGCTGATGGCAGGTCTCCTGGCTCGCGGGTCGACATCCGCTGCCGGCCTTCCCGGTTTCCCAGTGGCCCTCTCTGGCATGGACTCGCCGCTTACAGTTGCGGGGGCAGCCGCAGTCTCGCACTGCGTTCCCTTTTGATCCCGTCGCCGGGAACCATCAGCGCGCAAGGGTAATGGCCGCGCATTCGGCGCGTCAACCTTTGACTGGCTGGTGTGGCAAAAACACCCGGTTTGGCCTTCCCTGCAACTTACGTTATCCTTTCGGCTGTTTTTTGCGCGTAGGTGCGCGACTCAGTCCATGCATTCTCCCCATACACAAACAAGAAGACTGATGAACAAGAACATTCTGGCCGTTCTCGGTGGGGCGGCTTTGGCATTCACTGGCACTGGCGCATCGGCGCAGCAGGTCACGTTGTACGGCGAAATGGACGCGAGCGTCGACTATGTCAGCAACGTTGGCGGCCGCACCCAGTATCGCGCGGGATCGGGCCTTATCGATGGCAGTTTCTGGGGCCTGCAAGGCACCGAGGATCTCGGCGGCGGCAATGCCGCGATCTTTCGCCTCGAGCGCGGCTTCTCTGTCACATCCGGTGAGGCGTTCGACGACCATCCGTTCTATGTCGGTTTGCAATCCGAACGGTTTGGCACGATCACGCTCGGCCGTCAGTACGATACGATGCACGACTACTTCGCCCCGTTCACGCTAACAGGCGGCGCGGGCGGGACGGCATTCGCGCATCCGTTCGACAACGACAACGCCAACAATTCATGGCTCGCCTCGAACGCCGTAAAGGTTGCAAGCGCAACATATGGCGGCTTTAGCGCCGGCGCAATGTATGCGTTTTCGAACGCCGCAGGGCGTTTCGCGCAGAACCGTGCCTACGGATTCGGTGCTCATTACGACGGCGGCGGGTTCAGCGCCGGCGTGGCGTGGATGCACATCGACGGGCGCGGCGCCTCTTCCGTGGGCGCATACGATACGTCGGTGCTGCCGGGCGCGGGCCTCGTGCCGACCGAGGTTGCGGTGCAGCGCGAAGACACCATCGGCGCGGGCATGAGCTACGTTCTCGGCGATGTGACGCTCGGCGCGGCCTGGTCACGCTCGATCCATACCGGCGTGAGCGAGGCCGAAGGCGGCGCGCCGTTGCCATCGATCGCGTTCAGCAACTACGAAGCGAATGCGCTTTGGCAGGTGACGCCCGCGTTCTCGCTGGCGGGCATGTATGCCTACACCGGCGCGACCTCAGCGCATTGGCATCAGGGCGCGCTGCAGGCCGATTATCAACTGTCGAAGCGCACGGACATTTATACGGAGGCGATCTATCAGCGCGCTTCATCCGGTGCGTTTGCGATGATCAACACTTGCGACCCATCGGGCGGCCGTAATCAGGTGCTCGTGGCGGCGGGCGTGCGGCATCGTTTCTGAAGTCGCTGCTGATGCGTTACGCCCGTCCCTTGCTGCGCGGCTACCTCACGAAGCCGAGAGCTTCACCGCAACGCCGCTCGAAGAATAGACGGGCGTGGCCTTGAAGCCATCCACGGTGACCGTGGCGAATTTTACCGATGTGCCACTGCCGTCGATCACGTCGATCGTATCGCCCGCTTTCGGCGCGTAGCCGTTCACGAACCTCACGTGCAGCGTGCCGCCCGCCACGGTGATCTGCCCGCCCACGCGCACGCGTCCGCCGCCGTTGCCGTCGATGTCGAGTTCGAGCGTCGTGCCGTCGAGCTGTGTGTACTTGCCCGCCACCGTCAGCGGTGCGCTCGTCGCGACGCTCACGCCGCCGCCGGATCCAACGTACACGTCGCCGTTGCCGAAGGCCGTGGCCGACGCTGCGGCGAGCACGCCGCCGCTCACCTGCGAGCCGCCCGCGTAGCTATTGTTGCCCGCGAGCGTGAGCGTGCCGCTGCCTTGCAGCGTGAGCTTGCCCGAGCCAGCAATGTCGTTGCGCCAGGTGTCCGCGGCGTTGAAGCCGCCCTGGGTCGCGTCCATTGCCACGATCACGTTGCCGTTGAAAGCGCCATAACCATCCGCAGCGCCAAACATGTTCAGGCGGCCCCAGCCTTCGGCATCGTCCATGACCGGATAGCCCGAGACGATTTCGGTCGTCTTCAGCACGACGCGACGCTGATCTGCGCTCAGGTACGGGAAGCGCGTTTCGAGCAGCACCTCGGCGCCCTTGGGCACGACGGGCGGCGCTTCAGTCGATTCGATCTGGCTGAAGCCGAACGTCATGCGGCGCGCGAATTCCGACTTGTTGGTCGCATAGTCGGCAAAGCGGTCGGTTGCGGCCGTGCCCGAATGCGCAAAGGCCGGGAAGGTCGTGGCGCTCGTGCCGGTGGCCTGTTCGAGTGCGCTGTGCGCTTGCGCGTAGGCCGTGCTCTTGAGCGTGGCGTTCGCGGGATCGTAGAGATTCGCGGCCGTGGCGGCCAGCGCGAACATGCGGCCGCCGATCACGTCGAGCGGCGAATGCATGCCCGCGAGAATGCGGTTTTCGCCGAGTTCGAGGCCGCGGCTCGCCATTTCCTGGTAACGCTCGGGCACGAGCCAGGCCATCGTCATCGCGTCGCGCATGGCTTCGGCTTCGTGGCCGCTGATGAAGCCGCCGTCCGTGGAAGGCGTCGTGCTGATAGCCGGCACGAGCGTGGGATCGACCACGACGCTCGTGCTCCAGCGGAACGGCCGCGCGTATTTGTAGAAGCGCTTGGCGGGTTCGGTGGAGGCGTTGTTGCCCATCGTGTTGAGCAGGTCGACTACCTTGCCGAAGGACGCGTTGGTCGTGCTGCCCACGCCAGTGTTGTTGCCCGAGTCGTTGTAGAGCGTCGTGGTGGCGTCCGCGGGAATCGACGTGATGCTCGTGGTTTGCTGCGCGGCCGAGCGCCATGCGGCGGTGAGCGGGCCCATGCCGTCTGTCACGCTGTAGCCCTTGCCGCGGCGGTCGTCGTAGTAAGCCGCGTCGGCTTGCGTCTGGGTGCGCTGGGTCGTTGCGGTCACAACGTACTGGATGTTCGTGTTCAGCACGGTGCTGTTCAGGATCGTACCGTTGGGCGTGCCGTCGGTGGGCACGCCCGTCCACGTCGATTGCACGACTGCGGGGAACGTGCCGGTGGCGGGCGCAGAAACGCCTGCGTCCACGAGCAGCGTAAGGGGCTGCCAGAGATCGAGAAAGCGCGCCACCACGCGCACGCCCGCATTGGTCGCGAGCGTGGCGTAACGCGCGTCGCCACGCTGGTTGGTCGCGATGTTGTCGACGAAAGCGGGCACGTCGGGAATCGGCGCGTTGTCGACGAAGCCGGGATCGGCGGGCGGCGCGGGAACCGCGGCGGTGGTAGCGGGATCGCTATTGCCGCCGCCACAGGCGGCAAGTGCGGCAATACTGGTCAGTACTGCCAGGCGTAGCGGCAGCGAAATTCGGTGGCGTGATGCGGACATGCTGAGGGCTCCGTCGTCGTGGTTGGGGCTGTGTGGTGATTCCTCACTGACGGCGGCGAATTATGCTTACCCTCGATTACTCCCTAATTACTAAATTATTACGCTCATGTTAAATGGTAGTTGAAATGAAACACGGCCGAAATATTCTAGTCATTCATGGGGTTGCTGTCCGCGCCGAATGCGGCCCGAACTTCGTTCACCGTCTGCCCAGGCGCTTGCAGATGCGGAAAATGGCCGAGTTTAGGGAGAATTGAAAGTTTCACCCCGTTACTGAATTGCGAATAGGCGATCACTTACTGCGGTCAAGATTTTTGGCGGTCTGTCGCGGCTTGATGCTCCATCTCACGAATCCCAAAGCCATCCTCGTGTGGGTTTCAATTGTCGCCTTATCGTCGAACGGCAAGGGGCCTGCCCATAGTGCTTTAGTTGTGGGCTGTGCGGCCATCGGATGTCTGGTGTTCGGCAGCTATGCGCTGCTCTTCTCGACGGGGTCCGCGCGCAGGTTTTACGTGCGGACTCGCCGTGCCATGGAAGGGTGCCTCGCCGTGGTATTCGCGTTTGCCGGCATCCGACTCCTGGCGTCACGTCTGTAAAGCGCTATCAACGTGTGTTCGCCCTAGAGCGGCGTGTTGCCGCTCGAGGGCTCGATGTCGATTGTGCGTCACGCTGGGGCCGCGCGCGTCTCAACTCACTTCTACGGTTAATTCGATCTCGACGCAGGCGCCGAGCGGAATCTGCGCCACGCCGAACGCCGAGCGCGCGTGCTTGCCGCTGTCGCCGAACACTTCGGCCAGCAGTTCCGACGCGCCGTTCGTCACGAGGTGTTGTTCCGTGAAGTCGGGCATCGAGTTGACGAGACTCATCACCTTCACGATGCGCGTGACGCGATTCAGATCGCCCACGTGCGCGTTGAGCGTCGCCAGCAGGTCGATCGCCACCGCGCGCGGCCACGCGGCCTTCGTCGGTGCTCATCGATTCGCCGAGCTTGCCCACCCACACCTTGCCATCCCGCTTCGCGAGGTGGCCGGAAAGATAAACCGTGTTGCCGCTCTGCGCGGCCATGACGTATGCGGCAGCCGGCGCGCTAACCGTGGGCAGGCTGATGCCGAGCGCTCGCAGCTTTTCATTGATATCGTGTCGACTCATATGTTGCTCCTGTGAATTCAGGCCGGCATGGCCTCGCGGCTGAAGGCGTCCACTTCCTGCACGAGGCTCTTTGCGGCCAGCTTGACGAGCGCGCCGCCTTTTTCCTGCGAGGCCTGGTTCGGATCGGAGCCCATGCGGCCGTCCTTGTAACGTGCACGGAAATCGAGGGCTTCGCGGATCGGACCCGACGGCGCGATCTGCGGCGAATACTCGGCCGACTTGATCGTCTCGGGCAAGGCCCACTGCGTAATGGCGATCTCGGACGGCGTCGCATGCGCGCCGTGGCCGCTCGGGAACTGCTCGCGTGCAAGCTCGCCCACGCCCGGCAGGTCCCACCAGTTGCAGAGCTTCAGCGCGAAGCCCGCGTGGCGCTTCGCGAAACTCGCTTCGGCATAGACCTCGGAGAACGCCGCCTCGATGGACGCGATGTTGCCGCCGTGGCCATTGAGAAACAGGATCTTCTCGAAGCCGTGCACGGCCAGCGAACGGATCCAGTCGCCGATCGCCGCGATGAACGTGGACGGACGCAGCGAGATGGTGCCGGGAAAGGCGAGATGGTGCTGGGCCATGCCGATATTGAATGTCGGAGCGACGAGAATGTCGGCGGCCTTTTCGGCTTCACGGGCGATGATCTCAGGGCACAGCCAGTCGGTGCCGAGGAGCCCCGTCGGCCCGTGCTGCTCGTTCGAGCCGATCGGCACGACAATCGTGCGGCTGCGCTTCAGGTACTGCTCAATTTCGGTCCACGTCGATAGATACAAAAGCATTGCAGACTCCTTGATTTGTCCGGTGCCACGCGGAAGAGCTTGTTGGCGAATGGTCGCGATGCGCGAAGATGTGCAAACCGGTCAACGCCATCGTGACCGGAGCATGGCTGTATAGCAAGAGCAACAAAGTTCACATATCGTTCTCTCTTGGGCAACGCTCGTTTAGGGAAGCGGGGGGCTGACGCAGCCGGGCGTGACGAAAATGATCCACGCGCTCGACATCGTCTTGGGAGATCGTCTGCACGTGGCTCGATTTTTCGATGAATAGTTAGTTATACGAATCCTCGGGGGATCTTCTGGCGCATTTAAGGCAAGCGCAAGCGAGCAGCAATTGCACAAGCGCAGCTAAGCACCCGATTCGAATTGGCAGGCCCGCTAAACCTGGACGTCGACCGATACATCGAGATAGCCAACCCGCACGGGCGGCACGAACCAGGCGAGGCACAGGCCGGCTAGCGCAGCCACGGCGGCGACGACGAGGCCCATGTGGATCGAATCCACGAGCGCGCTTCGCGCCGAGTTCATCATCGCGTCGCCGGCGTGCCCGGCGCTCACGAGGCGGCTGATCAGCGCGGCCTGGTCGGCGCGGTCCACGAGCAGTTCGGGGCTCGCAAACGACTTGAACCACTGCGTCGCCTGGTATGAGTCCAGCGAGCGATTCACGCCCATCGTGTAGAGGTGCCCGAGCAGCGCACCTGTCATCGCCGTGCCGAGCATGCCGCCGAACGTGCGCAGCGATTGCAGCATGGCCGTGGCCGCGCCGATGTGGTCTCGCGAGACGATCTGCTGCGAGCAGACCGTGAGGCTCGTGCCGACGAGGCCCAGCCCCAGTCCGCTCGCGCCCATGCACGCCATCCACACGAGGTGCGGCTCGTTGCCTCGCAGCACGACCACCGCGAGGCTCGCGAACGCAGAGAGCGCGAAGCCGACGTAGAGGATTGCGTTGGCGCGCCGGATGCGCGTGACCAGGCGGTTGTTCACGAAGCTGCCGACCGTCGTGCCGAGCAGGAGCGGCGTGATCAGCATGCCCGAGGAGCGAGGCGACATCGCATAGCCGCCCTGGAACAGCAGCGGCACGTAGAAAACGAGCGAGAACAATGCGAACCCGCCGAGCACCGACATCGCAAAGAGCGGGCCGAGCTTGCGGTCGAGCAGCATGTCCACGGGGATGATTGGATAGCCCATGCGCTTTTCCCAGAAGAAAAGCGTCAGCGAACAGACCAGCACGATCACGGCGAGCACGATCGTCGAAGTCGTCCAACCTTGCCTTGGCAAAAGCTCGATGGCGAGTTGCAGCGCGCCGAACGTGACGGCGACGACGCATGCGCCGAGCCAGTCGAGGCGCAGCCGCGCGCCTTCGCGGGCATGGTGCAGATGCGGCAGGAAAGCGTACACGAAGAAGAGCGCGACCAGACCCACCGGCACGTTGACGAAAAACACGAGACGCCAGCTTCCATGCTGGGTCAGCATGCCTCCGAGCGTTGGCCCGACCATGTTCGCAATGCCAAACGCCGAGGTGACGAACACCAGCCAACGCAGACGTAGCCGCGGATCGGGGAACAGGTCGGCGACGGTCGCGAACACTGTGCCCATCATGATGCCGCCGCCAATGCCTTGCAGGCCGCGCGCGATCACGAGAAACAGCATGTTGGTCGCCATTCCGCAGAGCACCGAGGCGAGGGTGAAGAGAATGATCGCTGCCAGCATGAATGGCTTGCGGCCGAACAGATCGCCCAGACGCCCGAAGATCGGAATCGTGATGACCGACGCAAGCATGTAGGCCGTCGCAACCCAAGCGTAGAGATCGAAACCCTTGAGTTCCGCGACGATGCGCGGCAGCGCGGTGCCAACAATGGTCTGGTCGAGCGCGATCAGCATCGAGACCGACGCAACGCCAAGCATCGCCAATAGGGACTCGCGAAACGGCAACAACTGTCGTCCCTGGTCGTGAAGCCCAATGTCCGTGGCCATGGAGCGCTCCCCGCCGCTGCGAAGCGGCTAATCTGCAACCTTCACGCGTTGTGCACTGATGGTACGCCCGCATACGCGAACTTGACGGGGCGAACGCGCGATCGGCGAAGTTATTCCATTTGTGCGAGGCCCGCGTCAGGTTCGTGAGTCGGGAAGCGTTTGCCAACGTTTGGCGCCCGCTCAATTCGCAATTCAAATTTGGTCTGCATGGAGTAAATCGGCTAGTCCGTTGTTTGCCTTCACGTCGAACACGATTCGACCTGAATCGATCTGATTCGACCAATACGGAGAGCACGTCATGAACTCAGCAATTCGACTCGTTTTGCGAGCCACGGTGAGCGGTGCGGCCTTGCTGTCTCTGGCCGGTCTATGCGCCGCGCCGTCGAGTGACGCGGCATCGTCTCGCAACAGTGAAGAGGGCTCGTTTCTTTCGGAAAACGACGCGGCCATGACGAAGATGATGGCCGGAATGGCGGCGCGGCCCACGGGCGACGTCGACCGCGATTTCGTCGCAACGATGATTCCACACCACCAGGGCGCGATCGACATGGCGATGGCGGAACTGCGGCACGGCCACAACGAACAGCTACGCAGGATCGCTCAGGAGATCGTGGTCGAACAACAGCAGGAGATCGTCGCCATGCACCTGGCGGTGCATGACTCGAGCGCTGCGCCCACGCCGATGTCCCATTGAACCGCCGACTCATTCGCGTCACGACGCAGGAGACAATGTCATGAAATACAACCTCATTCCTCGCGCGGCCATGGCTGTTGCGGCGCTGGTTGCCTCAACGTTCGCGCAGGCGGGGCAGGTCCCAGGTTCACTATCGGGCGCCGATATTCCAGTCAGCCATCGGGACCGCGTCTATTCGTCTGATCAGTTTTCGAACACCGTTTCGGTCATCGATCCCGCTGCCAATCGGCTGGTCGGCGTCATTCGGCTCGGGGATCCGGCGCCGGCCAACTTCAGCCCGCTTTATCACGGTCAGTTGCTCGTGCACGGAATGGGCTTTTCTCCTGACCACCGCACGCTGGCCATTGTCTCGATCGGCTCGAACTCGGTGACGTTTATCGATACACCAACCAATTCCGTCAAGCACGTGACCTACGTGGGGCGCTCTCCGCACGAGGCATTTTTCACGCCCGACGGCAACGAGGTGTGGGTGACGGTGCGCGGCGAGAATTACGTCGATGTGCTCGACGGCAAGACCTTCGAAGAGAAGACGCGCATTGTCGTGCCGGCCGGGCCTGGCATGCAGATCTTCTCGCCGGATGGTAAGTACGGGTATATCTGCTCGTCCTTCAACCCGGAAACCGATGTCGTTTCGGTCGCCGATCACAAGGTTGTGGCGAAGGTCACGCAGGCGAGCCCATTCTGCCCGAACATTGCGGCGACGCCCGATGGCCGGCAGGTCTGGTTCACGCTCAAGGATGTGGGCAAGACTCAGGTGTTCGACGCCCGCCCGCCGTTTGCGCTGCTGAAAACGATCGATACGGGCCCCATCACCAATCACGTGAACATCGTGCAGAACGCCCACGGCATGTTTGCGTACGTGACGGTGGGCGGCCTGAACCGGATCAAGGTGTTCCGTACCGACGATTTCTCGCAGGTGGCGACCATTGATGTCGGCAGCCTGCCGCATGGCATCTGGCCGTCTGGCGACGGCACACGCGTCTATGTGGGCCTCGAAAACGGCGATGCAATCACGGCAATCGACACGCTGACCAACAAGGTCATCGCCACGGTGCCGGTGGGCCAGGCGCCACAAGCGGTGGCGTATGTGCCCGATGCGGTTCCCGATGGCGACGGCACGGCAAACACGCAACCGCTCGGCACGGCGGGCGAGGCGACGCACGTGGCGCTGATTCCGGTGGGTGGCGCTGCCGCCGGCCAGGGCAATGCGCCTACGTCGGTGGCGTTGTTCGATCAGGGATTGCTGCAGGTGCTGCAGGCTGCGGTGACGGGATTGCAGGCGGGGCAGCCGTATTTTCTCGGTCTATCGGACCACGCGGACGGCAGCGGCCGCATTGACGTGCTCGCGAGCTTCAAGACCAATCCGGCGGGATCTGCGATCGTCAACACGCTAGGCCAGATTCGCCAAGTGGTCACGCCTGGCGCGCCGGGCACACCTGGCGTTACCGACCACCGCCGATACCTCGTGATTGCTCCCAGCGTGGGCGGCGCGCCTGGACCCGCGGTGCAGGTGCAAGCCTTGTGAGTATCGCGGGCGGCCTTCAGGTCATTTCGAATTCCTCAATAACAAGGTGGGCGAAACTGTCTGTTTGCCCACGTAAGGTAGCGCCTGACGCTTGACGCCAGCTTCTGCGGGAAGCTAACTGATGATGATCGACACCCGAAAACGAGGTGAAGAAATGACAGCTTCCCGCAATCTGGCTAACGGCCAACTTGCAGTGCTTCTCGTGGTTCTTCTGGCGCATGCCTCGGCTGGCGCTGCGGGCGATCGCGCGGCGTCCCCAGCCGCGTCCCGCTTCGAGCCGAGCGAGCTTTCGACCGACTGCATCGACCGCGAATATCGCGGGAAGAACGCCAAACTGGGACTCGACTACACCGACTTGATCAACAATTGCGGCGCCTCGGTCGTCATCACGTGGCAGTCGTTCAACAATGGCTCGCCGCAAATGGAAGGCGGAGGGATGGGGCAATCGGAATGCTTACCGCCGGGCGGCTCCATCACTACGGCATCGCGCGAGAGACTCGGCGCGGCGAGCGAGAACCTGCCTGTTAGTGTTGTGACTTGCCAGTGATGGCGGTGGCGCGGGATCGGTCAGAAATGGCTTTCACCTTTCGCGAAGCCACATCTATTCGTTGGTACTTCCTCGATCTTCTTAGTCACGGTTGCGTCGTTGATACGCCATGATCGAGAAAATCGATTGTCAGGTTGCCCTCGGCCGAACTGGACAGCAGAATCTTCGCTGGCGTCGCGCCACCCGCCATGCGCGTCAGCATTTCACGCGAAACCGATGGCAGGACGCGCTGGTTGAGGAACGCGTCTACTTTGCGCGCGCCCGATTCGCGTGAGAGGCAAAGCTCGGCCATGGCCGAAATCAGGGAATCGTCGCAGGCCAGTTCGACGTGATGCAGGCGTTTCAGGCGCTCGGCAAGCTTGTCTAGCTTCAGGCGCACAATCGACGCGAGAGCCGGTACATCGAGCGGCCGGTATGCCAGCGTCTGGAAGCGTGCGAGCAGGGCAGGCTGAAAGTGCACAACAAGCTGCGGATGAATTGCCTCAAGAAGTGCCGCCTGCGCGATATCCGGCGCGTCGGTGGTGGCCTCGTCAATCTGGGCGCTCCCGAGATTGGACGTCATCAGGATCACGCAGTTGCGGAAATCGATCTCGCGCCCTTCGCCGTCACGCATCGTGCCGCGGTCAAACACCTGGTAGAAGATGTCGAGAACATCGCGGTGTGCCTTTTCAACCTCGTCGAGCAGCACGACGCTGTACGGGCGCTGGCGTACCGCTTCGGTCAGCACGCCGCCGCGGCCGTAGCCAACGTAGCCCGGGGGAGAACCCTTGAGCTGCGACACCGTGTGCGACTCCTGGTATTCCGACATGTTGATCGTGGTAAGCGCTGCCTCACCGCCAAAGAGCAGGTCCGCAAGTGCGAGTGCCGTTTCGGTCTTGCCAACACCGGAAGGGCCTGCGAGCAGGAAGACGCCAAGCGGTGCGTGCTCGTTCTTCAGTCCCACCTTGGCCGTGCGCAGACTTTCCGCAAGTGCGGCAAGGGCTTCGTCCTGCGCGACCACACGTTTCGCAAGGCTCGCCTCAAGGGTGAGAAGGCCCTGCAGCTCGTCCTCGACGAGATTGCCAACGGGCACACCGGTCCATTCGGCGACCACGCGTGCGATTGCCTGTGCGTCGACGTCCGCGAAGATCAGTGGCGTTTTGCCCTGTACGCGCACAAGCGTTTCCTGCGCTTGTATAAGGGGACCGGTCTGGCCGCCAGACGCGTCATTACGCTGCTCATGCAGCGCGTGCACGTAACCGAGCTCCTGGTCATAGCGCTGCTGCAACTGCTCAAGCGTAGCCTGCGCCTCGACGCGGGCCGCGCGAAGTTCTGCCTGACGCGTCTGCATCTCTCCAATGCCCGCACGGGCGTCTTCTTCCACGGCCGTGAGTTCGAGTTCCAGTGCCGCAACGGCTGCGCGTGCACGTTGCAGTTCGGCCGGTGGCGATTCCAGGCCCATGCGCACGCGCGCGGCTGCCGTGTCAAGCAGGTCGACGGCCTTGTCCGGCAGCTGGCGGGCCGGAATGTAGCGGCGCGAGAGCTTGACAGCAGCAACCAGCGCTTCGTCGCGAATGTGGACGCCGTGATATTTCGCGTAGCGTTCCTTGAGGCCGCGCAGCATCAGGCAGGCTGCCTCGTCATCTGGCTCCACCACCTTGATCATCTGGAAGCGCCGCTCGAGTGCGGCGTCGCGCTCGAAATATTCCTTGTATTCCGACCACGTGGTGGCCGCGATCGTGCGCAGCTCGCCTCGCGCAAGCGCAGGCTTGAGCAGGTTGGCCGCGTCTGCGCCGCCGGGTGCGTTGCCCGCGCCGATCAGGGTGTGGGCCTCGTCAATGAAAAGCAGGATTGGCACGCTCGAAGCCTGCACTTCGTCGATCACATTCTTCAGGCGCTGCTCAAATTCGCCCTTTACGCCGGCGCCGGCTTGCAACAGACCCAGATCGAGCGTCAGGATGCGCACATCGCGGATCACGTTGGGAACCGTGCCTTCGGCGACACGAAGCGCCAAGCCCTCGACAAGCGCTGTTTTCCCGACGCCCGGCTCGCCCACGAGGATGGGGTTGTTCTTGCGGCGCCGCGCGAGCACGTCGACCATTTGCTGGATCTCGCGGTCGCGGCCGAACACCGGGTCGATCTTGCCTTCACGCGCTTTGGCCGTGATGTCGATCGCGAAGCGCGCTAGTGCATCGCCTTCCACACTCCGTTTGACTGCCTGCGCCGTCGCTGCGGCTTTACCTTCCGGCGAGTCGTCAACAGTACTGGTTGCGGCACGGGTATTGTTCTGGTCAGCGGGAGCGGCCGGCTCTTCCGGCTGGTTTTCGCAGGTCCGCAACCCAAGGCGAGGCAGCAGGCGGTCGATTTGCGCGCTGCTCACCGACAGCAACTGCCAGGCATTGCGCGCGCGAAGGACGTGCGGCGCCTCAACGATCGCCTGCAGTACGTTGCCAGACCGGATGGTCGTCTCGTCTGGTTCATTTAACGTCACCGCATGAGCCCACGCGTCCTGGAGAACCGCAGCCAGCTGTGGCGAAAGGCTGGGGCGCCCGCGCAGGTTACGTGGTGTGTGCGCGATGGCCCTGAGGAGCGCATCCCATATGGCCTCGATGTTCAGATCGTAATGCCGGATGATGGCTGAGATATCGCCGTCCCCGGCTTCGATCAGCTTGAGCAACCAGTGCTCGACCGTAATTTCGTCCGCAAGTCGTCCCTGGCATAGACTGGCTGCGGCTTCGAGCGCATTCGCACAATGGGGATTGAGCCGTTGCAGAAGCTGGCTCGCGTCGCGGGAGAGGAGATTTCGGTCGAGGGACACGGTCATGTTCGGGCTGTTCGCGAAGTCAGGAAAGGGGTGTCCGCAGATGGCGGCGCCCATGCAGCAAGAAAACCAGCCCGCGTGCGCGGACTGGCAAAAGGGGCCGCTATGCGGTAGCGGCCCTCAGACCACCGTGACGGATCAGGAACGCTCGTTCCACGTATCCGAGTGAATGATGTTGCCGTCCTTGTACGACCACGTGATCTTCTCGTAGCGCAGTTCGATTTCTTCGAGGTGGTTGTGCTTCTCGAATTCGGGAACCTTGATGTCGAGCATCTTCGGGCGGACCGCGACGACCTTGACGTTTTCGAGCTTCGTGTTGAAGTACTCTTTTTCCTTGCCGGCGTCGTCGATCTTGTACCACTTGATCTCGGCCGACTTCAGGGTCTGGCCGCTCGTCACCGCCTTGTACAGATACGGCGTCGACGCGTCGGTTTCCTTGATCAGCGTGATCGGTGCGTGCACACGCGTGCCGGTGAGCTTGCCAGTGTTGCCGTCGGTCGGGATATGCAGGCCGTGGTCGAATTGCGTGACCTCGATGCTTCCCTCGCGGCCCTGAACGGTCACCGAACCCTTGATGCCCGCACCACCATCGTCCTTGAGCCACATATATGACGGAATTGCCATGTCTTCACTCCATTGCATTGATTACCGCGACATTCGCCCGGCAGCACTACCCGGGCTAACTAATCCCGAAGCCTGGGCTCCGGGGACCTAAAACGTGTTATCTGGGCGTGGCGGTCTGCGCAGTCATTTCCTTTGGTGCGTCAGGGACCAGTGTGATCTCCACGCGGCGGTTCCTCGCCCGCCCGGCTTCGGTGCTGTTATCGGCGAGCGGACGCGTCTCACCGTAACCCTGAATGGCGAACTGTGTGGCGGGGATACCGGAGACCTCGACGAGCCAGTCGCGTACGGCTTCGGCACGTGCGGTCGAGAGTTTCAGGTTGCTGTCCGCGTCGCCCACGCTGTCGGTGTAGCCAGCCACGAGGATCCGTTTGCCCGGGTGCGCCTTGATCATTTCGAGCGCGCCGACCATGACCCGTGTCGAGCCGTCCTTGAGCTGCGCCCGGCCACTGTCAAAGAGCGACATGCTGTCGAGCGTCACGATCTGGGGCGGTGGAGACGGCGGCTGATACGAGGCGATCGCGGCGTTGAGCGGGGGAATCAGCCGGGCGCCGCGATTCAGGCCAAACGAGAGGGGCAGTGGCGTGCCGATACGGGCATACCGCTCGAGTTCATCGCGGTCGGACACGAGGGCGTGCAATGCATCACGTCTTGCAGCGTCGTGTTCGGGCGGAATCATCGAATACCGGCCAAGGTCACTGCCAATGCGCGTGAGCAGCGTCTGGTTGTGCCGGGTCGAGAAGAAGAACGCGACTGCGGCCGCACAGGCGAGCAGCGCCAGCGCGTGGGCGAGCGCGACGATCCGCGGTGATATCCAGTGGCGCTGCGGCATGGCCCGGATCAACGGCTGGGGAAGCGGCCAGGGCATGGGCGAACCTGCACCGGGTGGACGGGCAACCTGGGTCTGTCTGTGCACATCGGTTTCCCACGGGCGACCCGGCGCGCTTGCCGGCCCGCAATCAATCCAGCCGACGCCGTAAAGTGCCCATGGTGTCGCCGGTTGTCGCTGGTCGGCGAGCGCGTGAATCACGACACGCTGTGTCCAGCCAATCATCGAGGCAAGGGCCGCCGCACGGGCGGCCGGAACACGGGTGTCCGCCGCAGACCGCGCCTCGTTTTCGGCCGCGCGCACGACGTCGCCGAAATGCCGCGCGTCGATCGGGCGCGAGGCCGACGAGACGCCATACCACTGCGGCGCGAGAAGGTCCGTGTGCGGCGTTGCAACCTGCGCCTGGACAAGCGCCTTGATCGAGCCAAAGACCCCTTCGGTAGTGAGGCGCTGGTAGATCGCCACATACCCCGGAAGGGCACGTGACCCAAGCATGCGCGCGGCGTCAGCCGTTGCCTGACGTACCACACGCAATGCCTGGGTGAGAACGTCCTCATCCGTATAGCGCGCGGGCGATACGCAAAGCACGACACCGTCCGGTGCGCGACCATCACGCCACTGCCTGACGGCAACGGCCATGCGCGGGAGATCCTGCGGGCGATCCACACGCAGCCAGATGGCGCCATCACCGACGTGGGCGAATCGCTGCCCATCGTGCCGGTCGAACAGCGCGGGCAGGTCGTCTCCCGTGATCAGCACGAGCGGCATGCGCGTGCGCAGCCTGAGCGGAATGTCAGCGGTCGCTGTTCCGAGCGCAGCGAGCACGTGGGCGCCATTCGTGCGCGCACCGTCGATAAGTCGTGTACGCCAGAACGAGAGAAGTGCGCCTGAGAACGTAATCATGACGGTCAGCACCCAAGCCGGACCGGTACCCGGTTTGGCCACGAGCCAGATCACGGCGAACGCCAGGGCAGTCGCGAAGACGATCATCAGGCGCAGCGGATACCCCAGTCCGTCATGACCTGCCGCCGACGCCGACGTTGTGTGGTTCCCGAGTATGGGCAGATCGGATCTCATTGCTGGGCGACCTTCGCTGGCGCGATTTGCGCGAGCTGTGTATTGATCTCGCTGCTACCCACAACCCACACAGTCACTGCCACCAGGCAGGCGAGCGCAACCGTAATCCCCGGTAGCAGCCGGTGTGCGCCGCTCGAGAGCAGCGTGCCAGATGACTCGGAGTGAAAGGGCACTTCGGTATAGGGGCGCATCGATTCCAGCCGTGCATTGAGCGCGGCGATCAGCGTGGCCCGCTTCGCTTCTCCCTCCACTGCGTAGCGACCGACGAACCCCATCCCGAGAATCGCCGCGTAGCACTCAAGCAGATCGACGTCAGGCGATGACTCATGCAGGTGGGTTTCAACACGATCGATGACACGTCGGCCCGCATCATGGATGGAGAACCTTTCAACCTGCATCGGATGAAGTTCCCAGTCCGAGCGGGCTTCGGATGACAGATGACGTAGCGCCGTTTCGTCCAGCAGCCCGCACTGTGCTACGAGCGCTTCACGCTGAACGTCCTCGGGTATGTCGTGTCGCGCAAGCGCCTCCGAAAACTGGTCGACAAGCTGCCGGCAGCGTTCGCGGAATGTCGTCGCGTTCTGCACGCTTCCTCCGCTCGCAAGTGTTGTCACGAGCAGCGCAGTGTCGTGCAGCAAATCGCGCACACCGACATCTGCCGGACGGAGAGCGTCAGGTGCTGGAGGCGAGGAAGGCCGCCCGTTGCGGCCCAGAGTCAGTGTCATCATCCGTGCTGTTGTCTGATGCAGCACCCGCACTGCAAGTCGCGTGTTTCATCTGGTGTGCCAACAAATCAGCGTAGTCGTTGAGGCAGTGAGCGCGACAGGAAGGCTACGTGAAAATCAGGCTTCTTGATGAAGGCAGTGAGATCTGCAATATGTGGTCTAGTTTATTGTTTCCTGTTTAGCGGAAGATTCTATATGTCTCTTTTCATCCGAGCATAGCGAAATTTTAGGTATCCTGGTTAATTGATTCGTGAAGGATTGTCAGACTTCCGGTTATTTAAATAGAGATAGCCATTGGGCATCGCATGCCCCCACGTACCCTGACATCACGAGCAGTTAATTCCTAAAGTCGTGATTGCGCCAAGATTAATCTGCGCGTTTCGTAGGAAAAAGATGGTGCGGCACGCAAGAGAGGTGTGAGGTTGGAGGCGATGTCGCATCGGGAAAAAATTTAAAACCCGATCCAGCGCAATATTGATGGAAGTTATTCCCGAGTCATCGCTAACGGGCTTTGACGGTGCGCCGGTAAACCTGTTTAATGTACAGGCCAATAGAGGTCGCATGAATGATAGCCACGGCATGGGGAGCATTCTGAATGAACATTCTGGGTACGTATACGGGAGAATCCCTGTCGTTGCGGTTGATTCCTGCGGAGTTTGTAGACATTATTCCTTAGGATTGCCGATGGACAGTTTTCAAAGAGAAATTCCGAAAAGCCGTGTTTCGATCACGCTGGACCTGCATACGGGCGGGGCGCAGAAGAAGGTCGAACTGCCGCTCAAGCTGCTAGTCGCGGGTGACTTCAGCGCAGGTCGTGAGCAGGCGCCGCTGGCTGAACGCAAGAAGGTCAACATCGACAAGAACAACTTCGATTCGGTGCTCGCCGACTACGCGCCGGACCTGAAGTTCGCCGCGCAGAACACGCTGGCTGCTGACGGTTCCGAGCTGCCGGTCAACCTTTCGTTCCGTTCGATGAAGGACTTCGAACCGGAGCATGTCGCCGGTCAGATTCCCGAACTTCAGGCGATGCTGGCGATGCGTAATCTGTTGCGCGACCTCAAATCGAACCTGCTCGATAACGCGACGTTCCGTCGTGAGTTCGAGAAAATCGTTAAGGACAAGTCCCTGTCCGAGAAGCTGCGAGGCGAGCTGGCACAACTCGCGACGGCGGCCACGCAACCCGAAGGGCATGCCTGAGCGCCAACGGGCCAAACTGGCCTTCACCGCTTTTCGCAATCAGGTTGCACTCCAACCGCAGACAGGAACGATAATGAAACAGAACGATTCCCGCAAGGGCACAACCGAGACCGTTGTGCTTGACGCACCCGACAGCGTGTACGCCTCGCTGTGCAGCAGGATCAACCTCAAACCCGTTGCCGAAGCGCGCCCGATCGAGGCGTTCCGCGACAGCGACGCACTCTCGGAAGCCTCTGCTGACGAGCGTATCGCGCGCGGCATGGGCGCGTTTCTCGAACTCATCGCCAAGTCGAGCCAGCCGGTCGAGCGCCTCGACAAGTCCCTGCTCGATTTCCACATCGGCCAGCTCGATCGCCAGATCAGCCGTCAGCTCGACTCGGTGATGCACGCGCCCGAGTTCCAGGCGCTCGAGGGACGCTGGCGCGGGCTCAAGATGCTTGTCTCGCGCACCGACTTCCGTCGTAACGCGCGCATCGAGGTGCTGGACGTCTCCAAGGAAGCGCTGCAAAGCGATTTCGACGATGCGCCGGAACTCATCCAGAGTGGCCTGTATCGCCTCACCTACACCGAGGAATACGACACGCCGGGCGGCCAGCCCTTCAGCTCGATGATCAGCGACTTCGAGTTCGAGAATTCGCCGTTGGACATCGCGCTGCTGCGCAATATCTCGAAGGTGGCGGCGGCCGCCCACATGCCGTTCATCGGTTCGGTGGGGGCGGCATTCTTTGGCAAGAAGTCGATGGAGGAAGTGGCCGCGATCCAGGATATCGGCAACTACTTCGACCGTGCCGAATACATCAAGTGGAAGAGCTTCCGCGATACGGACGACGCGCGCTATGTCGGCCTGACGATGCCGCGCGTGCTCGGTCGTCTGCCGTATGGCAAGGACACGGTTCCGGTGCGGGCCTTCAACTACGAAGAAGCCGTGACGGGCCCGGACCACGACAAGTACCTGTGGGTCAACGCCTCATTTGCGTTCGCGGCCAACATGAGCCGCAGCTTCGTGAACAACGGCTGGTGTGTCCAGATCCGCGGTCCACAGGCCGGCGGCAAGGTCGAAAACCTCCCGGTTCACCTGTATGACCTCGGCACCGGCACCCAGGCGAAGATTCCGACGGAAGTGCTGATTCCCGAGACGCGCGAATTCGAGTTCGCGAATCTCGGCTTCATCCCGCTCTCGTTCTACAAGAACCACGACTTCGCCTGCTTCTTCTCGGCGAGCTCGACGCAGAAGCCGGCGCTCTACGAGACGAAGGAAGCCAGCGCGAACAGCCGCATCAATGCGCGGCTGCCGTACATCTTCCTGCTTTCGCGCATCGCCCATTACCTGAAGCTCATCCAGCGCGAAAACATCGGCATGACGAAGGATCGCCGTCTGCTCGAACTTGAGCTGAACAACTGGATCAAGGGTCTTGTGACCGAGATGAAGGATCCGGGTGACGAGCTCCAGGCATCGCACCCGCTTCGCGAGGCCAAGGTGACCGTCGAGGATATCGAGGACAACCCGGGCTTCTTCCGCATCAAGCTCTACATCATCCCGCACTTCCAGGTCGAAGGCATGGATATCGGGCTCTCGCTCGTGTCACAGATGCCGAAGGCCAAAAGCTGATCGGCTGCTGTTGACGTGAACCGCGCCGGGGCCCACAACGCCCCGGCGCTATTTTTTCCTGCTTACGGGAGTGCCCCACGTGAAGATGCCCGGCCTGCTCAAGGCGCTGTTTCCGTCGCATGACGCCGAACAGCTCACACGCACACGCCTTGACACCTGGAGCGCCTGGCTGCAACTGCTTCCTGGCGAAAACGGTGCTGGGCGCGATCCCGGCTACGAAGATGCCTTCTTCACGCTCAAGGACGAGGCAAGCAAGCTGTCCGGGATCGACGACGCGTTGATCGCGCGCTCGTGCGAGCAGTTGATCAAGGAAACCGGCAAGGACCTGCGGGTGGCTGGCTACTACGCCGGCGCGCGTTTGAGACAGGATGGGCCGGCTGGATTTGCTGATGGACTGGAACTGGCCGCTGCGCTCGTCGAGCGGTTCGGCGAGGCGGTGCTGCCTGCGCGCGCCGAAGCGAAGAAGGGCGCACTTGAGATGCTCGCCACCGCGCGCATGGTGGAACTGCTCGCAAGCCGCGGCGAGCCGATGGCGCGTGACCTTGAACGCTCGCTTGCTGCGCTCGACGTGCTCGTGACGCACACGGCGACCTGGCCAGAAGCCGCCCGCCCGGCACTGCGACCGCTTGTCTCCCGCTTTGAGCGCAGGGATGAGTCTGAGACGGCTGTCACCGAAGCGCCGCAATTCCCGTCGTCGCCTGTGAGCGGGAGCGCGCCAGGCACCATTGCCTCAACGCGTGACCTGCTGGAACAGGCGCGCGCGATGGCCAACTGGCTTCGTGATAACGAAGGGGGCTATCTGCCGTCGGTGCGCCTGGTGCGCTGCATCCGCTGGGATACCCTTCATGAGGTGCCGCCGTCCGACGCCGCGTCACATACGCGGCTTCTCGCACCGCGCGCGGAGTTGCGCTCACAGATGAAGCGCCTTGTTCTGCAAAAGCAGTGGAACGAACTGATCGAACGGGTCGAGGGCGCCTTCATGGAAGGCGTCAATCACCTGTGGTTCGATCTGCAGTACTTCCAGCAAACCGCACTCGATCACCTGGGCGCGCCCTACAACAGCTGGCGCGAGCAGTTGCGCGCGGACCTTGCGCTGTTCCTCGAACGGCTGCCAGGGATCGAGCGTCTATCGTTCAACGATGGTACGCCATTCGCGGACGATACGACGCTTGAGTGGATTGCCCGCCATGCCGTCGTGCGCGATCTCGAGGCTGGTGAGGTGGTTGCGCCGTTACCGGTGTCGGCCGATACCGGCGAGGGTGGCGTCGGCGACTGGCCGGAGATCGAGGCACAGGCACGGGATCTTGTCGCACGCGAAGGTATCGAAGCGGCCTTCGCGTGGCTCGAAGGACTGCCGGGCATGAAAACGGAGCGGCATCGCTTTCTTCAGCGGTTCGTGATGGCGCGACTTGCACAGAACGCCGAGCGCTCTGATACGGCCATGGCATTGCTGCTCGAACTGGATGGGGCGGCGAAATCGCTACCGCTCGTGCGCTGGGATCCGGCGCTTGTGTTCGAGCTCAAGCTCCAGCTGGTCAGGGCACTGATGGCGGCGAGCAGTCGCAAGGATGCGGACAAGCCGGGTCTCACGCGCCAGATCGCAGCACTGCAAGGTGAGATGACGGTGCTGGACCCGGCCCGCATGCTCTCACTGGCCCTATGAGGTCATCGATGCCAACGGGCTGGCTGCGGTGAGTCAACGCACGGGGGGAAGGTTTATGACAAACAGTTCTGCGTGGTCGCCACGCATCGCTGCGGCGACACGTAACCGGGTGCAGCGCGCGATCGCCAGATTGCCCGGCCGCGCCGGCGTGAGCGCGGCCGACTATCCCGGAATGATGCTGGCCGGCATGAAGGATGTTGCAGCTGCATGGGGTGGGGTTTGCTTGTCCCGGACGTACATGGGGCACCAGGGGCCGCTGGATTTCCGGTGTGCTGCGAGTCACCGTTTCCCGTTGCTTGCGAAGGCGGTGCGCCTGGGGCACTGGTGCATCGAATGTGCCTACGATCGCGCCATCGTCCACTCGCTGGAGGAGGCGCGCGCGATTGCCATTGAGCGCGGAGGCGTTTGCCTGTCGGCGCGTTATGTCAACAATCGCGAGAAAATGCAATGGCGCTGCGAGGCCGGGCATACATGGGTGGCATCTCTGGACGCTGTGCTTTGTGGCGACTGGTGCCGCACGTGCCATATCGAGCGCATCAAGCCGAAGCAGGAAGAAATTGAGCAGACTGCAATCGCGCGCGCAGGTCGATGCCTGTCGGCCTATGTCGACAAGGAAACGCCCCTGCAATTGCAATGCGGGAAAGGAAACACATGGTCCGCGCCGCGGTCTCGCGTGAGCAAGGGGCAGCGGTGCCATCTGTGTGCCGTCAAGGCGCGCACACGCACGATCGAGCAGATGCAGGATCGCGCGCGTTCGCGCGGGGGCGAGTGTCTTTCGACGGTCTATCCAGGCACCCACGGCAAGATCGAATGGTTATGCGCTAAAGGCCATGCGTGGTATGCCACCGTCAACAGCGTGTGGCGCGGCAGCTGGTGCCCTGAGTGTGCGCATGAGGATCGCCGCATTGCGCGAACCCAGGGCAGGCGTGGCAAGAAGATACCGATCCTCGTTTGACTGGCACCACGCGGTCACACGAGGACTACGCGTCAAAGTACGCAGAACGCGCGATCACCCTGTTCGTGCCTCGCGGACACTGGCAGGCCACAATATCGTTGTCCCTTACGCCCGCCCCCCCTCCTGTCAGCCCCCAGTTCTTTGCTGTGCCCAGCATGGGGCCGGGGTGCCCGCACTGTCCGCAGGAGGCCAGTCCTCCGTCCTTGGCCAGTCCGCCACCTTCGTCCGTGAACGACTCGTCCGCGTCCAGCACCACACCACCGGTTGTCGTCTTGTTGCCCTTGATTGCCAGCATGACTGCCATTGCCTTTCTCCTTTTCAGGGTTGAGAAAATCGCGGGTGATCGTCAGTACCGGTCAAGCGCAGCCTGCAGTATCTTCAGCCGCGTCCTGCCGTCTGGCGTGAACACCGTGTCAAAACGTACGAGCCCTTCCCGGTGCAGGTGGCATTTCATCGTGAAGCTGACCATCATGCCGGGCTCGGGCGTCTGGACTTCAATCTCGATTGACTTCAGGCGCGGCTCGTACTTGAGCAACGTCGACTCGATGGCATTGCGCAGCTTGTGCGTTGATGAGGGCAGATGCCGGTAGATTTCTGACAGGTCGTCGAGCCCAAAGTCCGGCAGATGGGCAAGCGAGCCACGTCGGCTGTTCAGAATGCGCTCGATGTTGTCCTGCACAGAGAAGAACGTCTGATCCTCCTGCGAAAAGTCGCTTACCGCCGCGCCATTTGCGAAATGCCCGGTGATGCGCTCGAAGAGTCCTGGTCCGGTGCGCATGACGGCCTCAGTGCGCCATGCCGGCGATCGACGACAGCAGCCAGCGGTCGATCGCGAGCCAGATGAGTCCTGCCGCGATTGCCGTGATGCATACCCAGGCCAGCGGCGAAAGTGAACGTCGACGCCTGCGCGAAGGGTTGACCACCACCGGCCCTGACCGGTCAGGCAGCGTGCCGACGATCGCGCGTTCGAGCCGGTCGTCGATGGCGCGAATGAGCTTCGTGCGCGCTTCGGCCTCGTTCACGGCAAAGCGGCCCTTGAATCCGAGTGCGAGCACCGCAGCGAAAATTCGCAGAAGGGGCAGAACGGGCCGGGACTCGCGCAAGCGCTGTCCAATTCGCCTGAGCAGTTCCTCACCCGCGTCGTTGCGGCCGAATACCCGCACCTGCAGCGGCTCCCGTTCCCAGGCATCGCGCTCATTGCCCTTGAGTCCGTTGAGCGCGGCTTCATCGAGTAGGGCGCACTGGGCGTAGAGCGCGTCATCGATCACGTCTTTTGGATGACCGCGCCGTTGCAACTGCTCGCGCAGGCTCACGACCTGGGCGTCGCTGTCCGTGCGCAACTTGTTGAGCGACGGCGGATTCTTGCCACGGAGGCTGACGACCGTGTCCGCCGTATCGCGCAGTGCGACCGGTAATAGCCCGAGTTGAAGCGTGTCGGCTTTCATGATGGCAGCACCGCGTAGAGTTCAAGATCGGCCTCGGGAATTGAGCCCGGCAGATAGATCTGGCAGGCGCGCGCGGCGATCATGCGTGCGAACGCCGGGTCCGTACTGTCGACTGCAAAGTACTGGTTCTCGATGCGCACAGGAATGGCGGCCGGCAGGCGCGAGACAGGACGCAGGGCGATACCGGCCAGCGCGGAATTGACCACCTGCTCGACTTCGTCTGGCGCGCCCATCTTGCACAATGACGGCACCTGCTCAAGGATGACGTGGGCGGGCATGCTCGCGCGCACCGAGAGGTAGTAATCGACGTCCACCGTAAGACGTTCGTCCTTGATCTGGCCGCGCCACGTCGTGGTGCGCAGGCGCTCCAGCGCGACCGGCACCACACGCGAAGGAATCACGGCGTCGAGCAGTTGGCGGATCAGCGATTCAAGTTCAGCAAACACCGGTTCCGGTGCGTGGTGGTCGTACGCCGGGATGGCCTGAAGTGTTTCCGTGGTCGAGAACGTCAGGAGCGAGCCGGCCAGGCGTGCGAGTACAGCGTAAAGGCGCTCGGGATGCTGGTCGGGCGCCTGGGCCAGGCGCGCCAGCTCCGGCCACGTGCTGTTCACCGAATGCAGCAGCCAGAAGAGCGATACATCGGACACGGCATAGTCGGCAATCTGGTCCGAACGCTCCTTGCGGCGAACGGCGAGGCTGGCGCTTTTAGCGGTGAGAATCTCGGAGAGGCGCCGCATACGCTGTGTGAGCTTCGTGCTCGCCGACAGGAAGAGGCACGGCGGCACAAACGACTCGTCCGCATCGAAGCGACCCTGAGGTGTGCGCACAAGACGCGCGACGGGGCAGGTGACGTAGTCGTCCGCTTTCTCGAAATCAAACAGGAGCACGCTCAGTAGCCGCTCGACGCTGATCTCCTCCTTTCCGTCGCCGTTGATGTCGGTGACGTGGACGAATTCCCTAGTTGAGCGCCGCGGCCGCGCGGGTTTTTCGCCTGGCTCCACGCAGTTACCGCCTTGCGGATCGACGAGGGCCACGCCAACCAGCACCGTTACCGCGTCCACATTTGCCGGTATTTCGGCCAGACTGCGCGCTGACGGCACCCAGTCGCTCGTTTCACTGTCAATCAGCGTCCCATCGCGCAGATGCGCCTTCAGCCGGTCCAGCTGGATGCGCTCGATCGAAAGGGCCTGTTTATCCACCGCGACATCCACCACCCCCCATGCGTCAGGGCTCGCGATGTGGGCGATCTGGTTATTGCGAAACTGGTCCCAAAGTGCCTGCTGCTGGAAATGCTGCGGCGTCATGAAAATGCCGCGCGTCCACAGGGGTTTCGTTATCTTCATCGTTGATGATGCTCGGTGTTCAAACAGGTGAGATGGGTAGATGGAATTCAGCGTTTCGCCTTTGGCATCTGCGACATGAGCGACAGGCTCACGTCCATGCCTTCGATCTGGAAATGCGGAACGATGTAGAGCCGGATGCGGAAAAAGCCGGGATTGTCCTCGATGTCTTCGACCTCGACCTGGGCGGCACGTAACGGGTGAGCGGATTGCAGGTCGTCACCAGGCGTTGTCATAGCGGTGACGAGACCCTTGATCCAGTTGTTCAATTCAAGCTCGAGCAGGCGCCGGTCCTTGGTGGTCCCGATGTTTTCGCGCTGGATCATCTTCAGATAGTGCGCGATACGCGAGATGAGGAAGATGTACGGCAGGCGCGCGTTGATGCGGCTGTTGGCAGCGGCTTCCCGTGTGTCGAAGTCGGCAGGTTTCTGGGTCGAATGCGCGGAGTAGAAACACGCGTAATCGTGATTGCTGGTCCAGGAAAGTGCGATGAGACCAAGCTCGGCAAACTCAAACTCACGGGTTTCGGGAATCAGTGCATCGGTGGAAATCTTGCCGGCGTGGCCCGTATCGAGATCGTAGAGATGAACCGGCAGGTCCCGAATGAGGCCGCCCGCCCGCGGGCCGCGAATTTGAAGACACCAGCCGTTGTTCACAAAGCTTCTGACCAGATTCACGGCAAAGGCAAAGGCGGCGTTGGCCCACAGAAAGGCATCGCGACCGCCGCTGCGGACGTTCTCTGTGTAATTCAAGGCGCGTACTGAAGCGGTATCGTGCCCGTACGGCAGGCGCGCGAGGAATCGCGGCAGGGTGAGTCCGACATAACGCGCGTCTTCCGTCTCGCGAAACGCCCGCCACTTGAGATAGGTTGGACGCTCAAAATGCCCCTGCAGATCACGTATGCCGGTCACTTCCTCCATGGAGTCACGGCCGAAGAACGCCGGCGATGCCGCGCCGATAAATGGCATGTGCGCCGCAGCCGCCACCTTCGAGATATTGCGCAGCAGCGCCATATCCGGCGCACTGGCGTCAAACTCGTAGTTCGCGATGACGACAGCGATAGGGTAAGCCCCGGGCGTATCGTATTCGTCGATGTAGGTCAGACGATAGAGGCCGCTCTGGTTGAGTTCTGGCGCATCCTCGAAATCCTGTCTCAGCGTTTCCTTTGAAACGTCGAGGACCTCGATCTTCACCTTCTGGCGAAAGTCCGTTCGGTCGACCAGAATCTTCAGTCCACGCCATGCAGCTTCGAGTGTCTGGAAGGCAGGGTGGTGAAGGACGGCGTCCATCTGCGCGGCGAGCAGCCGGTCAAGCAGGGTGAGGTCGTGATCGACGCGAAGAAGATCGACCCGTGCAGTCGCACTTTCCTGCATCGGTGCAGGCGTTGCGACTGGTACGGGTATTGAGGGGGACTGCCGGCTATTGTCGACGCTTGCGCTCATTGTTCTGGTCTTGGCCCGTTCGGGCTTCTCCTGGTCGGCGATTATTATCACGCCCGCTGTCTCAAAACCAGTCAAGACGGCTGGCGATCATCGGTGATTGATCGAAAGCAATCTGCTTTGATTTTGCGCGATTCGACCCTTCACTTGCCAGGAGAACCGGCGTACTTTCAACTTCCCCTAATTCCCGTTTGCGTGGACAGATGCGTTCGTCACGCAGGACGGTTGAATAGCACTGCTGATCAGGTGAGGAGTCAATAAAAGATGGCAAGCCTGTATGACGACGCGAAGAAGTTCGTAAGCAGCCTGACGGCGATACCGGGACGGCAATCCTGCTTCCTGGATGTGCCGGGTACCGAGAACGCCAGCCTGCTGTCCGTGGTGGAGTTCAGAGCCACTGAAGTCATGGGTGAGCCCACAGAAGTGCGTATCGTGGCGACCCATCCCGAGCAGCTTGCGCGCGCCGACTACCTGAATCTTGACGCTGCCTTTCGCGTTGTGCCGGACGATGGAAATCCAAGAAAATTTTCGGGTTTCATCGAGCGCTTTTCGACTGTTCAAACGACGAAGGATTTCACGAAATACGAGATAGTCGTGAAGTCCCACTTCGGGCGGCTTGCCGCAGCGACGAATACGGCGGTCTACCAGCACCAGACCATACCCGAGATTATTGCGTCAATCCTGCGGCGCCACGGCATCAAGGATCACCAGATGTCGTTCCGCCTGCGAAAGCGGTATCCCCAACTCATGTTCCGCTTTCAGTATCAGATTGAAGATCTGAAATATGTTCAGATGCTGATGCAGAAGACGGGTATCTACTCCTACATCCTGGAGACTGAGTATGGCGATCAGGTGGTCTTCGGCGACGACATCGATCACTATCTCTACGATCCGCGACTGATCGTACCGTACCGGGAAGCCGCGGGCCTGGAGTCGAACGGCGTGGAAGCGATCAAGTCGCTCAAGACGCACGCAGTGACGGTGCCGGCTTCGTACACGGTTGCAGACTACAACCCTGACAGTGCATGGGAAAGATTTAGAGATAGCGCAAACGTAGCGCCACAGGATCCTACCACCTACGGTCAACCGTACATCTACGGCACGAACCACCTCGATCAGGATGGGGCCCGGTGGGAGGCGCAGTTAAGGCACGAAGCGGACATTACGCGTCAGGTGGTGTATGAGGGTGAAAGCAACGTGCTCGAACTGCAATGCGCACGCGTGCTCGAAACAGACATCGTGGTGCCTGACGCGCCCAAGGGGCAGGTGATCATTGAAATCACGCACAGCGGTGGGCGTGACAAGGCCTACACCAACTCGTACAAGGCCATCCCTGCGGACCGACGCTTCCGGCTGGAACTGAAGCCTGAAACGTGGCCCAAAATCTCTGGTACCCTCAGCGCTCGTGTTTGCAGTCCTGACAAGTACACCTACGCGTATCTGAACGCTGTCGGCTATTACGTGGTGCGGCTAGACGCCGACTTTGGCACCTGGCCCAAGGGCGGCGAGAGCGTGCCTTTGCGTCTCGCCAAGCCCTTCGCGGGAAAACTGCAAACGGGCTTTCACTTTGTCGCTCTGGACAACGACGAGGCCGTCATTTCTTTTCGAGATGCCGACCCTGATAAACCGGAAATTATTGCGTTTCATCATCATTCGCAGGCACGCGACCTCGTCACGAGCGACCGTCGCTGGCTCTCGCGCAACACCATCCGCACGCAGAGCAACAACAAGCTGCGCATGGAAGACTGGGCGGGTCAGGAAGGGGTGAAGCTCAGCACCGAGCACTCGGGCAAGTCGCAGCTGAACCTCGGATATCTGGTCAACAACAAGCTCGAATACCGCGGTGAAGGCTACGAGCTGCGCACCTCGGGCTGGGGCGTGAATCGTGCAGGCAAAGGCCTGCACCTGACCACCTACGACCGGCCGGCTGCGACTGGCAAGCAGCTCGACATGCAGGAAGCGATCGCACAGCTCGAGAGCGCACTGGCCACTGCCAAAGCACTAGCGAGCGCCGCCACGACCTCCAAGGCCGAGCCCGCCGACACCGACGCGCAGCAACAGGTGAAAGACGATCTCGACGGCCTGAAGAAGGCTGGTGTGCTCATGAGTACGCCAGCTTCGGCAGCAGTGGTGACTGGCCAAGGCATGCAATTCACGGCCAAAGACAACATCACGGGCGTCGCCGGCAAGAATGCTGACTGGAGCGTGCTCAAGCGCTTTACGGTCGCAGCGGGCGAGGTCATCTCGCTCTTCGCCCAGAAGCTCGGAATCAGGATTTACGCCGCGAAAGGACCTGTCGAATTGCAGGCGCAAGGCGGACCGATGTCGATGTATTCCGACCAGGACATGTCCATATCAAGCGTCAACGGCTCAGTACGTGTCCACGCGAAGAATGAGCTTGTTGTTGAGTGCGGCGGCGCATTCATCCAGCTCAAGGACGGCAATATCACGCTCGGCGGTCCTGCTGATCTGTTTTTTAAGGTCATCACGATCCAGAAGCAGGGCGCAACTTCCATGTCACAGGAGATGAATAACTGGCCGACCTCGTCCTTTGATCAACGTGTCAAGCTGGTTACACGTACTGGCGAACCTGCCCCGAACCAGAAATACGAAATTCATCGCGACGACGGTGCAATCATCCGGGGTGTTACCGATGAACAAGGATGGACCGCACTACAAAAGGGCATGAGCTTCGATGGTGTAAAGATTAAATGGTTAGGAAAGGCATAACAAAATGAGCGCAGAAACTCTTCAGCCACTGAGTCAGGATAGTCATGCAGACGGCAGCATTACGTCGTCCACACTGCTGACCCCAACAGAAGACAAGACACGCGGTGTCATGTGTATTCGACCCACGACCGTAGTGCCGGTAATCTTTGTGCCTGGCATCATGGGATCGAATTTGCGCGATATCAGGACCGGCTATTCCGTCTGGAATACAAACAATACAGTCGCCATCATGCTTCAGTGGATGTTTCGTTCGGCGGGCACGCGTCAGGCGAAACTGGGACCCGATAGAGCAATACTTGACGACCGTGGTTGGTGGTACGGCCCAAGCGCGACCGTTCCAGATGAAGAAACCGGAAAATTGCGCGGGCAAGGTACGACTTCGCGAGCTTTCTACGGCGATTTTGTGCGCTGGCTGGACAATCAACTTAATGGGGAAGTGAAGAACGGCGAGGCCACCGCCACGTTTGCGGGGGATCACCCTGGCCTTCCCTCCCCTTGGCAACCGTTCGTGGGCGTGGAGCACTACGGCAAGTCCTGGAATGCGCAGAAACCATTCGAGGTTCTTACCAAGGTAGAGTCCGACAAGGTCTGGGCCAACTTTTTCTGTCCTGTGTATGTGCAGGGATACAACTGGTTGAAAAGCAATGGTGAGTCCGGGAAGGCACTCGCCGAGAAAATTAATGAAATCATCAATTTCTGGAAAGACCAGTCGGCATGCGGCTATAAGTGTGAGCAGGTCATACTGGTAAGCCATTCAATGGGTGGGCTCGTCACGCGTGCGGCTGTTCATCCCGAGTTCGGCAATGCCGCTGGAAGGGTCCTCGGCATAGTTCATGGCGAGCAGCCAGCTAACGGCGCAGCGGCGGCCTACCATCACTGTCGCAATGGTTATGGTGGTGGTTCCGGTCTGGTGCTGGGACGCAACGCAGCGCAAGTGACAGCTGTGTTTGCCAATTCTCCAGGAGCGATGGAGCTGCTGCCCAATCACCAATACAACACCCAGGGTGGGGAGTACGCAAGCAAATGGCTGATGGTTCGGCAGGGGAGCAGACAGGAACCCGCATTGCGCCAGCCAGACTCCGATCCCTACAAGGATATCTATTTGCAACAGAACGTCTGGTGGCGTCTGACAGACCCGGCGTTGATCGACCCTTCTGGCAAATACACGGTCGATGAAGCCTGGAAAATGTATCGCGCTAACGTCAGAATTGTTGGTACGTTTCATCAAACGCTGGGTACGTACTACCACCCACAAACTTATGTTCATTACGGCGCAGATGCGGACAAGCATGCGGCTTATGGCGATCTGATCTGGCGAGGCACGGGGTCGTTCAACCTGAGTCAGTCTGAGTTGCTCGAATCTCCGGCGGCGAAGGGTAGCAACCCTGTAAAGGTGGCATCGCCGATCGATGGGCAAACGCAAACATTCAGCATCGCCAATCCCCACGATGTGGGCTATCCGCAACCAGGCGACGAGACTGTGCCCGCGTGCTCTGGTGAAGCTCCATTTAAGCAGGGGGGGGGGAACGTCCGGCAAAGCTTTCGCCTCACTGGCTTTGAGCACCAAGCGGCCTACGACTACGATGATGTACGGATTTGCACGCTCTATGCCATCGGTAAGTTGCTTTGCGGAGCGGAGGAATTATGACCAGAAAGGTGCAATATGAAGCGAACACCTCGTGCCATGATGCTTGCTCTTGTGACAGGTGTTATGGGATGGAGCATCACTGCACACGGAGAAGCGACCATGACTAATTCACAAAGCGTATGCATCGGTCGCTTTCTTGTCGATCTGCCGGCAGACGCGCAAGTATCAGATAGCACGAGCTATCAGCGGATTACGCCACACAAACCGGTGCGTGTGGCAAGCTTTGCCAAAGTTCAACAGCAAATCGACGGCCAGGCAAAAGCGTTCCGTACGGTACGCATGATCAGGGATTCCTACGGCGACGAATTGACGCGGGCAGGCGGTGGCGACCCAGATAAGGAATTCGGCCTTACACAACTGGTCGGGTTGAACATAGACGTGCCGTCGCAGGAGGTTGTGCTCGGCTACCATCCAGATCTCAAAGGTTCGGCGATAAACACTGTGATCCACAAGGTGATTGGGCAGTGGGATTATGTGTTCGATACCCAGGGTTTTGGCGCGGATGACTATCCCAAGACTCTCCAAGCCCTGGAGATGGCTGCGGCGCAGTTTCAGCCCCGTGTTATTGGTGAGATGCCTCGAGCTCCTGGTTTCTGCTTCGACGGTGGGATGTTTGCAGATGCAGGCAAGCCCCCAGTGCTTGAGAGCTTCACGCTTGTGGTTACATTCCCCACCCATCCCGATGTGCGCTTTGTGATCGACGCGCGCACTATCGTGAAGGTCGACACGGACGAGCCGTCCTTGAAGTTTCGTGCAAATAGCGAACTCGCCGTGCTGCGTACCAGCATTGATGGCTACGTGGGCGTACTGGCACGGGGAGAACTCAATATAGCGACCCAAGACGGCTACCAGATCGCGATCAGTGCGCCCTACGACCGTGTTCCCAACACCCGCATGCTTAAGTTTTTCTGGAGTGCCGATGGTGTGCCGAATGATGTGACCCGGCCATTTATGGAAATTGACATGACCGTGCAGCCGACTGATGACGGTAAATCCACGATCAAGGATGATGCACAGGCAAAGGCACTCTGGAATGAACTCATCCAGGGCGTTCGTATCCGGCCGGGATCGGTTTAAGCACCGAGCATTGCTATTGTTCCAGTCGATAACGTGGCGTCGCGTCCGACTTGCACGAGGTAACTTGGCGCTCCTTCGATCTCAAACGTCCTCCCACAATGAGCGGCCGCTCCTCGCGCTGTCTTGGGCACATGTGTTTGGCACGACGAGCCGTGGACATCTGGACGTCGCTTATAACGAATCCACGTGCGACGCAAGGGCGATACCTGTCTCGTCACTGTAAATGACGGTCCGAACGTCTAAGTGGGGGGTACTGCAGCCCCCCCACTCAGGCTAGTTCAATAAGAGTTAAGCCAAACCGAACCGAACCAAACCAAAGCAAACCACGCTATGTCATGGCCAATCCCGTCATTTTCTTCTATTGAAAAGCCTAAGCCAATTTCGTTGCGCCTCTGGCTGCCGATGCTCGCTGTCATTGCAACTGCCGCGGTTGGTGTCGTGCTGCTGCTATGGCCGCATGGCAAGCCGACACATTCGCTTCAGTTCTGGGGCACCCTGATTGGGGCACCGTTGGTCGCCTGTGCCTTGGTGTTTGGTGTGAAGCTGGACAGCTGGGAGGATGAACAGACTAACGCCGAAGAATTAGAAAGGGAACACGATCGGCTTAAGGGGTTATGGCGCGACTGGACCCGTCGTAAATTGTGCATTGTCGATGTTGCGGCGTTCCCGGCGACCACAAACGAGATTGTTTTGCTCGGCGACGCAACGGTCAATCTAAAAAACAAGGACCGAACCGTCAGCTTTGTGTGGGCACAGAATCGCGCGACAGCGTTGTGGCGCACGCGGCTGTTGCACCTCGTTGCCGCACGTTTTGCTGATGTGCTCCGAACCCGGCGGGAGTTCGTCGTCACGCTAATGCTTGACGATACATCACTCACACAGGCTGAAGTCTGGACGAACCGAGTGGAGCGTATTTTGGGCCGCAGAGTCCCACGCGGGACGTTTCACGTCGAAGCGCAATTGGCAACCGGCGGCGCACAATGGATTACACAACTCGTCGACACAGTCGATTCGAACACGCGGCTCGTGATCGCTGCACAGTTCTGGACCGGTATCGGAAAGGAGGAGAAATTCAGCGAGGGTGCTGCTGCATTTCTTATCGAACCATGTGCGACGAATACGGGGTTAATTTTCCGTCCCATGACGAGCGCATGCAACGCGCTGGAAGAAGGGCTTACCCAGATCAAGGAATTCCAGACGACGCCTGACCCGCTGACAGATGTGTGGTCCGCAGGCTGTGAGTACGCCGATTCGTCCGTCCTTCGCTCTGTACTTAAGAAAGATCCAAAGTACCCTGTAACCGAGCACATGCTTGACGGTGTTCTGGGCAACCCAGGTCCGGCCAGTGGCTGGATTGCCCTTGCAATTGCGATGGAGGTGATGCGCGGAGGCGGACCGCAACTTGTCGCGTGGCGCGAGCCCGAATCTGAATCCCTTCATCTGTGCACGGTCTCGCCCATGCCTCAAAAGGAAACAACGGTTTGAAGAGCGAAAAAAAACACATCCTGGGACGGGTTCTGATTGCTGCCGCGCTCATTGCATTTGTCGTGTGGGTGCTCTTTTTTACCGTGGACACAAAGGATCTGGTCGGCTGGTTCATCCGGTATCGGAATTTTCTTGTCCCTCTTGCCCTCATTGCGATCGCCGGAGTTGGCATTCTTCTTCTGCGGCGCAAGCAGAAGCAGGACGCGATCCAGCATGCATCAAGAGAGCAGGGCGCGGAGCCGGCGCAAAAGACGGATCCAGCAGCCAACGCGGTCAAGACCAGGGCGGAGCAGGTCGTGACCTGGGCCGAAGACCTCAAATTCCATCTGAAGCAGAAGCGCTGGTTTCGTTGGGGTCACGTTCTGCCGTGGGTGCTGGTCGCGGGCGACGCGGCGACCGTTACCGCACTGATGCCGGATCTGGAGAAAAAAGGCGCGCTGGTGACCGACGACGCTGTGCTGCTCTGGGGTGGTCTCGGATCAGACGGCCGACCCGATGAACTGTGGCTTCGGAAGATACGCGGACTGCGATGGAGCCGCCCGCTCGATGCCATTGCACTCGTGATAGACGGCAACGCATCGTTGATGGATTCGGCGCGCGAGAAGAACCCGTGGGGATTCCGTCTCGCACGCATCGTCGAGATCCTGCGCTGGTCGGCTCCAGTCTACGTGGTCGATGTCGCCGGCACCGATTCCGTACGCCAGATGGACACACCTGTAACCGGCTGCGAATTCACCCGCGCGCTCAACGCGGCCGCCATTGAAACGACGCTGCTTGATCTGCGTGACCGGCTGGCTGACCGCAGCGTGTATCAGCTTGCCACGAATGGCAACGACGACTATGCGAAGGCGCTGTCTGCGCGACTCGACGGCCGCGCATCGCCTCTCGCGCGCTGGGTCACAGGGCTATCTGACTGGCAGCGACGGGCGTTGCCGGTTGCAGGTGCCTTGTTTGCCCCGCTGCCTGTTGGTGACGCCTCTGCCGCGGGCTCCGACAGCACCCGGCTGCCGCTGTGGCGCCATCTCACAGAGATCGCGAATCACACGCCTTGCCGCCGGACGCTTTCCAACCCGGTCACGATCCTCTCGACGATCGCGTTTGCCGTCATCGGCCTGTGGAGCGCCGGCATGCTCGCCTCGGGGATGAACAACGCACACGAAGTCATGCTGACCAGTGAGTCCCTGCAAACGCTCAAGCGTGCGGGGGACACGCCCTCGCGCCTGCGCGCACTGCTCGGACTCCAGCAGCGTATCGGGCTGCATGAGGCGCGTGTGCAGGAGCACACCCCGATCTTCACCCGCTTTGGACTGAACCATGACCGGGCGGTGCTCAACGCACTGTGGATGCCTTACGCGCGCGCGGCCCGCCCATTGCTCGTCGCGCCGGTGCAGCAGGACATCGAAGGCCAGCTGATCGATCTCGGCCAGATGCAAACCGCCCAGGTCGACAGCCAGAGCAGCCAGGTGGCGCAGGATGGCCAGCAGGCGCTGAAGACCTACCTGATGATGGCCGAGCCGGAGCGCGCCGAACCATCCTTCACGACTCCGCAGCTCCAGCAGCACTGGAATATCGACACAGGTCTTCGGCCTGGTGAAAAGCTCGACCTGTCCGCACAGCTTCTGGGCTTCTGGGCCCAGCACTTCCCCGCGCATCCCGACTGGCGCATCCAGCCACGCGAAGAGCTCGTGGGCAGTGCCCGCCAGACGCTGCTGGCCATCATCGGCGTGAAGAACTCCGAAGACACAATCTATCAGGGCATCCTCGATTCCGTGGGCCACAAGTACCCGGACCAGACACTCGCCTCTTTGACAGCAGGCACGGATACCCGTGGTCTCTTCTCGACATCCGCAACGGTCCCCGGCATCTATACACGTCAGGCGTGGGAGGGCTCCATCGAGGCGGCGATCGACGATGCGGCAAAACACAATGGCGTGACGGGAAACTGGGTACTCGGCAATACGGGCACCGCTGCCAGTGCGCCGGCGGCCGCAGAAGCTCTCTCGCCGGAAGCACTGCGCGCGGCGCTTCGTGCCCACTACTTCTCCGACTATGCCGAGCACTGGCAGAACTTCATGAACAGCGTCCGGTGCGCAGCGGCCCCCACGCTGCCGGCCGCTGTTGGTCAGCTGAGGCTCATCGCCGATGCCCGGCAGTCGCCGCTTATCGCGCTCATGAAATCGCTGGCTTGGCAGGGCGGAGCCGGCGTGCAGCAAGCCTCACTCTCCGATGCGCTGGTCACCAAGGCTCAGAACTTTTTCGGCAGAAAGGACGACGCTGCTCAAACCGTCCAGACCGCGCCAGCGGGTCCGCTGGACGCCTCCTTCGGGCCGGTGCTCAAGCTCGTTGGGCAAGGGGCCAGCGGCAATGCCGCGCCCGCCGCCGGTAGCGAGCTGAGTCTGGAGCGGTTCACGGAGCGCGTGATGACGCTGCGCCTGAAGTTGCAGCAGATCAGCGATAGCGCCGATTCGGATGACCAGGCACGCCAGGTCGCGCAGGCGCTCTACCAGGGCAAGGGCTCGGAGCTTTCCGATACGCTCTCTTATGCCCAACTCGTTGCGGCGAGTCTCGGGCAGCAGTGGGCGGGCATGGGCGCAGCGCTTTTTGTGGAGCCTGTCACCCAGGCGACGCGCACGGTGCTGGTTCCTGCCGAAGCAAGCCTCAACGATGCGTGGCGGCAAACGATCGTTGCCGCGTGGAACCGTTCGTTCGCGGGGCGCTACCCTTTTGCGAACACGTCCAGCGAGGCATCTCTGCCTGAGCTCGCGCGATTCCTCCGGCCGCAGGGCGGCCTCATTGATTCCTTCCTTAGCACGCAACTCGCCGGCGCACTCCAGTTGCAGGGTGACCGGTGGGTACCGGCCACGGGTGGCGGGGGCGGGGGTAGTACGACACGCGCATTCGATCCGGCTTTCCTCTCGGCGATCAACACGCTCCAGCAGGTTGCCGGCCACCTGCTGGCACAGGGCGAGCCGCAGTATGTCTTCGCGCTCAAGCCGGTGCCGGTAGTGGGAATAGCGGACACGTTACTGACGCTCGACGGGCAGACGCTCCACTACTACAACCAGGTTGAAACGTGGAGCACGATCACCTGGCCTACCGGCGAGCCCCAGAAAGCGGGCACCCGGCTCGAATGGCAAACCGATGCGGCTGGCACGAACAAGGCTTTTGAGTTCAGCGGCCGGTGGGCGCTGGTGCGCATGCTCGAGCGGGCGAGGGTGGAGCCAGTGGACAGCGCGACGTACCAGCTCACATGGCAAGCGAAACCAGAGAGCTCGGACCCGAAGGCTGCTGCGCCGAAGGCGGAAGGACTCGTCGAACTTGCGGCAGAAGTGGCACAGGAGCCGCTCGCTCCAGCGCCGTCGAGCATGACGCATCCATTGCGCTACCTGATCCGCACCGATGTGGGCAAGGGACCGCTTGAACTGCTGGCGCTTCGGGGCTTCACGCTGCCGTCGCGCATCTTCATTGACCGTGCAGCGCCGGCCGCAAGGCAGGCCGCTCCCGCAGGCCCGCCGCCGCTCCCAAAGGCGGCAATCGCGGCGGCGAAGCGCGCAGCTGTTCCGATCCCACAGGGCAGTGTGCCGCAATGACTATCCATGCAACCCGGGTAACGCGACACCGGTCGCTATGACATATGGCCAGACTGCCTCGCCTGTATATCCCTGACCAGCCCCAGCACGTAATCCTGCGGGTGCGCCGAGAATGCCAGGTACTCGCCGACGATCAGTCCGCGAAGCGTCATGAAAACCCATGTCGTCCATGCAAACGCGCCTACGTTGCCTGACAGAAAACAGACACCATGACAGAACCAACCCGAGACAACGAGATCCTGCGCTACTTCGAGGCGGAGATGCGCTATCTGCGCGAAGCCGGCAAGGAGTTCGCCGCCGCGTTTCCCGATCGCGCGCGCGAACTCGATCTTGACCGCGTGGGTGAACGCGATCCGCATGTCGAGCGACTCTTCGAGGGCTTTGCCTTCCTGATGGGACGCCTGCGCCACAAGCTCGACGACGAACTGCCGGAGTTGACCGAAGGCTTGGTCAGCATGCTGTGGCCGCACTACCTGCGCATGATCCCTTCGCTATCCATTCTCGAACTCATCCCGGAGAAGGGCGCGCTGCAAAAGCATGAAACGCTCGAGCCGGGTCTGGAGGCAACGTCCGATCCGGTTGGCGAAGGTGACGCGGCGATCGAGTGTGTCTACCGCACCACGCAGGGCGTCGATCTCTATCCACTGGCCCTGACAGAAGCAGGCGCTTACGCTCGCGAGGATGGTCGCTCCGTGATCCGGCTGCGGCTTGCCTTCCAGTCACAGATTGAGCGCGAGCGTTTGCAGGTGCCGCGCCTGCGCCTGTACCTGAACGCGGATCGTCCCGTCGCACTTGCCCTGTATGCCGCACTCACCGCGAAGCCCGTTGCGATGCAGATACGTGTGCCGGGTTGGCCCGAAGACCGGCCGGGCGCACCGGTAGACATGCCAGGACTGCGTCTTGCACCCGCGGGCTTCGCGGCGGAGGAACGCCTCTGGCCAAAGGCCGACAACGCCTTTGGCGGCTACCAGTTACTGCTGGAATATTTCACGTTCCCTGAGAAGTTCATGTTCGTCGACCTGCTCGGGCTCGACGTTCAGGCGATTCCCGCATCGGCGACGTCGCTCGATGTCGAGATCGTGCTCGAGCGTCCTTACCCGGACGACATGCGTTTCAGTGCGGAGAACATTCGCCTGTACTGCACGCCGGTTATCAACCTGTTTTCGGTCGGGGCCGATCCTCTCAATGTCACACAGCACGAAACCGAATACCGGGTTCGCGCGCTGAAGGGTCTTGGCACACTCGTCGATATCTATTCGGTCGATGGGGTGGAGTATTTCGAGCGCGGATGCCGATACGAATATGTGCCTTTCGCTGCATTCAAGCATCGCGGCGGCATGCTGCGCCACGACATGCCGGAGCGGTATTACCACACCCGCATGAAGCGCGGTCCGTCCGGACGGTTCGATACGTGGATCGTGCTCGGCGGCCATGCGTGGGACCAGGCGAATTCATTGCCTGCGGAGACGCTGACGTTGTCGGTGACGGGCACGAACGGCATGCTGCCGCGTCGGGCGCTGCGCGAAGCAGGCATCACGCGCATGCGCGGCGGTTTCACCAACATCGGCGCAGTGCGCAACCTCACGGCGCCAACGCTTCCCGTGTACCCGCCCACCGGCGAGCGGTTCCAGTGGCGCGTCCTGTCCCACCTGGCGCCGAACTACCTGTCGCTGCTGGATGCGGAGATCCTGCGCGGCTCGCTGGCGCTCTACGACTGGACCGACGGGGAGCTCAACGGACGGCGCATCAACGCCATTACCGACGTGCGGCACCGGCCGCTCAGCAAGCTCGTCAAGGGCGGGCTGATGCGCGGCGTCGAGATCACGGTAACGCTGGATGCGGGTCGCTTCGCCGGCGATGGCGATCTGGAACTCTTCGGCAGCATGCTCAACCGGTTTATCGGTCTGTACGCGACACTGAATCTCTATACGAAACTGGTGATCGTGGCGCAGCCCACAGGCCGACGCATCGAGTGGCCCGAAACGAAAGGCGAGGGGGCACCGTTTTGAACGCGCGCACGATACCAGCGAGCGAGGCGCCGTTGCTGCCGGCCATCCTCGCGCACGCGCCGCGGATGAACTTCATTCGTTTCTGCGAACTGCTCGAGCTGGCCGCGCCGGATGCACCACCCCTTGGAACCACTGACACGCCGGCGACGGAGCCGATCCGGTTTCGCTCGCGAGCGCAGCTGGGCTTTCCTGGGCGTGAGATCGATTCGGTCCGGCACGACGTTGACAAGCCTGCAGCGCCACCATCGGTCGTGACCACGTTCCTCGGCTTCTATGGCGTGGACGCGCGCATGCCCGCGTACTTCGTTGACGAGGTGGCGCAGAACCGCGACGGAGCTGAGCGTCTTTCAGCGTTTCTCGACCTGTTCCACCACCGCGTCATTACGCAGTATTACCGCGTGGCGCGCAAGTATCGCTATCCGGTCGGCTTCCGGCGTGATGGCACGGACCCCGTGTCGCGCTATCTGCTCAGCTTCGCCGGCTTCGGATTCAGTACGCCGTCGCGCGTCGCCGCGTCTGTGCCCGCGCTGCCTGCGGCCGCGCAGGAACACGTGCCGTCCGACACGCGTCATCGTCTTGCGGAAATCGCAGACAAACGTCGGCTGCTTTCGATGCTTGGTCTCGCCATGCAGAAAACCCGTACGGCGGAGGGTCTCGCCGGCGTGCTGCGACATGCGGTTGGCGACGCCTCCATCACCGTCGAGGAATTCCACCCGGTCTGGCGTGAAGTCGACGACATCGAGCCTGCTGCCCTCGGTGAGCAATGTCTGCTTGGCCGCGGCTTCTACGACCGTGTAAACGTAGTGCGGGTGGTGATTACTCCGGCTTCGCGCGAAGCCGTGCTGTCCCTCGTACCGGGACAGTCTTCCCACCGAGAGGTCATGGCGTTGCTGCGGTTCTACCTCGGCTACGAGAGCGAAGCGGATCTAGAAATGCACGTACGGGCCGATCTCATGCCGCCGCCCACACTCGCGCCGCGCCAGACGAACCTCGGCTTTACGGCGCAGCTTGAAACATCGTCTGGCCCAGTAGCCGAAACGGCAGCGCACGTCACACGTGTGCAACTAGGCCGCTGGAGTGGAGCGAGGGGCGAAAACACATGAAGAACAGCACAGGAAACAGGGGTGTCCGGGAATGGAAGCAAACATGAAACGCGCGGCATACCGCGCAGGTCTGGTGATCGCCATGCTGTCGGCGGCTGCTATAGCCGGATGTGGCGTGGCGCAGTCGGTCGGCGATGCGACCGTGAGCGCTGCGAAATGGGCCTTCACGACCCAGGTCAAGACGATGAACGTGGACCTGGCAGGTCGCAGCTCGCTCAATGCTGACGTCCAGGGGCAATCGCTCTCGACCGTGGTGAGGTTCTACCAGCTCAAGGACACGAAGACATTCGCACAGCTGAGCTATGCGCAGCTCCAGTCGGATGATCTGAACCTGCTCAAGGCCGATCTGCTGGCCACAAAGGACGTCGTGCTGCGTCCCGGTGCAAGTACCAGTCTTGCCGAACCGATGAATGCGGATGCACAGGTGGTGGGCGTCGTCGCATTTTTCCGTGAGCCGGCACAGGACAAGGCTTGGAAGCTTGCGATTCCGAAGACGCAGTGGAAGAAGACGGATCCCGTAAAGATCGAGGTCAACGGCAACACGCTGGTGCTGGTTGACTCGAGTACGCCGCCCGCCTCGCACGACGCGCCCCAGCAGGCAGTACCGGCAAGCCCGGTCTCTGGGGCGCAGTCCGGTGCCCACAGTAAGAGTTGATCGATATCAATGCGTATGTCGGGCACAGGGGCTCGCATCTTCGACAATAGATGCTTACGTCAACCCTGATGCGCCTGGTAGCCAAATCACCCCGTAGATAGAAGCGACACGACTGTGGACAACAAGAAAGCGCACGACACTGCTTACGAGATGGCCGCCGGCTTCTGGCGTCGAACCGCTGCATTTGCAATTGACTCCCTTTTGTTCGGGCTCGTCGGGTTGCTTGTGATCGCGGTGGGATTTCGATGGCTCGCAAGCATCGGAGGGTGGGGAAAACTCATCGGCTTTGTGATTAGCTCGTTGTACTTTGTGCTGCTTGAAGGCTGCAACAATCCTGGGCAGTCTCCTGGCAAGAGGGTGATGAAGATCAAGGTGGTGAGACTTTCACCTGAAGGATTTTCAGAGTTGACGCCCGCGCAGACTTGGATACGCTATGCCGTTCTTGGTGTTCCCTACGTTCTGGGTGGTCTGAGCTTCATCGACATCGCCGCGCTGCGCAGTCCGGCGGTATCGTGGCTCGTGCTCGCCAATACACTTCTCATGAACGTTTGGCTAATGGTCATTGCCTATCTACTGGTCTTCAATCGCCCCTGGCGCCGCTCGCTGCATGACCTTGTTCTCAGCACGACAGTGGTACGCGTCGAAGCGAACGCAGCCGGTCCAGGATCAGTGCGTGGCATACACTGGGTTGCAATGAGTGTCATCGGGGGAATGATCGCGGCGGGGGGCATCGCCTTCTACCACCGGGGTAGCACCGTCCAGTGGACGATCGAGACCATTCCCGGAATCAGGCAAGCCGAGGTGACAATCGCCCACCCTGTAGACAGAAAGTCCGAGAGTTCAAGCACGGTAATCGCAGCAGTAGTTGGCACACTTATTCTGCCATCCCATCGTGCTGCGCTTTCTGTAGCCCGCGCTGCGCTCAACGCTTCACCTGGCCTCACCGATGAGGCTGCGATCATCGTGATCATACAGCGCGGCGCGGATCTCGGCATCGCGAGATGGCGAACCCAGTTCGTCGAAAGTCACTCAGGTAGCGAGTGGGCGCAGCAGATCCGTGCGAGCATTTCGGAATAGGTCAGGCAGCATCGCAACGACTAGCTCTTTGCTGTAGATGTTCCTGCTCGCGGCAACAAAGAAATTTGTTGAAAAGCGCTTGTCAGTGCGCAACTAGACGCCTGTCAGTGTAAAAAAAGACGTATTTCACTTCGTTTTTTGGGATAACAAATTGAATAAACTGCTTTTACTAGGCACGTCCATCAGTTTGATTTCGCTGCTTTCGGCGTGTTCGGGCCTGAACCGCAGCCATGAGATCGAACTCAACCAGGCCACCGGCATCGAGGTTACGCAGGGCGAGAACGGCGTACTGGTGCGCCTACCCGAGAAGGTCCTGTTTGACTTTGACCAGTCGACGCTCCGCGCCGATTCCGCGCCAGCACTTGCGCGCGCAGCCGTGCTGCTCAAACGCAGCGACAAGCCGGTGGTTGTCGAGGGGCATACGGATAACGTCGGCACGCACGAGTACAACATGCAGTTATCCCACGCGCGTGCCACAACGGTTGCAGATGCGCTAGAGACGCGCGGCATTGCGCCGACACGCATCACGACAAAGGGTTTTGCCTTTGATCGACCGGTCGCGAACAATGACACGCCAGAAGGGCAGGCGCGCAATCGTCGCACCGAAATCGTAATCGTAGGTGAGTCGGAAGATCGCATCCTTGGCAGGTGACTGTTCAGGTGAGCCAAAGCGTGAGGAGCACGTGAAGAAGCGGCGGTCAGAAAATCGAGAAGGCGAACTGAACATTACAGACGGAGTTGCGAACGTGGTCACCACAGCGATTCTCGAGAAGATGCAGCCGGACGTTTGCTACGCGATTCCGGATCTCATAGACCTCGGTGGTCGTCGTGCACCCACTCTGCATGCGACCACGGTTGGTGGATCAACTGGAGCAGCCACTGATTCCGAGTTCTCGCAATGCGGCCGCGATGACTGCGCTTCGTGATAGCACTAGCTGTCTGACTTTCAGGGAGATGGGGTGAATCAGGAGATGGACCCGGGTATGAAAACGGAGAAGCAGGTCAAACTACATGTGAGCATCCGCACGCGCGACACGATCGGTGAATACTTCCGGTTGCTGTGGTTCCTGCGTCACATTCTGGGTGGCCTCTCGACTGTCTTCGTCGCATTGTCAGCCTTGATGTACTGCGCAGGCGGTGTCATTCATGCTGACACGCATCGTATTGCCTCGCCAGGCGAGGTGGTCTACTTTTGCGCCGTCACGGCGCTCACCATCGGGTACGGGGATATTGTTGCCACGACTGCTACCGGGCGGGCAGTTGCCATTGCGCTCGGGTTGCTTGGCGTGCTGGTTACAGGAATCACGACTGCAGCCGGCGTTCATGCGATACAGGGGGGCGCCCAGCGGATCGGCCTGCGTGCGCATGATGAGCGCGACGGATAGCGGTCTGCGTTGCGTGGCGGTTAGTCCATTCCACTTACCGGTACCTAATCGGGTCCGAACATATTTGACGTGCCTTGCAGAACAAGCTTTGCTCGCACGAACCTGTGTGTGGTTCTCTGCAAACTCCGTCAAGGGCTCGTTGGGAACGAAGACGGCGATGAACGAAAGCTTCATGTAGATCGTCAACTATCTTGGCCGGTCGATCCGTCGCGCGTGCCGCGCTGGCGCAAGCATCTGGGAGAGGCCGGCGTCGAAGAACGACTGGCCGAGACGAGCGAAGTAACCAAACGCATCACCGCGAGCGAAAACGTGCCCGTCAGCGTCGTGACTTGCCAGTGATGGCGGTGGCGCGGGCTCAGTCAGAAATGGCTTTCACCTTCCGCGAAGCCACGTCTATTCGCTGGCACTTCTTTTCTTCCAGCCATTGCAACGACTTCTCGACGACGTCGGCCGGTACCTCATCGAATGGCGTGTTACGGATCAGACTCTCGCTTGCGGCGATATCGTTGAACTCCCCCAGCATCTTCTGCACGGACGTCAGTTCCTTGATGGTGCGACCGTGCTCGCCCTTGATAACCGGCTGAAAAAACTCGAGCAGATACCGCAGCTTCTTCCCGGCCTTGCGCACGTCATGCAGATTTTCTTCATGGCCAACCTCGCTTCGCGCGGCGCGCCTGCTGCGCTTTCGAAGCGTGCGCTGCGCCATACGGACACGCTTCCTCGCGAACGCACTTATCGGAAGGTCATCGCAACACGACTGCAGTGTGGTTTGCGCGTGAAGCACGGCGTCGTTCAGAAATGCCTCTATGGCGTCGCTGTTAATCATGGCCTGGCTATGCGCCACCGCCTGTGCGCGCTTTTCGCGTGCCGCAGCCACGAGCAATTCGATGGACGCATCCGACTTCTGCGCACACATCAGGAGATCGCCTGCGATGTCCCAGTCACGCGTTCCGCCCGCCACGGCGGCCAGCCGCTTGAATTCTTCGCTCGCTTGCGCGGTGGCTTCCTCGCCGAGCCAGGGCGAATAGGCCCAATACAACGCACGAAGTTTTCTGAAGGCCACGCGAAGTTGATGAAACTCTTCGGGATTGACTTCTGTCGATAGTGCTTTCGCCCTTTGCACTGCCTCGATGACCACTGGCATGGCCAATGACGAGAAGGTGCTGGCGATAGAGGTCTTTCTGGTGAGTGATGCAGCGGAGCGCCGCCGATCGGTTCTGAAGCGAATGCGCGGACGCGGCAAGGGCCAGTCACCGTCCATATCCATTGCAGCCTCGAGTCTGACAAAAATATGTTGGCCCAAACCATACCACAAGGATTGGTGGCAATCCGATGTTTATGACGATTTGATGAAGCGTGCAAATTATGACAACTTGACGGCAATTGCGTCATCAGATGGTTGAACTTCTGATTTTCTGTATTACGATGCTTAGCTACGTCAGGCGTTGCTGTTCGGATGCATCGAGAGGCGCCTCCCGGGAACCAAGTGGGAGTTCGAGTTGAAGAAACGGGCCACCGTGATCTGTCGTAGAGGCAAGCGGATTCTCCTGGTAGCACGCAGTCAGTCGAAGTGGGTACTACCGGGCGGCATGTTGAAGCGCGGCGAGCAACTTACGGAAGCCGCGCTACGAGAACTCAGAGAGGAGACCCGGCTTGCCGGAAAGGCAGCCAGGTATCTGTTCGACATTCGTGGCAAGCAGAAACACCACCATGTGTTCTCCTGCGAAATACCCAGGCAGGCAAAGGCCAGGCCTTGCAACGAAATATCCAGATGTCGATGGGTCCACCTCGACGACATTCCGCGCCTGATCACCAGTGGCCCCACGAACGATATTCTGCGGTTGATTAACCAGCGGCGCAGAAAGTAACGCCACAGCCTTCGTGGCGAGGGATTGAACGCCCAGGGCGTTCAATCCAGGTCCATCACCAACGCTTCGCGCGCATCACGCGTTTTCGTCGCCTTTGGCGGGACGGCCCGTCTTTACGGTTTCAAGCGCTGCGATCGCAGCCAGCAACCGCTTTTGCGGGGCCGATTCCAGCAACTGAAGTCCGGCGCGCAGAATTTCACTCTTTTTCACGGCAACGCCGGCGTCGAGGCACTTGCGCTTGAGGAGTGCGATGCGCTGATAGTCCGTCTTGGGCATCGTGAAACTGTCGCGCACGACTTTATCTTTCTTCACGCTATCTTTTTTCACGCGCTTGGCCTTGACCTTTTCGGCAGCAGCAGGAGCCGGTGCCTCTGCTGCGGTGCTGGCGGGCGCCGCCGCTTTTGATGCGGGCTTCTTTCGGCTGGCCTTGGCTGTCTGCACAGCCTCAACCGGCTTTGCTGCTTCGCTTTGCTCTTCCGCAGTTGCTGAGGACTTCGGGAAGTGGAACGCCTTTTTTGTGGGCTTGCGCGTGGTTGCTACAGTCATGTCGATCTCCCGTCTGAAAACTGTATAAATAGTATATACGGTTTAGGTCGACACACCACACGTGCCGCCGCCTTCATTCGAACGAGTTCAGCGGCTCCTGACTAACACCTTCTCTGAATGATCACGTCAGCATCCATAAGGCCGTTTTTGCGAACGATTCCAGTGTCACCCAATCGTCACATTGCGAACGTAACGTCCAGCGCATCAATAACGATTTTAAGGAGTACGGCATGAGACTCAGTCGATTTGCGATTGTCATTCTCGCGTTGGGCGCAGGCATCGCCCAGGCTGCGGATATCACCGGCGCGGGCAGCACCTTCGCGGCGCCGATCTACACGAAATGGGCAGACGCCTATCAGAAGTCGGGTGGCGGGAAGGTCAACTACCAGGGCATCGGCTCGTCGGGCGGGATCAAGCAGATTCAGGCGAAGACCGTCGACTTCGCGGGCTCGGACGCTCCGCTGAAGGACGACCAGCTGGCCAAGGACGGTCTGTTCCAGTTCCCGACGGTGGTTGGCGGCGTCGTTCCCGCGATTAACGTGCCGGGTATCAAGGCCGGCGAAATCACGCTGTCGGGCCCGGTGCTCGGCGACATCTACCTCGGCAAGATCAAGAAGTGGAACGACCCGGCCATCGTCGCCCTGAACCCGAAGGTCAAGCTGCCTGACCTCGACATCGCCGTGGTCCGCCGCGCCGATGGTTCGGGCACCAGCTTCATCTGGACGAACTACCTCTCGAAGGTCAGCCCCGACTGGAAGAGCAAGGTCGGCGAAGGCACGACGGTGAACTGGCCGACGGGTACGGGCGGCAAGGGCAACGACGGCGTCGCGGCTTTCGTGCAGCGTCTGCCGGGCGCAATCGGCTACGTCGAGTGGGCGTACGCCAAGCAAAACCACATGGTGTACGCCGCCATGAAGAACGAAGCGGGTGCAGTCGTTCAACCGAGCACCGAAACGTTCAAGGCAGCGGCTGCCGGCGCGGACTGGAAGAAGTCGTTCTACCAAATCCTCACGAACGAGCCGGGCAAGGACGCATGGCCGGTGGTCGGCGCGACTTTCGTGCTGCTGCATACGGCACAGGACAAGCCGGACCAGGGCAAGGAAACGCTCAAGTTCTTCGACTGGGCCTTCAAGAACGGCTCCGCGGCTGCTGACAGCCTCGACTACATCTCGCTGCCGGAGTCGGTCGTCGCCGAAATCAAGTCGCAGTGGAAGGAAAAGGTCAAGGACGCGAGCGGCAAGCCGGTCGCGCCGTAACCTGAAGTGGAAAGCAGGCGTGCGAGTCTCGCGCGCCTGCTTTCAGGCACTCAGAGCGTTTAGGGTTTCCCCCGCCTAATGCGCGTCTTTGCGCAAACTCCGCAGATTTTCACGCACGCGCCGCGCGACCAGTACGTTCAGGTAATCCATGATGCGCGCGCCGTCGCTGAATGCAGTCCAGGTTTCTTCGTACATCCTGGTAACGGTCTCCATGGGGGCATCGGTCTCGGCTGCAATCGCCTTTACGAGTTCTTCTGCGGCGTGCTGGATCATCAATGCCTCCATGCGTATAGAGGGTGGGCGCGGGAAGGTCATTAAACTTCATCGGGCTCCCGGCGCGCCAATACATTTAGCCTATCTTCCGCGGCGTTTTGTTCGATGCGAATTCGTCGGTGTACAGCCTGTCAATTTCATTCGCCGGCAGGGGCGATCTCCAGGCGGTAACCCACACCGTAAATCGAGCGGATCATATCCTGCTCGGGTCGGATCGACTGGATTTTGCGCCGCAGGTTCTTGACGTGCGAGTCGATCGTTCGGTCGGCTACCACGCGGTGATCGTCGTATAGCGCGCGCAGAAGAAAGTCGCGTGCGTAGATGCGGCCTGGGCCCGAATGCAGGAGCGCGAGCAAACGAAACTCGATGGGCGTGAGGTGCAGATCCTTGCCGTCGAGGCGCGCGGCGTGTTGCGCAACATCGATCGTAAACGGCGACGGCACCGCGCCCTCTACTTCATGATGGGCCCGCGCAAGCAGTTCGGCGCGGCGCAGGATCGCCTTGACACGCGCGACGACTTCACGCGGACTGAATGGTTTGCACACGTAGTCGTCGGCACCCAGTTCGAGCCCGAGCAAGCGGTCGATTTCGTCCACGCGCGCCGTGATGATCATCACGGGAATGGCCGAGAACGTGCGAAGTTCGCGGCACACGTCGAGACCGCTGCGTCCCGGCAGCATCAGGTCGAGCAGCACCATCGACGGCCGATGTTCGCGCAAGTAGGGCACGACCTCCCGGCCGTCCGAAAGGATCGTCGTGGCGAAATCGTCCTTCGCGAGGTAGTCGGCGAGCAGGGCCGCGAGCTTGGGCTCGTCTTCGACGATCAATATGGAAGGCCGTGCAGTCGGATCGATCATGACGTGTGTAGGCGAGGAAGTTGAACGAGGATCCGCAGTCCGCCGAGCGGGGAGCGCGATGCCTCGATGGTGCCGCCGTGTTGCTCCACGATGTGCTTGCACAATGCGAGTCCGAGACCCGCACCGCCGCTTTGACGGCTGCGCGATGGATCGACGCGGAAGAATCGATCGAACAGATGCGGCAGCAGCGGCGCGGGAACTGGCGGAAACGAGTCTTGAACATCGACGTAGATGTCGTGTTCGTTCGACGTGACTGAGAGCTGCACGCGGCCGCCCGCATTGGTATAGCGCAGCGCGTTTTCCAGCAGATTTTTCCAGAGTTGCGTGAGGCGATAGGGGTCGCCCGAGAGTGTGGCGTGAGCGTCGTCGGGATCGAACTCCAGCGTGATCTGTTTGGCAGCGAGGCGTTCGCGAAATACGTCACATGCGGCTTCGACGATCGGCACGAGGTCGAGCGGCACCTTTTCGAACGAGAGCTGGCCGATGTCCGCGAGCGAGAGTTCGTAAAGGTCGTCGATCAACTGGCTAAGCATAGCTACTTCGGACTGCAGAGAAGCGATGGTCCCCGCGTCGGGCCGACGCACGCCGTCCTCGATCGCCTCGAGTTCGCCGCGCAGCACCGAGAGCGGCGTGCGCAGCTCGTGCGATATATCGGCGATAAAGTCGCGCCGGTCGCTTTCGGCTTTTTCGAGCGACGCCGCGAGCCGGTTGAAATCGCTCGCGAGCATCTGCAATTCGTCGCTGCCTTTGGCCGGCACACGCGTGGCGTAGTCACCGCCCGCGAGGCGATGCGTGGCCGTGACAATCCGCTTGATCGGCGTGAGCAGGGTGCGCGCGAGGATGATCGACATGGCGGCGGAGAGCAGTGCCGTAAAGCCCACGATGATCCACGTCGCCTGCATCTGGCGGTCCTTGAAGCGCTGCTCCGCCCGATTGATGAGCGAGGCGGGTCCCGCTACCGCGATCCAGCCAACCGTTTGCCCCTTGACGCGCAGCGGATGGCGAATGGCGTCGGGCGGCGGGGGCGGCCCCGCGCTCGTGACGATCTTCATGTCCGCGTCGTAAAGCGTGTAGGGCGGCCGAAACGGCCGCGAGTGCCCGGCAGGGCTGGCGCCGAAGGGGCCGCCCTTGCCGCCGTCGTCGTGGAAGCCGTCCGGCGCGTCGGGCGGACGCGCGCCGCCCGGCGGCTCGCCTGGCGGCGGGCCGCCATCGAACGGCGGCCGCTCTTGCGTGTGCTCGCGAACGAAATCCCAATTGCCATGCAGAGCGTACGAGGCTTCCAGCTCCTGCTCGAGCGCCGCCAGTTCGCTCGCGCCTTGCTCCTGCAGAAAATCCACGAAGCCAAATTCGAAACTCGTCCGGATCGCGACGCCCATGGCCACGGCGGCGAGCACGCAAGCCGAAAGAATCGCGAGGAAGAGTTTGGAAGTAACGCTGACTTTCATTAAGGGTTCAGCAGGAAGCGATCAATGGGAGGGCGCATTTGCGTGCGTATATATTCGGCACTATTTTCGCCTGAAGCGTACCGTAAGGTGTACGTGGCCCGTCCGAATCCACATTTTCTCCAGATTTCCCTTCTTTTTCCTGCACCGTTGTTCCGTATCATCCGCTGCAGATCGAAGCGCACCACGCGTTCGTGCGCGGGATCGGGATGGAATGAGTGCATGACAGAGGAAGGGACAGATCGATGGACATTCACGTGCTGCTTGTCGAACCCGATCAGGCGTATCGGGACGACCTGCGTACCTATTTGCAGCGTCAGCAGATTGCGGTGTCGGTGCTGTACGGCGTCGAACGGCTGGAGCAGCGCCTCGCGCGAGAAACGCCTTCGCTCATCATCCTGCGGCACGATGCGTTCAAGATCGACGGCATTGCAACGCTACGCACGCTGCGCGAACGAGGGTGGCTTACGCCCGCGATTATCGTGAGCCAGTCCGCCGACGTGGCCGACAAGGTGCTCGCGTTTGAATTCGGCGCCAACGACTATATGGTCGATCCGTTCGACCCTCGCGAGTTGCTCGCGCGCCTGCATCATGCTTTGCGTTGCAAGATCGATTATCCCGCGTCGCCGCGCAGGGAGACGAAGTACGTCTTCGACGGCTTCGAACTCGACGCCATCGACAATCAACTGTTCAGGGACGGTCTCAAGATTCCCGCACCACCGCTCGTGCTTGCCGTGCTCGCGGTGTTCGCCGCGAACCGCCTGCGGCCGCTTTCGCGTGAGCGCATTGTGAGCATGATTGATCGCAATTCGTCGCTTCATGCGCGCAGCGTCGACGTTGTCGTCTTTCGTCTGCGCAAGCTGCTTGGCCTGTCGCCCTGCGGGCGTCAGTACATTCAAACGCGTTACAGGGATGGTTATGTCTTTTGCCCCGACGACGCGCTTGTGGATCTCGACCACGCCGCTGCCCGCGGCTGAAAAAAACCCGGCGTTTGCGCCGGGTATGCAAAGGGTTGAAGGTAAAGCACCCTTCATCGGCGGTCGAGGCTTTCCGCGCAATGTCAGGTGAGTTCAGCGTAGCAGGTAACGTCGTATTCAAGAACTCCAGACCCATTGCTATTTCTTAACGTGTAATCGGTCTCGTAACCTTCGAGCGCGTTCACGTGGCGTGGGAGAAATCTGCAGAAAGATCACGTAACCCGAAGACCGCGCCACGGTGGCACCATGCGTGTCCATAGCCGAACCTCGATCAGACACGTAACCGATGCGACAAGCCGACCGCGTGAGTCACGCTCAGCACGACAATCCTGCCGCGGGTCCCTGCGTTGCGCACGCGAAAGCACGCACCGCGGCGTTTGTCATGTCGCCGGCGCTAGGGGACTCGCTGAATCTGCTGGTCATCGCACACAACCTCGTGCGAGCGGGCTGGCAGGTGGAAGTATTCGGAGACCACGCATGGTCGCTTGCGCGCTGGTTTCCGCATCTGTCGATGAACCCGGCGCTGCGCGACGAAGAAGCACCCGATCGGCTGGCGGAATTCGGCGTCGTGCTGCAGATGCACCGGGACCGCCCGTTGAAGAGCCTGCGTGAATGGCATCCGGGCTTCGTCGATCTGCACGATGTCGAGTACGCTGACGACGGCCGCTGCATGGCGCACCGCTTCGCGGCGTTCGCAGCGGATCACTTCGGATTGCAAACCGTTGAGATATCGAACGGCATCCGCGCGCCACAGGAGTTTCAGCACCGCCGTTACGCTCGACGCGTTGCGGTGCACCCGGAAGCCAGCACGGCTGACAAGCGCTGGCTGGCGCGCCGCTTCATTGGTCTGGCTCGGCGTTTAAGCGGGGAAGGCTTCGCGCCTGAGTTCGTCGTTGCCGACAGCGAGCGCGTACGCTGGCTGCCGCTTGCCAGCGCGACGCCGCCGTTGTGCTCGTTTCGCGAAACGGCCGATCTTGCGGCGTGGCTCTACGAATCGGGCTGGTTCATCGGCAACGACTCGGGCCTGGGTCATCTCGCTTCGGCGCTCGGCATTCCGACGCTAACCGTGTTCCGCCGGCGACGCGTCGCGCAACGCTGGCGCCCGGGATTTCAGTGCGGTGAGATCGTGCTGCCGCCATGGTGGGTGCTGAGCGCCGGACTCAAGGAAAGGTGGTGGCGCGAAAGCATTTCGGTGCGGCGCGTGCAGCGTGCCTTTCGGCTATTGCGGGAACGCATCGCATCGATGGCCTGAAGTTGTGCTCGCGATAGCGCATGTCCGTTATCGCGATCATTGTCAAATTGACATTTAGCGTTACTAATTATTATGAAATTTCAGATTCAAGGCAGTGTCGCCATTGCGTTGCCGCCGCCGATTGGCGACAGCCTCATCGGGCTCGTCCTCGTCAACAACCTCATTCGAAACGGCTACCGTCCGATCGTGTTTGGCTGGGTAGCGGAACAGCTCTCGGACTGGTTTCCCCATATGACGGTCGGGTATCAGGCTGCGTACGCCGGCGCCTTCGACACGGTGATCGAACTGCGTCCGACCGAGTTCGGGCCGTTGCTGAGCCGCACCGGCAAGACTTTCTGCCTGGCCGAACTACACGAATATGGCGGCGGCAAGCACATGGTCGACCGCATTGTCGATATTGCCGCGAATGTCTTCGCGTTGCGCGATGTGACCGATTCGAACGGCCTCGTCGTGCCGCCCGGCGTGCAGCGCCGCCGTTACGCGAATCGCGTCGTGATTCACCCGACCGGCAGCCACCGGGAAAAAATGTGGAGCCGCGAGAGTTTTCTCGCGCTCGCCAACGAACTCGAGCGCGCTCACTTGCGTCCGGGCTTTCTCGTTGCGCCCGGTGAATTCGCCGCCTGGCGCGACAGCACGGTGCAAGGGCACGAGGTTCATTCACTGCCGCGGCTCGAAGACGTGGCGACCTGGATTGCCGAGTCCGCGTGGTTCATCGGCAACGACTCGGGTCTGGGCCATCTCGCTTCGTCGATCGGCGTGCCCACGCTCACGCTTTTCATGCGGCGCGGCCTCGCGCGTACGTGGCGCCCGCGTTGGGGGCCCGGTCACGTCGTATTGCCGCCCAATGTCATTCCGTTCGGCAATCTCAAAGAGCTTCTATGGACGAAGCTGCTCAGTGTCAGTCGCGTGATGGCGCATTTTCAGGCGCTGCAGTCGCGCTCGTGAGTGCCGGGCATACAAATCGGTCCAGTTCCAAATATTGGATCGGCCAACTTTAGAGGAGCGGACGCCATGAAACTCGGCGTTTCCTGCAATGTCATGAAGCATAGCGGCGGAATGGAGCGTTACGCGAGAGATCTTGCGCGTGGCATTGCCGAGCGCGGCTTTCGTCCCGCCTATTTTGCGCGCAGCCTCGACCATGCGCTGCCAGAGTATTCGATGGTCGAGCCGCATCGTATCAACGTGTCGTTTCTGCCGGGCAAACTGCGCGACGCCTGGTTCTCCTGGCGGTTGCGCAGCGCGAAGCGTGTCGCAGCCGTGGACGTGATGATCGGCTGCAACCGTGTCGACAGTTCGGATATCGCCGTTTGCGGCGGTACCCATCGCGGGTTCCTTCGCGCAATAGAACGCAGGCCTAAGTTTTATGACCGTTGGCAGATCGCGCTGGAAGAACGCCTGTATGCCAATGCGGCGATCATTCTCGCGCATTCACCCTTGATGCGCGATGAACTGATCGAACTGTACGGAATTGACGACGCCAAGGTGTGCGTTCTGCGTCCGCCGGTCGACACGGCGCGTTTCACGCCCGTCGATGTGGCCGCGCGCGCGGCGCTACGCAAGCGGCTTGGCTTTCAGGACAATGAGTGCGTTTTGCTCTTTCCTTCGAGCAGTCATGTGCGCAAGGGACTCCCGCTTATTGAAGCCGCCGTGCGAGACATGAAGGAAAGTGTCGTCGTCGCGGTAGCGGGCCGCCCAGTCAGTCGTCTCTCGCCGCGCGTGCGTTACATCGGTTTTCAGCGAGAAATTGAGGACTGCTATCGTGCGGCCGACTTCACTATCCTGGCTTCCGATTACGAGCCCTTCGGCTTGGTGGGTATCGAATCGGTCATGTGCGGCACGCCGGTGATCATTCCGTCGTCGATGGGTTGCTGCGACGTGATAGCGACGCGTGCGAAGCACGTGTTCGAGCGCGGCGACGTGCGATCGCTGCGCGAGGCGATCAGAAGCGCCATCGGCAGCCGGTTTGTCGCGAATGGTCGGCCTAAGCGAGAGAAACACAACGAAAACGGAGAAGCCGTGCTCTACGACGCCAGCGTGGCCGGGCACATCGACTCGCTCCTTTCGCTAGCCAGCCTGATTCATGCAGGCTGGACCAACCCGTCTGCATCTTCCGCGCGGCGCAACGCCATCGAGGTCGGCGTTCTGGCTGAAGAAGCCGCTCACGTTTAAAGCTAGCTCGACCTTTCAATTTCGTCAGCGTTGGCGCAGCCTCGGCCCACACTGGCGCCCTCATGAAAACCCTGGTGAACGGACGCATTTTGACCGATTGACATATGACGTCTCACCTAATACCTTGACGACTAAGCCGACTCGATGACGGCGGTCGCCGCAGGCCTCGCGCTTCTCGCGCGGGTCAGCGCACGTCCTGGTCATCGGGAGCTAGCGAGCCGATTTTGTCTGGCAAAAGCGGTTCGATCGAATAGTTCTCCCTGACCACAACACGTTGAGGTATCCCATGAAAGTACCGTTTGCATACAAGCGCGCGGCGCTCGCCGTTTTCGCGGCGGCTGGCGCCGCGTCGTTCAGCGCAGTTGCCTTTGCGGGCGACGTCGTGATCGGTTTTGCCGCGCCGCTGACCGGCGGGTCGGCGCACTACGGCATCGACCTGAAGCGCGGCGCGGAACTGGCGCTCGACGACGTGAACGCGCAGAAGCTCGTCATTGGCGGCCAGCCCGTGCATTTCGTCCTCGATGCGGAAGACGACCAGGCCGATCCGCGCGTGGGCTCGCAGGTGGCGCAGAAGATGGTGGATGCGAAGGTGGCGGGCGTGGTCGGGCACTTCAATTCGGGCACGACGATTCCGGCTTCGCGCATCTACAACACGGCGGGCATTCCGATGGTCTCGCCCACCGCGACCAACCCCACGTTGACCTCGCAGGGTTTCGGCAACGTCTTTCGCGTGGTGAACTCCGACGCGCAGATGGGGCAACTGGCGGGCCACTCGGCGGTGGAGGCGCTCAAGGGCAAGAGCATTGCCGTGATCGACGATCGCACGGCGTTTGGCCAGGGCATGTCCGACGAGTTCGTCAAAGGCGTGACTCAGGCGGGCGGAAAGGTCGTGGACCGTGAATTCGCCACGGACAAGGCCGTCGACTTCAAGGCGCAGCTCACCCGTATGAAATCGTTCAATCCCGACGTGGTGTTCTGGGGCGGACTTGATCAGCAGGCCGGCATGCTGGTCAAGCAGATGCGCCAGCTGGGCATGCGCGCGACGCTGCTTGGCGGCGGCAGCTTTGAGAACGAAACCTTCCTGAGTGTCGCTGGCGAGAGCGCAAACGGCGCGGTGTCCTGGGACTACGGCGTGCCGCTGTCAAAAATGAAGCAAGGCAAGGACTTCGACAACAAGATGAAGGCGAAGTACGGCGAAGGCGTCGTGGCCTATGCTCCCGCGGCGTATGACGCCGCGTGGGTTCTCGTCAATGCGATGAAGAAGGCGAACTCGACCGACCCGAAGGTCTACGGCCCGTTCATCAAGTCGGTCGCGTTCACTGGCATTTCGGGCAACATTGCATTCATGCCGAACGGCGACATGAAAGACCCGGCTGCGACGTTCTACAAGGTGATTGACGGGAAATGGGTACCCCAGGCTGTTGCGTACGGCGAAAAGGTTTCGGCACTGCAGAACTGATTTGACAGCGGGTGTCGCGCCTGATTATCTTCAGTTTAATCAGGAATGCGTATGAAATTGTGACGTGCCCGCTTCGCCATTTATCTAGCGGTCGCACATGCGCGGAGCGTTCCGCGCATGTGCTTACTCGGCGCGCGTACTCGACAGATTGTGATAGCGCTCGAGACTTTCGTTCAGATGGCGGCGCATGGCGCGACGCGCAGCCGCCACGTCCTGCTTTTCAATGGCGTCGAGAATATCCGCATGTTCGCGCTGGATGCGCCGGATATAGGTCTTGCGCTCCTTCGCATTCGCCTTTCCATGTTTGAGGCGCAAGTCGATGGTGATTTCCTGACCCAGCGTGCGCAGAATGGAGGTGAAATGCGGGTTTTCGGAGCATGTCGCGACGGCGAGGTGGAATTCGAAATCGGCGCGTGCGCATTCGGCGTCGTCTTCCACGGAGACGATTTCCATACGTGCATAGACTTCCTTGAGCGCACGCAGGTGCGCTTCGGACCGGCGCTGCGCCGCATAGGCCGCGCATTCCGTTTCCACGCCAATCCGCAATTCGAGCACGTGCATCGAATTGTTGAGCGTCGTACCGTCGATGAAATCCGGGCTCGCCGGTTGATTCGGCGCTTCGGAAACGAACACGCCAACGCCGTGTCGCGCGATCAGACGCCGTCCGAGTTTGAGCGAGGCAACGGCTTCGCGCACCACGGTGCGGCTCACGCCAAATTCTTCGCACAGTTCGGGCTCGGTCGGCAATTTGCCGCCCGGCGGATATTCGCCCCGGTCGATCTTGTCGTTCAATGCCTGAATGACGAGTTCAGTCAGGCTGCGCCGTTTTCCGGAACTCGCGGCATTCTTCAGTAGGGTTTCAGCGTCCAGAGTCATTCCGAGTGCCCACACCGGATCAGGAGAGCGCTGCAATTCACGGATGCAGACGTACCGCGTGGCGCGGCAGTTGCTAGTCGCGTCTGACCTGCGCCGTATGACATACTATGACTGTAACACAGTCCGGCGCAGGCCCAACCCGCCCGCCGTTGCGGCCGGAGCGGGTATTGATTTCCATCAAGCGTAGATGTAGCCGCCGCTCACGATCACGTTCTCACCCGTTGCGTAAGTGTTGCGCTCGCTGGCCATCATGACGACCCATTGTGCGATCTCTTCGGGTTCCGCAGCGCGGCCGAGCGGATTGGCGCTCGCGAGTTCGCCGAGGAAGCCGAGCTTCTTTGCGCGGTCCGTCGCGAATCCAGCGGGCGCGACCGAATTCACCAGAATGCCGTCCTTCGCGACCTCCTGCGCGAACGACTTCGTGAGGCTCACGACCGCGGCTTTGGTCGCGGCGTAGTGCGCGTTTTGCGGGTGCGCCTTGAATGCGTCGACGGACGTGATGTTCACGATGCGCCCAGCCACGTGCGCTTCGACCTTCGGGCGGCTGCGCATATGCTCGATCGCGGCGACCATCATGTGATACGTGCCTTTGATGTTGACGGCGTTTTCCAGATCCCATTCGTCGTCCGTGATTTCGAGAATGGGGCGGCGCGGATAGATCGCCGCGCTGTTGACGAGGCAATCGACGCGACCGAGCGCGTCAAGCGCTTTCGCGAAGACGGCATGCGCGGATTCCTTGCGCGTGATATCGCCCTCGGCGCCGAAGACCGTATGGCCCAGCGCCTTCAAATTTCCCACCGTTTCCTCGAGCAACGGGCCATTCTTGTCGATCAGCGCGACGCTGTGCGCGCCATCGGCGAGCATCAGCTTTGCGACGGAAAGGCCCAGACCCGAGGCGCCGCCGACGATCACCACTCGTTGATTTTTCATGATGCGTATATATCCGGTATTAATGCAGGGTTTCAGTCGACCGTGACGATCTGCGAGCCGCCCGCTGCCTGGTCGGTGGGGAAGATTTCCATGCGCGAGACGTCTACCGCTTCGGGCAGCGCGAGCGCCGTCGCGATCAACTCAGCGATGTTCTCGGGCTGAATGGAGCGATACGCGTCATAGAGCTTTTCGTTCGCACCTTGCTCGCCGAGTGCGGTTCGATAGAGATTCGTCTGCACGCGTCCCGGCGCGATTTCGGTGACGCGCACTTTCGTGCCGAGCAGATCGCAGCGCAGCGAATCGCAGAACATGCTGATCGCCGCTTTGGTCGCGCCATAGACAGCGGTGTTCGGATGCGGAAAGCGTCCCGCGCTAGAGCCCACGAAAAACAGATGGCCGCGCTTGCGCCGCACCATGCCGTCGAGCGCGAGTTGTGCGATATGCAGCGGCGCGCGCAGATTAATATCGATCATGCTGTCGATATCGGTGGGCGCGGTCTCGCCGAACTTCGCAATAGCCGGCAGCAGCCCGGCATTGTTCACGACGACGTCGATCGGCTCGCGCTCGAACACTTCGCGCAGCGGCGCGATCTCGTGCAGATCGATGGAGACTGGCGTGACGCCGCAGGTGCTCGCGAGCGCATCGAGCGCTTTCGCGTCACGGCCGAGCGCATAGACCTTCATGCCGTCCTTGACGAACCGCTCGGCGATCGCGCGGCCAATGCCGCTCGACGCCCCGGTAATCAACGCGGTTTGATAGGAATGGGAACTCATGTCAAATGCCTTGGTGGAAGAATCGAGAGACCATCAGATCACGCCTTCTTCGAGGAACGGCTTGTTTTCGACCACGCGCGCATAACCGAGCGGTGCGAGATCGAGCGAGCGATAGCCGCCATACACAATCAGCTCGCTCAGGCCGCGTCCCACAGCGGGCGACTGTTGCAAACCATGTCCGCTGAAGCCATTCGCGAACAGGAAGTTGGACACTTCGGGATGAGCCCCGACGATCGCATTGTGATCGAGCATACAGAAGTCGTAATGACCCGCCCACGAATTCACGACCTTGATCGCTTCGAATGCAGGAATGCGTTCGGCGAGTGCGGGCCAGATAACCTCTTCGAACTCCGAATGAATTACGTCGAAGTCGTTGACGTCCGCGAGCGGGTCGGGGTCGGGGTAGCAGCCCGTGAGGTAGTACTTGCCTTCGGGGCGGAAGAAAATGCCGGTCGTGTCGATGGTGAGCGGCACGACGCCTTCGAGCGGCGTGCGGCAATCGAACACGAACAGGCAGCGCTTGCGCGGCTCGACGGGAATGTCCAGCCCCGCGAGCCGCGCCATTGCCGGGCCTCGCGTACCGGCAGCGTTGACCATCAGGCCGCAGCCGATCGTCTCGCCGCTCTTGAGCACCACGCCCGTGATGGTCGAACCCTCGCGCAACACATCGACCACTTCGTTTTCGATGTACTCGATGCCGAGCGAACGCGCCTTGCGGCGCATGCCCTGCAGCAGGCCATAACTGTCGAACCAGCCTTCGCCCGACTGGCCGTACACGCCGTTGACGAGCCCTTCCGTGTTTAGCCACGGAAACCGGCTTTTTAGCTTGTCCGGATCGAGCAGCACCACGTCTGCGCCGCAAGACAGTTGCGTGGCGCAGTTGCGCTCGAACATCGGTGCGCCGTTCGCATCGCCAAGATACAAATAGCCGTTTTCCTTGAAGCCGAGTTCGGGTGCGTCGCCGTTCACGGCAACGCGCGCGTGAAAATCGCGGATGAATTCGGTGCCGAACTGCGAGATCTTGATGTTCAGCGGATTCGAGAACTGATGCCGGATCGATGCGCTCGACAATGCGGTCGCCGATTTCGCATAGGTCCAGTCGCGTTCGATCACGAGAACCGATCCATTGAAGTCGGGATTCTCCGCGAGGAAATACGCAGTCGCGCTTCCAACGACTGCGCCGCCCACGATCACCACGTCGTAGTGAGGCTTGAGTGCGTGCTGTGCCATCTCAGTGTGTTCCAGATAGATCGGTAAGGAAGCGGTGTTCAGTTATCCTTCGGGTCTTCGAAGTGGCCGTCCGCTGCGAACTGACCGCCTTGAAAGCGCACCGCCGGATTGCGCGGATCACCCACCTCCGTGTTCGCATAGACTTCGGCGCGATAGGCATCGGCGGAATCCTTCGGGCGATAGCCGAGATACGCGACCTGTGTGTTGTCCCAGAAGTTCGCACTGTTGTTCGAGTTGCCGTACACGATCATGTGGCCGACGCTCGGCGTCATGATCGACTGCACGCACAGGTGCGAGAAGTCGTCATAGGAAAGCCACGTCGCGAGCATGCGACGATCGACCGGCTTCGGGAAACAGGAGCCGATGCGCAGGCACACCGACTCGATTCCGAATTTGTCGAAGTAGTAACGCGAGAGGTTTTCGACGAACGTCTTGCTCACGCCATACAGACTGTCCGGGCGTTGCGGCGCGTGCGAGTCGATCGTCTGCGTGCATTCGTAAAAGCCGATTGCATGCACTGAACTGGCGTAGATCACGCGCTTTACACCGGCCTGTCGCGCACCTTCATAGATGTTGTAGCTGCCGACGATATTCGAGTCGAGAATGACCTGGAAGGTGTTTTCGCGCGGGGCACCGCCCATATGGATGACCATGTCCACGCCCTTGAGCATTTCGAACACGGCGTCGCGATCGGCGAGATCGCAGATGAAGTGCTTTTCGTTCTCGCGCACTTCGCCCAGCGACTGACGCGCATTGAGGCTCAGCGTCTGCGCATAGGGACGCAGGCTTTCGCGCAGCACGGAGCCCAGCGCGCCGCCCGCGCCCGTGATCAGGATGTTCTTGAACGGCGGCTTGGTGATGTCGGTCATGCGTTGCTCCTTACTGTGGGTTCGATGCCGTGAGCGCGTCGAGCGTGAGGCCGTAGTCGTCACGCAGTTGCGCTTCGGAGATGTATTCGTTGCGGATGTCGCGCAGCAGCGCTTCGCGATCGCGTTGCGCGGGCGCGCCCACGCCGCCGCCGCCCGGCAGCGAGAGCGTGACGCGCTCGTGCTCGGCGACGAACTGCGTGCCCTTGCCCTTCATGCGCGTGCCATCGGAAAGCATGACCTGGCCCGCTGCGCCTTCCTTGCCGCCCGAGCGGCCGCTCGCCGGATGATCGATGCGGTCGAACATCGCGTTGAAGCGGAACTGGTAGCCTTCGCGCGGTCCGATTTCGACGATCTGGCCGAGGCCGCCGCGATACTGCCCGGCGCCGCCCGAGCCCGAGCGCATTTCCTTGCGCCAGACCACGATCGGCCCGACCTGCTCGGTGGCTTCCACCGACATCGCGTGCACGCCGCTCGGAAACGCCGTAGCCGAAAGACCGTCGAGTTCCGCGCGCGCGCCCGTACCGCCGCTGTTGAACATGAGAATCTCGCTGCCCTTGAGGCCCGAACCCTCTTGCGCGGCTCGCGCACTCACGTGCAGATTCCAGAGTGCGCCCGCGCCCTCGGCGGGCACACGGTTCGGCAGGATCTTGTTCAGCGCGCCAAGCACCAGGTCCGGCACGAAGTGGCCGAGCACATGGCGCACGGCAACCGGACTCGGGCGTTGCGCGTTGAGAATGCAGCCCTCGGGCGCCTGCACGCGGAACGGTTCGAGCGAGGCTGCATTGTTCGGCACTTCTGGCGCGATGATGCACTTGAGGCCGTAGCACGCGTAGGCTTTCGCATACAGCAGCGGCACGTTGATGCCGAACGGGCTTGAAGGCGACGTGCCCGCGAAATCGGCCAACAGGTGGTCGTCGGAAACCGTGAGCGTGACGTTGAGCTTCACCGGCGTGTCGTAGCCATCGAGCGTCATCTCGTTCGTTTGTGTCTGCTTCGGCAGCGCGGCAATCCGTTCGAGCGTCGCTTCGCGGCTGCGCGCAAGAATGAATTCGCCGATGCCTTCCACGTCCTTGAGTTCGAACTCCTTGAGCATTTCGATCAGGCGCTTGTGGCCCGTTTCGTTGCACGATGCAAGCGCATAGAGATCACCGACCACCTTGTCCGCTTCGCGTACGTTGTTGCGCAGGATGTTCACGAGATCGCGATTGACTTCGCCGCGCTCGATCAGCTTCATGATCGGCACGAACAGACCTTCTTCATAGATCTCGCGCGAATCGGGACCAAAGCCACGGCCGCCGATATCGACAACGTGCGCAGTGCTTGCGAAATAACCGATCAATTCGCCGTTGTGAAAAGAGGGCGAAACCACGGTGAAATCGTGCAGGTGGCCGGTGCCTTTCCACGGATCGTTCGTGAGGTACACGTCGCCTTCGTACATGCGCGCTACACCGATGTCGTTCATGAAGTGCTCGACGGCTTCGGCCATCGTATTCACGTGACCCGGCGTGCCCGTAACGGCCTGCGCGAGCATGCGGCCGCGCTTGTCGAAAATGCCCGCGGAGAGATCGCCGGCTTCGCGCACGCTGGTGCTGAACGCGGTGCGGATGAGCGCCATGGCCTGTTCTTCCACGACGGAGATCAGGCGGTTCCACATGACCTGCATGTGGATCGTATCGAGATTGCTGAGCGACATGCTTTACTCCTGATTGGCCTTCGCGGCCTTCATTTCTTTGGCGACGACGAGCAGGCAGCCATCGGGCTGAACCATGGCGTCGAAGGAGGAGGTGACGAGCGTCGACGTTTCCGGCTCGACGATGATCGCCGGACCCGTCACGCTCTCGCCGACCTTGAGCGAGGCGCGCTCGACGATGGCCGCGACGACGAAGCGATGCAGCGCGGCGTCGAAGATCTTGCGCGTCTTCGGCGCAACGACGGCGTCGCGCGACGTGAGCAGCTTCAGGCGCTCCACGGGCGGAAGCGGAGAGCTGGCCTTCACCGCCCAGCTCACGATTTCGATATCGAGTCCGTCGATCGGGCGGCCGAAATATTGCGTGTAGGCGCGCGTGAAGGCTTGCGTGAACGCGTCGCGGTCGTCAGCCGTAAAGTTGCGATACGGGAACGCGACAGGAATTTCCCAGCCCTGGCCGACATAGCGCATGAATGCCTTCACTTCGACTTCGGGCTCGGCATCGCCCGACCCCTGGCGCGCGAAACGCAGGGCCTCTTCGCTTAGCTCGCCGACGATCTCATTGAGCACGTCCGCGTCGAAGTCGTTGAAGCGCATGGTTGCGCTGCGCACGCTTTCATAGCCGAACGGGGCGCGCAAAAAGCCGATTGCGGAACCCACGCCCGCGCCCGGCGGCACGATGAACTTCTTGATCCCGCTCTTTTCACACAGGCGCGCGGCGTGCAGCGGCCCAGCGCCGCCGAACGTGATCATCGTGTAGTCGCCGATGTCCTTGCCGCTTTCCACGGCATGCACGCGCGCCGCGTTGCTCATGTTCTCGTCCACGACTTCGGCGACGCCGTACGCGGTTTCATCGGCGTTCAGATTGATCGCGCCGCCGACCTGTTCGATCATCGCGCTCGCAGCCTTGTCGGTGGAAAGCACAATGCTGCCGCCCGCGAAATTGGCGGGATCGAGGCGGCCGAGCAGCAGGTCGGCGTCGGTCACGGTGGGTTGTACGCCGCCGCGCTGATAGCACGCGGGGCCGGGCTCCGATGCGGCGCTATGCGGGCCCACGCGGATCTGGCGCATCACGTCGAGCGAAGCGATCGAGCCGCCGCCCGCGCCGATTTCCACCATCTCTACGACGGGAATCGAAATGGGCATGCCGCTGCCCTTCTTGAAGCGATACGTGCGCGCCACTTCGAACGTGTTGGCCGTTTTCGGCGTGAGATCGTCGATCAGGCAGATCTTGGCCGTGGTGCCGCCCATGTCGAACGAGAGCACGGTGTTGAGATCGTAGCGCGCCGCAATGTGCGCCGCGAAAATCGCGCCGCCCGCGGGGCCCGATTCGACGAGGCGCACCGGAAATTCCGATGCGCTTTCAATCGAAACGATGCCGCCGCCCGAGTGAATGATGAAGATGGGGCAAACGGCGCCAGCCGCGCGCACCTCGCCGAGCAGACGGTCGAGGTAGGACTTCATGATCGGGCGGACGTAAGCGTTCGCGCACACGGTATTGAAGCGCTCGAATTCGCGGATCTGCGGCGATACTTCGCTGGAGATCGACACCGACACATGCGGCAGGCGCTTTTCGAGTGCGTCGCGCATCATGCGCTCGTGCACGCCGTTCACGTACGCGTGAATGAAACCCACCGCGACGCTTTCATAGCCGCCTTGCTCGATGCGGCTCACGATGGCTTCGATCTGCGCTTCGGTCGGGGCGAGCAGCACGCCGCCTTGCGCGTCGATCCGTTCGGCAAGCGTGAAGCGATCGCAGCGCTCGATGAGCGGCGGCGGCAGCTTGATGTTCAGATCGTACTGTTCGAAGCGGTTTTCCGTTCGCATCTCGATGGTGTCGCGAAAGCCATCCGTCGTGATGAACGCGGTCTTTGCGCCGCGGCGCTCGATGAGTGCGTTGGTGGCGAGCGTCGTGCCGTGAATGATGACGCCAATGTCCTTCAACCCAATGCCAGCCTTCGCGGCGACGATGCCCACGCCCTTGATGATTGCGCGCTCGGGCGCCGTGTAATCCGTGAGGACCTTGGTGGAAAAAAGTTCTCCACCCAGCTCCAGCGCGACATCGGTGAACGTTCCGCCGATATCAACACCTACCCGTGCCTTGTCGTGACTGGCCACCATGACTCTCCTGTTCAAAGCCTAAACGTATGCGGAATGAAGGTTCCGCGAACTGCAGTTGACGATCATTGTGAGGGGCGCGAACGTGCGTGCCAAACCTCGATTTTCGAGTGCTCGTTGATGCGTGTCCGGCGTCTCCGGGCGTTATTTTTTGCTCGTTGACATATGATGAGTGACGTCTTACAGTGCTGTCAACACGGACATAAAAATTTTCATGTTTCATCGCTTCCCGTCGGGCTGTGGTGTTGTTCTAATCCATTGTTTTTAGTGGATTATTTGTTGAGTGTTCGCAGTGGATGGGAAGCGTCGATGCGGCACTGTCAGCGTAAACACTGATAGGTTGAAGTCGAGTAAAAAATTAACTTTTCGTGGAAATCTGGGCTTCACCCCGGCTCGTATGCGTCGTGACTATGGATGATGCGCCTGTGGCAGTCATGTTTCGTCACGGAGATGAATGAATTAGGACTATGAAGTATCTGTGTTGCTTTGAAGCGGATACGTCGGACGAAAGGGAACAATGATGAAAGTTCTGGTAGCAGTGAAGCGGGTCGTCGATTACAACGTGAAGGTTCGTGTGAAGTCGGATGGCACGGGCGTCGACATCGCCAACGTGAAGATGTCGATGAACCCGTTCGACGAAATCGCTGTGGAAGAAGCGGTGCGTCTGAAGGAAGCGGGCGTGGCGACGGAAGTCATCGCCGTTTCCGCGGGTGTCACGCAAGCGCAGGAAACGCTGCGCACGGCGCTGGCGATCGGCGCGGACCGCGCGATCCTCATCGAGTCGAACGAAGACCTGCAGCCGCTGGCCGTCGCCAAGCTTCTGAAGGCGCTGGTCGACAAGGAACAGCCGCAACTCGTGATCCTCGGCAAGCAGGCCATCGACGACGATTCGAACCAGACCGGCCAGATGCTCGCCGCGCTGGCAAACCTGCCGCAGGCCACGTTTGCTTCGAAGGTCGTGGTCGCCGACGGCAAGGCTACCGTGTCGCGCGAAGTGGACGGCGGTGCGGAAACGCTGTCGCTCAAGCTGCCCGCAGTCGTCACGACGGATCTGCGCCTGAACGAGCCGCGCTACGTCACGTTGCCGAACATCATGAAGGCGAAGAAGAAGCCGCTCGAAACGCTCAAGCCGGAAGACCTGGGCGTTGACGTCGCGCCGCGTCTGAAGACGCTGAAGGTTGCCGAGCCGCCGAAGCGATCGGCAGGCGTGAAGGTGCCGGACGTGAAGACGCTGGTCGAGAAGCTGAAGACGGAAGCCAAGGTGCTGTAAGGAGCGAGACGAAAATGACGAATCTGGTGAATCTGGTAATAGCTGAACACGACAATCACTCGATCAAGGCCGCGACGCTGAACACCGTCGCCGCAGCACAGAAGATTGGCGGCGACGTGCACGTGCTGGTCGCGGGCCACAACGCCCAGGCCGCAGCAGACGCAGCCGCGAAGATCGCAGGCGTGGCGAAGGTGATGCTGGCCGACGCGCCGCAACTCGAGCAAGGTCTCGCGGAAAACGTTGAAGCGACGGTTCTGGCGATTGCAAAGAACTACACGCACATCCTGGCGCCGGCCACGGCAGCGGGCAAGAACGTCACGCCGCGTATCGCCGCGAAGCTCGACGTCGCGCAGATCAGCGACATCACCGCGGTGGATTCGCCGGACACGTTCGAGCGTCCGATCTACGCGGGCAATGCGATCGCGATTGTTCAGTCGGTCGATCCGGTCAAGGTCATCACGGTCCGCACGACGGGCTTCGACCCGGTTGCGGCCGAAGGCGGCAGCGCAGCCGTCGAGAAGATCGAAGCCGCAGCAGACAGCGGTCTCTCGCAGTTCGTGAGCCGCGAAGTCACGAAGCTCGACCGTCCGGAACTCACGAGCGCGAAGGTCATCGTCTCGGGTGGCCGGGGTCTGGGCAGCGGCGAGAACTACACGAAGGTTCTGGAACCGCTCGCCGACAAGCTCAACGCCGCACTGGGCGCATCGCGCGCAGCCGTGGACGCGGGTTACGTTCCGAACGACTTCCAGGTCGGCCAGACGGGCAAGATCGTCGCGCCGCAACTGTATGTGGCAGTCGGCATTTCGGGCGCGATCCAGCACCTGGCCGGCATGAAGGACTCGAAGGTCATCGTCGCGATCAACAAGGACGAAGAAGCACCGATCTTCAGCGTGGCCGACTACGGTCTAGTGGGCGATCTGTTCGGGGCGATTCCAGCCTTGACCTCGACACTCTGAAAAATTCCCGCAAGGCTTGCCAGCGCGAACCGACCGAAAGAAAACCGTTATCACTCTTATAAGCGGAGCAATTCAAACATGATTTCGACGACCGATCCATACATCAATCGAAAGCCAAAAAATATTTCGGATGCCGAATGGAATGCACGCATCCAGGTGGCCGCTGCGTATCGCCTCGCGGCGAAATTCCAGCTCACCGATCTGATCTACACGCATATTTCCGCGCGCGTTCCAGGCACGCATGATCAGTTTCTCATCAACCCGCACGGCTGGTTCTTCGACGAGATCACGGCTTCCTCGCTGGTGAAGATCGATGTGAACGGAAACCCTATTGACGACGACCGCTTCGAAGTCAATGCAGCAGGCTTCACCATTCACAGTGCGCTTCACCAGGCGCGCCACGATGTAGAGTGCGTCGTGCATCTGCACACGACGCACGGCATGGCGGTTGCCGCGATGGAGTGCGGATTGCTGCCGCTGAACCAGATCAGCATGCAGTTCTATAACCGCGTGGCGTACCACGAATACGAGGGCATTTCGCTCGAACTCGACGAGCGCGAGCGCATCGTCAAGTCGATCGGAAAACGCGACTATCTCATCCTGCGCAATCACGGTCTGCTGACGACTGGCCGCTCGGTGGCCGAAGCGTTCACGCGCATGTTCTACCTGAACCGCGCCTGCGAAATTCAGGTGGCCACGCTGTCGGCCGGTCAAAAAGTCGTGATCCCTTCGCCGGAGGTTTGCGAGCACGCGGCGAAACAGCACGACGACTACGCCTATCTCGACACGGTGCACCTGGACCGCGAATGGACGGCGTTGCTCCGTCTGCTGGATCGCGACGGCGCCAATTACCGCAGCTGATCGGCTTGCGGCCATGTCGGTCGAGGAGTGAGACGGGAATCCGTCGCGTCTCATTCCTCGATCCGAAAATTGAATCACCTTCAATTCAAGCGCCATCAACTGGCACTCGCTGAAACTCGGCGGTTCGCCGTGCACGTATACCGATTCGACACAACGCGCGAGACGCAATTGAAGGGCTTGCGGTTTCCTTTCGCTTTGGCGTGGCGAGCCGAAAGAGGGCGCCACGTGCTCACGAGCCGTCTCGGCGGAAAGCAATTGGGTTCGAATACGTCAATGCGCGTTCGCACCGAGGAAATGTTCGACGTATGCGCAATACCCGACGAAACCGGCGCGGCTAGCGGCTGGCTGGAGCTGGAGATCGGCTCGTGGGAGACGGCAACCGAACCCGGCTGGAATGTCCTGAAGCAGGCCTTCTTGTTCGATGGCGGTGGTTTTGGACTCGCCATGGCGCAGGAGATGTTCAGGCTGCCGTGGTACGCGTGGCGAATCGAAGATGTGGCGCGCGAACTGGGCGTGACGCGGCGCTCACTTCAGATGACGCTCTTTCGCGAATCGTACAGCTTCGACGCCGCGTTGCGGCGTTGCCGGCGACTCAATGAATTGCTGCTCGAAGGCAATGCGCGGTGTCGCTTCGTGGCGATTGCCAGAAGCGCGGCGCAAGAACCGCCTTCACGCTGAAACGCCTGCGGGCAAGGATGACAGGAAGAGACATGCACGAGACCCCACAAGGCATCAATCGAGGCGACACGGCCGTCGCTCTGGGAGAGATGGATTTTGTTCCGCATGCGGAGCACCACAAGCGGCGCGACGAGGCGCGCTCATCGAATGTTCCCGCTGGCTCGCTTGGCTCGAGCCTGAAGCAACGGCATGTCGTCATGCTGTCGATCGGCGGAAGCATCGGGGCAGGTCTTTTCGTCGGATCCGGACATGCCATCGCCGAGGCGGGGCCGGGCGCCATCATCGCTTATCTGCTCGCCAGCCTGCTCGTCGTGCTCGTCATGCGCATGCTGGGCGAGATGGCCTGCGCGATGCCGGATTCCGGGTCGTTCTCGACCTACGCTGGGCGAGCGATCGGTCCGTGGGCCGGCTTCATGATTGGCTGGATGTACTGGTGGTATTGGGTTCTCGTGCTGCCGCTCGAAGCCACGGCGGCGGCCAATATTCTGAACAGCTGGTTTCCGCAGATCGAAGTGTGGAAGTTCTGCGTCGCGGTGACGCTTACGCTGACCATCGCAAATCTTGCGAGCGTGAAGCACTACGGCGAGCTCGAATTCTGGTTTTCTGTTGTGAAGGTCGCGGCGATCATTTTGTTCATCGTGGGCGGCGTCGCGGCCATTGTGGGCGTCATTCCGGGCGTTCACGTAAATGTCAGCGGCAACGTGTTCGGACAGGGTGGATTCCTCCCGCGCGGTTACGCGCCGATCGCGGGAGCCATGCTCACCACCATGTTCACGTTTCTCGGCACCGAGGTCGTGACGATCGCGGCCGCGGAATCGGCGAACCCGGAAAAGGAAATCTCACGCGCCATTAGTTCGGTGGTCTGGCGTATTTCGCTGTTCTATATCGGATCGATTTTCGTGATCATCTCGGTGGTGCCGTGGAATGCGCCGGAGTTGACGAGAATCGGCTCATATCAAGCCGTGCTTCAGGCGATTCATGTTCCTTATGCCAAGCCGCTGATCGATCTGCTGATTCTCGTTGCTGTGTGTAGTTGCCTGAATTCGGGGCTTTACACGGCGTCGCGCATGATCTATTCGCTCGGAGACAAGAAACAGGCGCCGGCCATCGTCAAGCGCACGACGCGCACCGGCGTTCCTGTGGTGGCCGTGCTCGCTTCGACTTCCGCGGCATTCGCCGGCTGTGCAGCCAACTATCTCGCGCCGAAGTACGTGTTCGAAACGCTGTTGTCCACCACCGGAACCATGGCGTTGCTCGTCTATCTCGTGATCGCCGTGAGCCAGTTGCGCATGCGCCGTGCGTTGGTCGCCTCGAACCGGCTGCGTGTGCGCATGTGGCTGCATCCGTTTCTCGGGCTTCTCGTCGTGGCGCTCATCGTTCTCGCGTTCGTCGTGATGGTGTGCGGGCAGGCGCATCGCAGCGAAGTCGTGTCGACGCTCGGTATGAGCGCGCTGCTCGCGATTGCCGGAATGCTCGTGGAGCGGCGCCGGCGATCACGATGAACTCGCCCGCTAGATGCGGCGCTGCTCGTGCAAGACGGTCGTCACTCCGCATTCACATTGACCGCCACATCCACCTGATGCGCGCCGCCGCCAAGTATGACGCCGCGCAGGAGCGACACGTCGGTGTAATCGCGGCCGACGGCGAGCGTCACGTGGCCCTGATCGGCGAGCACGTCGTTGGTCGGATCGAGATCGATCCAGCCGGCGGAGGGTGCCCAGGGCACGTAGAGCGACACCCACGCATGCGAGGCGTCCGCGCCGATCATCGGCGCCGCGCCTTCGGGCGGGTCGTTGCGCAAATAGCCGCTCACGTAGCGCACGGCAAGCCCGATCGAGCGCAGGCAGCCGATCATCACCTGGGCGAAATCCTGACACACGCCGTGGCGCAGTTCGAATGCGCGCGCGGCGGGTGTATCGAACGACGTTGCCGAGGGGCGGTACGCGAAATCGGCGTGGATGCGATGCATCAGGTCGATCGCGCCGGCCAGAATGGGGGTGCCGGGCACGAAGCTCTCCAGCGCGTAGGCGCGTAATTCGGGCTGCAAGGCGATGTTCGGCGAGGCGAAGCAGAACTCCGACTCCGCAAGGAAGGCGCCGCCCGCTGCGTAACGCAGCATGTGCGCGACGTCTTCCCAGGGCTGCGTGTCCTTCGCCTCCAGCGTAGCGTAGCGCGGCGTGAGCAGCACGCTCGTTTCGCTCGTCATCTGCAGGTAGTCGTGTGGTGCATCGAACGAGAAGTAGAGGACCTCGTTGCCGAAGGCGTCGCGCCGGCTCGTCTGATACGACGGCGCGGGCTCGATACGCTCGCGGTGCGCCAGCACACGCTGCCAGGGAAGGTCGAGTGGGCGGATCGTCGCGAGATGCTGCGCCGTTTCGACGAGCGTCGAATAGCGATAGGTCGTGCGGTGCGTGACCGCAAGGCGCGTGCCGTTCATGACCAGACCTGCGCGGCGAGCGGCACGGCGTGGCTGAACCAGCGCGCGCTGATCTCGTTCGACATCGCGGCCATGCGCTCGGCGAGACTGTCGCACAGTGCGGTGAGCGCGGGGTAGCGGCCATCGTCGCCGGGCTCGCACAGCGCCTCCAGCGTGGGCAGCGCCTCGATGGGCGCGAGTTGCGAGGCGAACGGCTCACGCTTCGGACCGCGCGCGGCCTGGGCGATCTCGTCGAGCCGCGCGCGCAGCCGCGCATAGACGCCGTAGAGGCCGCGCGGATTGGTCGGGTCGGTCACGATCACGTCGAGCAGGGCGGGCACTTCGAGGCGCCCCGGATACAGTGCGCGATACGTGAGCGTGCTGTCGAACAGTTGCAGCAGCACGTCGAAGCCCGCGGGCGTGGCGAGCGTGCGTTCGTGCGCGGCGATACGCAGCATGGTGGCCAGCGCGGCCACGCGTTCGATATGGCGTCCCGCGAACAGCAGACGCCAGGCTTCGTCCCGGGTCATGCGGTCGCCCTGGCAGCCGCTGACGGCGCTCAGTTGCGTGGCGAGCGCATCGAGCGTACCCATCAGCGCGATGCGGTCATACGGCGTGGGGCGCCTGAATTCGATCGGCGCGCCGTCGCGCGGTGCGCCATTGCGCGCTGCCGCTGGCACGAGCGAAAGCGCGTGGAGCGCGTCGCGGAAGTCGTTGCGCGAGGCGAGCACGGTGCGCCAATGGTCGTTCGAAAGCCGGCCGCGAATCTCGCCGCACGCGTACACCTGGCTCGCGAGCGTGCGGCCGATTCCCGTTGCGCCCCCGTTCTCGTGCAGATTGGCGACGAGCGCGCGCTCGAAGTCGTCGAGGCTGCGTCGCGCTTCGCTGCCCGTGGAAGGCACGAGCCCATTGGCGGCGGCGAGTTCGATGAAGGTGCCGAACAACTCTTCGGCGTCGCTGCCTTCGAGCGAGCCGAGAATCAGCCGGCACAGGCGCACGCCGTTTTCGGCGCGTTCGCCATAACGTCCCGCCCAGAACAGGTTTTCAGCCGAGCGGCTCGGCACGCGGCGGCGCTCGCGGCGCAGTTCGCCGGGCTTGATCGGGCTCGGCAGGAGCGTGAAGGTCGTACCGGGCTGGCTCGACAGCACCCAGGTATCCACGCTGCTGCCACCCATCTGCATCGATACGGATTCCTGATGTTCGGCCGCGAGACGCGTGAAGCCGCCGGGCAGCACGCGCCAGCCGCATTCCTGGTCGGCGATCGCGTAGACGCGCAGCACGGCGGGCCGCGCACCGAGCATGCCTGCGCCGGTTTCATAGCGCGGCGTATAGCTGTAGCGCAGCGGTTGCTGCACCGTGAAGGCGTCAGGCAACTGCTCGATGCGCTCGCGCCAGTCGGCGAGCGTTTGCACGCCGGCGGCGAGTCCGGGCGGCGCGGACGACCCGTTCGCTGCGCCCGGCCACGTCGGCACGAGCAGCGCTTCGGGCACCTGCGCGAGCGCGGCGCGCCAGGCCGCGTCTTCGCCGCACCACCAGGTGGCGATGCCGGGCAGCGCAAGCTCCTCGCCAAGCAACGCCTGCGCGATGCCGGGCATGAAGCCGTGCAGCGCGGGCGATTCGACGAAGCCCGCGCCGGGCACGTTCGAGACCATCACGTTGCCCGCGCGCATGACCTGCAGCAGGCCCGGCACGCCGATGGTCGAATCGGCGCGAAGCTCGACCGGGTCGCAGAAGGTATCGTCGAGGCGGCGCAACACGGCGTGTACGCGCTCCAGGCCGTCCAGCGTCTTCAGGTACAGCATGTCGTCGCGCACCGTGAGGTCCTTGCCTTCGACGAGCGTGAGGCCAAGGTAGCGCGCGAGAAACACGTGCTCGAAGTAGGTCTCGCTGAACGGCCCGGGCGTTAGCAGCACGATATGCGCGGACGCGCCACTCGCGTTGCGCTCGTCGGGGCTCATGATCGCGCGCGCGGCCGCGGCGAGCGTGGCGACGAGCTGCGAATAGGAGGGCGCGAGACGGTGCACACGCAGGGTGCGAAACGGCTCGGCGAAGAGGCTCGAGACGATGAGCCGGTTTTCCAGCAGATAACCGAGTCCCGAGGGCGCTTCCGTGCGGTGCGAAACGACGGTCCATTGGCCTTCAGGCGAGCGCGCGAGGTCGAGGGCGACGATCTGAAGATACTGGCGGCCCGGCGGCACGAAGCCTTTCACCGCGCGCAGGTAGCCAGGGTGGCCGAACACCAGCGCGGGCGGCAGCAGGCCGCGCGCGAGCAGCGTTTGCGGCCCGTAGATATCGGCGACGATCTCGTTGAGCAGGCGCGCGCGCTGCGCGGCGCCGCGTTCGATTTGCTCCCATTCGGCTTCGTCGATGATGAACGGCAGCACGTCGAGCGCCCACGGCCGCGGGCCGCCCGCGTCCGCGTAGACGTTGTAGGTGATGTCGTTTTCCCGCACCTGGCGCGCGACCGACGCCGCGGCGGCGTCGAATCCCGCCACGCCCGGCTTGCCGAGCAGGCCGAAAAACTGCCGCCACGGCTCGCGCAGCTCGCCTTCTGCCGTTTGCAGCTCGTCCCAGTGTCCGGCGCGCACCGGCAGCGTGCGCAGCGGCGCGCTCGCATGGTCGTCGCTGGCGGAGGAATCGAACGGCAGGGTGGATTGAGTCGGCAAGATCGTGGGTCGTGGCAGCGCGCCTCGACTTGCGAGGCGCGCTTTCGGTTAAGGCTCTTGACGGGTTATCGGCCGCAATCAGCCGCGGCGTAGATCCAGTGTGAACGGAAATTCGAGGCTGCGCTCGGGCGGCGCCACTTCCACGGGCCCCGGCGTATGCCCGGTCGTGAAGAAGCGCGAGCGCCGCCGGCTTTCGGCCTCGTAAGCGTTGACCGGAAACGTCTCATAACTGCGGCCGCCCGGATGCGCAACATGATACTGGCATCCGCCGATCGCGCGCGCACTCCAGGTGTCGACGATATCGATCGTGAGCGGCGCATGCACGCCGATCGTCGGGTGCAGCGCCGACGACTGCTGCCACGCGCGAAAGCGCACGCCTGCCACGCTCTCGCTCACGCGCCCGGTGGGCTGCAGCGGCAGCGCGCGGCCATTCACGCTGACGATATGACGGTTCTCGTTGATGCCGAGCACGCGCACTTCGAGCCGCTCCACCGACGAATCGACATAGCGCACCGTGGTGCCGGCCCCGCCTTCCTCGCCCATCACGTGCCACGGTTCGAGCGCGTGGCGCACCGAAAGCGCGATGCCGCTCGTCTGCAATTCGCCCACCAGCGGGAAGCGGAATTCGAAGTGCGGCGCGAACCACGCGGGATCGAGCGCGAAGCCGGCCGCGGACGTTTCGGCGAGCACGTCGTCGAAGTCCATCTGCACGAAGGTCGAGAGCATGAAGCGGTCGTGCAGCTCGGTGCCCCAGCGCGTGAGGCGCTGCGTGTACGGCGTTTTCCAGAAGCGCGCGACGAGCGCGCGCAGCAGCAGTTGCTGCGCGAGGCTCATGCGCGCGTGCGGCGGCATTTCGAAGCCGCGCAGCTCGAGCAGGCCGAGGCGGCCGGTCGGGCCGTCGGGCGAATAAAGCTTGTCGATGCAGAACTCGGCGCGATGCGTGTTGCCGGTCACGTCGATGAGGATGTTGCGCAGCGTGCGGTCGATGAGCCAGGGCGGCACGCGCGGGCCATTCTCGAAGGGGCTGCCGAAGCCGCGCAGCAGATCGACCTGGCGCTGGATCTCGGCGAACGCGACTTCCAGTTCGTAGACCTGATCGTTGCGCGCTTCGTCCACGCGCGGCGCCTGGCTCGTCGGGCCGATGAAAAGCCCCGAAAACAGATACGAAAGCGACGGATGGTTGTGCCAGTAGGCCACGAGGCTCGCGAGCAGGTCGGGGCGGCGCAGGAACGGGCTGTCGGCGGGCGTGGCGCCGCCGAGCACGAGGTGATTGCCGCCGCCGGTGCCGGTGTGGCGGCCGTCGAGCATGAACTTCTCGGTGGAGAGCAGGGTTTCGTGCGCGGCCTGATAGAGGAATTCGGTGCGCTCGACCAGTTCGTCCCAGTTCGACGACGGGTGGATGTTCACCTCGATCACGCCGGGGTCGGGCGTGACCTGCAGCATTTTCAGGCGCGGGTCGCGCGGCGGCGGATAGCCTTCGATCACCACGGGCAGCGCGAGGTCGGCGGCGGTGGTTTCGACGGCGGCGAGCAGTTCCAGGTAATCGTCGAGTTCGGCGAGCGGCGGCATGAAGACGTGCAACTGGCCTTGCGACTTGCCAAACGACGCCGCTTCGGCTTTCGGCCCGGCGGCGCGCGCGGGGTCGCGTGCTTCGACGCACAGCGCCGTGCGATGGAGCCAGGCGGCGGATTCGCCGCGCGTGGGGTAGCGGCTGGTTTGCGCCGGGTTCTCGCTTCCGGCGCTTCCCGCGCCTGCGGCGTACGCAGCTACGCCCGCGCCCGCGCTTTCGCCGTGCCGCGATTGCGCGGCGGCTTCGTCATATCCCGCTTCGTACTGCATGCGCAACTCGGCCGCACTGCGCAGCGGCGCCGGCGCGGCGAAAGGATCGCGCGTGTGCTGCCACGGGTAATCGGCCGCCGCGACCCACGGCAGAGAATCCAGCGGTAGGCGGTAGCCCATCGGCGAGTCGCCGGGAATGAGGTACATGCGCTCGTCGCGGAAGAACCACGGGCCGCTGATCCAGCGCGGCCCTTGCAGGGCGGGCTGAGCCGCAGGCGACTCGCCGCGCTCGCAAGCAAGCGGGAGCACGTAGCCGGTCACAGTGTCGAGGCCCGAATCGAACACGCGGCGCAGGCGCATGCGCTCCAGCTCGTCGTCGAGGCGCGAGTCGAACGGATCGACGTTCACGGGCAGGCGGCGCTCGCGCCACAGGTAATACCAGGTGTCCTCGTAAGCGGGCTGCACGTGCAGGGGATCGACCGCGAGCTTCGCCGCGAGGTGTTCGATAAAGCGCTGCGCATCCTCTGCCGTGTGGCGGGTGACCGAGCGCTCGTCGGCGAAAAGCGCGGGATCGCGCCAGCAGGGCTCGCCATCCGCGCGCCAGTAGAGCGAGAGCGCCCAGCGCGGCAACTGCTCGCCCGGATACCACTTGCCCTGGCCGATATGCAGGAAGCCCAGCGCGCCATAGTGCGCGCGCAGCTTGTCCATTAGCGCGATGGCGTAGCGGCGCTTGGTCGGGCCGAGCGCGTCGGTGTTCCATTCGGGCGCGTCGCGGTCGCCCGCCGCCACGAAGGTCGGCTCGCCGCCCATCGTGAGGCGCACGTCGTGGGCCGCGAGCGCGGCGTCCACCTGCACGCCCATCGCGTGCATATCGGCCCATTGCGCTTCGGTGTACGGCTTCGTCACGCGCGGCGTTTCGAGCACGCGCGAGATCGACATCGAATGCGAGAACTCGACTTCGCATTCGTCGAGCGCGCCTGAGATCGGTGCGGCGCTGCCGGGCTCCGGCGTGCACGCCACCGGAATATGGCCTTCGCCTGCAAGCAGCCCCGAGGTCGGATCGAGCCCGATCCAGCCCGCGCCCGGCAGGTAGACCTCGCACCAGGCGTGCAGGTCGGTGAAGTCGGCTTCGGCGCCTTGCGGGCCGTCGATCGCCTTGACGTCGGGCGTGAGTTGCAGCAAGTAGCCCGAGACGAAGCGCGCGGCGAGGCCGAGCTGGCGCAGCGTCTGCACGAGCAGCCAGCCGGTGTCGCGGCACGAGCCGGAGCCTTTCTCCAGCGTTTCCTCGGGCGTCTGCACGCCCGGCTCCATGCGGATCAGGTAGCCGATCTCGTGCTGCAGGCGCTGGTTCAGGTCGACGAGGAAGTCGATGGTCACGCGCGGCGTGCGGTCGATCGACTCGACGAACGCAGCGAAGCGCGGCGTCGGCTCCGTGCGCGCGAGATACGGAGCAAGCTCCGCGGCCAGCTCGGGCGCGTAGGTGAACGGAAAGCGCTCGGCGCTCGGCTCGAGAAAGAAGTCGAACGGGTTGTAGACCGCCATTTCGGCGACCAGATCGATCGTGACGCGGAACTCGCGCGTCGGCTCCGGAAACGCGAGCCGCGCCTGGTAGTTGGCGAACGGGTCCTGCTGCCAGTTGACGAAATGATCGGCGGGCTCCACGCGCATCGAGTACGAGAGGATGGGCGTGCGGCAGTGCGGCGCGGGGCGCAGGCGCACCACGTGAGGCGCGAGGCGCACGAGCCGGTCATAGCGATACTGCGTGACATGGTTTAACGCGACACGGATGGACACACCCGACTCCTCGATCGACGTGGATGGAACGGCGGAAAAGGTAGAACTGGCGCATGGCGCAGCGTGCGTATGATGCAGACTGCGCGAGTGCAGGATGTGACAGCGCCGAAGCGCGTGCGAGGCACGCCGCGTGCTGCGCGAGGCGCTGCGGCCCGCGCGGCCATCACAGGAATGCGGCGATGAAGACTTTTCACTGCGATCAGTGCAATCAGCTGGTGTTTTTCGAGAACGAGCGCTGCGAGCGTTGCGAGGCGCGTCTGGGCTACGTGCCGCAGGCGGGCGAGATGCACGCGTTCGAGGAGGCAGGCGAAGGCCGTTGGCGCAGCCTGAACCCAACGGCCGAGGGCGCGCTCTTTCGCCAGTGCCACAACTACGCGATCGAAAACGTCTGCAACGGCATGATCCCCGCCGATTCCGAGGACACGCTGTGCCGCGCCTGCCAGTTCACGCGCACGATCCCCGACCTCTCGCGGCCCGAGAACCGCGTTTACTGGTATCGCCTCGAAACGGCCAAGCGGCGCCTGCTCTACACGCTGGGCGCGCTCGGCCTGCCGCTCGTCACGCGCGCCGAAGACCCCGAACATGGCCTGCAATTCGAGTTTCTCGAAGAAACGGGCGGCGGCCAGCCGATCATGACGGGCCACGATCACGGGCTCATCACGATGAACATCGCCGAGGCCGACGACGCGCATCGCGAGCGCACACGCGTTTCGCTGCACGAGCCGTATCGCACCTTGCTGGGGCATTTCCGTCACGAGGTCGGCCATTACTATTTCGACCGCCTCATCGCGCAGGAGCCCACCGGGCGTTGGCTCGAACCGTTTCGCCGCCGCTTCGGCGACGAGCGTGCCGACTATGCCGCCGCGCTCGCCGCGCATTACGCCGATGGACCCGCGCCCGACTGGGCCGAGCGCCACGTGAGCGCGTACGCGTCGGTGCATCCGTGGGAGGACTGGGCCGAAACGTGGGCGCATTACCTGCACATAGTCGATACGCTCGACACGGCCACGGCCTGCGGCCTCGCGCTGTTGCCCGAAAGCCCCGACGAGCCGACGCTGATCGACCAGACGCCGGTGGACGAGGCGAGCTTCGACAGCCTGATGGCGCGCTGGTTTCCGCTCACCTACGCGCTCAACAGCCTGAACCGCAGCCTCGGCATGCCCGATGGCTATCCGTTCGCGCTGGCAACGCCGGTCATCGACAAGTTGCGCTTCGTTCATCGCGTGATCTCGGCTTCGTCTTCGCGTTCGTGAACGCCCACGCGCCGCGCGAGCTCGTTGATGCGCCGGCTCAGCGCTCCAGCACCCAGGTGTCCTTCGTGCCGCCGCCCTGCGAGGAATTGACGACGAGCGAACCCTCGCGCAGCGCGACCCGCGTGAGCCCGCCCGGCACCATGCGCACTTCCTTGCCCGAGAGCACGAACGGGCGCAGATCGATGTGGCGCGGCGCGATGCCCGCTTCGACCCACGTCGGGCAGGTGGACAGGGAGAGCGTGGGCTGCGCGATGTACTTGTCCGGGTTCGCGACTAACGCCGCGCGAAACGCCTCGATCTCGGCGCGCGTGGAAGCGGGGCCGACCAGCATGCCGTAGCCGCCCGCGCCGTGCGTTTCCTTCACGACCAGCTCGGGCAGATGGTCGAGCACGTATTGCAGGTCGTCGGCCTTGCGGCACATCCACGTGGGCACGTTCTTGAGCAGCGGTTCCTCGCCCAGATAGAAGCGCACCATATCGGGCACGTAGGGGTAGATCGACTTGTCGTCGGCCACGCCCGTGCCCACCGCGTTGCAAAGCGTGACGTTGCCCTTGCGGTAGACGTTCATGAGGCCCGCCGCGCCGAGCGACGAGTCGGCGCGGAACACGAGCGGATCGAGAAAGTCGTCGTCCACGCGGCGGTAGATCACGTCTATGCGCTGCGGACCCTGTGTGGTGCGCATATAGAGGTGGTCGTTCTCGACGAACAGGTCCTGGCCTTCCACGAGCTCGATGCCCATTTGCTGCGCGAGGAATGCGTGCTCGAAATAGGCCGAGTTGTACATGCCCGGCGTGAGCAGCACGACCGTGGGGTTGTCTGCGGCGGAAGGCGCGGCGGCACGCAGCGTGTCGAGCAGCAGGTCGGGGTAGTGCGCAACGGGCGCCACGCGGTTGCGCACGAACAGATCGGGAAAGAGCCGCATCATCATCTTGCGGTTTTCCAGCATGTACGAGACGCCGGAGGGCACGCGCAGGTTGTCCTCCAGCACGTAGAACTCGCCCTCGCCGGCACGCACGATATCGATGCCTGCGATATGCGCATAGATGTCGTGCGCGACGTTCACACCCTGCATCTCGGGGCGGTATTGCGCGTTGGCGAAGATCTGGTCGGCGGGCACGATGCCGCGCTTGACGATCTCCTGGTCGTGGTAAATGTCGTGGATGAAACGGTTGAGCGCGTTCACGCGCTGGCGCAAGCCGCGCTCGAGCGTGTTCCACTCCTGGCGCTGGAAGATGCGCGGGATCACGTCGAAGGGAATCGTGCGCTCGGTGCCCGCGCCCGTTACGTCTTTCTCGCCATACACGGCGAAGGTGATGCCCACGCGCCGGAAGATGGCGTCGGCTTCGGCGCGCTTCTTGAGCATCTGCTGTTCGCTCTGGCTGCTCATCCAGGCGAAGAATTCGCGGTAATGGGCGCGCGGCTCGCCTGCCTGCGCGAACGCCGTGGCGGCCAGGCCCCGAACGTCGAATTCCCCGTACTCGAACATCTCGTTGAAGAATGTTTGCGTCATGTCCGTTTTTCCGTCCGCTGCTTTTTTGCGCTGATTCTTCTTACTTTCGGTAATCGAGCTCGTATGGGGTGCTGCAACTTCCATGCCGATGCCGGCAGCCGGCTGTCGTGCCCGATGTTGGTGCGCGGTGACGCTCAGAACTCCATATCGAGTTCGTCGATGTCTTCGGTTTCCGACTGGGCCGCCGCGATCCACTCGGCGACGTAAGGCTGCTTGAGCACGCGCATGCAGTAGTCGCCGATGTCGGGGTCGATCGGCACGTCATAGGTGAGCAGGCGCGTGACGACCGGCGCGTACATCGCGTCCGCCGCGCCGATCTCACCGAAAAGCCAGGGACCGCCATACCTTTGCAGACATGCGCGCCAGATCGTCAGGATACGCCCAATGTCGTCCTGCGCGCGCGACCAGACGCGAAAGTTCGGAAAGTGGCCGCGCAGGTTCATCGGCAATGCGGAGCGCAATGCGCTGAAGCCCGAATGCATTTCACCGCAAACCGAGCGGCAATGCGCGCGCGCCGTGCGGTCCGCGGGCAACAGTTGCGCCTGCGGCTGAATCTCGTTGAGGTATTCGCAGATCGCGAGCGTGTCCCAGACCGTAATGCCGTCGTGGCGCAGGCAAGGCACGAGGATGGAAGGCGAGAGCAGCAGCAGTTCGGCGCGCGCGGCCGCGTCGTCGAGCGGCACCGTCACCGTTTCGAATTCGAGTCCAGCGAGTCTGGCAAGCAGCCAGCCGCGCATGGACCACGACGAATAGTTCCGGCTGCTGATCGTCAGGGTCGTATTCGTCTGACTCATGGGGGCTCCTGGACGGTGAGGATATGGTGCAGTGCATGAGGGCGCATGCACCGAATGCGCGCATCGCTCCTGCATGCACCTCTCGCGCCGACTCGCCGCACTACATTGCGGCATGCGGGAAGGCAATGCCGTCGCTTGCCGCGAAAGCGTTCACGCCCTGCAGCCCTCGGCATGGCGCGCCGGCCACGGCGTGCGTGCTCGCGCACATATGCTGCGCCGTCCCGAAAAGGGTGCAAGCACTGTGCCAGTCAACGCTTCTGGCATACGTATTGCCTCTCACGCCTCGCGTTCAAGACAATCGAGAGCCGTGCCCATGAACCTGCTTGCCTATCTGGCCTACCAGACGTTTGCTGACTTGACGAGGTTCGGGCGCGCCACCGCATCGTTCTCCCGCACGGCGCTCGCGGCGTGGCCCGCGCTCGCGTACGGATTCGACGCGCGCTACCTCGATGCCTGGTGGGAGCAGATCGAGCTTGCCGGGCTCTCGCACGCGCGGCCGCCGTTTGAAATCGATTTCGTGGAAGTAGACGGTGTGCGTACGCCGGTGACCGAAGCCGTCGTCAAGCGCACGCCATTCGCCTCGCTACTCCACTTTCGCAAGGACGTCGCTGAGCCGCAGCCGCGCGTGCTGCTCGTAGCCCCCATGTCGGGGCACTTCGCGACGCTGCTGCGCGGCACTGTGCGCACCATGCTGGCCGATCACGACGTCTATATCACCGACTGGCATAACCCGCGCGACGTGCCCTTGTCGGCGGGCCGCTTCGGCTTCGACGAATATGTCGAGCACGTCATGTCGTTCATCCGGCGGATCGGCCCCGATGCACATCTGGTGGCGATCTGCCAGCCCACGGTCGCGGCGCTCGCGGCCGTCTCGCTGATGGCCGCCGATAACGATCCCGCGCAACCCGCGAGCATGACGCTGATGGCGGGGCCGATCGATTGCCGGGTGAATCCCACCAAGGTCAACGAGCTCGCGAACAGCAAGCCGATCACGTGGTTCGAGCGCAACCTGATCAGCGCGGTGCCTGGCGGCTTTCCGGGCGCGCAGCGGCGCGTGTATCCGGGCTTCGTGCAGCTCAGCGCATTCATGTCGATGAACCTGGAGCGTCATCTCGCTTCGTTCGCGGAGATGCGTCACGAGCGGGCGAAGGGCGATCCCACGAGAGCCGACGCGCTCAACGTGTTCTATCGCGAGTACTTCGCCACGTCCGATCTCACCGCGGAGTTTTATCTGGAAACGGTCAGCTCGGTGTTCCAGGAGTACCAGTTGCCATTGGGCAAACTCAAGGTAGGCGAGCGTCTTGTGGAACCGCACGCGATCCGCCGCACCGCGCTGCTCACCATCGAGGGAGAGAAGGACGATATCTGCGCGGTTGGGCAGACCGTCGCCGCCCACGATCTGTGCCGGGGGCTGCGCCCGTATATGAAGACGCATCACGTGCAGACAGGCGTGGGCCACTACGGCGTCTTCAATGGCCGCCGCTGGGACACGCAGATCTATCCGCTGGTGCGTTCGACCATTCACGACCATGAGCCGCGCGCGCGGCGCATCGCGGCGCCGGAGGCGCCAGGCGACGACCAGGTGACCTTGCGCGCACTGCTCGACGCCGAGGCGCATGCCGCAAGCGCAATCAGCCGCGCCGCCGAAACGCAGCCCAAATAAGGCGAGCGCATTACATCGCGGGGCTCGCCTGCCACGGTGTGGGCGTGGGCACGGCGCATGGCGCTTCCACGTCGATCGACTTGAAGTCGGCGGGGCTCACGATTTCGAGGTACTCCATGTCGGGCGAGTAATCGAAGAGGTAGTGGGCGATGCCCGGCGCCTGATGCACGCAGTCGCCCGCTTCGACGAGCGTTTCCTTGTCGCCGTACATAAAGCGCGCCCAGCCCTTGAGCATGATGACGATATGAAACTCTGCCTCATGCCGGTGCCAGCCCGTGCCCAGTTCCGGCGCAAGATTTGCCCTGACGAGTTGCGCGACCACCTTGCCGTGCGTGGCCGTGGCGATACCCAGGTCTCGATAGACGAAGAAGTCGCGCAGCCCGCCGCCCGTGAATGACGTGTCCTGCGGCTTGACGTGCGAAAAGTCAGTAGCGAGTGCGGTTTGCATGACAGGTCTCCCGAGCGCAAAGGTTGAAGGGGCAACGGGTTTGGCAAGCACGACGCGTTCCAGCCTCTGCGCCTGCATCTATACCCATTCAGTTATGCACCACATAACGAATCGAAATTTCGGCCGTAATTTTGACTGACCAATATCTTCGCTAACGTGACGTCAACTGGCAGACACCTGCCGCGTCGCTACTTTCCCATTCCTGTTCCGGAGACCTCATGGCAACAAAATTCGCTTGCGCGGCGGTGCGTTCACTGCGCGTTGCGGCAACGGTATTCGCCACGCTTGGCGCCTATGCCGCGTCGATCCCCACGGCCAGCGCCGCCGCGCCGATCGGCGTCGCGTTCGTCTACCTCGGCAACCCCGGTGACGCAGGCTGGACCTACGCGCACGAACAGGGTGTAAAAGCGATCGAAGCGAAGTTCGGCGACAAGATCAAGGTCACGCGCGTGGAGAACGTGCCCGAATCCGCCGACTCGGAGCGCGTGTTTCGCGACCTCGCGAGCAAGGGCAACAAGATCATTGTCGGTTCCAGTTTTGGTTTTCAGGACTTCGAACTGAAGACCGCAAAGGATTACCCCGACGTCGTCTTCGAACATGCTACCGGATACAAGAAGGCCGCGAACTTCGCGACCTATGATGTGCGCACGTACCAGAGTGCCTATCTCGCGGGGCTGGTTGGCGGCTATACGACGAAGACGAATACACTCGGCTTCGTCGCCTCGGTGCCGGTGCCGGAGGTGGTGCGCAACATCAACGCCTTCACGATGGGCGCGCGCTCGGTCAATCCGAATGCGAAGGTCAAGGTCATCTGGATCAATAGCTGGTTCGATCCGGGCAAGGAGAAGCAGGCGGCCGAAACGCTGATCGGCCAAGGCGCGGACGTGTTGATTCAGAACACCGATTCGACGGCGACGATGCAGACTGCCGAGCAGAAGAAAGTGCACGCATTCGGTTGGGACTCCGATATGAAGCAGTTCGGCCCGAATGCTCAACTGGGCGCATGCGTGAGCTACTGGGGCGTGTATTACTCTCATCTGATCGATCAGGTGCAAGCCGGCACGTGGACCAACGCGCCAACGTGGTGGGGTCTCAAAGAAAAAGCCATCGATCTCGCCGACATCAACACCGCAACGGTTTCGCCAGCCGCGCAAAAGGCGCTCGCACAAAAGCGCGACGACATCATCTCCGGTAAATTCGATCCGTTCGCGGGACCGATCAAGGATCAGAGCGGCGCGATCAAGGTGGCCGCCGGCACGTCGCTGCCGGATGCCGAGTTGCTGCGGCTGAACTGGTTCGTGCAAGGCGTAGACGGCGCGTTGCCGAAGTAACGCCGCCACAATATGGAGGAGACATTTTGAGCATTACCATTTCCCCGCAACAGAACGCATCGCAATTCCCTGAACAAGGGCTCGCACCCACGCGCGAACAGATCGTCCGCCATTTGCGTCACGCAAGCGCAGTCGCGGAACGCGCGACGCAGTTGGGCCATCACCCGTTTGGCGCCATTCTCGTCGGGCCCGATCAGGAATCGGTTCTGATCGAACAGGGCAATGTCGATACCGTCAATCACGCGGAAGCGGTGCTCGCGCGCATCGCCGCGCTGAACTTTACCCCGCAATTCCTGTGGGGTTGCACGCTCTATACGACGGTTGAGCCGTGTTGCATGTGCGCGGGCACGGCCTATTGGGCGAATATCGGGCGGTTGGTTTTCGGCATGACGGAAGAGCGGTTGCTGCAAGCCACGGGCAATCACGCGGAGAACCCGACGATGAGTGTGTCGTCGCGCTATGTCTTCGACCATTGCCAGAAGCGCGTCGACCTGATCGGGCCCGTAGCCGAGGTCGAGGAAGAAGTCATGCAGGTGCAGCGCCGGTTTTGGGGGCGCTCATGAACTTCCAACTCGTTCGCGCTCGGGTAGGGATTCGTCATAATTTCCGGTCCGACCGCAGTTTGGCACAATGACCCAGGGGCGCACCCTGGGTTTTTTTGCGCGCGACGCGTCCCCGCGCAATGCGCACCCTGGCGTCGGCGTCGATGCCCCGCATGGCGCGCGAAAGACGGGACGTCGATGAAATGGCTTCAATGACAATTGGCGAAATTATTCGAACGGCGCGAAACGGGCGTAGCCAGAAGGCGTTTGCGGATCTGCTCGGCGTCAGGCAAAGCTCGGTGAGCCGCTACGAGAGCGGCAAGGCGAGTCCGCCGGCTTCCGTTGTCGATGCCTGTATGCGTCTCGTGCATCAAATGAATGCGCATACACCGGATGCGGCGGCCCAATCCGCCGTGCGCCAGCGTCCCGCGCCGAAGGTTGCGCGCCCAGAAGCGTCTTTGTCCCGCAGCGGTCTTTCCTCTGCGGCTCACCGGGCGCGCCCGAACTCCACGCCGCGCATGCCGATGGCAAAGCAGGATGTGAAGCCCGACAGCACCGCGCGCCGGACGGTCCCGCTGACGATCCTGGATGCACGCTGGTCGGTGTTCCTTTCGGTCGCGCTATCGGGCAGCTTCAGCCGTGCCGCCTCCGCGCTGGACATGCCGCAATCGATGGTTAGCCGCAGTATCGCGCAGCTGGAAATGCAATGCGGCGAGCGGCTATTCAGGCGCACCGGGCGGGGCGTGGAGTTGACGGAATTCGGCGAACAAACGCTGCCGCGCGTCGCTCGCTTGACCGCCGATGCGGAAGCGCTCGCGGACGACATTCGCAGCGTGCGCGGCCAGCCCATTGGCGAAGTGCGGATCGGCTTGTTGCCTTCCGCGGTCAAGCGCTATGCCGGTCCGCTTTTCGCGGCGGCTCGCGCGCATTTGCCGGGCGTACGGCTGCACTTCACCGAAGGCGCCAGCGCCCAGCTCGAAGAGCACCTGCGGGAAGGGCGTCTCGACATGGCGCTGGTGCTGCGCGAGGAAGAGTCGGCGGTGGGCGATGCACACATTGTCGCGCGCGTTCCCCTGCATCTGGTGGGCCCGCGCGGCGAGGCGCCACTCGGCGCGCCGAAAGTGCGGCAAGTGCGGGAAGTGCGGGAAGTGCGGGAAGTGCGGGAAGTGCGGGAAGTGCGGGAAGTGCGGGAAGTGCCATTGGCCTCGCTCTCTGGCTTGCCGCTCGTCGTGCCGAGCCGCCCGCATCTGCTGCGCGCGCGCCTGGATCGCCTGGCGGCGGAGCACGGACTGGACCTGAACGTAGCGGTGGAAGCCGATTCCGTCGATCTGCAATACGCCGTGGTAGCGGCGGGAGGCGGCTTTGCGATCGCTTCGGTATTGCCCGGTCAACTGGGGGACGAACTCACCTCCGCGCGCATCGTGCAACCTACGCTCGAGCGTTTCGTCGTGCTGGTCGAGTCGCCCAGAAGGCCCGCCACGCGTGCCACGGAAGCGATCAAGCACCTCATCCATCACGTGGCGCGCACGGTAGGCGCAAACGGCTGAATCCATCGATTAGCCGGATATCTGCTTTCGATCCGGCGGGCTGTCTCATGCATAGGTTGATCCCTATAGTTTGCTGGTCATCCACTTCGAGACCAGCATCATGCAAGACGCCGCGCCGGACTCCACTCCCACCTTGTTTCTCAGCGACGCCGATGTGGCGGCGCTGGCCGATTGGCCAACGGCCGTCGCGGCGATCTCGCGCGCGTACGCCGCTCCTGTCTCTCCCGCCTCCGTGCCGCCGCGCTCGATGGCGCGCGGGGACGGCATCTGGCTGCGCAGCCTGACCGCCGTTTCCAGCTCCGGCAAGCACATGGGCTGCAAGCTCATTGCCGCAAGCCCGCGCGCTCGCCGCGCAAGCTACCTCATCAGCTTGTTCGATCAAGACACGATGGCGCTGAGCGCGCTGATCGACGGCAATCGCGTTACGGGTCTGCGCACCGCCGCAACGGCCGCGCTCGCCGTCGATCTGCTCGCGCCGTCCAAGCCCTTGCGCGTTGCGGTGATCGGCTCGGGCTTCGAGGCGCGTGGCGCACTCGATTGCCTGCTCGCCATACGCGAGACTGCTCGGGTGACGGTTTTCAGCCCCACGCCAGCGAGCCGTGTGCGCTTCGCCGAATCGTTTCTCGACGTGATCGATATCGCGGTAGCCGAGGATGCGCAAAGTGCCGTTCAGGACGCCGATGTCGTGATCTGCGCAACCCGCAGCCGGGACGAAACGCCGGTGCTCAAAGGCGAGTGGCTGCCCGCAGGCGCCACGGTCGTGTCGCTTGGCTCGACATTGCCGGAACAGCGTGAAGTGGACGAAGAGACCCTGCGCCGCGCTGCCTGTGTCGTTGCCGACGTCGCGGACGAAGTGGCCCACGACACGGGCGATGGCCTGGCCGCCACGCGTGCCGGCATCGACCTCGCCAGCAAGATCGTGCCGCTGTCCTCGCTCGCCGCCGGCTCGGTGAAGGCGCGGCGCGAGAGCGGCGACATTGTGCTCTACAAATCAGTCGGATCCGCGCTGCAGGACGTCGTGATCGCAGAGATGCTCTTTGCGCGCGCGCAGCTCACCGGTACCGGAACGCATCTCGCATCGACCATCGCGCCCGTCGCGAAATAACAGAAACCATCTCCGGAGAAAATCGAATGGCAAACTATCAAAAGCGCGACGCGCGCGCATGGGCTCGCGAGCATCTGACCGGCTGTTCCGCAGTCACGATCCCGAGCTATAGCGCCGATCTGAAGCACCTCAACGAGCGCGGCATCCGTCACGACATCGAGCTGGCCACGAAGCTCGGCTACCGCTATACGCTGCTGTGCAGCGAGGTGGCGATCACCCCGGAAGAGAACGCGCAATTCACCGCATGGGCGCGCGAAACGGCAGGTGATTCGCTGGGCCTGTTCTTCCACGCCGCGTTCGGCACGCTAGCCGAAAACATCGAGGCTGTGAAGCTGGCGGAGAAAGCCGGCGCCGATATCGTTCTGCTCTCCTATCCGTCACAGTTCTGGCCCACCACGGAACAGGAGATCTTCGACTATACGAAGGCGTTTTGCGACGCGACGGATCTCGCCGTCATGCTGTTCCCCATCCCGCTGTGGGGCTTCGAACGCGTGCACCCCGCGGGCATGTCGGTGCAGCTCGTGCGGCAGATTCTCGAGGCCTGCCCGAACATCGTCGCCATCAAGTCGGAACAGGGCTTTCCGCTGCCGGCCGGACTCTGTGAGATGTACCACCATTTCCGCAACGAGGTAGTGATCAGCTGCCCGATCGAAGGCGACGCGATCCCGCTCATGAGCCTCATGGATATCCAGTTCTCGGGCACGAGCAATACCGGCTGGATGAGCGATTACTACCCGAAGGCATTCGAGCTCGCGCGCGCCGGCCGCTGGGAAGACGCGATGGCGCTGTACTGGAAGGTCAACCCGGCGCGTTCCGCGAACGGGGCGGCCGCGCAGTCCTATGCGGGTGGCACGGGCGTGCTGAACCGGACGATGTGGAAGTACCAGGACTGGCTCGCCGGTTTCAATGGCGGCCCGCTGCGCGGACCCGCGATGCGCGTGCCGGACCGCTTCATGAAGATGCTTCGCCAGGGGCTCGTGGCTTCCGGTCTGCCGGTGACATCCGATCCCGATGCCGAGTTCATGATCGGCCGCCATCCCTGCTGAGGTCCGCGATGAAACACCTTCTGAACGATTCCTCGCTGTGGCGCGAAGCCGCGTTTATCAATGGCGAATGGTTGTCCGGGACGCCGCACGGCCGCTATGCGGTGCGCAACCCTGCGGACCAGTCCGTGCTCGTCGAACTGCCGCGCTGCCGCGAGCCCGAGGTCGAGTCGGCGATTCAAGCGGCGCACGAGGCGTTTCGCGCGTGGCGCGCCACCACCGCGAGACATCGCGGCGACGTGTTGCGCCGCTGGTACGACCTGATCGTCGCGAACAAAGAAGACCTGGCGATCCTCATTACGCTCGAAGAAGGCAAGCCGCTGGCGGAAGCCCGCGGGGAAATCGACTACGCCGCTTCGTTCGTGCGCTGGTTCTCGGAAGAAGCGACGCGCGTGCGCGGCGACCTGATCCCGGGCGCCCGCGCGGGGCAGCGCATCGTGACGCTGCGCGAGCCGATCGGCGTGTGCGCGGCCATCACGCCCTGGAATTTCCCTGCGGCGATGATCACGCGTAAAGCCGGGCCGGCGCTCGCAGCGGGTTGCACGATGGTGGTGAAGCCGGCGAGCCAGACGCCGCTCACTGCGCTCGCGCTGGCGGAACTCGCGCAGCGCGCGGGCGTGCCGGCTGGCGCGTTTAGCGTCGTCACCGGCAACGACACGCGCTCGATTGGCGGTGTGCTCACGAGTCACCCGCTGGTGCGCAAGCTGACGTTCACGGGCTCGACCGAGGTGGGCCGCGTGCTGCTCGGCCAGGCGGCGGAAACGATCAAGAAATGTTCGATGGAGCTCGGCGGCAACGCGCCGTTCATCGTATTCGACGACGCGGATCTCGATGCAGCCGCGGACGGCATCGTGGCCGCCAAATTCCGCAACACCGGCCAGGCGTGCATCAGCGCGAACCGCGTGCTCGTGCAGGCGAACGTGTACGACGACATCGCGCGGCGTGTGGTTGACCGCGTTGCCGCGCTGCGGATCGGCAACGGCCTGGAACCCGGCGTTCAAGTGGGCCCGCTCGTGGATGCAGCTGCGGTCGGCAAAGTGGAAGAACATGTGTCCGACGCACTGAATAAGGGTGCGACGCTGTTGCACGGCGGCCGGCGCCTGCCGCTGGGCGATGGGTTTTACGAGCCGACGGTGCTCGCCAATGTGACGCCCGAGATGCGTATTGCGCATGAAGAGACTTTCGGGCCTGTCGCGGCGCTGTTCCGTTTCGAAACCGACGACGAGGCCGTCGCGATGGCGAACGACACCGAATACGGCCTGGCGGCCTATTTGTACAGCCGCGACGCCGAGCGCATCTGGCGCAACGCGGAAGGCATCGAGGCGGGAATGGTCGGGATCAATTGCGGATTGATTTCGAACGAGGTCGCACCGTTTGGCGGCGTCAAGCAAAGCGGCCTCGGGCGCGAAGGCTCGCATCTGGGGATCGACGAGTTCACCGAAGTCAAATACCTCTGCTGGGACGGTCTGGCCAGCCCGTGAGCGCGGGTTTGCCTGTGGCACCTTCCGACACGATCAATTCTTGCCTTCATCCAGAATGGATTGTCGTGAACATTCAAGCTCTGTACATTCGAGAACCAATCCGGTTTGAGTTGCCGCTAAAAGGGAGGAGACACCTGGCAGCGCCAAACCGATAGCCGCCCGGCCGCCAATGGCCCAATCCAGCGCGGGCCCTCCCGCAGCGGCATTGAAAGTCAAACGAATAAAAATAATAAGTAATGCGAACGACCATAACTATATTTATCAGGTAAGGAGACGTTAATGAAGAAGGTGCACGTAGCCAGGTCTGCAATTGCGGCGGCTTCCGGATTGATTATCGCGGGTGCCGCTCATGCGCAAAGTAGCGTCACGCTGTACGGGATCGTGGATGCCGGTTTGATCTACATGAACAAAACCGCTGGTAACAGCGGAAGTCTGGCCGCCTTCAATGACAGTGGCAACATGCCGTCGATATTCGGCCTGACGGGTACTGAGGACCTTGGCGGTGGAATCTCGGCGGTGTTCAAGCTCGAAGGCGGTTTCTCCGCCGCCAATGGCAGCTTTAACAACTCCAACGGCAACTTGTTTGGCCGCGACGCCTACGTCGGGATGAAAGGCGCGTTTGGTGAGGTCCACGCTGGCCTGCAGCAATCTCCCTTCTTCATGTCGCTGATTTATCAGGATCCGCGCAACCTGTCGAACTTTGGCAGTTCGATGCTGTTTCTCGCGACCACTGCGGGCGCAACGAGCATTTTCACCCCGAATGCCATCACGTACACAAGCCCGGTGGTCGGGGGCTTTCAAGGTAGCGCGCTGTTCAGCTTCGGCGGCGTGGCGGGGAATTTTCAGTCCGGCCGTCAATATTCCGCCAATCTGAGCTACCACGGTGCCGGGCTAGGCCTGAATGCCGCTTATTTCAACGGGAGCGCGGGCGGTACGGTGTCAACGACGCCGCCAACCACCGAGGGTCTCACGGGCGAGTTGCTTGGCGCGACGTACACCATCGGGTCGTTGACCGCGAAGGCTTCGTACACGAAGATCAAGGTTGCGGGCGGGAAAAACGAAGATGTGTATGGTGGTGGCCTCGATTACTGGGTCCGGCCGGATATCGACGTGAACTTCGGACTCTGGCATGCCGACAACCGCAATGAATCGGGCAGCCATACCTGGTTGGGGTCGATAGGCGGCTATTACTTCCTCTCGAAGCGCACGTCGCTCTACGCCCAGTTCGGCATGGTGAACAACCACGGTACGCAGGATATCGGTCTTTCGATGGGGCTGGGAAGCTCGACCATGTTTGGCGCAACAGGGACCACGACCGGAGGCTCCATCGGGATCACCCACATGTTCTAAGCGGGCCTCCCGGAGAAGGGGCCGCACAAGCCCCTGATCGGAACCTGAGCGAGGCGATAAACTGTTCAACGGCGGCGGCATCGTGCATGCGCGCCGCCTGTTTCTTTTAGCGAGCACGGCAACATGAACCACACAGGCAGACTGGCCGGCAAGACGGCATTGATCACCGGCGCTGGCAACGGCATTGGCCGCGGTTGCGCGGAACTTTTCGCCAGTCAGGGCGCGCGCGTCATTGCGGTCGACTTGAATCGCGACGCACTCTCGGGACTCGATCCTGCCATCGAGCTGCATGGCGGCGTCGATCTCGTGAACGAAGAGGAAGTGGGCCGACTCCTGGGCAATTTGCAGACGCTCGATATCGTTGTGAACGCCGCCGCATTCGCGGAGTTCGCGTGGATCGAGGACATGAGTTACGAGGCGTGGCGCCGCACGTTGACGGGCGAACTCGATATCGTGTTCCTGATGTGTCGCGCGGCATGGCCGCTTCTGAAGCAAAGCGGCGCGGCTTCGATCGTGAATTTTGCATCGGCCAATGCGCGGCATGCGCTCGACGGATCGCCGGCGCTCGCGCATTGCGCCGGAAAAGGCGGCGTGCTTGCGATGACGCGGCAGCTCGCGATGGAAGGCGCCCCTCACGGCATCCGGGTGAATACGATTTCGCCGGGTTTCATTCTCACCGCGGCGACGCGGGCTCACCTCGCACGCGATCCGGCGATCGAAGCGAAAGTGCTGGAAAAGAACATGCTGAAGCGTCTTGGCGAGCCGGCCGATATTGCGGAGTGCGCGCTCTGGCTCGCCTCCGACGCGGCCCGCTATGTGACTGGCGCCGATTTCGCAGTCGATGGAGGTGCTACGGCGTGGTAATGCCGTAGTGCGTGTGAATGAGGGGCGTCGCCGCCCCTCGCTCAATCCTGGTCAGAATCCGAAACCGCCGCCATCCACGTTGAGCACCTGGCCGGTGACGAACCGCGCATCGTCGGAAACGAGAAACGCGAGCGCGCCAGTCAGGTCATCGGGCTCTTCGGTGCGCGGAATGAATTGACGTGCACGCACGGCTTCGAACGCTTCAGGCGGCAGATTTGCCGCGCTGCCCGGATGACGCGTCAATCCCGGCGAGATGGCGTTGACAGTGACGCCGTGCGCGCCAAGCTCGGCCGCCAACGCGCGCGTGAGCCCGATCACCGCCATCTTGCTGCTCGCATACGCAGTCATGCCGGGCGGCGGCCCCCACACGGTACTCGAAGCGAGATTGACGATGCGGCCCCAGCCGCGCTCGATCATGCCCGCGGAAAAGGCCTGCGCGAGCAGGAATGGCGCGTCGACGTTGACGGTCATGATCTGCCGCCACAGCGACGCGGTGATAGCGGCGAGAGGCGCCATCGGCATGAAGGCCGCGTTATTGACGAGCACGTCGACCTGGCCTGCTTCATCGAGCACGCGTGCCGCAAAGCGGGCGACATCCGCTGGCTCGCTCAAATCGCAGGGCAGGGCGATGGCTCGCCCGCCCGCGGCTTCAATGTTTGCGGCGAGCGTGTCGCATGGCTCGCGGTCGGTCAGCACGAGCGTGTGCCCAGCGGCGGCAAGGCGCAGGGCAAAAGCGGTGCCCAGGCCCCCCGCAGCCCCGGTGACGACGGCCACGCGGCCGTTGTTCGTAGTGAAAGCTGTCATGACGGATTCCGTAGATTCAATGTTGCGCCGCTTCAGATCGGCTCGCGCAGCGCCTGGATCGCTTCGACCATGGTGCGCGTGTGCTCGTCGCGCGAACCGCCCGCGCGCTCGATCTCGCCCAGACGGCCGGAAGCGGACACGACGAGCCGCGCGCGATCGTAGTGGCGGCCCGCGTAGGCGAGCAGTGCGCCTTCGAGCGAGTGGCGGCGCGCCAGTTCGGCGGCGAGCACGAGGGCACCTTCGACGGCGATGCCCGCGCCCGAGGCCAGATGCGGCGTCGTGGCGTGCACGGCGTCGCCGAGCAGCACGATGCGCCCGCGATGCCACGGACCGTCGATCATATGCCCCATGAGCGGGCGGTACAAAACGCGGTGATCTTCGAGCGTTCCGTCGAGCAGGCCCTCGCGCAACCCGGCAAGAGGCCCGTCGAATTCTTCGAGCAGTTCGGCGAGCAGTTGCGGCCACTTTTCCGGCGTGATGAAGTCCATGCCTTCGCGCTTGTCGAGCACGAACAGATAGCACTGTGTCGCGCTGATCGGATTCATGCCCGCCTTGGTGGTCTTGCCCATGTAGATCGTCGAGTTCTCGCGCTCGCGCGGAACCACGGCGCGCCACGATCCCTGGCCCGTGAACTGCGGTCCGGCAAATTCCGGCTTCACATGGCGGCGCACCGTGGAGTTCACGCCATCCGCGCCAATCACGAGATCGTAGCGCGCGCGACTGCCGTCGGTGAAGACCACATCTACGCCCTCGGCGTCCTGCGCGAGCGTCTCAAAGCTCACGCCGAGACGCACACTCGCGCCCGCGCCGCGCGTTGCGTCGGCGAGGATCGCGGCGAGGGCGCTGCGCATGATGCCTGCGGCGCCGGGCAGGTCGTCGGCGCCGTATGCCGACGCGATCGGGACGGTGGCCGTGAGTTGCCCGCTGGCGTCGCAGAAGTCGACGGCACGCCACGAACCGCCCACGCGCAGCACTTCATCGACCACGCCGACCTCGCGCAGCGCACGCAGCGTCGGCCCGCTGATGGTGATGCCCGCACCGTCGGGTGCCCATTGAGGATTGAGTTCGACGAGATCGACGTCGATGCCTTGCCGGCGCAGCAGGATCGCTGCGCACATGCCGCCGATGCCGCCTCCGACGATCAGAACCTTGTTGACGAGTGCCATGGTGTCTCCCGGGATTTATCGTTACGTATCTGTTTGTTTGTGCGCTCAGGCGAGCGTGCCGCCCAGTTGTTCTGCGAGCCAGTCTGCGATGCGGTTGCCGGCGTTCAGCGGGTTGTCGAGCGAACTGTGCTCGACGCCACCTTCCCGGTCGGTGAAGATGAAAAGATCTTTCTTCGGACTATTGATCAGTTGTTCGAAGCTTTCGTGGGCGTACTTGAGCGGAATCTGGCGATCGTTCTCACCGTGCGTGACGAGAAACGGCACGCGGATGCGATCGAGCACGCCGTTCAGGTGCATGTGTTCGGCCTTGGCGAAGAAGTCATCCTGATCCCTGGCGCCGAAGACCCACTGCACGTGCTTCCAGTAATGCGGCACGGGATTTTCACCTTCGCGCTTCAAGCGAGCCTGCTGCACCGCGCGCCAGTCGTGGTTCGCGCCCCACACGGCACCGCATGCAAAGCGCGGTTCGAACGCGACCGCGCGCGGGCAGTAGTAGCCGCCCAGCGATACGCCTAGCGCACCGATGCGTTGCGGGTCCACTTCCTCGTGTTGTTCGAGCCAATCCACAATCGGAGCCGCCCAGATTTCGGTGTTGTGCACGGCGTGAAGCTCTTGCAGACGCAGGGCTTCGCCGGTGCCGGGCTGATCAACGAACAGCGCCGAAAGACCGCGTCGCGCGAACATCGTGCCCATTACGCTCTTCTGCAGCATCTCCTTGGTCGAATCGAGTCCGTTCATGACGACGACCACGGGTGCGCGCTGGCCAGGTTGCAGGCCTTCGGCACGGACGTAAAGCGCGGCGAGATGCGTGTTGCCATAAGGGATTTCCACGCGCGTGCAATTCTCGCGGCCCAGCGTGCGGCCGCGTTCGAATTGCTCGAGCGAGCGCCGGTAGATGGCGAGCCGTGCTTCGAAGCCGTGTGCCTGCATGCGCTCGGCCACGCCGTAATAGAGGCCGGCGCGTGCGTATTTTTCTCCGGCGGAAAGCGAATGGCCGTGCGCGAGATCGTCGTCGGCGAGTGCGGAGAGCTTGTCCGCGCCGGCCTTCCACGCCTCGTAGAATGCGACCGTGCCGGGATCGTCGCCGGCCAGCGCCGCGTCGCGCAGCGGCGCGCACATGGCGTCGACCTCGCCGATGTTGCCGCCGTGCGTGAGGGCGATCATCGTGGAAAGGCTCCACACGTAATTGGTGGGAAAGTACTGGAACATGGTGATATCTGTCCGGTGGTGATTCGGTGGATGTGTTTCAGTCGAAGATCGTGGGCAGTTCGGCGGCAATCCACACTTCGCCGTTCTCCACGCGCGCGGGCACCTTCACGAGCGACTGGCCGGCGCACGGCCCCGCGAAACACAGGCCCGTGCGCATGTCGAAATGCGCCGAATGTGCGTAGCAGACGATGTGCGTGCCGTCGCCCGAAAGAAAGCGGTCCTGGCGGTATTCCATGGGCCGATGCTCATGCGGGCAGTCGTTGAGCCACACGAACACCTCGGCTCCCTGGCGCACCACGCACACCTGGTCGTCGAGACCTGCGCGCAGCAGACCGCGCGCGCCGCCATCGGGGATGTCGTCGAGTGTGCAGAGCAGGCGTTCTTCAGCGCGCGCGGTCATGCTTGCGTTTCTTCGCTCGCGCATTCACTCGCCCGGCGCCCACTTGTTGCGGGCCTCGAACAGGAAGATCTGCGAGTTGTCGGCGCCGGGATCGACGGCGCGCGGCGCCCAGGTTTCATCGTGCAAATCCATGTCGGCGTCGAACTCGATCGTCGCGCCGAACGGGCTGTTGAAATACCAGAAGTAGTTGCTGCCCAGCACGTGACGTCCCGGCCCCCAGAAACTCTTGTAGCCCTTCTTCACGAAGTTCCAGCCGTGCTGCAGCACTTCGCCCGACGAGCCGAGGTGGAACGTGAAGTGATTGCAGCCGATCATGTGATCGTTCTGGCTCTCGATCATGAAGAGCGTGTGATGGTCGTGCGTGCCAGCGGGGCGCATGAAGGGGCCGAGATGATTGAAGCGGTCGGTCACGGTGAAGCCGAGCCGAGCGTAGAACGCTTCGGCCTTTTTCACGTCTTCGACGAAATACACCACGTGCGAGAGCGTGCGCGGCTTGATCACTTCTTCCGGATTCGCGGCGCAGTCATTGGGCGCGCGGCCCGGCGGCTGGCCGGGCACGTTGAAGCCCAGGTAGCGCGCTTCGTATGGACGGCGCTGCGTAACCATGAACGCGACGCCGAAGCCCGCGTCGTCGATACAGTGCACGGTGCCGTTTTCGTCTACGCGCACCTCGCGCTCGGCTTCGAGATGCGCGCGGATCGTGGCAAGCGTGTTCGCGTTGTCCACGCCGTACACCGTTTCGCGCAGGCTGGGCGTGGCCGCTTTGGGCGGCAACGGCGGCAGGCGCGGATCATCGGCGGCGCGCATCACGAGGCCCGTGCCGTCCAGCGCGGTGAAGACGCCGCCGTGCACGGCGTCGTATTCGACTTCGTCGAGGCCGTAGTCGAGCAGGTACTGGCGTGCTCCCGCCATATCGTCGATGCCGAAGACGAGGTACTCGAGTCCAACGATCTGCATGATAAGGAATCCTTTTCGTTTGCTGCGTACACCGCCCGCATTGCGGTGCTGATGCAGCCAGGGTATGTTCAGTGCGCCATTGCGCGCGTGATGAGCTGGTCCACGTTGCCGTCGTGACGCAGGCCCAGTTGCTCGGCCTCTGGCGTGAAGAGTGGCGGATAGGCGGCAAAGAGCCGCTCGATGAACCGGTCGGGCGCGTAGGTCACGAGCGCCTTGCGTTCACTGCCAAAGCGCGCGGCCAAAGCGTCGACCACTTCGGAAATGGTGAGGCGCAGCACCGGCATTTGATAGCTGCGGCGAGCGTTGAAGCGCTCCGCATCCACGCTCGCCGCATGCAGCAGGTTGTCGACGCACGCGCCCACGGAAATCCACCACGCCACACCCTCGGGCGAGACCGGCACCGTGAGCGGTTCGTTCGCGGCGAGCTTCCAGAACAGCTGGCTCATGAACGCGGACATCAGGCCCGCCCCGTCCCCTGGCCGTGCAACGACGCCAGGCAGGCGCAGCGAGCAGCCCTGAACCCAGCCAAGGCGCGTAGCGTCGGCGACCAGCGCCTCACCCATCAGCTTGTGCGCGCCATAGCTCAGCGCCGGTGCGGGCAGCGTGTGTTCGTCTACGACCTCTGGCAACTTCTCGCCATAGACGGCCACCGTGCTCGCGAACACGAAGCGCGGCGCTCGCGGCTGGCCGCGCAAGTCTTCCAGCAGGCCGAGCGTGGCGTCGAGATTGATCGCGCGGCCGAGCGCGTAGTCGCGCTCCGCTGCGCCGCCCGGAATGCTCGCCAGGTGGAAGACGGCGTCGACGGGTGATGCATACGCCTGCCCGCGAATCTGCGGATCGGCAATGCTGCCCGCGATCTGATGCACGCGCGCGTCCGCGGGCGTGGAGTCGAAGCCGATATCGAGGAGCGTGAGCTTCGACACGGCACGTCCGCTGAGGCCGTCGGCAAGAAGCCGCTTGACGAGCGCGCGCCCAACGAACCCCTGCGCGCCAGTGACGACGACATGGCTCATTGCTCGCCTCCCTTGCGAAACGGCAGCGTCGCGAGGAAGGCGAGGCGCGAAGCGCCGAGCATCTTCAACCCGGCGCGCGCCGAAGCAGCGTCGAGGCGCGCTTCCATCGGCATGGTGCCGAAGCTCTTGCCCTTGATGACGAGCTCGTTGCCCACGCGCTCGAGCGACTCCACATGCATCAGTTCTTCGTCAGCGGGGCCGCGCAGCACCATGCCCTCCTTCTTCGCCGTGTGACCATGCGCGCCGTTGGCCGTGGCGGGTACACCGCTGTCCTGGCGCGCGCCTTTCGCCACGCTGCCGAAGTCCATGCCGAGCTGCTCGAACATCCTGATCGCTGTTGCGCGGCCCGCGCCGTATACGCCGCCGCCGGGATGCTGGAACGGCCCCGCGAGATAAAGGCGCTCGACGCCGGGCACGGTGAACTGGCCGAGGTCGGGCGTGGGTCGATGGCCTGCGCTCTGATAGAAGTAGGGCGCCACGCCATGCAGGTCGCCGCGCATCATGCTGTTCGGGCTCGAGCGTTCGAGATCGACGGGGCTCACGATGCTGCGCGCGACGATGTTCTCGCTCGTGAGGTTCGAGACGAACTTGCGGTAGTGCGCAAGCGAGAGGTCGCCGATCTCTTCCTTGAACTCGTCCCAGTGGCTGCCAGCCCAGCGCTTGTCCTTCACGCTGTACGGCGCGAACGTGATGCCATGGAACATGCCTTTGCCAGCCGGCACGCGCGTCTTGTCGCCGATACTTTCGTCTCCGCCCGCGCACAGACGGCGCTCGGTGATGAGGCCGCGCTTGAGGTCGTCGAAATCGGCGAGCATATCGTCGAGTTTGTCGGTGGCCATGAACTCGAGCATGGTGGCGTAACCCACTTCCTCGCCCGCGTAATAGCGCGCGTTTTCCTTGAGGTCGTAGTGGCTCACCATGATCGAGAAGGGCGCGAGCGTGGCGCGTTCCGCGCGCTTGAGCACCGGCTCGGGCACGCCTTCCACGAAGCGGCGAATCACGTGCGGATGAATCGCACCGATCACGGCATCCTTCGCAAGGATAGTTTCGCCGCTCGCAAGCTGCACGCCGCTGGCCCGGCCCGCGCTCGTCAGAATCTTCGCGACCTCTGCATTGCAGCGCACTTCGCCGCCGTACGATTCGATGCAGCGCACGAGCGATTCGGTCAGCTTGCCGCTGCCGCCGATGGGCTGCGATACACCGTACGTGTGAATGATGCCCGGCATCAGCAGCACGCCCATGCCGGTGCCGAGTTCGTTCGGCGCCTGCAGGTTCTCGCTCACGAGGCGCAGCAGATGAATCTTGATCTTGTCGCTCTCGTAGAGTTGATTCACGAGATCGAGGCAATCACGATTCATGTAGTCGAGCATGAGGCGGCCTTCGTCGCTGCGGTCGAGCATCGCGACGAGTTCGCCAAGCGGAGGCGGCGGCGAGTAGAGGCCAGGCATGAACATCTGCAGGACCTGCTGGCTCATCTTCACGAATTCGCGGTACGTATCGGCGTCTTTCTGCGAGACTTTGGCGAAGCATTCGCAGGTCTTGTCGATGTCCTTGTACGTGAACAGCACCGACTGATCCGGAAAGATCGTTGCATGCGGCACGGGCGAGTAGTGGTACTTCAGGCCGTGTTCCGAAAGCAGGCCAAGCTCGTCCTGGCGCAGCATCGGATTGCCCTGAATCATGATGTGCACGCTCGAATGCTCGTCGTGCCAGTAGCCCGGCGTGTTCAGTTCGCGCGTGCTCACGCCGCCGCCCGGCCATGCCTTGCGCTCGAGTACGAGCACCTTCTTGCCCGCCTTCGCAAGATACGCGGCGGCGACGAGCCCATTGTGCCCCGCGCCCATCGCGACGATGTCGTATTGATCGCTCATGCGCTTGCTCCTGCCTTTTCTGCCAATGCTTGTTGATGCACGTAAGTCGCCTGCACGAAACGATGATCGATTGCGCCGAAGATCGACTGGCCGTCACGGCCTTTCATTTCGAATCGCAAACGTTCGCCGAATTGCAGCCACGGCGTGCGCGATTCGCCGTGTTCCAGCGTTTCGATGGCGCGTTGCTCCGCGAGGCACGCGGAACCCGTCGCTCGATAATCGGCGTTCGAGAACGTGCCGGAGCCGAGCAGCATGCCCGCGCGCAGATTGCGGTTGTACGCGATATACGCAATCAACTCGTGAAAGCCGAAGCTCATCTCGCGGCCATTCGGCGCGCCAAAGCGCTCGCCGTTGCGCGCGACTTCGAGGTCGAGTTGTACGCGGCCGTCACGCCATGCGTCGCCGAGTTCGTCGGGCGTGACCGCCACGGGGGCAAAAGCGGTAGCGGGCTTCGCGAGGATGAAGCCGAATCCCATGCCGAGTTCGCGAAAGAGGTGCTTGCGCATGCTCACGTCGTTGAACAGCGTGACGAGGCGCACATGTGCGAGCGCGTCGGTGGCGCGCGTGCCCATCGGCACGTCGCCGAGAATCACGCCCACTTCGCCTTCGAAGTCGCAGTTGTCGGCTTCGTCGGGGAAGGCGTAGTCGTCGTGCGGGCCCGCGAAGTCGTCCGCCTGGCGCTGGATCAGCACGGGAATCGAGGGGTCAGACTTCTTTTCCGGGTGATAGGCCTGCGTCATGATGCGGCCGTGATTGAGGAAGGCCGAGGCGTCGATGAACTGATGCGTGCGCGGCAGCGGCGCGGTGCAGGCGTGTGCGTCGAAGTCGAATGCATCGGCGGCGGTGCCTGCGTTGAGTGCGTCGTAAAGCGTCTGCAGGGCGGGTTCTGCACGCGTCCAGTCATCGAGCGCAGCGCGCAGCGTCGGGGCAGTGGAGGCTGCGCGAACCGCACGTTGAAGATCGCGCGAGACGACGATCAGGGCGCCATCGGGATGACCGGTGTTGAGCGACGCGAGTTTCATGTTGGCTGTCTCCTTCGTTGTCTCTTTGGTTTTGACTCTTTTAGCGCAGCGGGCGTCCGCCGTCGACAGGCAGCACGCAGCCGGTGGTAAAACGCAGATCGCGCGCAGCGGCGAGCACGGCTTGCGCGATTTCCTGCGGATCGGCGAGGCGTCCGAGCGGCGTGCGCGCCGCCTGCTCGTCGCGCCATGCCGTGTCCATCGACTTCACGAACTCGGTGTCGACGAGTCCCGGCGACACCGAAACCACGCGAATCTGCGGGGCCAGCGCGCGCGCCAGCGACTTCGTGAGATTGTCCAGCGCGGCCTTCGAAGCGCAATAGATCACGTTGCTGCCCATCGCCGTTTGCGCGGCGATCGACGAAATGTTGACGACGACCGCGCCGCCTGCGAGCGCGCTTTTCGCGAGCAGCGGGCGCAGCGCGCGCACCATCGCGAACGGGCCACGCACGTTGGTCGCGAGCACGTCGTCGATGAGTGCGTCGTGCATGCCGTCGAGATCGTCGTGGGCGACGAAGCGTGTCGTGCCCGCGCAGTTCACGAGCACATCGCAGCGGCCGTAATGCGTGGCGACGGTGTCGGCCAGGCGCGCGAGCGCGGCGCTATCTGTAACGGGCGCGGCGAGCGCGCGATGGCCCACGCCGTCGAGTTGCGCGACGAGCGCTTGAGCCGCTTCGGCCGAGCTGCGATAGCCGGCGACGACGGTGCAGCCTGCCTGCGCGAGCGTGCGGCAGATCTGCTCGCCAAGGCCGCCCGTCGCGCCGGTCACGAGCGCGACCGGGCGCTCGCCGGAAAGGGTGGTGAACTTCGTCATGCCGGGCTCAATCGCGTTTGCCAAGGCGGCGCACGCGAATATCGGCCTGCTCCTTGTGGCCGGAGAAGTGTTCGAGCGCGCACAGCCGCGAGCAGACTTCGCCGATCTTCACCGAGGCTTCGTCGGTGAGGATGCGCTGGTAGCTGTGCGTCTTGATGAACTTGCCGACCCACAGGCCGCCCGTGTAGCGCCCCGCGCCCATCGTCGGCAGTGTGTGGTTCGTGCCGATCACCTTGTCGCCGTACGAAACGTTGGTGCGATGGCCGAGGAAGAGCGCGCCATAGTTCGTCATGCGCTGCAGGAACCAGTCGGGGTCGCGCGTCATCACCTGAACGTGCTCGGAGCACAGGCGCTCGGCTTCCTGAAGCATTTCCTCGTCCGTATCGCACAGGATGACCTCGCCGTAATCGCGCCACGCGACGCTCGCAACGGGCGCGGTGTCGAGGCGCGCGAGCACGGCTTCGATCGCGGCGGGCAATTCGGCGGCGATCTTCTTGCTCGTCGTGATGCAATACGCGGGCGAAGTCGGGCCGTGCTCGGCCTGGCCGAGCAGGTCGACGGCCACGAGCTCAGCGTCCACAGTATCGTCGCAGATCACGAGCGTTTCGGTCGGACCCGCGAACAGGTCGATGCCCACGCGGCCGTAAAGCTGGCGTTTCGCCTCTGCAACGAACGCATTGCCGGGGCCGACGATCATGTCGACGGGTGCGATGTGTTCGGTGCCGAGCGCCATCGCGGCCACGCCTTGCACGCCGCCCATCACGTAGATCTCATCGGCGCCCGCGAGCGCCATCGCCGCGATGATCTCCGGCGAAGGCTGGCCGTCGAACGGCGGCGCGCACGCAATCACACGCTTGACGCCCGCGACCTTCGCAGTAAGCACGCTCATGTGGGCCGAAGCGAGCAGCGGATACTTGCCGCCGGGAATGTAGCAGCCCACCGAATTCACGGGGATGTTCTTGTGGCCGAGCACGACGCCCGGCAGCGTTTCAACTTCCACGTCGCGCAGCGACAGCAACTGGATCTGCGCGAAACGGCGAATCTGCGCCTGGGCGAACTGGATGTCCTCGATGGCCTGCGGCGAAAGCGCGTCGATGCACGCCTGAATCTCTTCCTGCGAGAGCCGGAAATTCTCGGGGTTCCATTTGTCGAACCGTTCGGAATACTCACGAACGGCGGATTCGCCGCGTGCTTCGATGTCGGCGATGATCTTCTCGACGGTCATGCGTACTTGCGCGTTGTTGTCGGCTTTGGCCTGGGCCGTCTGGCCCTTCTTGAGGTGTTCGATCATGTCGTTCTACCTGTGCAAATGAGGTGAAGTCGTGGAGCGGCGCGGGCCGCGAATTCAGAGGCGTCGTTACTCAGTGTGCGTAGCCGATAGGTGCCAGTGCGCGAGCGGCAGACCGGGCACGGGCGAGCGGAAGCTCGCGAGCGTGTTGCCGCCCAGGCTGCCCAGATACACCGTGCGCAGATCGGGGCCGCCGAACGTGAGGCTCGCCATCATCGGTGCGAGCGTGCCGCGGCAGGCGCCCATCAGCTCGGGCGTGGTGGTGCCGTTGCGATAGTGCTCTTCGTATCGCGCGACGGCTTCGGGGTTGCCGTCGTCGAGCAGCGTGAGCACTTCGCCCTCGGGCGTGAGGGCGATGAGCTTTTCGGTGAGGATCAGCGTGATCCAGAGATTGCCGTGCGCGTCGAACGCGAAGCCATCGGGAAAGCCGCCCAGATCATGCGGTCCATAGATCTCGCGGTCGGTGAGCGAGCCGTCGTCTTGCACGCGCAGGCGCGAGATGCGTCGCGCGTTGGTTTCCACTACGTAGAGCCATTCCTCGTTTGCGTCGAGACGAATCTCGTTGGTTCCGACAAAACCGTCCGCGACGATGCGGATGCCATGCTCGTCGATCAGACCCACGTAGCCGTCGGCGGTCTTTTCGTTGATCGAGCGTGTCCACGGCACCTGGCGCGTGGTCACGGTGAACCAGATGCGCCCGCGCGTATCGGTGAGCACGAAATTGGTCTTGCCGAGCGGTTCGCCGTCGATGCGGTCATAGAGCGTGCGCGAAGCGCCGTCGCGCGTCATCAACTCGATGGCGTCGGTGCCGAAGTTCGCAATCACGATGTTGCCGTCGCGATCGAAGGCGAGACCGTTGGGCAGCGTGCCGCCCATCATGAGTTGTTTCGCGTCCTGCGAAGAGGGCTCCTGCGTATGCTCGCTTTGTTGCGCGATCAACGTTTGCGTACCGTCGGGTGCAATGCGTACGACGCCACCGCGCGCGTCTGCGGTCCAGAGCGTACCGTCGCGCTCGGCGAGAATGCATTCGGGGCGCAGCAGATCGTGGCCGACCATGCGGATGTCGTTGCGGTTGACCTGCCAGCCGTGCAGCGGGTTATGCGAAGTCGTCATGGGAACGGGTGCGCGTAAACGTATGAAGTAAGGTCAGGTAAGGGACGTGGCGAGCGGATTCAGCGAAAATCGCGATCGGCCGCAAACGGTTCGAGCAGCTCGATCAGGTTGCCGCTCACGTCGCGAATGAAGGCCGTGGGATTGCCGTCCACCTTCAGTTCGAAGGCGATGTCGGCGCCCGCGTCGCGTAGCGCGGCGACTGCCGCACTCACGTCGGGCACTTCGAAGCACATATGCTTGTTGCCGTGCGTGCGCAGATCGAGGTTTGGCTCGCGGCGCTCGTCGGGCAAGGGCGCCGCGCCCGGCACTTCGAAGAGCTCGATACGGTATTGATCGCGGCGCACGAAGGCGATACGCGCCGGAATCTTCTCGACGGTGAGTTGCTGCTCCAGCGTGAAGCCGAGCATGCGGCCATACCAGGCGACAGCGGAATCGAGGTCGGGCACGCTGACGCCGAAGTGATGGGGTCGCAACGCGGGAAGCAGCGGTTGGGACGGCTCGCAAAGCTGCGTGAAAGGCGCCGACTGCATGGGGGTTGTCTCCGGCTTTGTATGGGTGCGCCGCAAGCGACGGCCCGGTGAATCAATCGTATGGCCGTACTGTAGGGTGATTCATCTGTCGCTTCCATCAATTCCTAGTGGAAACACGCATTGATGCAATCGGATGCTCGCGGGATAGTGCGCCCCATGAGACTGGGTCACTTCGACATGAATTTGCTGGTCGCGCTCGATGCGCTGCTGGACACGCGCAGCGTCACGCGAGCGAGTGAGCGGCTGCATATTGGCGCGTCGGCAACGAGCAGCGCGCTGGGCCGTTTGCGCGAGTACTTCAACGATCCGCTGTTGATGCAGGTTGGGCGGCGCATGGAACTCACGCCACTCGGGCGCAGCCTTGCGCAGCCGGTGCGCGAGATTCTGCTGCGCGTGCAGTCGACAGTCGTTGCGCGACTGGAGTTCGACCCGGCGCAGGCGCGCCGCAACTTCGTGATCCGCGCGTCGGACTACCTGACCACAGTACTGCTAATCGATGTGGTGCAGCGCCTGCAGCGCGAGGCGCCGGGTATCACGCTGCACATCGCCAACATGACCGACGACGTGCCCGACCGGCTGGACCGGGGTGAACTCGATCTCGTGATCTATCCGAGCGTGTCGGTCAATCCCGATCACCCCTCGCAGGCGCTCTTCGAGGAGACGTACAGCTGCGTAGTGTGGGAGGGCAACCCGCTCGTAGGCGAGACGCTTACGGCCGAACAGTACGGCGAACTGGGTCACGTCGCCGCGACCTTCGGCGACAGCCGCAGCGCGAGCGTAGAGGGCTTTCTGCTGGCGAGCCGCGGCATCTCGCGCAATATCGAGGTGACGACCACCAATTTCAGCACACTGCCGCAACTGGTCATCGGCACGACGCGCATTGCGACCGTGCTCACGCGCCTCGCGAAGATTTACGCGCATTTTCTGCCGCTGCGCGTGCTGCCGCTGCCGATGGATCTGCCGCCGCTCGTCGAAATGATGCAGTGGCACGCGATCAACGACGGCGACCCGGCGCATGCGTGGTTGCGCCGTGTACTGCTGGAGCAGGCACAGGCCAGCGCCCATGCACCCGGCGCGGCGCTCCAGCAACGCGGTTAAAGCCCGCGCGGCGCGAAGCCGGGCGCATCGATTCGACGACATCAAATGGTCTTGTCGACGCAATCTGATTGTGTCGTAACGTCGCGGGCGGAATCATTCGTCTCACACACAAACGGGAAGCAGGCAGTTCTGCATTGCAGCGCTGCGTGCCCCACTTCAAATAAATCGGAGACGACCTCATGCATGTCCAGGTGGAAAGGCGCGCCGGCGCGCCGGCGCATCGCGAAGCGAACGTACTTCACGCGCTCATTTTGCTCAGCACCGTGATTTGCGGCACGCTGGCGCCCACAGTGATCGGCCCGGTGCTGCCCGCAATGCAGCAGCATTTCGCGAGCGTGCCCGGCATCGAAACGCTGGTGCCCGTGGTGGTGACCATGCCGATGCTCGTGCTCGGCGCGCTGGCCATGGTGATCGGCGCCGTCAGCGACAAGATCGGCCGCAAGCGCGTGCTGGTCGGCTCGCTGGTGCTCTATGCGATCGCCGGCACCGCGCCGCTCTATCTCGACTCGATTCATTCGATACTCGCGAGCCGCGCGCTGGTCGGCTTCGCCGAAGCCGCCGCGATGACCGTGAGTACGTCGTTCATCGGCGACTACTTCACGGGCGCCAAGCGTGACCGTTACGCTGCACTGCAGGTCACCGTGGCCTCGACCTCGGCCTTCGTCTTCAACCTGATGGGCGGCATGCTGGGCGCCTACGGCTGGCGTACGCCGTTCGCCGCGTATGCGCTGCCGCTGCTGCTCGCGCCGCTCGTGCAGATTTTCATCTGGGACACGCAAGGTGCTGCGCCCGAAGCCCATACGCGCGCCGATGCTGACGAGCCCGAATTCCGGCCTTGGCTGCTCGCGCTGATCTGCCTCGCGGCATTTGGCGTCGGTCTCGTGTTCATGATCGTGCCGGTGCATCTTTCGTTCATGCTCGTTCAACTCGGCGTGCACTCGACGAGCGCAATCGGCTTTGCCTACGCGGTAAACAGCGCCGGGATCATCGTGGGTACGCTTGGCTTCGGCTGGTTCATCGCGAGCCGCTGCTCGGTGCTTCAGCAGTTCGTGCTGGGGATGATCGTGTGCGGGCTCGGCTTCGTCTCTATGGGCACGGCGCACGACGAGACCATGCTTACGGTGGGCGGCGCGATCAACGGTCTGGGCTGCGGCATCGCACTGCCCGCGCTGGTGAGCTGGGGCCTGCGCTCGATGCCGTTCTCGCGGCGCGGATTCGGCACGGGCGCGTTCACGGCTGCGCAATTCATCGGCTACTTCTGCAGCCCGATCATCGTCATGGGCATGGTCATGAACTGGGGATCGCGTTTTGCAGTCGTACAGGCCTGGGGCTTCGCGCTGTTCGTGCTCGCGGCGGTGTGTGTGGCGGGATCGCTGCTGCGCGTGCGCCGACTGAAACTCGGCTGAGCGAAAGCGGGTTTCCTCATCTACCTTCGAAGTCTGTGCGCCATGGGTGACCGACGCGCTTGTTCAGGCGTCCGGATCATTCAATGGCGCTTTGCTTTTTGGCGATGCGAGTGCGCTCCTCCTCGTGTATGCGCGGATTTCAGGTCGTAATCACACGAAATCACTCTGTAAGTCACTTGATCTATCCTCAATGCATCAAGTGCGCAGGCAGAGGTGTGCCATGAGACCCTATCTGGTCGCGTTCATGGTCGTCGTTGCGGTGGTGACGACAATAGGGTGCCCGACCGCGGGCTATGCGCACGGTAAAGGGGATGGCTACGCCGGTCCGCCGCCGACCGGATTTCGCAAGTGAGATTTCGTCAACCGCTTACTGCGGGTCATGATCGACCCCATGGAGACAAGCACATGAAAGCTCGACGCATCTTTGCAGCCCTGTTGGCCGTATCGCTTGTCCTGGCGCTGCCAGCAACCGCGAGTTACGCATGCGACGGTGGTGGTTATAACCCGCCAGCCCAGGGTAAATGAAGCGGTTGCGTAACTAGCAACGCACCGACAAAACCTGCTCCAAACATCTTTTTGCAGCGCCGCATCGGGTATGCTCATCCCCATCCGTCTCATTGAATTGACGAGAAACAGGGGAGCGAAGACATGCGGCGTGTGGTGTTCAATCAGAAGGGTGGCGTAGGCAAATCAACGATCGTTTGTAATCTCGCTGCCATCAGCGCGAATGAGGGCCAGCGTACGCTCGTCATCGACCTCGACGCGCAGGCAAATTCGAGCCAGTACCTGCTCGGCGCGGCTTCCACCGATGCGAAGCCCAACGTCGCCGACTTCTTCGAAACCGCGCTCACTTTCAGCTTCAGGCCGATCGACGTCACGTCGTTCATTCATTCCACACCCTTCGAGAATCTGGACGTGATGCCCGCGCATCCCGATCTCGACACGCTGCATGGCAAGCTCGAGTCGCGCTACAAGATCTACAAGCTGCGCGACGCGCTCAAAGAGCTCGACATGTACGATGCGATTTACATCGACACGCCGCCCGCACTGAACTTCTACACGCGCTCCGCGCTGATTGCGGTCGAGCGCTGTCTCATTCCATTCGACTGCGATGACTTCTCGCGCCGCGCGCTCTATACGCTGCTCGAAAACGTGAAGGAGATTCAGCAGGATCACAATGCCGCGCTCACGGTGGAAGGCATCGTCATCAACCAGTTTCAGCCGCGCGCGAGCCTGCCGCAGAAGCTCGTCGACGAACTCGTGGATGAAGGCTTGCCGGTGCTGTCGTCGCGGCTGTCGTCGTCGGTGAAGATTCGCGAATCGCACCAGCAGGCCAAGCCCGTCGTTCACCTCGACCCCGCGCACAAACTCACGCGCGAATTCGTCGCTCTCCATCACGAACTCAGCGGAGCATAAAGGGCAAGAGCGGACATCACCGGTTTACGCCCTCGGCGGAGTGTGCAAGTATCGCTCGCAGCGAGTAGCACCGATACTTGCTCTCTTGCGAGGTGCAGAATGGACTGGAGGTTCTGGAAAACAGAGAAGCGCGAAGAACAGGCGCGCAACTGGCCCACCGATACGCATGAATCGATACGCCAACTCCTGAGCATGTACCAGGGCGTTGGCACACCGCCGTTCGCGAACTGGGCAGCGCCCGGCATCGCGTTCACACCCGAGGTCGAAGCGACCGCACAAAATGGGGTCAAGGGCTATCAGCTCGCCCTCTGGTTCTGGCTGTTTGCCGAGAAGCACGGCACCATCGCGGCGAGAATGGCGCGCGAAACTTTTTGCCTGCTTGCCGATGCCGCGCAGCTTTCGTCGGGAGACGCGATCGACGCGCTCCTCGATCAGGAAAATCGCCTGGCGCATTCCGTCGAGGCCATTTCTGCCGATCAACGCGCGTTCAGACTGGAAGGTGTTCCCGTCGAATTGCCGATGGAATTCTTTCTGGCCACGGGCACCCTCAGGCTTCGACCCGACTCGCCTTATGCAGGGGATGCGGGCGTCTCCCTGCAAGGCAACGATTACAAACTCGCGGACTGCTTTCGCCACGCCACTGACGAAGCGCTTGCTGTTTTCCGGCCGATGATCCAGGCGGTCGAATTCGACGCGAAATCGCTGCCAAACTGGAAATGGAGCGCACGGCCGGGCGCGGCTGAGAGGCATCTACAGCGGCGCTACAGCAATCCGCTTTTCCCGCTGCACCGGCAGATGGTGACGGCCCACGACGTTCACGAAGCGCGACTCGCCGACAACCAGGCGCTTCAGGATATTCGCAACGAACTCAACGAGGTGCGCCGCGCATTCTTCGAAAAGCCGGAGTTGCCGTTGAACTGGCTCGCGTACCTCGAAAGCTATCGGGACGAAGTGGATCGGCTCGATGAACGCCGCCTGGTCGCGGGCGGGCAGAACGCAGCACTTGGCGAAGCGATAGCGGCGCTGCGCGCCGACATTCTGGCGCCGTGGCGTGCCGAGATACAGAAGAATCGCAACAGCCTCGCCGCGCTCGAGCAGGACGAAGCGCGCAGGGCCGAACGGCGCACTCTGCTGTACGGTTGCGACTGGACCGCGCAACTGTTGAGTCACGGCTCGCTGATCCCACCGGAGGAAGTCGTTCCCGCGTTGCTGAGCGAATCCCCATCAGAGTTGGAGCGGGCGGTGACGGGCCTTCAGTCCGAACCGCGCTTGCATGAGACGCTCGCTCATTGCAGGGCCGTTGGGCATCGGATTGTCAATGAGCTTCGCGCGGCAGGTCACAGCTTTCCCGATATGACCGACAAGCTTCGGATTCTGGACGGCTCGTTCGACGGCCCGCTGAACCGCCCACAGGAAGGCCCGCTCGACAGCGCACCGGGGCAGGTGCCGGCCTGAAGTTCGAGGCGGGCACCCGGCGAGTTAGCCAACGTCAGTTGCTAACGTCAGGTTTTCAGCCGGTAGCCCGTCTTGAAGATCCACGCAGTGATCGCGAGGAACACCACGAGAAAGGCGGCGGTCATGCCGAGACTCACGCCAACGTCGACGTCCGCGAGCCCGTAGAAGCTCCAGCGAAATCCGCTGATCAGGTAGACGATCGGGTTGAACAGCGTGATCACCTTCCAGGCGGTAGGCAGCATGTCGACCGAGTAGAAGGCGCCGCCGAGGAAGGTGAGCGGCGTGATGATCAGGAGCGGCACGATCTGCAGTTTTTCGAAGTTGTCTGCCCAGATGCCGATGATGAAGCCGAGCAGGCTGAACGTGATGGCCGTCAGCAGCAGGAACAACACCATCCACACCGGATGCTGGATCTCGATCGGCACGAAGAGCCCCGCGGTTGCGAGGATGATGAGCCCGAGCACGACCGACTTGGTCGCCGCGGCGCCGACATAGCTGATCACGATCTCGAGGTACGAAACGGGCGCCGAGAGCAGTTCGTAGATCGTGCCCGTGAAGCGCGGGAAGTAGATGCCGAACGACGCGTTCGAAATGCTCTGCGACAGGAGCGACAGCATGATGAGGCCCGGCACGATGAACGCGCCGTAGCTCACACCGTTCACTTCCTTGATGCGCGAACCGATCGCGGAGCCGAATACGATGAAGTAGAGCGAGGTCGAAATGACGGGCGCGACAATGCTCTGCATCAGCGTGCGCCGCGTGCGCGCCATTTCGAACCGGTAGATGGCGCGAATTGCGTAGTGGTTCATCGGGAGGTTACCTGTCCTTTGCCGTTTTCCGCGACGGAGGCCATCGTGGACTGTGAGTCGGGCTCTGAAGCGGCTGCCGGGTCCTTATGGACGAGACTCACGAAGATGTCTTCCAGCGAACTCTGGCTCGTTTGCAGGTCCGTGAAGCCAATGCCGGCGTCGCTCAGGTTCTTGAGCAACGTGATGATGTCGTTGCGTTCGTTTTCGCTGTCGTAGGTGTAGATGAGTTCGGTGCCGCCGTGGGCCAGTTCGAGCCCCCAGGCGATGAGACCGTCCGGAATGGCGCTCAGCGGAGCGTCGAGTTGCAACGTCAGTTGCTTGCGGCCCAGCTCGCGCATGAGCACGTCCTTGTGCTCGACGAGCATGATCTTGCCCGCGTTGATGACGCCGATGCGGTCCGCCATCTCTTCCGCCTCGTCGATGTAGTGGGTGGTGAGGATGATCGTCACGCCGCTCGCCTTGAGCCCGCGCACGAGTTCCCACATGTCGCGGCGAAGCTCCACGTCCACGCCCGCAGTCGGTTCGTCCAGAAACAGCACTTGCGGCTCGTGCGCGAGCGCCTTCGCTATCAGCACGCGGCGCTTCATGCCGCCCGAGAGCGTCATGATCTTGTTGTTCCGCTTCTCCCACAGCGAGAGGTCGCGCAGTACGCGCTCGACATAGGCGGGGTTGGCCGGCTTGCCGAACAGGCCGCGGCTGAAAGACACGGTGGCCCAGACCGTTTCGAACGCGTCGGTCGTCAGCTCTTGCGGCACGAGGCCGATCAGCGAGCGCGCGGCGCGGTAGTCGGCGAGGATATCGTGACCGGCCACGCGCACGCGGCCTTCGCTCGCATTGACGATGCCGCAGATGATGCTGATGAGTGTCGTCTTGCCCGCGCCATTCGGCCCCAACAGGGCGAAGATCTCGCCGCGCTGGATGTCCAGATTGATGTCGGTGAGCGCCCGGAGTCCCGATGCGTAGACTTTCGAGAGATTCTCGATGGAGAGGATCGTTTGCATGTGCGTGACATTACCAGAAGCGCGCGCAAGGCATCGGTGGGGACCGCCGGACGCCCATTAGTCGGGTTTCCGGCGCGACCCAGTCATGCCAAAAGCCGATGATAGCGCGGTGCCAGGCGCATTCGGGTTTGCCCCGTTCTGGGCGCCGCACAGCGCGGGAAAGTACTCAGTTGCGCGGGCTACGATCGCGTAGCCGATCGTAGTATTCTCTAGCGACGCGGCCTCGGGGGGCGCTGATGTGCCATCGCGAAGCAGTCCAGATATCCACATAAAGAGGAGAAGTTGAATGAAGTTAACGAAGCTCCTGTTCACTAGCGCGCTAGCCGTATCGGCACTGGGATTCACCGCCGTTTCCGCCCATGCGGAAGACCTGCTGGATTCCGTCAAACAGGCCGGGGTGCTCAAGATCGGCCTGGAAGGCACCTATCCCCCGTTCGATTCTCGTGACAGCAAGGGCGATCTCGTTGGCTTCGACGTCGATGTCGCGAAGGCCGTGGCGGCCAAGCTTGGGGTTAAGCCCGAGTTCATTCCCACCGAGTGGAGCGGCATTATCGCGGCGCTGCAGGCCGGCAAGTTCGATGTGATCGTCAATCAGGTGACCGTCACGCCGCAACGCCAGCAGGCGCTCGACTTCAGCCAGCCGTACACGTATTCGGCGGCGCAGTTGATCCAGCGCTCCGACGACAAACGCGAGTTCAAGACGCTCGACGAATTCAAGGGCGACAAGAAGCTCGGCGTGACGCTCGGCACCAACTATGACCAGATGGCGCGCGCCGTGCCGGGCATCAACGTGCAAACGTATCCCGGCGCGCCCGAGAAGCTGCGCGATCTGGCCGCGAAGCGCATCGACGCGACGATGGACGACCGCCTGATGCTGCCGTACATCATCAAGACGTCGAATCTGCCGCTGCGTCCGGGCGCCGTGTTGCCGGGCGCCGATCAGCAAATGGCCATTCCGTTCCGCAAGGGCAATCCGAAGTTCGAGAAGGCGATCAACGACGCGCTCACCTCGCTCAAGCAGGACGGCACGCTCAAGAAAATCTCCATGCAGTGGTTCGGCCAGGACGTGACGCAACCGCTCACTCACTAACGCTACATCGTTTCACGACAATCGCGCCGGCCGCATTCATGGCCGGCGCGATCGTTTCAACACGCCTTTCCTAGCGCGCAGCCTGCGTCCTCGTGCGCATCTTCGCGACCTCTGCCGCGCCCACTTCCCCCGCCTTGTTGTTCCAGCCCGCGCGAACGAACGTGAGCACGTCGGCGATCTGCTTGTCGCTTAGGACATCTGCATAAGCGGGCATGGGGTACGGCGCGGGCATGCCCTGGATCACGAGATCGCCGGTGCCGTTGAGCGTGACGTTGATGAGCGACGACGCGTCCTTCTCCAGCACGTTCGGATTGCCCGCGAGCGGCGCGAACATCGGCGCGAAGCCGCGCCCGTCGGCGCCGTGGCAATGCATGCAGTACGCCGTGTAGACGCGCGCGCCCGCATCGTTCGCCGGGCGCGAGAGCGACACTTTCGTTGCCTGCCCGTCGTACGCATAGGCCGGTCCGCCATCGCCACCCTTGGCCGGCAGCGACTTCAGATACACCGCGATCGCGTTGACGTCCGTGTCGTTCATGGCCTGGGTGCTTTTGTTGACGACATCGGTCATCGCGCCGAACGCCGAGGCGTGCTGGTTCGCGCCCGTCTTCAGGAACTGCGCGAGGTCCGCTTCGCTCCAGCGCCCGAGGCCCGTGTTGTGGTCTCCCGTCAGGTTCGAGGCGAACCAGCCGTCGAGCGCAGCGCCCGTGAGCCAGGCGTCGCCGCTTTCGTCGAGCGCCTTCTCATTGAAGCCGATGCCGCGCGGCGTGTGACACGAACTGCAGTGCCCGAGACCCTGCACGAGGTACGCGCCGCGATTCCATGCCACGTCCTTGCCCGCTTTGTCCTGGTACGCGCCCTTCTCGAGGAAGACGGCGTTCCAGATCTTCAGCGGCCAGCGCATGTTCATCGGCCACTTGATGTCGGAGTCGCGGTTGCTCTGCTTGACCGGCTGCACGCCCTGCATGAAGTACGCGTAGAGCGCGGCGACGTCTTCGTCGCGCACCTTCGCGTACGAGGGGTAAGGCATCGCCGGATAGAGGTTGTGGCCGTCTTTCGCGACGCCCTCACGCATGGCGCGCGCGAAGTCCGCCTGCGTGTAGCCGCCAATGCCAGTGTCCGGGTCGGGCGTGATGTTGGTCGTGTAGATGCGGCCCATCGGCGTGTTCATGGGCAGCCCGCCCGCGAACGGCTTGCCGTGCGGCGCCGTGTGGCACGCCGCGCAGTCGCCCACGGCGGCGAGGTAGGCGCCGCGCTGGATCGTGGCGGCGTCCGCTGCGAGGGCGGGGCGCGCGCTCACGCACGCGAACGTCACGGCGGCCGCGAGTGCGAGCTTTGCACCGTTGCCGGCGGCGCGGCGCGGGCCGCGGGCGCGTTGGGAGGCGTCGATCGTTTTCGTCATGGTTCGCTCCCTCAAGCCTGATTCGTGGACGCGCCCGCGTTCACGAGCTGGCGGCCCACGGGCAAATGCCGCAGACGCTTGCCGGTAGCCGCATAGATCGCGTTCATCACGGCCGGTATGACCGCCGAGGTGCCGGGCTCGCCGATCCCGCCAGGCGCTTCGGCACTCTTCACCATGTGCACTTCGATCACCGGCATCTGGTCGATGCGCAGGATGCGGTAGTCGGTGAAGTTGGTTTGCGTGACGCGCCCGCGCTCGATCGTGATCTCGCCCCACAGCGTCGCGGTGATGCCGAACACGATGCCGCCCTGGATCTGCGCCTCGATGGTCTCGGGATTCACGGCCATGCCGCAATCCACGGCGCACACCACGCGGTTCACGCGCACCTCGCCGTTGTCGACGGTGACGTCCGCGACCATGCTCAGGAAGCTGCCGAACGCGTGCATCACCGCGACACCGCGCCCCTGGCCCTTGGGCATGGGCGGTCCCCAGTTCGCGGCGCGCGTGGCCACGTCGAGCACGCCGAGCGCACGCGGCGACTTGCCGAGCAGATTGCGGCGGTAGGTGACCGGATCGGTTTTCGCAGCCACGGCCAGTTCGTCGATGAAGCTTTCCACCACGAACGTGCCGCGCGTGGGCCCCACGCCGCGCCAGAACGCGGTGGGCACCGCATGCGGTTCCTGGCGCACGTATTCGATCAACTGGTTCGGCAGGTCGTAGGGCAGGTCGGCGGCGACTTCCACGGCGTCGGGGTCCACGCCGTGCTGGAAGGCGGGCGGCGCGAAGCGCGCCATGATCGACGAACCCGAAATGCGGTGCTGCCAGGCCACGGGCTTGCCGTTCGCATCGAGCCCGGCCGAGATGCGGTCGTAGTAGTACGGCCGGTACATGTCGTGCTGAATGTCCTCCTCGCGCGTGTAGAAGACCTTCACCGGCACATTGAGCTGCTTGCCGATCTTGAGCGCCTGGGTGATCGCATCGACTTCGAGCCGCCGCCCGAAGCCGCCGCCGAGCAGGTGGTTGTGCAGCGTGACCTGCTCGGGCTTGAGGCCGGTGACGGCCACGGCCGCATCCACGGCGCGCGTGGGCACCTGGGTGCCCACCCATATTTCGCAGCTATTCGCCTGCACGTGGACCGTGCAGTTGATCGGCTCCATCGTTGCGTGCGCAAGGAACGGCTGCTGATAAACGGCGTCGATGCGCGTCTTCGCGTTGCCGAACCCCTGCTGCACGTCGCCATCCTTGCGCGCCACGGCGCCTTCGCGTTGCGAGGCGCTCGCGAGATCGCCGACGATCTGCTGCATCGACACGTTCGCACCCGCGCCTTCGTTCCACTCGACGACGAGCGCCGCCGCGCCCCGTTTCGCGGCCCACGTGTGCGCGCCGATCACGGCCACGGCGTTGTCGATCTTCACAATCTGCGTGACGCCGGGAACCTGCTTCGCGTGCGTGTCGTCGACCTTCGCGAGCGTGCCGCCGAACACAGGGCAGTTCACGATGGCGGCGTAGACCATGTCGGGCAGGCGCACATCGAGGCCGAAGAGCGCCGAGCCGTCCACCTTCTCCGGCGAGTCGAGACGCTTTGTGGGCTTGCCGACCAGCGTGAAGTCTTTCGGGTCTTTGAGCGCCACTTTCTGCGGCACAGGCAGGTGCGCGGCCGCATCGACGAGCTGGCCGTAGGCCAGGCGCCGGCCGCTCGCATCGTGCAGCACCTCGCCCGCCTTGGCGTGGCAGGTGGCGGGATCGACCTGCCACTGCTGCGCCGCCGCCTGGATCAGAACGCTGCGCGCCGCCGCGCCCGCTTCGCGCATGGGTTGCCAGGCAAAGCGGATCGACGTCGAGCCGCCCGTGAGCTGGCCGCCCAGCAGCGGGTCCATGAAGAGTTTCTCGTTGGGCGGCGCGTGATCGATCGTGACGCTGTCGAGCGGCACCTCGAGTTCTTCCGCGATCAGCATGGGAATGGACGTGTACACGCCTTGCCCCATCTCTACCTTCGGGACGATGAGCGTGACCTTGCCCGAGCGGTCGATCTGCACGAACGCGTTCGGCTCGAACACGCCGTCTTGCGGGGCTTCGTTGGCATCGCCGCCGACGACCGACTTGCGCGTCTGGCTGTCGCCCTGGGCGCCGGCCGAAAAGCTGATGCCAAGCAGCAGGCCGCCGCCCGCTGCCGCGCCGAGCTTGAGAAAGGTGCGGCGCGAGAGTTGGCCGCTTGCAGCGTTTTGCTGCTTGCGTTGCGGCGCGCCGTTTTGCGCATCGAGGAGACCCTGTGACATATCAGGCCTCCTTGGCGGCTTGCTTGATGGCGGCGCGAATCCGCACATAGGTGCCACAGCGGCAGATGTTCCCCGCCATGGCGGCGTCGATGTCCGCGTCGCTCGGGTTGGGATTCGCGGCGATGAGCGCCGCCGCCGACATCACCTGCCCCGATTGACAGTAGCCGCACTGCACGACGTCGATCGCGCGCCAGGCCTTCTGCACCTTCTGTCCCGCAGGGGTCGCGCCGATGGCCTCGATGGTGGTGATCTTGCGGCCCGCAACGGCCGCGACCGGCAGCACGCACGAGCGCGTGGCCTCGCCGTCGAGATGCACGGTGCATGCGCCGCACTGCGCAATGCCGCAGCCGAACTTCGTGCCGGTGAGGCCGACGATGTCGCGCAGGACCCAGAGCAGCGGCATGTCGGGCGGCGCGTCGACCGTGTGAGTTTCTCCGTTGATGGTTAGCGTCGTCATGGGGAGCGGCTCTCCGAGAGTGGGGATTTGTCGTTCTTGATCGTGCAATCGAAGCGTGCGCGCGCTGGCTGTTCCGTTTTAGAGGCTAATGAATAGGCTAAAGCGCAGGCCCGTGGGCACGGCCTTTCGACAACCGTGCGAGTGTAGCGCCGCCTTTAAATACGTGCAGAAAACGGTCCCCGCCTGGTCATTTCCGACGACGAACATAGCCTCGCAGCGCGCGTCACAACGCCCGGCAACCTCCAATATCGGCAAACCGTTCGTGGTGATATAGCCGTGCGCGTGTTTTTGCGGGATCATCCGGCCCTCCAGGCTGCGGGATCTCACGCTATTCACTACCCATGGAAAACGGGCTTCTACTTTTTCCGGTCGCGGCGCTGCATGTCGAAGCGACCGGCGAACCGCTCTGGTTTCGCCGCGCGCCCAATTCGCACGCGGCAGTCATCTCCGACTTCGGAGACGTTCCCGATGTGCTTATGCGTCTGCCTGAATGCTGGCGCGTTGTTCCTGGCGCCCGGCTCGAAGGGTTGCATGACGACGAGGACATCACCGCCGCCGACCCGCGCTTCAACGGCGCGCTCCCGCATCACCACTTCGCGGTCGTTCGCCATACCGACCGGCGCCTCAACATCGCTCTCCTCTTGATCAACGCTGCGGAAGCCGTGCTGTTGCCTACCCGCATTTACGGTGCGCGCGAGCGGTTCGAACTCTGCGTGCCGGGCGTGGAAGCGGCCCCTGTCGAATTCACTTATCAAAGCGCGTGAGCCACGGCGCACGTGTACGGGTGATCCCTGCTAGGCAGCGCCTCAAGAAAATGCCCCACGTCATTTTGTAAGCCGATCATTGGCATCGTAAGAATTGCGTAATAATTATGCCGATCGTTTGCCGATTTGGGAGCTGTTTCAAAAATTATCTAAAGCTAATTTTCTGCAAGGCCAAAACGAATGTTCTTGCGGAGAAAAGATGCTACGAAATTGGAGACGGGCGCTACTTGTGGCGGGCGGCGCCGCAATAGCAGCCCATGCGGTTCACGTCCTCGCAGCCGAGAAGGCAGAGGACCTGACGATCGCGAAGATGCCGGCATACAGCCCGCATCAGGTGTACGTAGTGGACGTCAACTTCAGCTCGATGACGGACGCGCGCACGTATGTCCTCGACGCCGACGGCAACCGCTTGCTTGGGCAGATCAATACTGGCTTCGCGCCGGGCTTCGCGATCAGTCCCGATCACAAGACGAGCTACGTCGCCACCACGTACTTCGCGCGCGGCTCACATGGCACGCGTACCGATGTCGTCGAAACGACGGACAACACGACGCTGCAAATCACGGGCGAAGTCGTGATTCCGCCGAAGCACGCACAAAGCGTACCGTCACCGTATAACACGTCGCTTTCCAAAGACGGCAAGTGGCTTTACGTCTCGAACATCACGCCGGCGACGTCGGTCACGGTGGTCAACACGGCCACGCACCAGGTCGCCTCGGAAATCGATACGGACGGCTGCGTGCTCGCCTATCCGTCGGGCAACGACCGCTTCACGTCGCTGTGCGAAAGCGGCAAGGCGCTGACCATCGTGCTCGCGAACGGAAAGGAAAAGAGCCGCAAATTGTCGGACCCGTTCATCGATGTCGCGAAAGACCCGGCATTCGTGAACGCGTCGCGCAGCGGCGATACGTACTGGTTCGCGACCTTCAACGGCAAGGTGCGCACTGCGGACTTTAGCGGCCCGGCGCCCGTGTTCGGCACGCCGTGGGCGCTCGTGACGCCCGATGAAGCGAAGGCCGGCTGGCGTCCCGGCGGCCTGCAGCAAACCGCGCTGCACGTGCCGACGCAGCGCCTTTTCGTGGCGATGCACCAGGGCGCGGATGGCTCGCACAAGGACCCGGCAAGCGAAGTGTGGGTGTTCGACCTGAAGACGCATAAGCGTATTGCGCGCTGGAAGCTCGCGGACCAGAAGATCGATCCGCTGCTCTCGATCCAGGTCAGCGAAGACGCGCATCCGCTCTTTTACGGCATCACGACGACTTCCGACGTGGTCGTGGCCGACGCGGCAACGGGCAAGCTCAAGCACGTTCAGAAGCAGGTCGGGGCGACATCGTCGCTGCTGGTCAATCCGTGACGAGGCGCGAATCATGATTTCAAGTCTCGTTATCGATCCGGTCGTCTCAACCGTTGCGCTCGCAACCACGTCGATCATCACCCTGACGCTCGCGCTGCCCAAGGTCACGCGACAGTCCGACCTGCGGCAAGCCGTGGCGGGCTTCCAGTTGCTGCCGGACGCACTCGTCACGCCGTTCGCACTCGCGTTGCCGATCCTCGAAATTGGCGGAACACTCGCGAGCCTCGCGCCCGCTACGCGAAGCTTCGGCGCCGCGTCGCTCGCCGCGCTCTTCGTGCTGTTCGCGCTCGCACTGGGCATCAACGTGGCCCGCGGGCGCACCAATATCGACTGCGGCTGCAATGGCTTTCGCCAGTCGGATCGCCCCGACGCCCACTCGATCAGCTGGGCGCACGTGGCGCGCACGCTGCTGCTGGCGGTGCTTGCCGCACTCGTCTGCGTGCCGCAAAGCGCTCGCGTGGTCGTCTGGTTCGACTACCTGAGCGTGCTGAGCGCGACGCTCTTCGCCGTTGCCGCATTTTTTACCCTGGACGTGCTGCTTGCCAACCGTCCGAAGCTGAATCACCTGAGGAACTCGTAATGGAAAACGCACTGTTGATCTCCAACGCTTTGCTGTGGGCCGGTGTGCTCGCGCTCGGCGCCATCTCGCTCGCGCTCGTGCGCCAGGTCGGCATTCTGTACGAACGCATGATGCCGGTCGGCGCGCTGATGATCGACAAGGGGCCGGCGGTCGGCACCGTGGGTCCGTCGTTCGAACTGGGCGCGCTCGACGGCCGCCAGGTCAAGGTGGGCGGAATTTCGGCGGCAGGGCGCAGCACGCTCGTGTTCTTCCTCTCGCCGAGCTGCCCGGTGTGCAAGAAACTGCTGCCGCTGCTGCCGTCGATCCAGGCACGCGAAACGGCCACCGACATCGTGCTCGCCAGCGACGGCGACACCACGGAACACGCGGCCTTCTACAAGAAGCTCGGCCTGAGCCAGTTCCCCTACGTGCTCTCGCAGGAACTGGGCATGGCCTACCAGATCGGCAAGCTGCCCTATGCACTCCTGATCGATGAGTCGGGCAAGGTCCGCGCAAAGGGTCTCGTGAATTCGCGCGAGCACCTGGAAAGCCTCTTCGAAGCGAAGGAGCGCGGAGTGGCTTCGCTGCAGGAGTTCGTCCACGCGGATCACGCTGGTCACGATCACGCGAACCACGCTGAGCAGCACGCCTGAAGCACGTCATCAAAGAACAGAACGACAGGACGACAAGCATGAAATGGTTCGACAACTTCTTCGAGCTGAGAGCGCGTACCGTCGCACAGCGCAGCTCGCGGCGCAGCGCCATGGCGACGCTTGGCCGTGCGCTGGTCGGCTCGGCGCTCGTGCCGCTGTTGCCGGTGGACCGCACGTTCGCGGCGGAGAACGCAGCCGCGGCGAGCGGAGCTAGCGCACCGGCGGCGGGTAAAAACGACGATCCGTATAGCTGCGACTACTGGCGCTACTGCGCGATCGACGGCTGGCTTTGCAGCTGCTGCGGCGGCACCTCGAGCAGTTGCCCGCCCGGCACGACGCCTTCGCCCATTACGTGGATCGGCACTTGCCGCAATCCGCACGACAACACCGATTACATCGTGTCGTACAACGACTGCTGCGGAAAGACCTCGTGCGGGCGCTGCTTCTGCAATCGCAACGAGCGCGAGAAGCCGCTCTACAAGCTCTCGCTGAACAACGACATCAACTGGTGCATGGCAAGCGGCAACGCGAACTATCACTGCTCTGTATCTGCCTTGCTCGGAGTGGCGCAGCAATGACATCGACGATTTCCAACCGGCGCCTCGCGAAGTGGGCCATGACGCTGTGCGCGGCGGGTGCCGCGCTGATGGCGGGTGAAGCGTTCGCGCAGAACGTGCAGTTCGCGCCTGGCAAGGCCTTCTTCGACACGAAGTGCGCCGTGTGCCACCAGGCAGGCGGCAGGGGGCAGGACGGTCTCGCGCCGCCGCTCACGGAGTTGCCGGGTCGCTACGCCGCGAATGCAGAAGGGCGCAAGCAGCTTGGTCTCACGGTGCTCAACGGCATGTTCGGCCAGATCGCGATCAAGGACAAAACCTACAACTTCAAGATGCCGAGCTTCCGGGGCGAATCCGACGAGGATATCGCGAACGTGCTCAATTACCTCGTGTTCGATGCGAACGCGAAGCATGCGGGCGCCAAGCCGTTCACGGCTGCGGAGGTGAAGGCGCTGCGCGTCACGCAGATGGACGGCGCTCAGGTGCGCGAGCATCGCGAAGCCACGCTCAAGAGCCTCGGGCTATGAAGACGCGGCGCGCCCATACATGGCTTGCCGTGTGTGCACTCGTGCTCGGCGCGAGCGCACATGCGCAGGAGCCCGGCTACGACGCGGCCAGGGCGCGCGAGGCGTGGACGCTCAACTGCATGGGCTGCCACACGGGCGACGCTCATGCCATTCCTGGCAAGGTGCCGCCGCTCGCCAACGAACTCGGGCATTTCGTGCGCTTGCCCGAAGGGCGCGAGTTCGTGATGCGCGTACCGGGCGCGTCGAATTCGTCGCTTAGCGACGCGGATCTGGCGAACGTTCTGAACTGGCTGATCGATACGAAGAACGCGGACACGCGGCCCGCAGATTTCAGGCCCTATACCGCGCATGAAATTGCAGCCCGGCGCAGGCCGGCGCTCACCGACGTCGCGAAGCATCGCGCAGCGATCGTCGAGCGTATGCACGAAAGCGGCGATACAGCCGTGGCTAAACAGTACTAACGAAAGAGAAGGCGAGCCGCGACGCGGTGGCCGTGCGATTCAACAGGTATCGGAGATCGAGACAATGAAAGGCAAGACACAGGTAGGAGCAGCGTGTTCGGCAGCCGTGCTGGCAGCCATCCTGGGCACGCTCGCAAGTGGGGCGCTGGCGGACACGTCCGGCATGGAAAAGGGTGCGAGCGCCGATGGCCGGATTCCCGCCTACGCGGGTCCGCAGGCCTCGCCCGCCGACTGGTCGTACGGCAAGCTGCGCGGCGACTACTGGAAGCACAAGGGCGAGAAGCCGCTTTACTCGATCGACGCGAGCAACGTCGACAAGTACGCGGACAACCTTACGCCCGGCCAGGTGCAGTTGATCAAGCAGAAGAAGGGCTATCGCATGGACGTGTACCCGACGCACCGCGAATGCGGCGCGCCGGACTTCGTGCAGGCCAATACCGCGCTCAACGCGACCCAGGCGAAGCTCGATTCGACGGGCGAGGATCTGCAGAACGCGAGTCTCCCGGGCATGCCGTTCCCCGCGCCGAAGACCGGTGCCGAAGCCATGTGGGACCACCTCGCGCGCTATCGCGGCATTGGCGCGGAGTGGCAGAAGTCGGTGACTGCGGCCTCGCCGCGACCGGGCAGCACGGACTGGATCAAGGCCGAATCGAAGCAGACGCTGTTCTTCCCGTGGGGCAAGAAGGGCACTGCGACGCCGCAGCAGGCCGGCATGCTCTACGCGATCTACTTCGCCTATGAAACGCCCGCCGCGCTTGCGGGGCAGGGTCTCGTGCAGCGCGATTACTTCGACAAGGCGAGCGACACGTTCTACTACTTCACGGGTCAGCGCCGCGTGCGCCGCATGCCGGCGTATTCATACGACGCGCCGCAGATCGGTTTCGAAAACCAGTATACGGTCGATGAACCGTGGCTCTTCAACGGTCAGCTCGATCGCTTCAACTGGAAGCTGGCCGGCAAGAAGGAAATCTATATTCCGTACGACGACTTCGGCATGTTCAACTTCAAGGCGAAGTTCGACGACGTCTTCAAACCCGATGGCGTGAGCCCCGAAGCGCGCCGCTATGAACTGCATCGCGTCTACGTCGTCGAGGCGACGCTGAAGTCCGGCGTGCGTCACGTGGCGACGAAGAAGGTCTTTTATATCGACGAAGACAGCGGCCTTGCAGTGGCGGGCGAAGACTACGATGCCCAGGGCAAGCTCTGGAAGGTCAAGGAGGCGTATCCGATTCCCGTGTACGAGCTGCACGGCGCATGCGACGTCGAGCCGTTCGTGCAATACGACCTCAGCAACGGCCGCTACGTGACCGACCAGTCGACCATCGGCACGAATACCGACATCCGCTGGTACGAAGACTCGAACGATGCGCGCTTCAAGGACGACTTCTACTCGTCCGAGAACCTGCGCGCCGTGAGCGAGCGATAAGGTAGCGTCCAGCAGTGACGGCGCGCAGGCACCAGCGCGCCGTCACCCTTCAAATTCGACCTGGCAGAAAGCAGGCAGGGGAAAAGCGTGATATCGAAAACAAAGATCAGCGCAGCAGTTTCGTTAGTAATGCTTATGGCGTCACAGGGGGCCGCGGCTTACGAGTTCACGCTCGATGACGGCGCCGTCAACGGGTCGTGGGTTTCGAACCTCACGGCGGGCGGCGGCATTCGGGTCAAGAACCCGAGCTGCTCGCTCACGGGCGACCCGAACGCATTCGGCTGCGGCGCGGGTGCGAACACGGCGCAATGGGCGGCGGGCGACGACGGCAATCTCAACTATCGCAAGGGGCAGCCGTTCAGCACGTATGTCAGCGCGACTAGCGAGCTGCTGCTCACGATGCCGAGCCAGGGCGTCAAGTTCATGGTGCGCGGCACCGCCATGTACGACTTCGTGGCGAACGACACGAACAGAACGCCGCTGTCGAGCACCGCTGCCGCGCAGATCGTCTATCCGGTCGATCTGCTCGATCTCTGGGTGCAGAAGGATTTCACGCTCAACGACCGCTCGGCGCACGTGCGGCTCGGCAATCAGGTGATCAACTGGGGCGAAAGCTTCTTTGCGACCAACGGCATCAACGCCACGAATGCGGTCGATATCCAGAAACTGCTGATTCCCGGCACGCAGCTCAAGCAAGCGCTGCTGCCCGAGCCGATGATCAGTTTCGCGGCGGGCATCACGTCCGGACTCAGCACCGAGGCCTACTACCAGTTCAACTGGGAAAGCAACCGTTATCCGCCGGTGGGCTCATACTGGTCGGCCGGCGATATTTTCGGGCGCGGCGCGGGCCCGTTGACGATCAGCACGATCAACGGCAACGTGAACGGCCCCGACGCGGGCACGATCGCCGGTCCGAATGCGGGCAATTCGCAGACGATCGCGGGTATCAACTCGGGTCTCGTCAACGGCGTGTACGCGGGCCCGCCGTTCAACTCGATCGGCATTCCGACTTCGACGCAACTGCCGAACAAATACCGCCCGCAGTTCGGCGTGAAGTTCAACTACAAGCCTAAGAGCGTCGACGTCAATTTCGGTTTCTATTACGAGAACTATACCGACAAGGCGCCGGTTGCCTCGGCGCTGGCGAATGGCACCGAGCAGTTCCAGTATCTCGTGAACCGGCAGTTGTTCGGCGCGAGCGCGAACTTTGGCGTTGGCGATTGGGCCATCGGCACCGAGCTTTCGTATCGTCCGCACGATGCGGTCGCGCTGTCTGGCTGCTTTGGCGCGGGCGGCCCGTTCGACTTCAACACGAATGGCGTGTCGGGCGTTACGTGCCAGCAGTGGGAAGACCGCAAGAAGCTCCAGTATTTGATCAATGGTCAGCTCAATCTCACGCAAAGCGAATATCCGTTCCTGAAGCTGCTGCACGCCGACATGGCGGTGCTCACGATGGAACTCGCGTGGATCTACTATCCGGGCCTCAATTCGAACGGTGTGACGCGCACGGTAGACGGCCAGCAGGTCACACAGGCGCCCGCCGCCGGCTACTTCACGTGGCTGAACAATGGCTCGGGCCTCGGCTACCCGATCACCGCAGCGAAGGGCACGGCGAGTTCGGTTGGCGCGACGATCGACTTCAACTGGACCTATGACGGCACGGTCATTCCGGGCTGGCAGGTCACGCCGGGCGTGACGTTCACCGACGCACTGTATGGCTACACGCCCACGTTCACCGCGAACTACCTGCAGGGCGCGAAGTCGGTCAACGTCTATCTGCTCTTCAACCAGAACCCAACCGTCTGGCAGGCCGGTATCAACTTCACGGCGTTCTTCGGTGGTCACAACACCGTCGGTCAGCCTTATGCCGACCGCAATTTCGTCGGTATGTTCGCAACACGCAATTTTTAAGCAGGCAGGCGCGCGCGCCCTGTTGGCGCGCGCCCTAAATCGGCAGCAGTCTTTGAGGGGCGCAATGTGTTGAATCGTCTGGTTGGCAAGCTCGAGGGGTTCCTGTTCGGGCATCGCGCGATCACGCTGGGCGTGATCGCCGTATTCACGGTCGTGATGGCCGTGTTCGCGCTGCAGTTGCGCATGGACGCGGGGTTCGAAAAGCAGATCCCGACCGAACACGAATACGTCAAGACCTTCCAGCAATATCGGAACGACCTTCTGGGCGCGAACCGCATCACCGTCGTGCTCAAGGCGCGCAACGGCACGATCTGGACGCGCGAGGGCCTCACGCGGCTCTACGAAATCACGCAGGCCGTGGGCTATCTGCCGAACGTGGATCGCGGCGGCGTGCAGTCACTCTGGACGCCTAACTCGTTCGTGAACGAGATCACCGAAGACGGCTTTCGCGCCGATCCGCTGATCGACGGCACGATCACGCCGGAAAGCCTCACGCCGGAGAAGATCGCCGCGATTCGCCAGTCGACCTCGGCGGGCGGCTACGTTGGCGTGCTCGTCTCGCGCGACCAGACGAGCGCGATGGTGACGGCCGAGTTGAACGAGCGCGACGCAAACGGCAAGGCGCTCGACTACGTGGCCTTCAATCACATCCTCGAAGAGAAGCTGCGCACGCCGTATGAAAACGGCGCGTACGAGGTGCAAATCATCGGCTTCGCGAAGCAGATCGGCGACATTGCCGACGGCGCTTCGGGCGTGCTGGTCTTCTGCGCGCTCGCGCTGGTGCTGACTGCCGCCGCCGTGTACTGGTACAGCCGTTCGCTGCGCTTCACGATCCTGCCGATCGCGTGCTCGCTCACCTCGCTCGTGTGGCAGTTCGGCACGCTGCGTATTCTCGGCTTCGGGCTCGATCCGCTCGCGGTGCTCGTGCCGTTTCTTGTCTTCGCGATTGGCGTCTCGCACGGCATCCAGCAGATCAACTTCATCGTGCGCGAGCTTTCGCACGGACGCAGCCCGATGGAGGCCGCGCGCCACAGCTTCAGCGGCCTCCTGATTCCGGGCACGCTCGCGCTCGTCACAGCGCTCGTGTCGTTCATTACGCTGCTGCTCATTCCCATTCCGATGGTGCGGGAACTGGCGATCACGGCGTCGCTCGGCGTTGGCTACAAGATCGTGACGAACCTCGTCATGCTGCCGGTCGTGGCTTCCTGCCTGCATTTCACCAAGGAATACGCGGACCGTGCGCTGGCCGCACGCGAGCGGCGCGCGCATTGGCTGAGGCTGCTCGCTCGCGTGGCGGAGCCGCGTAACGCCGCGATCACGCTCGCCGTGACGGCGTTGATTTTCGGTGTGGCGGTTTGGCAAAGCCGCGACCGCGTGGTCGGCACGCTGCAGCCTGGCGCTCCCGAACTGCGCGCCGACTCGCGCTTCAATACGGATGCCGTTGCGATTGCAACGAGTTACGACGTGGGTCTCGACTGGCTCACGGTTGTGTTCGAAGCCCCGCGCGTGGCCGACTGCACCGACCCGCGGCTCGGCATATTCGAAGACGACTTCGTCGGCTCGATGAATCGCGTGCCCGGTGTCGTGTCGGTCAGTTCGTATCCGCAGATGCTGCGCACTTACAACGAGGGCTATAACGAAGGCAATCCGAAGATGTTCGTCGTGCCGATCGACCCGACCAACTATGCGGCGCTGAGCGCCGAAATCAACCGGGTGCGCGGCTACATGACGAAGGACTGCAAGATGTCCGCGGTACACCTGTTCCTGGCCGACCACAAGGCTTCGACGATCAACCGCGTGATCGATGCGGTGAAGGCCTACCGCGCGGAAAACCATCTGGAAGGCGTGACGATTCGCCTCGCAGCCGGTAACGCAGGCGTGCTCGCGGCGACCAACGACGAAGTGGCGCGCAGCGAACTGCCGATGATGCTCTACGTCTACGCGGCGATCGTCGTGCTCGTGCTGCTCGCGTATCGCGACTTGCGTGCGGTGGTCGCGTGCTGCCTGCCTTTGACCGTGGCGACCTTCATCGGCTATTGGTTCATGAAGCAACTGCAGATTGGTCTCACGGTCGCGACCTTGCCCGTCATGGTGCTGGCGGTCGGTATCGGCGTGGATTACGCGTTCTACATCTACAACCGGCTGCAACTGCATCTCTCGCATGACATGCCCGTGGTGAAGGCGGTCGAACAGTCGATTCTCGAGGTGGGCGTGGCAACGATTTTCACAGCCATCACGCTTGCCGTTGGCGTCGCGACATGGAGTTTCTCCGCGCTCAAGTTCCAGGCGGACATGGGCAAGCTGCTCGCGTTCATGTTCATCGTGAATCTCGTGATGGCGATGACGGCGCTGCCCGCGCTCGCGGTCTGGCTCGCACGGCTCTTTCCGCGCCGCTCGGCGGTCAAGAGCTCGAGTTTTTTCAGTCACTAAGCCGCCTCGAGGACGATTCGTCATGCAACAAACAAAGAGATCGAAGATCGCCTGCGCAACGCTTGCATTGCTTGCAGGCCTGCACTACACGCACGCTGCGTTCGCGGGCGCGGCGCCGGATAACGCGGTCAAGGTTGTCGCCGCGAAGCATCGTGCCGACGCGGAGCATTCGATGGTGCTCGGCGCGGCGCTCGCGGGCAAGCGCATCGTTGCGGTCGGGGAGCGCGGCGTGATCCTGCTTTCCGACGACAACGGCGAGCATTTCCGCCAGGCGCAGGACGTGCCCGCCAACGCAACGCTCACCTCGGTGGCATTCGCCGACGCGCAACACGGCTGGGCGGTGGGACATTGGGGCGTCGTGCTGCACACCGACGACGGCGGCGAGCACTGGCGCGAGCAACGCGCGGATACCAGCGTGGACCAGCCGCTCTTTTCCATTGCGTTCCGCGACGAGAAGCACGGCTGGGCCGTGGGCCTCTGGTCGCTGCTGATCACGACCGACGACGGCGGCGCCACCTGGAAAACGCAGCAGCCAGGCGAGAGCGCGGCCGCGGGCAAGAGCGGGCTGAACTTCTTCTCCGTGTTCGCTGGACCGGAGAAGGACGTTTATATCGCCGCCGAGCAAGGCACCGTGCTCAAGTCGACGGACGACGGCGCGAACTGGCAAACGCTGCACACCGGCTACAAGGGCACGCTCTGGAGCGGCGTGGTTGCGCCTGACCACACGGTCTACGTGGGCGGCCTGCGCGGCAATCTATTTGCGAGCCAGGACGGCGGCGCGACGTGGCAGTCCGTGCCCTCCGGCGCAAGCAACTCGATCACCAGTCTTGTTGCTAGCGCAACGAGTGTTGCAGGCGTGGCGCTCGACGGCTACGTGACAGTGAAACAAGCGGGCGCGAGCGGCTTCGTGGCAAAGCAATTGCCGGGCCGCGATGCGCTCACCGCATTGGTATTGAAGAACGACGGCTCGCCCGTCCTGTTTTCCAAAGATGGCGTAGTTGCCAAATGAACCACTTAGGAGCTGAGATGCAGATCGAGGAATTGCTTGCGAACCTCCATACCCAGATGATCGTGGGTGGCCGCGCCGTGCCCGCACGCAGTGGCAAGACATTCGCCGTGTACGATCCGGCCAGCGGCCGCGAAATCGCTCAGGTGCCCGACGGCGATGCCGAAGACGTCTCGGCGGCAGTGGCCGTTGCAAAGACCGCATTCGAATCGAACGAATGGCGGCGCATGCCGCCCGCCGCGCGCGAGCACCTGCTGCTCAAGCTCGCCGATCTCGTCGAACAGCACGGCGACGAACTCGCGGCGCTGGAGACGCTCAACCAGGGCAAGCTGCTCGGCTTTTCGCGCATGCTCGAAGTGGGCGGCAGCGCGCAGTGGCTGCGCTATATGGCGGGTTGGGCGACGAAGATCGAAGGTAGCACGGTCGATCTGTCGTTGAGCTTTCCTCCGGGCGTGCAGTACCGCGCATCCACCCAGCGCGTGCCGGTCGGCGTGGTCGCGGCCATCGTACCGTGGAACTTCCCGTTGCTGATGGCCGTGTGGAAGATCGCGCCCGCGCTCGCGTGCGGCTGCACGGTGGTGCTCAAGCCCGCCGAGGAAACGCCGCTCACCGCGATCCGCCTCGCCGAGCTGGCGCTCGAAGCGGGCTTCCCGCCCGGCGTGCTCAATGTCGTGACCGGCCGTGGCGAAACGGCAGGCGCGGCGCTCGTGCGCCATCCCGACATCGACAAGGTGACGTTCACGGGTTCCACCGAAGTGGGCCGCCTGATCGGCGCGCAGTGCGGTCGCGATATCCGCCGCGTGTCGCTCGAACTGGGCGGCAAGAGCCCCGTGATCGTGCTGGACGACTGCGATCCGCGCAAAGCCATTGAAGGCGCGGCCGGTGCGATTTTCTTCAACCACGGCCAGGTGTGCACGGCGGGTTCGCGTCTGTATGTGCCCCGCAAGATGTACGCGCAGATCGTGGAAGGCGTTGCGCAAGTGGCCAACAGCCTCGTGCTCGGCTCGGGCTTCGACGAAAAGACGCAGATGGGTCCGCTCGTGTCGTCGCGCCATCGCGACAAGGTCGTCGGCATGATCGCCGAAGGCCGCGCGCAGGGTGGCGAAATCATGGCGGGCGGCGCGGCGCATGACGGCGCGGGCTATTTCGTGCGCCCGACCGTGGTTGCGAACGAAGGGCGCAAGGCGCTTTCGCTCGTGAACGAAGAGGTGTTCGGCCCGGTGCTCGTAGCCATGCCTTACGACGATCTCGAAGAGGCGATCAACGCCGCGAATTCGAGCGAGTACGGCCTTGGCGGGAGTGTGTGGACTAATCAGCTCGACAAGGCACTGCGTGTGGTCGACCGCATGGAAGCGGGCACCGTCTGGGTCAACTCGCACAACATGGTCGATCCCGCGCTGCCGTTCGGCGGCTTCAAGTCGTCGGGCGTGGGGCGCGAGCATGGCCGCGCGATCATCGACGCCTACACCGAGACGAAATCCGTCTGCTTCGCCTACTGAACCCCATTCAAGGATCAAGGCACAATGAATACGTCACCAGCCGATCTGCAAGGCCTCGCCATGCGCGAAGAGACGAATGCAAACTCACGCGCGCGCCTGTGGGTCGCGATACTCGCGGGCGTGGTCGGGCCGGAGGTGTTCATCGTTCAGCCCGCAGTCGTAGAGGGCTTCGTGAAGTTTCTCGGCTTCGACGCCGTCGCGGCGGGTTACGCAGCTTCGGTGGAGGTGTGGGGCATTGCGTTGAGCGCCATCCTGCTGCCGCTCTTCGCGAAGCGGGTGAACTGGCGCACGGTGATCGTGCTGTCGATTTTGCTGATGGCGTTCGGCAATGCGGCGTCGGCGTTCACGCCCGATCACGGCGTATTTCTGGTGCTGCGATTCCTCGTGGGAATCGGCGCGGGCGGTCTCATTTCGCTCAGCTTCGCGGCGGTCGGGTTGACGGCCAACCCGGACCGCAACTTCGGCTACATGGTCATGTGGGTGATGATCTATGGCGCGCTGGGGTTGTGGCTCGTGCCGAGCGCGTTCGAGATTGGCGGCATGAAGCTGCTGCTGTTCTTCTTCGCCGCGTTTCCGCTCCTCGTGCTGCCGTTCGTGCGCTACCTGCCGCGCGGCGGGGAGAGCGCGCCGCAAACCGATGCGAACGCGATCGAACTGCCCAGGCCCGCAAAAGCCTCCGCGCTGCTCGCCATGCTGTTGTACTTCGTGGCACAGGGCATCGTCTGGGCGTATCTCTTCCTCATCGGCACCGACGACGGCCTGAGCGAACAGCAAGTGGCCAACGCGCTCACGCTCTCGCAGTTCATGGGCGTGCTCGGCGCGTGGGCGTTCGGTGTTTGCGGCGCGCGCATCGGCCGCTCGCGCGCGCTCACGGTGAGCGTGCTCGGCGGCTCGCTGTGTCTGCTCTTTCTCACCACGCACACGACGTTCGCAATCTTCGCGTTGGTCGTTTGCATTTACAACTTCTTCTGGAACGTCGCGCAGCCTGCCTTGCTTTCGTCGATGGCCGTGTTCGACCGCAGCGGACGCATGGTGCTCGCGGCCACGGCGATGCAGATGATCGGCCTCGCAGCGGGGCCCGCGCTCGCCGCCTGGGTCATGACGTCAGGCGCTTACGCGCAGGTGATCGCGTCCGGCGTTGCGCTGTTCGTCGCGAGCTGGTTCCTCATCTATTTCCCGGTGCGCTCGCATGCGCGCATGCTGCGCCGCGCCGCCACGGACACGGAGACTTCCGATGCTTGACCAAGACCTGTTGCAGCGCCGCTACCGCGTGCTCGGCAAACGCGCGCCGCTCTTCTACGACACGCCCTTGCATCTCGTGCGCGGCGAAGGCGTCTGGCTCTATGACGCCGAAGGCCGGCGCTATCTCGACGCCTATAACAACGTGCCGCACGTGGGGCACTGCCATCCGCGCGTGAGCGAGGCCATCGCAAAGCAAGCGTCGATGCTGAACACGAGCACGCGCTATCTGCACGAGAACATCGTGGCGTACGGCGAGCGCCTCGTTTCGACCTTCGATGCCTCCTTGCCGATGGTGATGTTCTGCTGCACGGGCAGCGAGGCGAACGAACTGGCGCTGCGCATGGCGCGCGAATGCACCGGCAACATGGGCATTATCTGCACGGCGCACTCGTATCACGGCAATACGGCGGCGGTGGTGCAGGTCAGTTCGTTTCTCTCCACGGAGCAGCAGCGCGGTCGCTATGTGCGCACGATTCCCGTGATCGACCCGTATCGCGAGCGCGCAAACATGAGCGAGGACGAACTCGCGAATCGCTACGCCGAAGACGTACAGGCCGCCATCGACGCATTCGAAGCCGACGGCGTGCGCGTCGCGGGCCTGTTGATGTGCTCGGGCCTTTCCTGCGAGGGCTTGCCGAACGTGCCCGCGGGCTATCTCGCGCGCGCCGTGGAGAAGGTGCGCCGCGCGGGCGGCGTCTATATCTCCGACGAAGTGCAGGGCGGCTTTGGCCGCTTCGGATCGCATTTCTGGGGACATCAGAAGCTTGGCGTGACACCCGACATCGTCACGATGGGCAAGCCCATGGGCAACGGACATCCGCTCGCGGGAGTCGTGGCGCGCCGCGAGCTGATCGAAGACTTCGCCGAGCGTAATCCGATGTACTTCAACACGTTTGCAGGCAACCCCGTCTCATGCGCGGCAGGCATGGCGGTCCTCGACGTGATCGCAGACGAAGGCCTGCAGCAGAACGCCCAAACCGTGGGGCAATACGTGCTGGGGCGTCTGCGTGCGCTTGCGCAAAACCACGCGGCAATCGGCGACGTGCGCGGCAGCGGACTCTTCTTCGCCGTGGAAATGGTCGAAGACCGTGCGGACAAGTCGCCGGCCGGCAGTGTGGCGCGCCGCGTCGTCAACGCGCTGCGCGAACGTGGCGTGCTCATCAGCCGCATCGGCCTGCACGACAACATCCTCAAGATCCGGCCGCCCATGCCCTTCACGACGGCCAACGCCGACCACCTGATCGACGCGCTCGACGCCGTGCTCAACGCCCTTTGAGGGGATCGCAATGACCCGTACAGAAGACGCGCGCGCGTCGGAGGACGCGTTCGCGCTGCAACGTCTCGCCGTGCACGCGCTCGCGCTTTGGGACCTCGGCGACTGCGTGATCGCGCCGATCAAGATCCGCGAGAACGCGGTGTTTCGCGTGGACAGCCGCGATGGCCGGCGCGCGGTGCTGCGCATTCACCGGCTCGGCTATCACGACGACGCTGCGCTGCACTCGGAGTTCGAGTGGATGCAGGCGCTCGCGAACGCGGGCGTAGAGGTGCCGCGCGTGGTGAAATCGCGCGCAGGGCGACCGTTCGAGCGCGTGCATAGCGATGAACTGCCGGTGGGTCGCCAGATCGACGTGCTCGAATGGGTCGACGGTCGCCAGCTCGGCGCGCTCGAATCGGGCCTCGACGGCGGCGAGGACGATGTGGCGGGCCGTTATTACACGCTCGGCGGCACCGCGGCGCGCATGCACAACCATACGAGCGCGTGGCGGGCCCCTGCGGGCTTCAAGCGGCATAGCTGGTGCGAGGAAGGGCTCGCGGGCAGCGTGCCGCTCTGGGGCCGCTTCTGGGAACTGGAGCAATTGAATGCACCCGAGCGGCGGCTCTTCGAGCGCGCGCGGGAGGCACTCTGGTCGGACCTGAGCGCCTATGGCAAGGACGCGGGGAAGTTCGGCCTGATCCACGCTGACCTCGTACCCGAGAACGTGCTCGTGGACGGCGAGCGCGTGCGTGTGATCGATTTCGACGACGCGGGTTTCGGCTGGCATTTGTTCGACGTGGCGACGTCGCTCTACTTCATCCGCGGCGAGCCGTACTTCGATACGGCGATGGAAGCCTTCGTCACGGGTTATCGCGCGCATCGCCCGCTAGTCGACGCACAGTTGCGCCAACTGCCGCTCTTCATGGCGGCGCGCAGCACGACCTACCTCGGCTGGGTGCACGAGAAAAAGCATACGGAAACAGCAAAGACGCTCACGCCGGTGCTGATCGACTATGCGACTTCGGCTGTAGAGGAATATCTGCGCGACAGGTAAGCAGGGAAGGGCAGCGCCGGGGCATGCTCCGGCGCGATTTATCTCGGACGATTATCCGAAGGCATCGCGTCGAAAAGCTCGCGATAATCCTGCGTGAAATGACCCGAATGGAAAAAGCCCCAGCGCTGCGCTGCGTCACGCACTGTGAGCTCGCCGGCCGGCGATTTACGCAGCAACTGGCGCACGTAGTTCAGGCGTATCGCGCGCATGTATTCCACCGGCGATTTGCCGGTCACGAGACGAAAGCTCGTTTGCACCGTACGCCGGCTGATCCGCAGCGATTCGCAAAGCTCATGCACGGTCACGGGTTCGAGAGGGCGCGCAATGATCATCTCGTGCGCGCGGGCGACGACGTCGCTATGCGACATCCACGTGATATCGGCTTTGTCGTCCTGAATCCCGCTCTCGACGAGGGCATCGAGCATCTCGAAGATCTGCGCGGTTACGGTGCGCTGGGCCAGTTCCGACTCTGCGAACGCGTTCAGTGCGAATGCCTCGTCAGTGACGTAACGCCACAAGGCGATGAACTGCTCACGCGCGCCGGACGTGAGCGGAATCACGGAGGTCTTGCTGGAAATGCGGCTTTCGAGGCGCGCGGCCAGCTCCGGGTGATCGCGCAGATTCGACAGCTTCACACCAATGCCGACAATTTCCGCTTCGCCCGGAAAATGCAGGACGAACTCGCGGTTCGCACGCGCGCAGATCAAGGAGTTGTCGGTGACGGCGCGGTCCGCGAAGGTCACCGGCGAGTTCGCGTCGAGCACGATTCCGAACACGAGCATGTCGCTGGGCGTGCTGCCCTGCTGCACGATGCGGCGATTCACGGATTCGTAGAAGACGTGTATGCCGTCCGCGCCGATTTGCTGAAGCCGACCGTGGAATTGTCCACAATCGAGCTGGAAATATTGCTGTTCCCAGCCGGAAAGCAACGCAGCGTGTTCGCCGGCGTCGGTAAAGGTGTGATTCTCGAGCTGCATGTTGGTTGCGAATAAAACGCGGTACCGATCGGGTTGGCGGCCATTCTGGACACCATTCACTGACCGCCTGGTCGGTAAAAGCGGTGTCAGGATGACGGGCGGAACGCTTTCTCGCAAGCCCGGGTCGGCCCTGGCTTGTTTGGTTGACTTGTCTCCTTTCTGTGTTTCGGCTGTCACGGGGTGCCGCGATCGCTCTTGTGCCCTTGAATATTTTTTGTCTGATGAATTCGCTTGCGGTCGCTTCGCGAGGCAATCTGGCCAGCCTTTGCGTATGGAAACAGGGTACGCGCCGCTTAGCCGGAAAAAAATGCGTGCGAGCGGCAGGGCCCCTGGTGGCTTTCCTCAGTGGCCTAAAGGTTTCACCAGGGTGCGAGCGTTACGCCGCCGCGCACGGGCGAGCCAGGCGGTGGAAATTGCGGTCGAAGTAGACGAGGCCGTCGCCGTCGCTGCGCACGCGGATATGGGTCGCCTTCACGAACATGACCGAGTGAGATCCAACGTCCTTGAGTTCGACGATCTCGCCTTGCAGGCTCGCCAGCGCATCGCGCAGTACGGGCACGCCGTGCTCGCCTTCGTCCCAGAACGGCAGGTTGAAGCGGTCGTCCATGGGCAGTTGCGTGAGGCCGGCGAAGTGCTTTGCCAGCAATTCGTGCTCGCCAGGCAGCACGTTCACGCAGACGCGGCCGTTGCCCGCGAAGGCGGCGTGCATCGCGCTCGAACGGTTCAGGCACACGAGCAGCGTGGGCGGCGCGTCGGTAACGGAGCACACGGCGCTGGCGGTAATGCCGCAGCGGCCGAACGGACCGGCCGTGGTGATCACGTTGACGGCGGCAGACAGATGCGCCATTGCCTGGCGAAAATCCTTGCGAGCGTCGTTCGTGGGGAGCGTGCTGGATGTATCGGACATGATGTGTGTTTTCCGTGCAATGGCTGATCGTGTGATGCGAGCCGGTGATTCACAGCGTACGGCAAGCAATGCGCGAAAAATACTGTCGCGAATCGCCTGTGTAATAGCGTCGTTCCCGAGCCTGCTAAAGATTTCACCAGGTATCGCCGTAACGGGCGTGCGTGCGTTCCAATTGCATTGGAGAATTACGGGGTAATGCGCATTTTCACGGCTTTATTGGCTGGTTATGATCGGTAATGCAACTGCAAAAGCGCGAGATTGAAACGAGGCGGCACTGGGCGCGTCTCGCAGCGCTTCGCAACGAACAATAGCGGAGAGAGCAGATGACTTTACCTGCTCCGGTCATCTATATCGTCGACGACGACAACGGCATGCGCACCTCGCTCGCGTGGCTGCTGGAATCGGTCGGCGTGAAGTCGGAAGGGTTTGCCAACGCAGCCGATTTTCTGCGCGCATTCGACCCGGACATCCCTGCGTGTCTGGTGCTCGACGTGCGCATGCCGGAGACGAGCGGCTTCGACGTGCAGTCGGAACTGAACCGGCGCGGCGCGACGTTGCCTATCATTTTCGTGAGCGGACACGGCGATATACCCATGTCCGTGCGCGCGCTGCAAAACGGCGCGATCGATTTCGTGGAAAAGCCGTACAACTCGCAGCAAATGCTCGATCGCGTGCAGCGCGCGATGAAGCTCGCCACGCAGCGTCATGCCGCCGACCAGAAACGGCGTGATTTGCGCAAGCGCCTCGAATCGCTCACGGCGCGCGAGCGGGAAGTGCTACGCGGCGTGATCGACGGCAAGGGCAGCAAGCGCATCGCGTCGGACCTCGACATCAGCGTGAAGACGGTGGACGTGCATCGCGCCAGCATCAAGGAGAAACTCGGCGTGGCGTCCATCGCGACGCTCGTGCGCGATGTGATGGCGGTATGGGACCAGGACGCGCAAACGCACACGCCGTGATGCGGCGTGTGCGTCGCGCGTTTTAGCGCACGAATCAACGCATATACAAGCCGCCGTTGATGTCCCAGCACGCGCCATTGGCGAAATACGCGTTGCCCGAAGCGAGCAGCACAGCGGCGTCGGCGATGTAGTCGGCGGCGCCCAGGCGCCCCACGGGAATGCTCGAAATGACCTTGTCGAGCTTGTCTGCGGGTACGCTCTCGTGCACGATCGGCAAATCGAGCGGCCCCGGCGAAATGGCGTTCACGGTCACGCCCGAAGCGGCGAGGTCGCGCGCGAACACCTTGGTGAGCGTGATGGCGCCGCCCTTGGCCGCTGCGTAGTGCGCACCCGTTGCCGAGCCGCCGTTCTGGCCCGCGAGCGATGCAATGTTGACGATGCGTCCGTCGCCCTGGTTCGCGAAGTGCTGCCCGAACACCTGGCAGCCGAACAGCACGCTGCGCAGATTGATGTCGATGACCTGATCGAATTGCTCGGCCGTAATCTCCATGACGGGTACGACCTTCGACGCGCCCGCATTGTTCACAAGCGCATCGATGCGGCCCCAGCGCGCGACGATCGCGTCGCGCGCGCTCATAAAATCTTCTTTACGCGTGACGTCGAGTGTCAACGCAAACGCGCTCGACTCATCGGCGCTCAAGTCGCGCGCAACGGCAGCGGCGGCGTCGAATGCCACGTCGCCGAGGGCGACACGGTAACCCGCTGCATGAAAACGCGCGGCGATCACGGCGCCAAGGCCGCGCGCCGCGCCAGTAACGAGGACGACTCTGCTGGACATGAGTTTCTATTCCTTAATGGATCAGTGGGTGAGCGCGGCTTCGAACGCCGCAGCAACGGCGCAAACCTGTTCGTCGGCGCCGTGGCGTCCAATGATTTGCAGCCCGGCCAACAGCTGCGAGCCCTCGATCGGCAACGGCAGGCTCAGCGCCGGATGACCGCTGAGATTGAACGGGCGGATCAGCGACGACATCGCGATCACCGAAACGCCTCGCCGCGCATCGTCGATCGTGATCGGCAGGGCGGGGAGCGTCGGCATGACGATCACATCGACGCTGTCGAGCGCGCGATCGACGGCCTCGGTAAAGCTGCGGCGCACGCGCTCCGCGGCGCTCACCTGGTCGGGCGTCGTCGACGAAGCGGCGCGCAGGCGGGCTTCGAGATCAGCGCCGAGCTTGGCGCTATCCACGAGATGACCGAATGCCGCCCACGTTTCCGCGTTGATGATCGCAAGGCCCGCCTGGAAAGCGTCGGCGAGGCCCGCAAGTTCGATGGCTTCCGACGACATCCCGGCACGTTGGGGCGCGCGCGTAACGGCGGCGAGCAGGTCGCTTTGCGCATCGACTTGCGCGATGCCGACCCTGCACGCCGTGACTTTCTTTAGCGCCGCCGCCACGTCGAACGCGGGCGCGATCACGCCCATCGTTTCGACGATCATGCGTACGTCGCGGGCAAACGGGCCCACGCAATCGAGCGTCGATTCGACGGGCGCGACGCCGCGCCGCGACACACGGGCGAAAGTGGGTTTCAGGCCGACTACGCCGCAACATGCCGCGGGACCGCGAATCGAGCCGCCCGTGTCGGTGCCGAGCGCGGCTTGCGCGAGCCCCTGGCCGACTGCGCTCGCAGAGCCGCTCGACGAGCCGCCCGGAATGCGCGCCGCGTCTTGCGGATTGGCGGGCGTGCCCGTGTAGTCGTTTATGCCCGTCATGCCGAACGCGAGTTCATGCATGTTGGCCTTGCCGACGATCTTCCACTTTGCGTCGAGCAGCAACTGAACCACGTCTGCATGCGTTTGCGCTGGCGCGGTTTCTGCGAGTGCGCGGCTCGCGCCCGTCGTGCGCATGCCCGCAATGTCGATGGTGTCCTTGATGGCGATGGTGGGTCCGTTGCCGCCAAGCGTGAAGGCACTGATCAATGCGCTCATCGATTCGATTTCCGTTGGAGGTCAGGGAGCGGGACGCGGCGACACGCGCCACGGCGCATCGAAAAGCCGCTCGGTGCGAAAGTGCGCGATGAGCCATGTCGAAGCGTCGGGCGAATTTGCACACTCCGGCACGAAGTCCACTTCGAGCCGTGCGCCGATCAGCTCCGCGCGCTCGTCCACGTAGCCCGAAGCCTGCAGCATGATCCAGCGTCCCTTTGCGTGCGTGGACGTCACCATGTCGATGCTCTCGGAGGTGAGAAAGTGCACGTTGGTCGCGAAGTGCGGCACAGGCGGCAAATAGCGCGCAAGCATCGCGACGATGGCCTCGCGCCCCTCGAGACGGCCGAACTTGCTCGTATATTGCTTGCCGATGCCTTCCCACACCGCGTCGGCCGTGAAGAGGCTTGCGAGCGATTCGCCGTCGAGCGCGCTGCTCGGCACGTCGCATAGCGCCATATAGCGCGCCATGGTTTTGCGCGCGGCCGCAGCGCCTTCGAGTGCGGCAAGGCGCGCTTCGAGTGCCGCAATCGTGCGCGCGGCGTCGGTGGTCGTCGCCATGGGATTACGCACTGACCGCGGGCGGGACCGCAGGCGGCACGGCGAGCGCGCGACCCACACGCGCCTCGATCTTGCCGTAGCGCCACAGGTTGTACTCGCCCACCGGCGTCGTGCGATAAAGATTGCAAACGGCCACGGTGCTATCGAAGTCGGCGACATCGGCCATGATGTAGAAGGTCCACGGCGCCCCACCGGCCTGGCCCACCACGAGGCGGTCGTCGTCCATGATGCCGAGCACCTTGACGCCTTCCATCGCTTCGATTGCGGCGAGCATCTTGCCGTACGCCTGCCACACTTCGCCGATCTTCTCGCGCGGCAGGTCGAAGAAGTTTTGCGTCACGCCGCAGCAGAACAGGACGCGCAGCGGAAGGGGATTGGTTGTTTCGGACATTTGATCGATTCCTGTTGATAGGTGATGAGTACGGTTACAGATAGCCCGGAATCGGCGGCACGCCGACGAACACAGCGCCAGCGCCGTCGAAATTGCCTTCGCCGAGGAACGCGTGCTGGGTGACGACCATCGCGTCGCGCAGCAAACGCTGCAACGGATGCGTCTTGTAGATCGCCATCGTGCCGCCAAGGCGATACGCGCGGTTCACGACGTCGGCGCCTTCGCGCGCAATGTGCGTGGCGGCGAGACGCAGCAGGCTGACCTGCTCGGGCGTCACGGGATTGCCGGCGAGAATCGACTGCCAGACGCTGTCGGTCGACTCGTAGAAAAACGCGCGCGCAGAACGCAACTGCGCCTCGGCCTTCGCGAGTTCGATGCGGTAATACGCGCGGTCGGCGAGCTGCGGCGCGCCGGTGGTCGTGCGGCGGCCGCCGGACATATGGTTGGCTACGTCGAGCGCGGCGCGCGCGAGACCGAGGTTCACGACCGCGAGCACCTGGGCCGCGTACGCAACGGTCGGATAGCGATAGAGCGGCTCGTCCACGCAAGGCGTGCCGCCGCGTACGAAGGTCCAGTCGTCGGTGACGATCTGGTCGGTCACGCGCAGGTCGTGGCTGCCTGTGCCCTGCATGCCGACCACGTTCCAGTTCTCGACGATCTCCACCTGCTCGGGGCGAAAGACGGCCGTGCGCGGCTTGTTCGGGCCGCTGCCTGCGCCGTTGCCGGTGCTGATGCCTACGCCGAGCCAGTCGGCGCCCTTGCAGCCGCTCGCGAACTTCCACGTGCCGTTCACGCGCCAGCCGCCGTCGACAGGCTGCACGGTCTGCACGGGAAAGAGGCCGCCGGCGAACGCCTGGTCGGGGCCGCTCGCGTAAATTTGCGCCTGCGTTTCGAGCGGCAGGGCCGCGAGGTAGACGTTGGCCGAACCGAAGCTCGCGACCCACGCCGCGGAGCCGTCGGCCACGGCGATGCGCTCGATCATCGCCAGAAATTCGCCGGGCGCGCGCGCGTCGCCGCCAAAGCGTTTGGGCGTGCCCGCACGATAAATGCCGGCGCGTTTGAAGAGATCGATGACGTCGCGCGGCACGTGCGAAAGCCGGTCGAATTCGTCGCGGCGGGCGGCCACGACGTCGATGACCTCGTCGAGCGAGAGGCGGTTGCCCATCTGCGTGGCGCACGCTTGTGCATTGTGGTCGCAATGGGATGCGACAGCGGTCGCAACGGATGCCATGGTGTATCTCCTGAGTTCCTGAGCCGCAAGTTTTAAGGCCATCTGTATCGGGCGCAGCGCGAACGCTCACGTGCGCAAAGTCTGGAACTCAGTCTAAAAAGGCAAAAAGGGGTCATCAATTGGGACGCCGCACGCATTTTTAAGTAGCGTTCCCCGCGCGCCTAAAGAAATCTTCAGATTCCCCGCGCCGCGCCCGGATGTTATCGTTTGGGGACCACCAGGCGGGCATGCGGCCCGCATCCGGCTCACGATCATGACGTACCCCACCGAAGACGATTTCCGCCGCCTGCTCGACGCCCTGACGATGTGCGTGCTGCTGCACGACGCCAGCACGAAGGCGATCGTCTGGGCCAATCGCGCGGCTTGCATCGCGCTTGGCTTTTCCGTCGAGGAATTGCTGCCGCTGAAAGCGCGCGACATGACGCGCCCGGAGCCGAAATACGCGCGCGAAATCGCCGTGGCGGCGATGGACCGCTCGATCACCGAAGGGCCGCAGGGCTACGAATGGTGCTATCGCTCGCGCACGGGGCAGGACATGCTTTCCGAGGCGATTGCAACCTACGTGCCGCTCACGGAGCGCGCCGTCGTGATGGTGCAGTTTCGCGACATCAGCGCGGAAGAAGCGATGCGCCAGGCGCTGCGGCGCTATGAAACGCGGCTGCGCGAATTCATGCAGGACTTGAGCGAAGGCGTGGCGGTGCTCACGCTCGACGGCGCGGTCGAATTCATCAGCGACTCCGGGCGCCGCGTGCTTGGCCTCGCCGCCGAACATGCGCCGGGTTCGGTGTTCGACTATTGCAGCGAGCGCAACCGCGAGCGCCTTGCCGAGCAACTCGACGACGCGCCGCTGCAGGGCCCGTCCGAGCCGCAGCGCTATCGCATGACCCGTCGCGACGGTAGCGCGTGCTGGCTGCGCATCACCTGCCGGCGGCTCGTGATCGAAGGCGATCTCGACGGTCTGTTGATCCACTTTCGCGACATCTCCGACGAAGTGAGCATTGAAGAAGCGCGCCGCACCGAGGCGCGCATGCTCGAATACGCCGGGCGCTACAACGCAATGGGAGAGATGGCCACGGCCATTGCGCACGAGTTGAGCCAGCCGCTCGCTGCGGTACGCAATTTCATTGAAGGTGCGATCAGACGCCTCGAACAGGCGGGGCCGGTAGAAGACGCGATCTGGGGCCTGCGCAGTGCCGATCGGCAGGCGGAACACGCCGCGCTCATCATCAAGAGCGTGCGTGAATACATCGTGAAGCGCGAGCCGACCGAAATGCGCGCGGACCTGCGCGACATTCTCAGCGAGGTCGCCTACTTCATCGAACTGCGTGCGCGCGATGCGGGCGTGCGGGTGCATATCGTTCAGCCCAAGGCCGCGCTGCCCGTGATGTGCGAGCGCGTGTTGATCGGGCAGGTGGTGCTCAATCTCGCGTTCAACGCGATCGACGCACTGGCGGACGTCGATGCGGACCGGCGCGATCTCACGCTCGCGTGCGAAGAAAGGGAAGGCAGAGCGCTCGTGAGCGTGATCGACAACGGTCCAGGCGTTCCCGCCGATGCGCATGGCCGCCTCTTCGACGGTTTTTCGTCGTCGAAGGCGGGCGGCAACGGCATAGGCCTTTCGCTGTGCAAGAACATCGTCACGCGGCACCAGGGTGCGATCTGGGCACAACCCGCGCCTGGCGGCGGGCTCGAATGCCGGTTCGCGCTGCCGCTCATATCCGCAACTTAACGCCCGAGCGAGCGCGCGGTTTTGCCGCCAAGGCCGAAGTCCGTGTTCGGTATGTCCTTGATGATCACGCGCGTTGCTTCTAGCGGCGAGTCGAGTACCTCGGCGCTGGTCGTTGCGAGCGCATCGATTAGTCGCGCCTTTTGCTCGAGCGTTCGCCCGGCAATCAGAATCGCCACGATCACCGGCAATGAAGGTGGCGCGCCGTCTGCGGCTCGCTTGCCGCCAATGCCGTAATGCGTGTCGGCCAATTCGCTCAGCAGAATGCGCACGGCTTCGGCCGGCGCGCCGATCGCCTCGACGGTGGCTTCGGTGAGGCGCCCGATCAGTTGTGCCTTGCGTGCTTGCGCGTGGCCCGCGGGCAAATAGACTTCGAGTGTAGGCATGGAGTCGAATGGAAGCAGGGCGCGCGAGCCGTGCCGCGCGCCCCTTGTTTTTAGAGCAGGAAGCCGATTGCGCTCAGCGCTTCGGTCGAATCGATCAGGCGGATCACCTTCTGCAAAAGCTTCGGCTCACCGCTTGCGAAACCGATGCGGTGCGTGAGGTCCGCCGCGAAGATCGTGCTCGCGCCGCGCTTGTACGCCACGATGATCTGCGCCGACTTCACTTCCACGGTATCGGCCGCATCGCTCGAGAGCGTGAAGCGCGAAACCGTGCGCACGGTGCGCGCCGCGTCGCTCGCCGAAGCCGAATAGCCCGACGTCATGCGCTGCACACGCATCTCGCGCATGTGCTGGTCGTCGTACGCGTAGTTCAGCGAGGCCGCGAAGTCGGTCGTGTTCGGGTCGATCGGCACGACGTAGTGTCCTTGCGGGTCCCACAGGTCGAGCCAAGCGCTGTATTCGCGCCGGTCCAGCATCTCCGCTTCGCGCCAGATGAACTGCACGGCGCGCGTAAAAGTCTCTTGCGAATTGAGTACGTTTCGATCGTCCATCATGCCTCCATCATGGCGCGCCACTGCGCATACGCTTCGCGCATGCCGGTTTCGTCGGTGGCGTGTGCGGTCTTTTCTCCGTTCGGCGCCGTGGTTTCGCGGTTCAGCCCGCGGTTCACGAGAATCGGGGTGTCACGGCCGGCATGGGAGCCGCGCTGCACGCGCTCCCAGGCTTCGGCGTCGTCGGGGCTGCCAAAGCCGAACGGGCCCTGGAAGTGCTCGTGGATGCGCAGGCGCACGCGGTTGGCTTCCTCGGGACCGCCGTCCATGGCGAGCGCCACGTGGCGAATTTCGGTTTCCTCTGCGGAAATAGGCCGCAGCACGCGGAAGAACGCCATCGAGAGCGCCAGATTCGGGAACAGATTCAAATTGAAGCCCACGCCCATGAGCGAGCGCACGATGCGCCGCACTTCTTCGGGCGTGTGACGCTCGGCGAGCTGCGCGGCCAGTTCCTGGAATCGCTCGGGCAGCGGTGCGCCGTCGTCCTGGTCGAGGTCGACGAGTTCGGGCACGAGCACGGCGAGGCTATGGCCATTGCCGAGAGAGCGACAGAAGGCCTGATCGCTCGTCATGAAGCTCGTGATCGCCGCAGCCGTTTCGTCATCGATCGATTTCATCCACGACTTGTGCACGACCGGGAAGTGATAGAGATCCGTGGTGTTTTCGAGCTGGATCTTCCAGTTGCCCTTGAACTTGAACTTGTGCTCGCCGTTCGCCTTCACGGGGTATCCCGCGCCTTGCTTCATGAACAGGTCGATCCACGGCTTGGCGCCGCCGAGGAAATCTTCGAGCGGTTCGATCTCCTGATTGAAGCTCGCGAAGATAAGGCCCTGATAAATGCCCACGCGCAGCTTTTCGAGCGGCAGGTCGCCTTTCTCGCACACGCCTTCGTAGCCGTCGCCATAGGGCAGCGCGCGCAGCGTGCCGTCGAGCGCGTATGACCAGCTATGGTAGGGGCACGTGAAGCCCTTGGCGTTGCCCTTGTGCTCTTCGCATACCGTGGCGCCGCGATGGCGGCAGCGGTTTTGCAGCACGTTCACCGCGCCCGTCTTGTCGCGCACGACGATCACAGGCTGACGGCCAATGGTCGTGGTGCGGAAGTCGCCCGCGTTGGGCAGTTCGCTTTCGTGCGCAACCCAGATCCACGTCTTGTAGAAAATACGTTCGAGTTCTGCTTCGAACAGCGCCGGATCGTAGTACAGCGACGGCGAGATGCGGTCTGTCTCTACGCGGGGGCGCAGCGTACTCGTGTCGATGGTCTGCCAGGTATCGCTCATGGTGTCAGAGTATCGGGGTGGTCGCGATGTCTCGCGAGGTGGTTGATCGCTGGGCGCTTGCCGCCTGTGCGTTGATGAAAGTCTCGTCTCTGGTGCTTCATGCGTCAAATCGATCTAAAATTGAACATCACATAAACGCGGTTGATAAAGCCATGCCCTCACTCGACAACGTTGATCTCAATCTTTTGCGGGTTTTTCAGGCCATCGTCGAGGAGCGCAGCCTCACGAAGGCCGGCGAGCGGCTCGCGCTCTCGCAGCCCGCCATCAGCTATTCGCTCTCGCGGCTGCGCTCACTGTTTGACGATCCGCTTTTCATCCGCACGCGCGCGGGCATGCAGCCCACGCCGATCGCGCTGGAGCTCGCCTCGATCGTCGGCCGCGCGCTCGACACCGTGCGCGAGGCGCTGCGCTATGCGGAGCGCTTCGATCCGGCGGTGAGCACGCGCACGTTCAGGCTCTCGCTTTCGGATGCGGGAGAAATGGCTTACTTGCCGTCGATTTGCGAGGCGCTTCATCGTGAGGCGCCGAAGATCAAGGTCTGTATCGAGCCGCTGCCCGTGGAGGCGATTGAAGATGCGCTGCGCTCGAGCCGCCTCGATTTCGCGATCGGCAACTTGCCCGAACTGACTTCGCGCACGCGCCATCAGTTGCTGTTCGAGGAGACGTATGTATGCATGACGCGCCGTCGGCGCGGCTTGCCGCGCGGCGAGGCGCTGAGCCTCGCGCAGTTCGTCGAGGCCTCGCATGTGCAGGTGAAGTCGGTCGAGCACAGTCATCACGCGCTGGACGACGCGCTGCGCTCGCAAGGCGTGGGCCGAAACATCGCGCTCGAATTGCCGCACTTCGTCGCGCTGCCGGGCGTGCTCGCCGTGACGGATCTATTCGCGACGCTGCCGCGCCGCCTCGCGCAGATCTTCAACGCGGACGGGCGCTTCCAGATCTACGTGCTGCCCGTGGCCATGCCCGTCGCCGCCGTGACGATGCACTGGCATGAGCACTTCCACGACGACGAAGGCATTGCGTGGATGCGTGGGCTGATTCACGGCATCATGGAGCGCTTCGACAAGGAGAAGCGCTGAACGAAGCGTTGGTCAGAGATCGAGCACGAGAACCGGCGAGCGCGAGCGCGAAATGCAGCAGCAGATGACCTTGTTGCTCGCGCGTTCCGCCTTGCTCAGGCAGTGGTCGCGATGCTCAGGCTCGCCCGCCACGACGTCGATCATGCAGGTGCCGCAAACGCCTTCTCCACATGATGTATCGACCTCGACGCCGATGGTTGCGAGCGCATCGACAATCGACGTGTTCTTTTCCACACGCACGGTTTGACCCGTGCTGGCCAGTTGCACGTCGAACGCGTCGAGCGCCGCACTGCTTTCTGGTGCCGCAGGCTCCGCCGCGAAGCGTTCCAGATGGATCGCGTCTTCGGGCAGGCGCTGTTCGGCGGCTGCGACTACGCGCTCCATGAACGCGGAAGGCCCGCAGGTATAAACGTGCGTGCCCGTGGCGGCGGTGGCGAGACACCACGCGAGCGCGCCGTCCAGCGCGTCGGGCTCCACGCCGTAATGCAGCTTCACGTAGGCCGCAAACGGCGCGCGAGCGAGCAGCGGCAGGAACGCCGCATGTTCCTGGCTGCGGGCGAAGTAGTGCAATTCGAATGGCGCATTCTGCTTGACGAGGCGATACGCCATCGACAAAAGCGGCGTAATGCCAATGCCCGCGCCAATCAGCACGTGGCGCTGCGCACCCGGCGCAAGCTGGAACAGATTGCGGGGCGCGCCAACCGCGAGTTCGGTGCCGACCGTCACGTCGTCGTGCAGCGAACGGGAGCCGCCGCGCGATGCGCTCTCGCGCTTCACGGCGAAGAGTTGCATCTCGCGCTGGTCCGGGTCGCCGCAGAGCGAGTATTGGCGCGTGACGCCGGACGGCGCCGTGACGTCGATATGCGCGCCCGGCTCGTAGGCGTCGAACGGCTGGCCGTCGAGCCGCGAAATGCTGAACGAGCGAATGCCGTGTGCTTCGTCGTGCATTGCGTCGACGCGAACCTTGAATGAAGTGGCTTGCATGTTGAGGCCCGATCGCTGAAGTAGCGGTAGTTGCTTGATGCTGGACTGAATGGAACACTCGCGCGCGATGCGCGAGGGGTTGAACCGAGCATACGGCCGCCCGGTCGATCGGGCAAATCGATAAAAAATGGCCTCCCGGATAAATGCCATTGATAATGCGGGCGCGGGAGGCGCTTGTTGATCTCAGGCGCGCGTGGCGCTCAGCGTTGCGGCTGCCACGCCTTGTGCGTCCACGTCGGCGTCTGCGCCATGCGATTGCGCGTCCTCACGCGCGAGGCTCAGGCGGAACTGGCGGCAGCCGAAGCCCAGCAGCACGGTCGCGAGCAGCGCCGCGACGAGGCTCACGATCGACATGGAATGCCCAACGGCAAGCGGCGTGCCGAACACCTTGTCGGTCAACAATGCGACGAGCGTGGTGCCGACGCCAAGCCCGAGCAGGTTCGACACGAGCAGGAACACGGCGGAAATCTGCGCACGCATCTGGTTGGGCGCGAGCGTTTGCATCGCGGCGGTCGAGGTCGGCATCGGGAACGAGGCGAAGAACATGGCGATCACGAGCAGCGTGAGCGAGCCGCCAAGGCTGCTCACCTGCGTAAAAGCGGCAGCAGGCAGCACCATGGCCGCTGCGCCAATGCAACCGGCGAGCATGGGGCCGTCGGTGCGGCCGCGGCGCATCAGCCAGTCGTTCAGCCATCCGCCGCAGAACACGCCTGTCGTATTGGCCACGAGCAGGATCGTGCCGAGCGTATAGCCCGCTTCCACCGGCGACATGCCGAAGCGGCGGATATAAAACGCGGGCGTCCAGCTCATGAGGCAGAACAGCGTCATCGCGTAGAACGAGAAGCCGATGTAGTGGCAAAAGAATGTTTTGCCATGCGAACGAATAAAGCGCGCGGACTCGGCGATCGAAACGCGCCGGGCATTGCCGCTCGCGTCCTGCACGAGCCCCTTGCGCTGCGGATCGCGTACCGTGAGGATGAAGAGAAGACCCACGAGAAGCCCCGGCAGCCCCACGATAAAGAACGTGACTTGCCAGCCATGCACGGAACCGACCACGGGCAGCGTGACCATCGAGGCCTGCTTGAGCAGCGCGATCACATAGCCGCCGATCAAAAACGCAATGCCGCCGCCAATGAACGAGCCCAACGAATAGACGCCTGCCGCGCGGCCGAGCTTTTCCTTGGGGAAGTAGTCGGCGAGCATGGAATAGGTGCCCGGCGAGAGCGAGGCTTCGCCCACGCCCACGCTCATGCGCGCGAGAAACATGTGCAGGAAGTTTTGGCTGACGCCGCAAGCGGCCGTGGCGACGCTCCAGAGCGCGATGCCCGTGGCGATGATGCGCGGGCGCGCAAAGCGGTCGGCGAGGTACGCGAGCGGAATCCCCATTACCGCGTAGAAGAGCGAGAACGCGAAGCCGTGCACGAGGCTGAACTGCGTATCGGTGAGATGCAGGTCTCGCTTGATCGGCTCGATCATGAGCGCCAGCACCTGGCGATCGACGAACGAAAAGACATAGGCGAGCATGCAGATGAGCACTACGTACCACTCATAGGTGTAGCGTCTGGCGCTCGTTGGGCTGGCTGGCGCGCTGGCGGGCGTGGGGGTCATGGCGTATCTCCGATGTGTCGGTCGTGTGGTCTCAGGTGCATGCACTCTGGGGGACCAGCGTACGCAAACAAATTTCACAGACATAGATACAAATTTCCCAGCCGTCTGCTCGCAACTACCGAGCGGCCTAAAGAAATTACCAGGGGTCTCTCCGGGAATTGCCGCACAGACGGGCGTTCGCGGCCTCTTTGACCACGTGCCGCGGCGTTCATGAACGCAATCTATAAGTGATATGCGGCTGGTTAGATCGACTCGGGTTATTGGCCTTTCTAGACTCGCCCCGATTCTTCATGACTCGCGGGGACGACATAAATGACCAACTGGAAGTGGTGTATTGCAATCGTGGGCGTGGCGGCCGCACCGGCGCTCGCTCAATCGAGCCTCACGCTCTATGGCCGCATCGACACGTCGATCGAGTACGCGAACTTCGGGCCGAATCACGTGGTGCGCATGGGAACGGGCAATCTCTTCGCGACGCAATGGGGCTTGAAGGGCGTGGAGGATCTCGGCGGCGGATACGCGACGATCTTCAAGCTCGAAAACGGCTTCAATTCCGCCACGGGTGCGATCAGCGGCAACGGCGCACTGTTCGGCCGTGAGGCGTGGGTGGGGTTGACCGGACCTTTTGGCGGCCTGCAGGCCGGCGAAACCTATACGATCCTGCACACGTCGTTCGTGACCTACAGCTTGCCGGGATACGGCGCGGGCCTTGCATGGGGCAATGCGTCGAACAACTTCGTGCAGCCCTGGTTCCTGCGTACGAGCAACACGCTGCGCTACACGTCGCCGCGCCTGGCCGGGTTTCTCCTGCGCGCCACCGCTTCGCGCGGCGCGAACGGCGCGAGCAACGTGCCTTCCACACTCGGCGACACCTATGGCGCCGGCGTCAACTACGCGAACGGGCCGCTTTCGATCGACGTCGACTACATGCAGCAGAAGTTCAGCACGGCAACGGCTGCGGCGCTGTCGCCGACGAGCCCCACCGGCACCGGCAACTACGCGCTCGGCGCGATCTCATACGATTTCGGCTTCGTCAAGCCCGCGTTCATCTATTTGCGCCATCGTGGCGGTCCCGACGTGACGACAGCGGTGGCAAGCGCATATTCGAACCCGCACAACGACTTCTTCGAATTGAATGCGACGGTGCCCATTGGCCGCGCGTCGCTGCTCGTGAGCTACGGTCACTATCACAAGATCGCGGACAGCGAGGGCAATGCCGACTCGTACGGCCTGCGCCTCGACTATCCGCTCTCGAAGCGCACGGTGCTCTATACGGGCGCGGCGCTGGTCCACAACGGCGAGCACGCCGCGTTTTCCATTAACGGCGCGGGCGGCGGCGCGGTGCCGCTCGGCAAGCCAGGCGCCACGGCAAGCTCGATCGTGGCGGGCATTCTCACGTCGTTCTAAACGAGGCGTTCGCCCTTATGCATTGAGGGCGGGCGGCTTGAGATTGGGCGGAATCGCGAGCCAGCTGTCGTACGGCTCGCGTGTACCGATGTGGAACAGTTCCATCAATAGCGCACGCAGCCAGCGGTGGCCCGGATCGGCGTCGAAGCGCCGATGCCAGTATGCGTTGACGGGCCACGTCGACGCATTGGCGATCTCGAACGCGGCCATCTCGCCGAGCGGCGCGAATGCGCGCGCGACGGTGCGCGGCAGGATGAGCGCATAGTCGCAGCGATAGAGTATCGGGGGCACGACCATGAAGTTCGGCACGGCGACACGCACGCGTGAGGTCAGGCCATGCTGTTCGAGAAGCGCCATCGCTTGCGGGTGCGAGCTCACCGAGATGAACTGCAGCGCGGGCGGCAACGTGGCGTCGAGCACGAAATGATCGTCGAGTCCGTAACGCTCGGCTACTCGGCGCGCCATCATCAGGACATAGCGCTCCTGCAGCAGTTCGCTGCGATGGAAATGCGCGAATGCATGGGGAAAATGGCCCATTGCAAAGTCGATGCGCCCCGACTCCACCGCCACGTTGAACTGGCTTTCCTCGATATGTAGTGTCTCGATCACGACGCCGGGCGCGCGCTCGTCGAGTTCGCGCATCAAGGTGGGCAAGAATGCGCTTTCCGCGAAATCGCTCATATGCAGCCGAAAGGTGCGGCGGGATGTGGCGGGCGAGAACTGGGCGCCTTCGTCGAGCACGGCCTGGAGTATGGCGAGCGCGCGGTCGATCGAGGCCGCGAGACGCTGCGCCCGCGGCGTGGGTTCGACGCCGCCGCCCGTGCGCACGAAGAGGGCGTCATGAAACAGGAGGCGCAGCCGTCCTAGCGCATGGCTCACCGAAGGCTGCGTGATGCCAAGGCGCAGCGCCGCGCGCCCGACGTGCTTTTCCGCATAGACCGCGTTGAAGGTCTTGAGCAGATTCAGGTCGAGATCCTGCACGCGCAGTGCGTCGGCAGGTGTGTCGAGGGGATCGTCGCCCGAGGGCGCTATGGGGTCAGTGGCGTTTGGCATGGGGCGCGATTCACGAGACGCACTTCGCGGTCGCGGAGGGCGGATAGCCGTAGCGCCGCGCATACGCTTTCGCGAAATGGCCGAAGCTGTGCACGCCGTGTTCGAGCAATACGTCGGTCACGCTGCGCTCCGGTTCCGCTTTCAGCGCGCGATGCACGGCTTCGATGCGCCGCTCGCGGATATAGTCGGCGGGCGACTGGTCGAGGAACTGTCTGAAGCCGTTTTGCAGCGTGCGGGGCGACACGCCCGCCACGTGCGCGAGCGTTGCAACCGCAAGCGTATCGCCGAGATGCGACGCGATATAGTCGCGCGCCCGTTTGACGTGCGCGGGCAGCGGCGGCTTCGCGCCGCGCGCGAGCATTTCGCTGTATGAATGGGGAAGTTGCATGAGCAACAACGTGGCGAGCCACTGCGTGAGTTCGGGACCGAGCAGACTGTCGCGCGCGCTCGGCTCGATCTGCTCGCACAGGGTGCACAAATAGCGCAGGGTGGAATGAAACACGGCGGCCCCGCTGTGTGTGCCGCCAATTTCGAGGTCGAACACGAGCGGGCGGCGCAGCGAGCTTTGCAGCATCTCCGCGAGCTTGATCTCGAGCGCGGCGCGATCGATACGCAGCAGCAGGCTGCGGCACGCCGTGTCGGTGCGAATGCGGCTCTTGCGCGAAGGCGACGACACGCTGAGGCTACCCGCCGAAAGCGACACGCGCTCATTGCCCGATTGCAGTTCGCAACGGCCTGCAAGTGTCGTGCGAAAGAGGTAATGATGATCGAGTTCGCCCGCATCGATCTGCGTCTCGCGGCCGTAGCACAGCTCGAGCAGGCTCGCACGATGCATCGCGACGCCATACAGTTCGGCATTCAGCGGCTCTCGGCCCGATACTTCCATGCGGTGCTCGCAAAGCAACTTCGCCACTTCGCGCTCGACGTCCTCGCGCGCACGCGAGGCGCCGAGCCGGTTGCTGTGTTTGCGGGGAATCGCAATTTCCATCGTTCAATAGCCTCGAAGTGACGGCAGAGCCTCGCGCATATGATCCGATGGTCAATAAGTCTGTGCAAGAAAGGATTCACCCTCATACGCCGCGCGAATGTGTTGCCGGCATTGAATAGCGATTGCGCGTGTTGAATCGCAGTGCGCGTGCCGCCCCTTTAATCTCGACGCTAACCCATGAATCAAGTGATTGCACAAGGAGGTTGAGAATGAAGGTTAGCGTACTGGGTGGCGGGCACGGGTGCTTTGCGGCGGCGATCGACATGCTCGAAAAGGGCCACGACGTGACGTGGTGGCGGCGCGATACCGCCGCATGCGCGCGTTTGCGCGAGCTTGGCGAACTGAACGTGAAGGACTGGCGCGGCAAGCGGCGCGTGCCGGTTGGCGAGACGCGCGGCGCGATACGGCTTGCTGACGATCTCGGCAGCGCGGTGCGCGAGGCGCGCCTCATCGTGATCCCGCTGCCGTCTACCACGCACGAATCGCTGGCAAGCCAACTCGCGCCTCACCTTGCAGACGATCAGGTGGTATTTCTGCCGCCGGGCACATTTGGCAGTTATGTGTTCGCGAAGGCGATGGCCGACGCGGGCAACCGCGCGCGCGTGGCGTTCGCGGAAACGGGCACGTTGCCGTATCTCGTACGACGCCACGGCGAGAACGATGTGGTCATTAGCGCCTACGCCACGCGGCTGCCTACCGGTGTGTTTCCGGCAGAAGCGGGCGAGTGGGCGTTTCCAGTGCTCAAGGAAGGCTACGCGAGCGTCGAGCCCATCGAAGATGCGTTGAGCGGCGCGCTCATGAATGCGGGGCCGGTGATACACCCGCCACTCATCATGATGAACGCGGGGCCGCTCGAGCATTTCGACGCTTGGGACATTCACAACGAAGGCACGCAGCCGTCGATTCGCCGCGTGACGAATGCGCTCGACGCCGAGCGCATGGCGGTGCGCGAAGCGTTGGGATACGGCGCGCCGCACTTTCCGCTCGCCGATCACTACGCAAGTGAGGGCGACGAGTGGATGTACGGGCGCGGCGCGCACGGCAAACTCACGGACAGCGGCGACTGGCGCGAGAAGATCGACCTGAAGGCGCACCGCTACATGCTGGAGGACACGCGGCTCGGCCTCTCGCTCATCGTTTCGGTAGGGCGCTGGGCTGGCGTGCCTACGCCGGTCGCACAGGGACTTCTGAGCATCGCGAGCGCGGTGTCGGAGCGGGACCTCTATGGCGAAGGGCGCACGCTCGAAAACCTCGGGCTGGCCACGCTTTCGCGCGAAGCCATGCGCAATATGCTGGCACGGGGGCTCGCATGATGCACAGCGCCGCCGACGTAAAGCGCGTACATGTGCTCGGCGCGGGACGCATGGGTCAGGGCATTGCGCTCGCGTTCGCGTTTGCCGGATTGCACGTGACGCTCATCGACTTCAAAGAGCGTGATCAGGCAGCGCGCACCGCGTTCGCCGCGGCCGCCCTCGGCGAAATCGCGCGGCAATTGCAGACCCTGGTCGACTTCGGGCGCATCGACGCCAGCGAGGCCGACGAAGCGCTCGCGCGTGTCGAAGTGCTCGATCGCGTGGGCGCCGAGGCCTCGCTCGCCGGCTGCGAGGTCGTGTTCGAGGCGGTGCCCGAAGTGATGCCAGCCAAAGAGGCGGCGTTCGCGTGGCTCTGTGCGCATGTCGGCGATGCGGCGACGATTGCGTCCACGACATCGACGTTTCTCGTCACCGATCTGCAAAAGGTGGTCACGCATCCGCGGCGTCTCGTCAATGCTCACTGGCTCAATCCCGCACATCTCATGCCGCTCGTCGAGATCAGCCGCAGCAGCTTGACGGACGATGCGGTCGTCGCGCGGCTCAAGGATCTGCTGCGCCGCGCGGGCAAGGTCAGCGTGGAATGCGCGCCATCGGCGGGCTATATCGTGCCGCGCCTTCAGGCGCTCGTCATGAACGAGGCGGCGCGCATGGTGGAGGAGGGCGTGGCCAGCGCACACGACATCGACACGGCCGTGCGTACGGGCTTTGGTCTGCGCTTTTCGATCCTGGGGTTGCTGGAGTTCATCGACTGGGGCGGTTGCGACATTCTCTATTACGCGTCGCATTACCTCGCGAATGAGATCGGTCAGCGCTTCGAACCGGCCTCCATCGTCACGCGCCATATGGAGGAAGGGCGTGATGGCATTCGCGACGGCAAAGGCTTCTATGACTACGCGGACGTCGAGGTGCCCGCTTACGTGAAGCGCAGGCTCGGCGAGTTCGGGCGATTGCTCGAACATCTTGGACTGGCGCCGCGTTATCAGTCGGCAGTCGCCCCATGAAAATCGATGCCATGGATGATACCCGCCATATATGATTGATTTGACAGATATGGCGCCAGTCTCTAATTTCTGGGATGAATCCCCACGCGTAGTTAATACGACATCCTAATGAATGCAGCGACGATCGAACGTATCGAAACCCGCCTGGTAGATCTGCCGACGATTCGCCCTCACAAGCTATCCGTCGCCACGATGTACGGGCAAACCCTGATGCTGGTAAAGGTCTACTGCAGCGATGGCGTGACCGGCATCGGTGAAGGTACGACGATTGCCGGCATGGCCTACGGCCCGGAAAGCCCGGAAGCGATGAAACTGGCGATCGACGCCTACTTCGCGCCGGCGATGATCGGCCAGGACGCCACGCGTATCCAGGCGCTCATGGCGCACCTGGGCAAGCTCGTAAAGGTCAATCACTTCGCCAAGTGCGCGCTGGAAACCGCGCTGCTCGATGCGCAGGGCAAGCGCCTCGGCGTGCCGGTGAGCGAACTGCTGGGCGGCCGCCGCCGCGAGCGCCTGCCGGTGGCATGGACGCTCGCTTCGGGCGATACGGCCAAGGACATCGCCGAAGCCGAGTCGATGCTCGAAGTACGCCGCCACAAGATCTTCAAGCTGAAGATCGGCGCGAAGGAACTCAAGACGGACATCAAGCACGTTGCCGAAATCAAGAAGGCGATGGGCGATCGCGCCGCCGTGCGCGTGGACGTCAACATGGCCTGGAGCGAGACGCAGGCGGCGTGGGCGATTCCCGCGCTGGCGGAAGCCGGCTGCGAACTGGTCGAACAGCCGGTCGCAACGCCCGCGGCGCTGGCGCGCCTCATGCGCCGTTTCCCGGTGGCGTTGATGGCCGACGAAATCCTGCAAGGCCCGGAAAGCGCGTTCGAGATTGCGAAGAACGAGGGCGCCGATGTGTTCGCCATCAAGATCGAACAAAGCGGCGGACTGTTCGCGGCGCAGCGCGTGGCCACGATTGCGGACGCCGCGGGTATCGAGCTGTACGGCGGCACGATGCTCGAAGGTGCGTTCAGCACGGTGGCGTCGGCACACCTGTTCGCGAGCTTCGCGAACCTCCAGTGGGGCACTGAACTCTTTGGCCCCTTGCTGATCACCGAAGAGATTCTCACTTCCCCGCTGGACTACAGCGACTTCGAGCTGACGGTGCCGAACGGGCCGGGTCTGGGCATCGAACTGGATGAAGCGAAGGTCAAGCGCTTCACCCGCGACGGCCTGATGAAAGTCACGAAGTAATCTGGACACCTGATAAACGGACAAGACGATGCTTTTCCACGTACGAATGGATGTGAACATCCCGGCCGACATGCCTGCCGAAGTCGCCAATCAGATCAAGTCGCGCGAAAAGGAGTATTCGCAGGAGCTGCAACGCAGCGGCAAGTGGCGCCATATCTGGCGACTGGTGGGCGAGTACGCGAACTACAGCATCTTCGATGTAGAGAGCAATGCAGAACTGCACGACATCCTCACCGCCTTGCCGCTTTTCCCGTACATGAAGATAACGGTCACGCCGTTGTGTCGCCACCCGTCCTCGGTTCGGGACAACGACGCTTGAGCTAATCCCCCCAATATCAGCAAGCACCAGGAATCACCAGGAGACAAAGACCATGAGCGCAAAAGTATTCGAAACAAAGGAAGTGCAGGACCTGCTGAAGGCAGCGGCGAATCTCAACGGTAGCAGCGGCAATGCCCGTTTCCAGCAGATCACTCATCGACTGCTGGGCGACCTGTTCAAGGCCATCGACGATCTCGACATCACGCCCGATGAAATCTGGGCCGGCGTGAACTATCTGAACAAGCTCGGCCAGGACGGCGAAGCGGCGCTGCTCGCTGCGGGTCTTGGTCTGGAAAAGTACCTCGACATCCGCATGGATGCCGCCGACAAGGCGGTGGGTCTCGAAGGCGGCACGCCGCGCACCATCGAAGGGCCGCTTTACGTTGCGGGCGCACCGGTGCACGAGAGCGTTTCGCGAATCGACATCAACCCGGACGCCGATGCGGGTCCGCTCGTGATTCACGGCACGGTCACCGGCCTCGACGGCAAGCCGCTCGCGGGCGCCGTAGTCGAATGCTGGCACGCCAATTCGAAGGGCTTCTACTCGCACTTCGACCCGACCGGCGCACAGGACGACTTCAACCTGCGCGGCGCGGTCAAGACCGGCGCAGACGGCAAGTACGAATTCCGCACGCTCATGCCGGTGGGCTACGGCTGCCCGCCGCACGGCTCGACCCAGCAGCTGCTCAACGGTCTTGGCCGCCACGGCAACCGCCCGGCGCACGTGCACTTCTTCGTCTCGGCGGATAACAGCCGCAAGCTCACGACGCAATTCAATATCGAAGGCGATCCGCTCATTTGGGACGACTTCGCCTACGCGACCCGTGAAGAACTGATTCCGCCCGTGACGGAAAAGACCGGTGGTACGGCGCTCGGCCTGAAAGCCGATACGTACAAGAACATCGAGTTCAATTTCACGCTCACGCCGCTGCTGCAGGGTAAGGACAACCAGCTCGTCTATCGCCTGCGCGCCGAGGCAACGGCGTAATTGTCCTGAGCGGCGGCACGATTATTCAAATGACGCAGTAAAGGGCGGCGCCTCATTCGAGGCGCCGTTGTTCTATAGCGCCTCCATGAGGCGCGCCGTATCAGAACTTGTGCCGCATACCAACGCGAATGATCGCCTGCTTGTCGTTTGCGGATGCGGAAGGTCCATTGATGGCGGCCACGGCGGCGTTGCCGGTCGAATCGGTTCCCGACGCATGCTGATAAACGCCAATCAGGTAGACGTCGGTGCGCTTCGAAAGCAGATAGTCGACGCCCGTCGCGAACTGGTTGTACGTCGCGCCGCTTTCGCCCGCCATCGAATTGCCGTGTGTGTAGTTGTACGCAATACCCCACAGCAGAAATGGCGTGAATTGATAGCGGAAATTGACTTCGACATTGTTGAACATCGCCGTGCCGCTCAGGCCACGCGGGTTGGGACCGGAGGAAAGATCGCCGAGATCGCGAAAGCGCGTGTTCGAGTAGACAACGCCCGCAGTGCCCGAGCCCGCCGTGATGGCGGCCGCGGCGGCGAATACACCCATCGATTGCGCGGATGCGTAGCCCGAGTAGACAGGCGAGAGCATGTTGTTGCCCGGCACGCCGTTGACGACGGCGGCCGGGCTGCCGCCGCTTCCGAAAAAGGCGGTGTTGGGGTTCTGCACGTCGAGATAGCCCGCAGCGAGCGTGAGCGCGCCATTCGCATAGCCCGCCGTTGCCGACCAGATGCGATTGCGCGCGAAGTTGCCGGCCACGCCGCCTGGGCTGAACATCCCCGCGAATGTGAAACCCGCATACGTGTTGCTTGTGAACTTGATAGCGTTGTTGGTGGAGTTGGTGTTGTTGATATTGTCGAGGTCGCCGGGGTGCGCGACCATGTAGCCGCCCCACTGGCCACCCGCTTCCATCGTGCCGATCATGTCGACGTTGGTGTCGTACTGGCGCCCGAGCGTGAGTGTGCCGTACGGCGAAGCCATGCCCACATAGGCCTTCTTGCCGAACAGCAGTCCGCCCTGGCCGGCCTTCCCCGTGCTCGCGTCAAAGCCGTTCTCCAGCACGAAAATCGTCTTGAAGCCGCCGCCCACGTCCTCTGAACCGCGCAGCCCCCAGCGGCTTTGCTGCATCACGCCGCTCAAGAGACGCACGGCGCTGTGACCGGAAACACCGCCGCCTGCGTTGGCCGTGGCGACATTGCTGAAATAACTGATGCCTTCGTCGATGATGCCGTACAGCGTGACGGAGCTTTGTGCCTGCGCGAGCGCGGGTGTGGCGGCCGCTGCGCAAACTGCGAGAAGCTTTTTTTTCATGTGGTCAGACGCTCAGGTTGTGACTGCACGAACAGGAGCGCGCCGCGAGGAGCGGGCACGCGAGGTTGGGGCGCTCTCACGCGGAGCGCCCAGGGAAACCGGATTGCGTGGAGGCGCCGCGAAGGGCGCAGGCGCTAGGCGCCGATCACGGGCGGGCTCGGCATGCTGTGCGCGGCCGCCTGCTCATAGGCATAGCCGAGTTGCAGTACACCCCAGTCGTCGCGGTAGCGGCCGGCGATCTGCATGCCGACCGGCAGTCCCGAGGCACTGAAACCGCACGGCACGGCAAGCACCGGCGATTCGGTCGAGGAGAGATACCAGCAGATGCGCATCCAGTCGATGTACGACGTATAGCGCTCGCCCATGAATGAGGTGGGCCAGCGCAGCGAAGCGTCGAATGGATGCATCTGCGTGGCCGGCAACACGTAGAACGGATGCTGGCTCATGAATTCGCGCATACGCTGAAAGAGCGCCGTCTTGCGCACGAACATCTGGCCGAGATCGGCGGCGCTCATCGAGCGGTGCAGGCGGCATTCGTCTTCGATCTCGGGCTTCAGGAGCGACTGCGCTTGCGCATCGAGCTGCTGAACGAGCGTGCCGACCATCCACGCGCGCTCCATTCGGAAGACGTCTTCGGCGTCTGCGAGATCGGGGTCCGCGAAAACCACTTCGCAGCCGAGCGATTCGAATACGGCCGCCTGCGTTTGCACCATGCGCCGGATTTCGGGGTCCACGGGCAGCCCCGCGAGACTCTCCGAGAAGGCCACGCGCACACCGCGGAAATCGCGCTGCAGGGGCCGCGCGAACCGTGCACCGGGCTCGCCCAGCTCGGTTGCGGTTTCGCCGCTCGGACCGGCGATCGCGCTGAGGAGCAAGGCAGTATCCGCCACGTTGCGCGCCATCGGGCCGTCCACGCCCAGCGTGGTCCAGCCGTTGAGATCGGGCGCGCGCGGCACGCGCCCCGGCGACGGCCGCAGCCCCACGATGGCGTTCCAGGCCGCGGGATTGCGCAGCGAGCCGCCCATGTCGCTGCCACAGGCAAGCGGATTCATGCCGCAAGCCACCGAAGCCGCTGCGCCGCCGCTGCTTCCGCCGGCGGACTTGCTCGGGTCCCACGGGTTGCGGGTCGCGCCGAACACATCGTTGAACGTATGCGAGCCCGCGCCGAACTCGGGCGTGTTCGACTTGCCGATCATGAGCGCGCCTGCTGAATCGCAGCGCCGCACGATCAGTGCGCTATGGTCCGGCACGTGATGTTCGAAGGCCTTCGAGCCATACGTGGTGCGAACACCGCGCGTGGCGGTCAGGTCTTTCTGCGAGACGGGAAGGCCGTGCAAAGCGCCTTGCCATTCGCCACGCGCCCAGCGCGCATCGATCTCCCGGGCGCGTGCGCGGAGTCGCTCCGGATCGGCGACGGTGACGAGCGCGTTGACGCGCGGGTTGACCGTTTCAATGCGGGCGAGGTGGGAGTCGAGTATCTCGACGGCACTCACTTCGCGCTTCAACTGAAGTTCGAGCAGCGCGAGCGCAGATAATTCGCATAACGAATTAGTGTCGGAGGTGGATGAGGCAGTGTTTGGCGTGTCGTACATAGCAGAGTATTCGGTTGCAGCGGGATGAAAAACGGACGTGAAAAGAAGCGGGAAGCGGCTAGATCTCTTCGTTGGCCCGTTCCGTGATGAAAGCGAGAGGCACGAGCGAAAGCAGGCCACATACGATTACGTACCATGCCGGCGAAGTGGGTTCGCCTGTCGCGCCGATGAGCCAGGTGACGATGAACTGCGCGAAGCCGCCGAAGATCGAAACACCGGCCGCATAGGAAAGCGAAAGCCCGGTTGCACGCGTGCTGCGTGGGAAGAGTTCCGGAAGCAGAGGGCCGGTTGCGCCAGCGTTGATGGAATGCAGTGACGCGAGAGCGCAGACGACGAGATAAAGCGTGAGGACGGATGGCTTGTGCGTGATCGCGAGAAACCCGGGCAGGATGAGCAGTGTGAGCAGCGCGCGCGAAACGAAAGTGACGCGTTTGCGGCCGTAGCGATCCGACCAGCGCCCGCCAATCGGCGACATTACCAGCATCACCGCACCCGAAAGCATGCCGCACCACATGGCGGTATCCATGGGCAGGTGCAGGACCTTGATCGCATAGGTCGACATGTAATAGAGCACGATGAAATGCGCGGACGTACCGCCAATGACGAGCAGCAGGGCGAGGAGAAGCTGTTTGCCGTCGCGTGTGAAGACGGTCCGAAGCACGCCGTGCCCGCCATGGCTGGCGTCGGATGCGCGGTGCGCATCGTCGCCGATGCGCGCGCGAAGGTAGAGGCCAAGCGGCGCGATCAACACGCCCGCGAGAAACGGCACACGCCAGCCCCAGCTCTCCAGCGAAGCCGTGTCGAGAAAGTGCGAGAGCAGAAAGCCGACGAAAGAGCCGGCGAGAGCGGCTGCGCCCTGGCTCGCGAACTGCCAGCTCGTGATGAAACCGCGCTCGCCAACACGCGCTCGCTCGGCAAGCAGGGTCGTCGCCACGCCGACTTCGCCGCCCGCGGAGAACCCCTGAAGAAGCCGTGCGACGAGCACGAGGAGCGGCGCGGCGATGCCGATCTGCGCGTAGGTGGGCGTGAGGCCGATCAAGCCCGTGCCGAGCGCCATGGCCAGCAGCGTGAGGTTCATCGCGGCGACGCGCCCAAAGCGGTCTGCGATCAGCCCGAACATGACGCCGCCCAGCGGTCGGGCGATGAAGCCCACGCCGAACGTGCCCACGGAAAGCAATAACTGTTGTTGTGGCGTGGCAAGCGGGAAAAAGAGTTTGCCCAGAAGGACGGCAAAGAAGCTGTAGACGGTGAGATCGAAAAACTCGAAGGCATTGCCGATCGTGGTCGCGACGATCAGGCTGCGGGTCGAAATGGGTCGCGCTGGCGCCGACGATGCGAGTGCGGCGGACCGCATGGAGGTTGACTTCATGAACGGCATTCCTGTCGAAAGTGAATCGTTCGTCGATATGGCATACGCGCCAGGAGCTTTGCATGACTCGCTCATGACGACAGGAAGAGTCTAGGGAGACAAAATAAAGCCACCGATTTGCTTTTTCTTATTGTGATAACGCGCGGTTATCACACGCCCGCGCAGATGCGGGCTAAGCCGCATGGTTCCGATATTTCTTCCGGGGTAGCATGGACCGTGTCACACGCATGGGTCCGCCCCGGACCCCGTCCGATCTCGATTCCGGAATCACGACCTTGAAGCACAACCAGTTACGCGCGCTCGTCGCGATTGCCGAGCACGGCAGCTTGCGCGCCGCGGCCAGGACCGTCTGCCTTTCGCAACCCGCGCTCACCAAGGCAATCCGCGAGCTCGAACAGGATCTTGGCGTACCGCTCGTCGCACGCAGCGCGCGTGGCGCTCAACTCACGCAATTCGGCCGCGCTATCTATACGCGGGCGAAGCTCATACTCGCGGAAATGCAGCACGCGCGTGATGACGTGTATCGACTCTCGGGTCTCGAGGGCGGCGTAGTGTCATGCGCGGTGACGCCGCTGATATCGCTGAAATACCTGCCGCGCGCCATCAGGATGTTCAGGAAGCGCATGGCAACGACGCGGCTTGCGGTGCAAGAAGGCTTTCTGACTCAGGCAATGGCGGGAGTGCGCGATGGTACGCTCGACTTTGCCATCGCTATTCTCGACGATACAAAGATCTCGAACGAATTCCAGTTTCGACCGCTTCTCGAAGCAGAACTGATCATTTCCGCGCGGCAGGGCCATCCGCTCGCCAACGCGCGGTCGATCTTCGAACTCGCGGGTGCCGAATGGATGTTGAACACGACGCCCGAAAGCATTGGCCGGGTCTTGCAGGATTATTTCGTCGATATGGGCGCGGGTGCACCGCGCGTCGTGATGGAATGCAGTTCGTTCAGCGCCAGTTTTTCGATGTCGGCCAACAGCGATCTGCTGTCGTGCTGCCCCAAGGCCTTTCTCGAATCGCCGTGGTTCAGTGGCGGTGTGGTCGCCATTCCGGTCGTGGAACGCTTGCCGCGGGTGACGGTCGGAATCGTATCGCGACGCGACGCGTTGAATACGGCTGCGTGCGATTATTTGATCGATTGTTTTGCGGAGGCGGTGTCGGCGCTACCGCCGTTGACTGGGGCTTGAGACCAGCTGGAACCTTCTATTCTATTCGCTTCACGATGGACCGCAAGCCATCCGTTGTTTCGAGCCCAACACCCGCCTTCGTCCCCGGTAGTTTTCTTCTGGATGTGCAACGATAGTCGTGCAACTCGCACCTGTCTGAAGACGGTGGACAACGCAACCGGGAGGGGAGATGAGAGAAAACGCCGAAACGCTATTCGTTGCTTCCGAAGACATTGCTGCAGCGTTGAACCTTCTGGAGAGCATTGAGGTTGAGGTCGGATTCGATCGCGATGATCCGGAGAGCGTCGAGCAGGCGATTCTCGCCGTCGAGGAGGAGATCAATACTCGCCTCAGTGGCCATCGCGGCGACGCACGTGTTGAACTGGCGATCCTTCGCGTCAAGTTCGACTTCCGGTGCGCGATCCTCGATGAAGCCTCGCGCGATGACGCAGATGACGAGACCATCGGCAGCAGCCAGGCACTGCATTGATCATCTCGCGCCCTTATGTTTGACGGGTTTCGCGTGTGAATCTCAACGTTACGACTGTGACCATGCCGAGCGCGGCCAGAAACAGCGAGACAGGCCAGTAAGCGTGAAAGCGGGAAAGCAGAGCCGTGGCGATCAACGGTGAGAGACCGCCCGCGAAAATCGATGCCACTTCGTGGCCGAGCGCGACACCCGAGTATCGCACCTCGGTGCTGAAGAGTTCGCCGACCAATGCGGGCAGCGTACCGATCATCGCGCCGTGGCAGATTGCGGTGCCTGCCACGAGCGCGAGCCAGATGAGCGGCGTGGAGTGCGTGTTGAGCAGCCAGAAGAACGGGAACGCCATGGCGACGAGCGAGAGAGCGCCAATCATGTAAACGGGCTTGCGGCCAATACGGTCCGAAAGCTTTCCCCACGCAAGCATCGCGCCCATTTCGACGATCATGGCGATCATCACGCCGGTGAGCATGGTCGAACTCGGGATACCCGCAAATTTGCCGTAGACGAGCGAGAACGCAAGGAAAATGTAGGCTCCGCCGTTCTCCGCGACTCGCAGGCCCATCGCCATGAGGATCTCTTTGGGGTGCCGCCTGATGGCTTCGAGCACCGGCATGTGCGCGGTCTTTCCCGCCTTTTCGGCAGTCTGGAAGTCGCGGCTTTCGGGCAGACGCCGGCGGATATACACGCCCACTGCGAAGATGAGAATGCTCGCGAGAAAGGGCAGGCGCCAGCCCCACGAGAGGAATTGCTCGCGAGGCAGCGCCTCGACTGCAAGAAACGCTGCGGACGAAAGCACAAAGCCGGCGCCCACGCCCAACTGGCTCCACGCTGCGTAGTAGCCGCGCTTTTCGGGCGGAGCGCTCTCGCTGATCATCAGGACGCCGCCGCCCCATTCGCCTCCCGACGCAATGCCCTGGAAGACCCGCAACACGACGAGTGCAGCGGGCGCCCACAGGCCTGCCTGGGCATAACCCGGCAGCAGGCCGATGCCGAAGGTCGCGAAGCCCATGATGAGCAACGTCCAGACGAGCGACGCACGCCGCCCGTAGCGGTCGCCGATATGACCGAAAACAATGCCGCCCAGTGGGCGCGCAACGAAGCCGATTGCGAAGGCTGCGAACGCACCGAGCGTACCCACGAGCGGGTCGGCGTCTGGCGGAAAGAACAGCTGACCGAATACGAGCGCGGCGGCTGTGCTGTACACGAAGAAGTCGTACCATTCCATCGCATTGCCGGCTACGGACGCAATCACGATGCGTTTGAGGGAGCGCTCGGTGTGCCTGGCCGCGTGCGCCACGGAGGCCGGAGAATGAACGGAAGCCATAGGTACTCGCTGTGAAAGGGGCAGTGCGCGAGTCCACCGCGCGCGCAACATATGCCAGGCAGTGTCGAGGATGGGGGAATCCGGCGTCAAATCAGCCGAAATCGTGTGCCGCTATCAGCGCGATGGATGCGTGTCAGTCATCGGGCTGCCGGAACATGTCGCAGAGGGTCTCACGCAGTCACGCAATGCCTGGGTCGGAGGCAGACTGCGTATGCGTATGCACCTGTGTTTCGATTGGCGCGAGCGTGAATGGCAGCTGCAGATTAGGAAAGGTGTTACGCACGTCACGGACATGCTCGTCGACGAAGAGCGTCTGGGTCGTGCAGTTGCCATCTAGCTCCGCTACGTAGCCGAGGTTCGGAAAGAGATTTGACGTAGCAGGAAGGGGCAGACGTCACCTGCTAGACTCATTGGTTGTCGACCTTGATGTCTTTTAGTAAACCAATCATGAAGAGCAGTGCGAAGGGTGGCCTCGTTTATTCCACTGACGGCGGGCGGATGTGTCCCGATTGCAGGCGGGTGCTCGCGCAATGTGTTTGCCGGACGATCGCCAGTACACGACAGGCAGGCGACGGCGTTGCACGGGTGGTTCGCGAGACCAAAGGTCGGGGCGGGAAGAGCGTGACGATCGTTAAGGGGTTGGCGCTTGACCCCGCTGGCCTGGCCTTGCTGGGTAAGCAGTTGCGCGCGGCCTGCGGCTCGGGTGGAACGGTCAAGGATGGCGTGATTGAAGTGCAGGGCGACCATTGCGACCGCGTCATCGAAGAACTCAAAAAGTCCGGCCATAGTGCGAAGCGGGCCGGGGGCTAATTGCTTCAGTGGGCGGCGGCCGAGAGGCTCAATAGACTGCGCACGGGCAGCAACAGCCAGCTATCGTCAATTCACGAAGGTCATCTCACGAGATAGCGTTGCCCGGCGTCGTCCAAGGCTCTGTGGATCGATTCATCCGATATCCGGGGGGAGGGATGGCGACACAAGCCGCGCCAGTACCTCAGGGTAATGCGAACAAGCGAATAGCTCAAAATGAGATCACGGGGCCGTTCAAACGCGCCCGAGTTGGTATTTCAGGGCGGTGCATTGGCAAGACAATCATGCTGAAGAGGGACAAATGAAGAAAGGAAAGGCGAAACTTACGCGTCATGATGCTGAACGACTTTTCGAGGGACTACCCAGCGGGAACGTGAAGGTGTCGAGCCGGCCCGAGAACCCATTCGAATCAGTGGCGTTCGCCAAGGTCGAGCGCGTCGACGACGAAGCCAAACTCTGGAAAGACAATCTCATCACGCTTCCGGTAGCGATCGAGTTGCCTGCTGGCTACGAGTCGGTATCCCGCATGCGCGAGGCGATGGCGCGGGCATGGCGCATGAAGTGGGTGCGGGAAGGGGGAAACGAGGTTGTCGCCGAATTTCCTGAAGGATGGACAGCTGTTCGCCCGCAAAGTGGACCCATCGAGTTGCGAGATTCGTCAGGCGTGGTCCGTGCCTTGTACGGGTGGGCCGAGGACGCTGAACTCAGGATTCTGCCGCGGTATCTGGTTGATTCGCAGGCGAACAGTTCGACTGGACTGGGTAGCCTGGTAGTCCGTGATCGCGCAAACAGCCAGATTCTCGAGAGATCATCAATCTGGTCTGCAAAATCCGGTACCAATCATCCGGATTGGGGCAGGCTGACAGCGTGGCTCAACTCACACTACCCGCAACATCTGGATCCGCTGCGGTACTGGAAGGATTGCGAGGAAAATACCCAGAGCTAAGCGGTCTTTCGATTTTTGGGCGCTCGGTTCCCGATGCAAAGTAACGCTTCCTGGCTTGACGGCTGCGCTGGCAAGTCTCACCGCTTGATCGAACGACCGGGGCGGTACGAGGGCCTGCTTCGCTCGTATGGTTTTCTACGCGTCCTTGAGCCAGGGCATTTCCACGGGTGACACCACCAGCTGCCGGAACTCGCGCTTCAGTTCGAAGATAAACCCGACCAGGATCATGGAGTCGGCATAGGGGATCGGAAATACGTGAGGGTTTTCCGCCGTGCGCAGCGGGCGCGTGGGCGTGTCCGCCGTCGTTGCGGCGTTCTCCCGGACGCTTTCCAGTTCGTCAGCCATTGCCTGCCCACTTAGTTTCACGACGCGGCTACGCAGCTCGCTGAAGGGCTCGATGCGCGCCCCGTCTTCGTTGTATTCGGGCACTTCATAGATAAACCAGGACATTTGCGTCTCCTGAAAAAAGGCAGCCATTCTAACAGTGGGCGTAATTGCGACCGGCCTGATATCTCTGGAGCATTTCAACCTTGGAGAGCGGGCCGTTGCCCTTGAGGAACCGGGGCGGCTTGACGGCGCTGAAAGCGATGAGCGTTGCCTTGAGCTTGACCCGTCGTACGTGGATGCTCACCACAATCTGGCAACCCTGCTTGAGAGACGGGTTGACCCTCAGGGCCTTTGTGCGTCATCTGAATGCCTGGAGCCGCGTGACGACCGCTCATGACGCTGGCCGCCGACTGGCAGGTCGACCACCCGATCATCTCCGAGCGCGACGTACTTCACCTGACAAGTCCTTGATGAGGATTTTCAGTATTTGGGAATGGACAACCTGCCCGGAAACGTCAAATTTACGGTTCCCGAAATCGTCGTGCGTCCGGTGTCACGACGGCGCGAAAACGACCGCGCCGCGATCCTCAAAATGTTTGAAGCTCCGGATAAAACGGTATTGCTGTCCGCCAATCTCCAGCCGGTTTCGTCCAGCGTGGGTTTGTTCAAGGATTTCTTCGGCCAGGTTTGCGGCAATGTTCCCGTGATATCTCAGGCGATCCTGATCTCTCCTGGCATCGCCAACGTACATGGCACAGGCGTCATTGCATTTCTGCATCATGATCACGCTTCCACCAGCGTTCAGGGACAGCTCGAGATATTCGGCCAACGTCAGAAGTGACTCAGTCGTCGTCATGGCGATTCCCCTGAAAGCACGGCTTCCGGCGTCGGTCCACCGGGTGGTGGCATCGACGGGCACCCACCGAGGATAGCGCCACGTATTTCCGGCACCTGCCTCCTCGCCTGATTCAAACAATCTACGCGGCGGACGGCGTCACGTTCACTGCCATCCTGCACGGGACCGCGCCGGTTCACTACGCATGCGCCGCGAGGCGCTATGGGCCACGACATCGGTGGGCGGCGCGGTTAGTGCGAATCTTCAGAAAATTATCTTGCGACGGGCACCTGCGATGGCGACCGGCATGTTTTCGATCGTAGTGCTTCTGGTCGGGGATGTCGATTCGTCGAGGACAGCGTTGTTGCCGGCGCGGAAGACGCTGCGGATCATTACCGGAGCCTGCTCGTTGTCGGCGAGGCGGCGCCCTGACGGGAACTGAGAACGATCACGAGACGCTGACGTTCCTGCAGACAGCACAGTTGTTCGTTGCGCAACTTGTGCCGGATGCCCATCGTTTCATTGACGATTGATACGCAGGGCGCAAGAAAAACTGGCCCGCGGGACGGGCCATACATCTGGATGCGACGCGCGGCGGTCAGGCTGGCTTGATATTTGCAGCCTGCTTGCCCTTCGGCCCCATCTTCACATCGAAGCTTACCTTCTGGTTTTCCTGCAGTGACTTGAAGCCCTCAGTCTTGATTTCGGAAAAGTGGGCGAACAGGTCTTCGCCGCCGTCATCCGGGGTGATGAAGCCAAAGCCTTTCGCATCGTTGAACCATTTCACTGTGCCAGTTGCCATTTTTGAATCCTGTCGATGTTGAAACCTGAAATTGCGAGAATACGGCATCGCGTTGGGCGATTACCCGCAAGGGACGACTTTTTACCATACCGGTATGACACCTGCCAATCAGCAGGTCCACGGACAGCGCAGGGTCCGGCCTTCAACGACCCAGACCCGGTGCAGATATTCGTCATTCTAATCCCGGACGGCGGCAGCATATGATTGCCGCGCGGCAGTCGCGATCTACCCGGCAACCGGGAGTCCCAGGGAAGCCTGCAGGCTACGCCGCGAAGACTGATTTTGAAATGGTGCAGGAACAGTGCTCGAAAAGAATCGCAGAAACATTGACGCATTGTGGATTCGTCCCTGGCCACACGCGAAAGCCCTGTCTCCGTCACCGTTCTGGCGCGCGCTGGTGGCTGCCCGAGACCGGCTTCAACGCAGCGCTTCCAGACGGCGTTGGCAGCGCAGGTCATCTCCACCTCGTCGATAGCTTTGCATGGCCTTGATCCGGTCCGGAACAGGGCTGCTGTTGTTTGCACCCCACACGCCTTCCCAGAAGAGCCCGAGATTGTGTGCCGATGCCTTGGAATCCTGTCTTGTGTGCCGCGAGCACGTGGCGGGAGAACTCTTCGACATCGAGTTCAGGGTCGATGCGACGCAACGGATGCCATTTCCGCTCGATGGATCAACCCAGCTTTCCATTTTCATGGTGAGCAATCTGTTGGTGAGGAATGCACCTGATGTTGGTGCACCTTTTCTCAACTTCCACTGCAACTTACGGATTCCGGTGCGGTCCCGTCCCGCACATTCCGGCAGCGGGCAAACTGTGGCGCGCAAGCGGCCCGAACCAGTTCTGCAGTTCCAGCCCGGAGAAAGCGGACGCCATGCTACCCTTGATCGACGCTAACACCAGCGAAGCCGCGCTCGAGGATGAACGATACATTCGAGTTTTCTCGGGATTTCGAGCCGTTCCCCGAAGACCTGCCGAGAAAGGAGTGGCAGACAAAGTCGCTCGATTGCGCCATGGCCGATTACTGGGTGGCAAGCGATGGACTTGTCGCGCGCCGACAGTTTCTGAGTGACGGTTACCTTGCCAGCAACACAGCCTCCTTCACCGCTTATTTGTTCCACTTCCGCAAAGGCGTGAGACTCGACCTGAAAGTGGTTGTCGCTCACGGTCGCATCCTGGAGCTTCGGCGAGAGCGCGAGCCCGAGGCGGGGGAAGCGGTGGATGAGTGGACTATCCCCGTATCGGGTCCCGACGCTGAACGTCATAAGTGATGCGGGCCGGATCGCAGATGACCAGATAAAGGGCTGGTGGCTGTTCCGCGCAAGTGAAGCCTGGCCAAAGGCCTCGATCTGCAATTGCGACCACCGCGGTGCTTCGCTCTCGCGCCGGCTTTCGTTTAAACGGGTCCCGCGCTGGCTGGTGGTGAACGCAGAGCTCACCCGTGGACGCGCGCCGACCACGAGCAGTTCTCCACAGCGCCGGGCAAACCCGTTCAGAACATCGAATCAGCGGCAAATCCCTGGGCAAAGCGCGGCACGCCATTCGGGCAACCTGACTTGGGAGTCAATATTCGTAATGTGCGCAAACGCACAGATAGTCGATTGACCTCGTGCTCTCGTTGTCGTTTGACCTGGCCGGCTTCCAGGAGGTAGGTAATGAGCGGAATACCTTGGGCGCGCCATTCAATTCATGAGCACCAGAGCCATTTTGGCTGGGACCAGTCGCTAACACCTGTGTTGACCGTGGCTCCCGGTGAAACGGTCGAGTTCTTTCCCGTCGACGCATCGGGTGGTCAGCTCACTGCCCGTTCGACCGTCGGCGAAATTGCGCGACTGGACTTCGCGAAGGTGAACCCGGTTGTTGGCCCGATCTATATCGACGGCGCGAAACCGGGCGACGCCGTCAAGGTCACACTGTTGTCGTTTGCTCCGTCGGGTTGGGGGTGGACAGCAAACATTCCCGGCTTTGGCTTGCTCGCAGATCAGTTTCCCGACCCCGCCCTGCACATCTGGAAATACGCAGCAGATCTGACGATCCCTGCCATGTACGGCCCTGGTGGACGTGTTCCCTTAAAGCCATTTTGCGGCACGATCGGCCTCGCCCCGGGAGAGCCGGGTTTGCACAGCGTGATTCCACCACGTCGTGTCGGCGGCAACATGGATATCCGCGACATTGGTGCAGGCACAGAACTCTATCTCCCTGTGGAGGTGGAGGGCGCGCTATTCTCGGTGGGTGACACGCACGCCGCACAAGGTGACGGCGAGGTATGCGGAACGGCCATCGAGAGCCCGGTAGCACTGACCGCGAAATTCGAACTGGTCAAACAGGCGAACCTCGCGTTTCCCCGCTTTACAACGCCGGGCCCTGTCAGCCGTCATCTCGATTCGAAGGGTTACGAAGTCACCACTGGCATCGGTCCGGATCTGATGGAAGATGCTCGGGCTGCTGTCACTGGAATGATCGACCTTCTGACGCGAGAACATCACATCAGCGCGATCGATGCCTACCTGTTGTGCAGCGTTTGCGCCGACCTGCGCATCAGCGAGATCGTCGACCGGCCTAACTGGATTGTCTCCCTCTACTTCCCGCGAATCGTATTCGAGTGAGCTCTCAAAAGCGGTTCGCCGTCGCCAGGCCGCCCTGTCGGTTACGACGGGGCGGTATGAGCGGTGCGCGGCCGCTTCGTTTGGCTGGACTAATTCGTAGCCGCACGGCAACCTGTCGACTGCCGCTCCTGTTGTCACTTCATTCGCGTCACCGCCGGTAACGCCAACTTGTTCAGGAAACCTGATTGTGGTGGAGTTGGTGAAGGTAGATTGCCGCTCACGCACTCACGAGGGCTTCGCGGCTTTTATCATATTGTCTGCCCGTAGCATGCCCGGCAAGGCCTCAACGAAAAGATCGGCCTGCAATGCCGCGCCAGGCTCGACGTCGTATTGCGAGAAGTCCCGGACGCCAGCCCCCAAGAGAACTTCGTCATCCAGAAAGAATTTTCCGGTGGACTCCCTTGATGGGCGCGTCAGAATGAAGTGGGCTGCGTCGGCAACGATCTCCGGCTTTCGGCACGCAGCGATCATCCGTGCACCGCCAATCTCGTTTCGAACGGCGGCAGTCGCAATCGCGGTTCTTGGCCACAGAGAATTCACGGCGATGCCACGGTCCTTGAACTCGCCAGCGAGCGCGAGCGTAAACAGGCTCATCGTGTATTTTGCAATGGCATATGCCGGGAAATCCTTGAACCACTTTGCGTCTGTGACGAGCGGTGGTGACAGCGTCAGAATGTGTGGATTAGGCGCATTGAGCAGGTGGGGCAGACAGGCCTGCGCACAGACAAATGTGCCCCTGCCGTTCACCCCGTGCATCAGGTCGTACCGCTTGACGGGTGTATCCAGCGTTCCCGTCAGGCGGATAGCACTCGCGTTGTTCACGAGTATGTCGATACCGCCGAATACCTCGATGGTCCTGGCAACGGCGTTCTTTACGCGCTCCTCATCACGGATGTCGACGACGAGTGGAAGCGCCTTTCCGCCAGCCGCTTCCACTGCAGCGGCGGCCGTATGTATCGTGCCTTCAAGCCGCGGGTCCGGGTCGGCCGTTTTCGCTGCAATCACAACGTTCGCTCCGTCGCGTGCCGCGCGCAGTGCAATGGCGAGTCCGATACCCCGACTGCCGCCTGACATAAATATTGTCTTGCCGGCGAGGTTCATGGTCATCTCCTCAATGCTTGGATTGGTACGACGGTGGCGCTGCTTTCACGCCTTTCTGACTGGAATGACCTGGCCTGTGATGTTCTCGACCAGGCTTCGCTTGTAGGCCTGGGCCACCACCGCGGCGGGAGTACCTGCCGAATAAGCCTGCCCCATCGCGGCAAGTGTTTCTGAAACCCAGCCTGGGCTGACCACGTTAATCCGTGTACCCCGCAATTCGAGAGCTGCGGAGCGGACGAACGCCTCGACCCCTGCATTCACGATGCCCACCACGGCACTCCCTGTGACCGGATGCAGGGAGAGAATGCCGCTGGTCAGCGTCAAAGACCCACCTTGGGTGACGTGTCCGACCGAGCACCGGACGAGATTGACCTGGCCCATCAGCTTGTTCGCCAGACTGAACCCGAAGTCTTCATCCGTCAGCGATTCAAGCGGTGCGAATTTCGCCGCACCCGCAGCGCAAATCACGGCATCAACGGCTCTGACCTGTTGATACATTGAGACGATGGATGCCTTCTCAGCGATGTCTACGAAGAGGTCCGGGCCATTTCGGCTTGCACCAATGATCTCGTGTTCGGGCGAGAGCAGTCGAACGATTTCCTTGCCGATCAGTCCGGTTGCGCCAACTATCAGCACGCGCATAGTTCCTCCTTATCCGGAACGGTCTCGCCAGCGCGGAGCGACGCATCGCATCGCATACGGCGCGGCGGCGAGCGAATATCGTACTACTGTCAGAGGCCACGCGAATGCGGCGCCTCGAACGTGCTGCACGGCAACCTGCACGGACGGTTTTGACCCGAAAATGTGCACGTCACTTCGCTGCAAAGCGGCAATCGTCGCTGGCCACGACGAAAACAGGTGTTTCCTACTGGTTGATTGTGCGACTTTGCGCCTAAGATGAATTTCTATGCGCACAAGCTGGTGCAGGCCCGCAAATAGCGGGAGCCAGAAGGCAGCGCGCGGATCGACGCCAAAAAGTGTTTTCATCATGGATGCGAACGTGCGCGCGGCGGGTGCCTGTCGTGCGTCTGCACTGAGGCCAGGGTGCGCGACGGAGATCGCCGCGCTGGCGACGTCTGGCCGGCCTGGCTGGTCGGCCTCGCTTCGCCATGTCCTGCTCGCATTGGCTTGCGCGCTGGGCGCGGCACCGGCTGCGCCCGCCGACACACCCGCCAATTCAGTCGATCCAGCCAACGCCGCGTACATTGCCGGCGCGAGCCGCACCGACCCCGCCGTTTCGCCACGCGACGCCGCCGTGCGCCGGGTCGTGCTGGGCATCATCAGCTTTACGCGCTGGCCGACGCCGCCCGCGCGCCTGCACCTGTGTGTGACGGGCCGGCCCGACTACGCGCAAGGCCTCGTCGACGCGCTGCAGGCCGGCTCGACGCCGCTCGAGGTACAGCACGTCCAGTTTGATGATTCCACCCTCGGCGCGACCTGCCAGGTCGTCTATCTTGGCGACCTGAGCGACACCGAGCGACAGCAGGTCAGCGCCGCCGTGGCTGGCCATTCTGTCCTGACAATTGCGGAACACGATCCGTCCTGCACCACAGGCAGCATGTTCTGTCTGAATGTCGATGGCGAACGCATAACGTTCGATATCAATCTCGATGCCGTGGCGCGCAGCGGCGTACGAGTCCACCCGAATGTACTCAACCTCGCGCGGCGGCCGGTGACGCCATGACACAGCCCGCGCCCCCCGTTTCCCCTCCGCCCACGCCGCGCCCGACGCTGGAAGGCGTATTGCGCCGCGCGCACCTGCGTCTGGCGTTCGTCGCCGTCACAATGGCCACGGTGTCGTTGATCATGGTCGCTGTGATCGCATTACGCGCCTATTCCGGCAACAACCTGAACCTGCTGGCACGCTCGCTCGGCTATACGGTCGAGGCGGCGTTGGTGTTCGGCGACCGTGTCGCAGCGACCCAGGCGATCGAGCTGATCGCCAAGGAAGAGGACATGGCTGAGATCGTCGTCACGGATAGCAGGAACCGGCCGTTCGCGGCATGGCAGGCGCCAGCCGCCAGCGCGATCGCCCGGCTCGAGCGGGCAGTCGCCGACGTTGCGCTGCCCGGACCCGTGACCGTACCGGTGCTGCATGACGGCATCGCCGTCGGTTACGTCGAAGTGCGTGGCCAGGGGCATCAGTTCTTCGGCTTCCTGCTCGGCGGCGTCGGCGGTATCCTGGCCTGCCTCGCCGTTAGCGTACTTGGCGCCTATGTCAGCTCGAAGCGCGTGGTGCGCAACATCGTCGCCCCGCTGCGCGCGCTGGCCGGCGTCGCCCACGCAGTGCGGCGCGAACGCGCGTTCGAGCGACGGGTCGAGCCCACTGCGATTGCTGAACTGAATCAGCTCGGCGACGACTTCAACGCCTTGCTCGATGAATTCGAAGACTGGCAAAACCACCTGCGCAACGAAAACGCCTCGCTCGAACACAAGGCAACGCACGATGCGCTCACCGGCTTGCCCAACCGTTTGCAGTTCGAGGTACGCCTCAAGCGCGCTCTCGACGAGGCCATGGTGACGGAGCAGCGGGTCGCCGTTCTCTATCTCGACTGTGACCGCTTCAAGGAGATCAACGACTGCTTCGGCCATGACGCCGGCGACGCGGTGCTGATCGGCATCGCGGCGCGGCTGCGCACGCAGCTACGCGAGGTCGATCTGGTCGCGCGCCTGGGCGGCGACGAATTCGCCGTGATGCTGGCGCCGATGCGCGAACTGGCCAGCGCCGCCCGTATTGCCGAGGACATCCTGTCCGGCATGGCGCTGTCGATCACGTTGTCCGATGGCCGCACGGTCGCCGCCATGATGAGCATCGGGATTGCGCTGTATCCCGATCACGCGTGCGACGCGACCGGCTTGCTGCGCGCTGCGGATGCGGCGATGTACCGGGCCAAGCGGGCGCGACCGGGCTCGTGGCAGTTCGCCGAAGGTGTTGCCGGCCCGGCTTGACGCGATGGCATGGCGCAACAGCCGGACCGTCGCAAGGATGCGAACCAGCGCGCGAAGCAGGCGCGCTCGAGGGGAATACGATGAAGAAAAACTCGTCTCCTGCAAGGATCTGGCGATCAAGTATTGTGAGCGCGCTGTTCCTGTGTTTGCTGCTTGCAGGCTGCAAAACGCCGCCGCTTTACCGCGGTCTGACGCAGAAGCAGGTCCAGGCACTCACGTCTGCGGGATTCGAGGAGACCGGGCAGGGCTTCGAGTTCGGCTTGACCGGACCCATCCTGTTCGACTTCGACCGCTATAACCTCAAGCCTGACGCCCGCCGGATTGTCGAGCGCATTGGTCACACGCTTACGTCGGCGGGACTCAACAGCGTGCGCGTCTATGGCTACAGCGACGGGGAGGGCTCGAACACCTATGACTTTGAATTGTCCAGACGCCGTGCCGAAGTCGTTGCGCTCGAACTCGTCGACGCCGGCCTTCCTGCCGAACACGTCGAGATCATCGGCAAAGGCAAGCGCGACCCGGTGGGCGACAACCGCACGGAAGCCGGGCGCGCACAAAACCGCCGGGTCGCGATTGTCGTCTCGCCGCGCTGAGCCGGCGCGGCGTTGCGTTTATGGCGGGTTGAACCGGCATCCCCAGGTAAGCATGGGCGGGGTAATGATGGCGCGGGAGAACGGTGCTGCATGACCCGGCGTCGGTTGGCCTAAGGCCGGCAGCAACGCCGATTTTCGACCCGTTGCTGCCGCTCAAAGGTTCCCAGTCGACCGGCCGTTGTATGGTGTACCTCGGACCTCTCGAGCGGTCGCGAGAGCTAACACGTACGATGAAGGCTTCGCGTACCATGGCGCACGAAGCCTTCGATTTTTCGCTGCCTATCTTGCGCCAATCGTTGTTACAGGGACCCATTTGCCGTTTTTAACCTGATACAGCGTTGAGGTGGGATTGGCCAAATCGCCAATCTTATCGAATGAAATGTGGCCTGTGATCCCATCATATTGGGTTGAGCGAAGCGCCGTCATAAAGACGGCCGGGTTTGTCGAGCCTGCCCTTTTCATCGCGTCGATGGCAATCCATGCACAGTCATAGGAAAACGGTGAATAAGTGAGGAGGTCCATGCCAAAACGCTTCTTGTATTTCTGGACGAATGCTCGGCCTGTCGGCAGAGAGTCAATCGGGCGTCCGTACTCCCACGCCATCGATCCATCCGCGGCGTCTCCAGCCGACTGGATAAAGACGGTATCCGCGATACCTCCACTTCCGACAAACTGGGTGTGCATTCCAAGCTGCTTCATGCGTTTTGCGATCAGTCCGGCTTGGGCATTGCTGCCAGAGAAAAACAGAAGATCTGCATTCGCACCCTTGATATTCGTCAGCAATGCGTTGAATTCAACTGCCTTGTCGTTTGTATACTCAGACGTGACGATCGATCCGCCTGCGGCCTGAACGGCCTTCTTGAATTCTTCGACGGCTCCTTGACCAAAGGCGGTGCGATCGTCCATCGTTGCAATTCGCTTTGCCTTCGTTACGGTAACCGCATAGTTGCCAGCATTGCCCGAGTTCTGGACGTCGGTAGCGATGATCCGGAAGACATTGGTCAATCCGAGGCGCGTAATCTGAGGATTGGTCGCAGCGGGATCAAGCAGTGGAATGCCGGCCTTCGCAAAGATGGGGGCGGACGGCAGGGCAACGCCAGAGTTGTAGTAACCGATTGTTGCGGCCACTCCGTCGTCGACCAGCTTCTGCGCCACCTGAACGCCAATTCGCGGATCGCCCTGGTCGTCAACGGAATCAAGTTCGAACTTGACCTCCTTCCCACCAATATTGAGATGCTGCGCATTCGCCTCTTCGATTGCGAGGCGTGCGCCGTTCTCCATGTCCTTGCCATTCGCAGCACCTATGCCGGTGAGCGGCGCAGAGATGCCAATCTTGACAACCTGTTGTGCAAGAGCCTCGCCTGTCATCCCGGAAAGGACAGTGGTGACGAGGATCGATAAGAGGGCTTTTCGCATGGCAGACACCAGTTCAATAAATGTTCAACTTGCCGAATTTTCAGACTAGCAGTGCAATTCGACGGGGAAAAATCAAACGATCTAATCCATCAAAGCTGAGCGTTTTCTCAGCACATTGACAGCGAAACACACTAAATATCGACCTGTCCACATCAACTGGTAGAGCACAATTGATGCATATTCCTACGGGCACTGAAAACTTCGGACATCGATTTTTCAGAAAACTGATACCTCACATCAACCAGATTCCGTGCTCCTCTTTCTCAACCCACCTCGCCACATCTTCGCGCTCAACGGGCTTATATCTGCATTACTAACTATTTAATTATTACTATCCGATGCTTCCCGAATGTCACGTGTTCCGGATTGAATCCGCACCGATAGAAACCGGTGGCCTTCATCTGCTTCAGCGTGTGATGCGAGCAATCGATACTTGTTGCTCTCCAGATAGTCGTGTCCTTCCAGGTTGCCGAGTCATTTCCCTCCTGAAGCCAGTCTTGTCGTTAGCGTGATTTCAATTGCTCGACAACATACTGGCTGATGATCAGGTCCAGGTGCGCACCGCCGGCATTCTTGTAAACCGTCCTGTCTCCGTCCGAGCGATGGAATGCCTGCATCCTGCACAGATCGAATAGATCGCCCTCGATGTCGCCTTCACAAATCACGCCCGCTTGCATAGGAATCTGGATGTCGCCCGACTGAGCAGCAGTCTTGCGGTCATCCACGAAGATCCGGGCACCCTGGAACACGTCGCAATCCGCCTCCTGCATGTCGGGCCGGTACCCGCCAACCAGATCCACATGGGTACCGGGACGAAGGAACTTACCCCGAATCATGGGCGTGGATGCGCTGGTGGCGGCCGCAATGATGTCTGCCTTGGCGACCGCGGCATCGAGGCCCTCGACAATCCGTACCCGGATGTTTCTCGCTTCGAGCGCCGAGCGGGCGGCTACCAGCTTCGACTGTGTGCGATTCCACAACAACACTTCGCGGATGGACGGCCGGATGTGCAGGTAAGCGTCCGTTAAAGACCGTGCAACCGGACCCGCGCCCAGGACCAGCAGGACCTCGCTGTGCTCGCTGCTTAGCATGCGTGCCGCCAGCGCGGAGTCGGCCGCGGTCTTCCATCGCGTGATTTCGGGACCGTCAAGCATGGCGACGAGACCCTTGGTACGCTCGTCCAAAACCAGAAACGCAGCCTGCTCCGTCGGTAGGGGTGGGTCGGCAGCGCCGTTGGCCCGATGGATCGAGGCGATTTTGACCCCAGCACCCATGCCCGGAAGAATCACGCCACGGCTGAACAGGCCAAAGCTCGCATCTCCAATGAAGTAAGCGTCGCCCATGGGCCGGGACCCGGAATGCCCCTGGTGTAACGCGTCAAGAACGCCGTTCCAGTTCAGCACCGACTGGATCTGCTGCGAGGAGATGGTCTGCATGCGTACCGTTCCTACTGTTTCGGCCAGATGTCCCCGAGGGTGTAGCCCTCCGGAAACGGATCGTCGTGATCCAGCACGATCGTGTTGATGCCATGGATCCAGCTAGTGCCGGCCAGTGTCGGTATCACGGCCGCCTGCTCGCCGATTCGAGTCGTCCCCACGAGGCTGCCAGTGAAGACCGTACCGAGGATTCCCTGGTGCCGGAACTCCTGATGCAGCGGCAATTCACCCTTGGCGTGCAGCACGGCCATCTTGGCGCAGGTGCCGGTGCCGCAGGGGCAACGGTCGATCGCGCCGGTCCAGGTGGCAGGATCGTCCCAGGAAAGCGGCCCCGTGGGCATGGTGACCGCGTTCTTCCAGTCTGCCCGCGGATCATCCGTCGGGCCCGAGAGCTGCGAAATGGTGATGCCGACGCCCGGATAGTCGGGATGCGCGACCGGCAGCTGTTCGATGGCGGCCTGCCGGATCATGGCCGAGACTCGCGTGATCTCCTTGCCATGCTCAGGCTTCAGTTCGAGCCCGGGAAACTGCTGCACGTCGGCAATGACGTAAAACATGCCGCCCCAGCCGACGTCCACTCGCACCTTGCCCAGATGCGGCACGTCGATCAAGGCATCGAGATGCGCGGCAAATGCCGGTACGTTTGTGAACTTCACGCTCTTGACCTTGCCGTCCTTGCACTCGGCGGTGATGCGGATGAGCCCGGCCGGCGCTTCCAACGTCAGCTCGGTCACCGGCTCCTGCATCGGCAGCATGCCCATTTCCAGCAGCACGGTAGCCACGGAGATGGTGTTACCGCCCGACATCATCGGGTACTCGACCTGCTCCAGGATGATGTAGCCGGCGTCTGCTTCCGGATGGCAGGGCGGCACGACGATATTGCAGCAATGGGCCGGGTAGCCCCGCGGCTCACGCAGCAGCAGCTTGCGCAGACCGTCGTCATTGGCCTCCAGCCATTTCATCTTGGCCTGGACAGTGTCGCCGGGAATGTGCGGGATACCGCCGGTCACAACGCGCATGGGGATGCCCGAATGGGTCTCCACGGCATGGATGCTTCTCTTGAAACCCATGTACTGATGTCCTCTTCCGGATCGCCGCGCCTGTGCGGCATGAAGAGAAATCTATGCTGGTTTCATTGGTAACCAAAACGACATTTTCTGCGGCAGTCCTTCAACTTTTGGTTGAAGATTGCAGCGCGAGTTGCTGCCTGATCCACTGGCAGAACCGTTTGCATACGCTGGCGTCGGCCTTGTCCTTCCGCACTGAAAGGTAATGGCCACGATTCCTCATCACGGTCTTGTGCGGCAGTGGACGCACCAGCTCGCCGCTATCGACCAGGTGTCCGACGAGATGATGCCAGCCCAGCGCCACTCCCTGATGTGCCAGCGCCAGTTGCACGATGGCCGGATAGTCATTGCTGGTGAACAGTTGTCGCGGCGTGTCTGCGCACCAAGGGGTGTCCACGTCGTGCAGCGCCAGCCAGACTTTCCAGTCGATATGCTCGGAGATCTGCGAACGGCCGTAGGCGCTGAGGTCCAGCAGCGACACGTTCAGCAGGTCTTCGGGCGACTCGATCGGACCATGGTTCTGCAGATATTGGGGGGTGCAGACCGGATAGACCTCGTCGTCGAACAGGTGCTCGCTGTCGTATCCGTCGCGCAAGCTGGCCAGTTTCGCGATGTACACATCCGGCCGCACCCCTCCTTCCATCGAGACGTAATTCTGCGTGGCCAGCACGGTGAGTTCGATATCCGGGGCGTCCTGAAGGAATTCGGGCAGTCGCCTGTGGAGCCATAGCGCCGAAAACGCTGGCGAACAGCATACGGTCAGGGTCTGCCTGGCGGGGATTTTCTTGCGCAGGCGTTCGGCGGCTTGATGAATATTGATCAGGGAAAGCTGGGCGGCATCCTTGAACATCTCCCCATCGGCCGTCAGTGCGACAGTCCTGCCTGAGCGGACAAAGAGCGCCGTCCCGAGGTAATCCTCCAGTTCCCGCACCTGCTTGCTTACGGCCGCCGGGGTCACGCTCAGCGCGTTGGCGGCCCCCGTAAAACTGCTGAACTTTGCGGCCGCGAGAAATGACTTGATGGCCCGCAGCGAAAGTGCGCCGACCAGGGTTTCGCTGATTTCGAATTGAGGCGCCATGACTATGTTGACCGGTCTGAGGGGAACTGCTTTGGTCGATGATACGACGCGAGCTCAGGGCGATCGAGTGGCCGCTTGCGGAAGGGCAGCAGCCGGCTCACTGTCATGGCGACGTATCAAATGAAAGCCTCCTTCTGGCCCGGTTCGCGACTTATCAGGCGAAACCGACGCGCACGCGATCTCCTATGCGCGCTTGTCCTCGCGATCAATTGCTGCAAATGCTTCGCGTAGTCGTGCTTCCTGATCGGAAAAGCGCCGTTTGTCGCGTGTGCGAAGCTTGCTCAGGTTTTCAATCTTCCAGCGTATCGCGGGCATATCGCGCAGATGGTTGTAAAGCATCAGCGCCCAGTCGGGGTCCAGACTCACGAGGGATAAAAGAAAATCGCCGTGGTTCGGGGATAGCGCGCGCGGCAGATCGCGATGAAGCTGCGCCTGGACTTCCTCGAGCTGGGCAAGGCTGACCTCGTCAACGTCCCATGTTTTCCCCGGCTTGCCCGCGCGTCTCCCCCGGACCGGCCACGCGGTCTATCATGATGGAGCTGCATTCTTCAGCGCAGGAGCCCATCATGACCTCCCATCCACCCGCCGGTCCGACCGGCACCGCTCCCGACGCCGCGCGCCCTTCCGCCGGTACGACTGGCCAGCCCGATCGGCCGGCCGGACAGACGGGCCGAAAAAATCCGGCCCCCGACGACCTGCCTGACGCCGACGCGGCCGAGCCCGAGCCTCACGAGCATCTCCCGTCCAGAAGCGACGACAACTGATTCGGCACCGCCGGTGCCGAGGCGTCGAGGCACGAGGCTCCGTCGCCTCGCGTCCGCTTGTCATCCACCTGCAACACCCGCCCGCCACGTCTTCCCGCGAGGACCGGCGGGTTCCTGTTGGTGCTCCCAGAACGGACAATTCTCCAGGCTCCAGTCCTTGCACTCGTCGCCACAACGGGTATCCCGGACCCGATACTCAGTCGAACAGAAGCGGTACTCGCGGATATCGGGTACCCGGTGCGTGCAAGCAGAATCCGGAGGCGGAGATGGACGAGGTCGCTCTTGAGGGATTTTGCGCGGACGCCGGCATGCTGTTACGGGACCAGCCGCGGGGTACCGCTGCGCGGCTCACGCAACATATCATCGCGTGGTGTAGCGGCCGGAACGTCGTTTTCTCACCTGCGCGATGTCCTGCGAGACAGCTCACTGTAGACCCGAATGTCACCAATGCGCCGCCTCAGCGCGGCTGAGCACGGATGATTGTCCCGCTGGTGCAACAATTCATCGCGCCCGGATGGATTTATCCAGTCCCGATTACCGCGGACAATGGCTTCACTCGCGCCACACTGTGCGCCCCAAACTGAAGCCTGAGACCACGATGACCACGATCCTGCAAATCAATTCCGCCGCCCGCTCGCAAGGCGCACAGTCGACGCTCCTCGTCAACGAACTGACGGAGAAGCTGCAACAATCGAATCCGGGTGCGCAAGTCGTCACGCGCAACCTGCAGGCCGAGCCGCTGCCGCACCTCGACGACGCCATTCTTGGCGCGTTCTTCACGCCGGCTGAGCAGCGCACGCCGGAGCAGCAGGCCATCGCCGCGCGCAGTGAAGCGCTCATCGCAGAATTGCAAGCCGCGGACGTTATCGTGATCGGCGCGCCGATGTACAACTTCGGCATCTCGTCGCAACTGAAGACGTACTTCGACTTCATCGCGCGAGCCGGCATCACGTTCCGGTACACCGCAAACGGCCCCGAAGGCCTCGTTACGGGCAAGAAGGTGTACGTTGTCACGGCGCGCGGCGGCAAGTATCACGGCACCCCGCACGACAGTCAGACGCCGTACCTGACGTCGTTCCTCGGCTTCCTCGGCATGACCGATGTGAGCTTCATCCACGCTGAAGGCCTGGCGATGGGCCCGGACGCAGCGAGCGCGGCGCTCGCTTCCGCCCGCCAGGCGATCGCCGCCGTGTAAGGACTGCCCGCTCGCCGCCGCCGCGGTGGCTCCGGAAGGCGGTGGGTCGATGCAGTGAAAAACGCCACTGGCTTGTGCCAGTGGCGTTTTTTCTTATTCATCGGCCGCCTTCGGCCCGTCGACAGCAGAGCGAAGTTCGTTGCAAATTCCTTTGCACGAACAAGCGGTTGCCCGCTGCAGACCTGTGCTGGTTGATGTGCTCATGCCAATCTCCTTTCGATTGAAGGGAGATCTAGTCTGACCCGTGGGCGCTACCCGACCGATAGCGGTCCTACCAAAGAGGGCGTGGATTGGTGCGTTTTTGAGCGATAACGGCCATTCGGCTGCGTAAAAATTGGCGCTTTGCTTATCATCCGTCCCAAAACGACTAGATCGAATTGGGAGTCCACTCAGCCTTCCCTGGGCCTATCGCAGGCGCCGCTCCCGGCTCGTCGAGATGGCATTCGAAATAGACGAGGTCGTGCCATTCGCCATGGAGATGCATGGCCCTGCTGGCTCGCCCAAACGCCACGAACCCGTTCCGTTCCAGGACACGCATCGACCCGATGTTTTGAGGCCGTACAATTGCCTCGACTCGCGACAAATTTAGCTCCTTTGCTGCAATATGGATCGCAAGCCTAACGGCTTCAGATGCATAGCCACGTCCGGCAAAGTGCTCTCCTATGCGATATCCAAGCGTCGCCTTGTTGAAATATGGGCGAGTAATGCTGACGAGATTGACTCTACCGACGATCGTATCGTCGAGCCAAACGAGGTACTGATAGGCTCGATCGGCGTCTTTATCGCTCGTTGCTCCTTCTATCGATTTGCGAACGGCGGAAGCACTGTAGTAGTCGTTAGCGCGAGCGTTAATCCATTGCTCGAAGTAGGCGCGGTTTTCGACCTCGAATGCCAGTAGCGCCTCGGCATCGCTCAACGTCGGGGGGCTGATTTTCAGCATGGCAGCGGAGATGGTTCGCGAGTTACGGATTGTACAACCGCGGTATCAGCTGTGGAGGGTGCAAAGTCCGATGGCCGGCGACGACTTCTTTCAGTGCGGAACGGCCGCTCGAATAACCAACGGGCACCAAAATAAAACGGTCCATCCTCGCGGTCCCACTGAAACGCGCCTTGACTTCCGTTTAGATGATGACTACCATCTAAAGCAACATCGAATCACGGAGCGCAGGTCATCATGAGGAAGTCAAAGGTCGAAACGGCGCAAACGCGCGAGCGCATCGTGGAAGTCGCGGCCGGCGCATTCAGGGCGAATGGCATCCACGCAACGGGCCTCGCCGACGTGATGGCCGCCGCGGGACTTTCGCATGGCGGGTTTTATCGCCATTTCGAGTCGAAAGATCAACTGGTTGCCGAAGCTTGCGAGGCGGGGCTTGCCGGCATCGTCGAAAATCTCGCCGCGGCCGCCGATGGCGCTACGGGCGAGGACGCGTTCCGGGCGGTCGTGGATGCGTACATGTCCACCGGTCATCGCGATGCGCGAGCGAACGGTTGCCCGCTTGCCGGCATGGGCAGCGAACTGGCGCGCGCGGACGACGCTACACGCACGGCGGCGACGCGCGGGTTCGGCGCGCTCGTGGACATGCTGGCCGCGCGCATGGCAACACCGGAGGAAGAGGCGGACCGCTCGCAGGCCGTGTTCGCGCTCGCGGCCATGATCGGCGCGCTGACCATGGCGCGCATCATCCCCGATCAGGACGCTTCCGCGTCGCTGCTGGAAGACGTGAGGCAACACATCGAAATGCTTTGAAGAAAGCTGTCGCCAGCGACTGGCGATTCAACTCGCTCTCATATGTGCATATGCACTATAAACGGAGGATTCATCATGCAACAGCGTAAATTCCTGATTACCGGCGCCACGGGCAAGACCGGCGTGCATGTGGTCAACAACCTGCTCGAAGCCGGCCATGCGGTTCGCGCAATGGTCCGTACGGAAGACGCGCGCAGTGCCGCGCTGCGTGCCGCCGGCGCCGAAGTCGTGGTGGGCGATCTGCTCGATCACGACGACCTGATTCGCGCCACTTCAGGCGTGACGGGCGCTTATCTCTGCTATCCCGTGCGGCCCGGGTTCATTCAGGGCACCGCGTATTTCGCGGACGCCGCGCGCCGTGCGGGTCTCGAAGTCGTCGTGGAAATGTCGCAGATTTCCGCGCGCGAACATGCGAAGAGCCACGCGGCGCGCGATCACTGGATCGCGGAGCGCGTGCTCGACTGGTCAGGTGTGCCGACCATTCATATTCGCCCGACCTTCTTTTCCGAATGGCTGATCTTCCCGTGGGTGCGCGACACCATCGTCGAGGAAGGGCAGATCACGCTGCCGTACGGCGCGGGACGTCATGCGCCGATCGCCGCTGTCGACCAGGCACGCTTCATCGCCACGGTGCTCGCGCAACCGTCGGGCCACATTGGCAAGGCCTACGAGCTTTGCGGCCCGGTCGAACTCGACCACCATGGCATTGCCGATGAAATCGGCAAGGTCATCGACCGGAAGATCGTCTATCGCCCCGGTACGCTCGATGAATATCGCGCGCATTTGCAAAAGTACGACCTTCCCGAGTTTGCTATCCAGCATTTCATTGAAGTCGCCGTCGATTACCAGAACGGCGTGTTCAAGGGTACCGATAGCATCATCGAGCAAGTCACTGGAAAGGCGCCGCAGACGGTCGAGGCGTTCGTTCGCGCCAACCGCGAGCTTTTCCAGGCCTGATTCGATCACTCGATCACTTTTCACTGCTAATTCAGGAGATTCAAAATGAAGATCAAGAATTCCGTTGTGTTCGTCACGGGCGCCAGCCGCGGTCTCGGACTGGCTTTTGCACGCGAAGCGCTTGCCCGCGGAGCTGCCAAGGTCTACGCAGGGGTGCGCAACCCGGAACGCTTTAGCGAGCCCGGCATCGTTCCCGTCAAGATCGACGTGACGGATCCGGCCTCCGTCACGGCGGCGGCGAAGATCGCGTCGGACGTGACCCTGCTCGTGAACAACGCGGGGATTGCGGAAATACTCGAGTCGCCGCTTGCGACAGAGGCGGAGGAGCAGGCCCGGCGCATTTTCGAAACGAACTTTTATGGCGTCATTCGCACGACCCGCGCGTTCGAGTCCGTGCTGCCCAGCGACGGCAACGGCGGTGTGATCAACGTGCTCTCCGATGTCACGTGGCGAGCCGTGCCGTTCCTTGCACCGTATTCCGCTTCGAAGGCGGCGGCCTGGAGTTATACCAACAACATCCGGCTGCACTTCAGGGCGCGCAATATCGGCGTGGTCGGCGTGCATGTCGGCTTCGTGGATACCGATCTCACCAAGGACTTCGACGTGCCGAAAGTCAGTCCCGCCGATGTCGTTCGCCAGGCCTACGACGCGCTCGAAGCGGGCGAAAGCGAAGTGCTGGCGGATGCGGGCAGCCGTGAGTTGAAGCAATCGCTTTCGGCTGCGGTGCCGGGGTATATCGACCCGTCGGTGCTGAAGGCATAAGCAGCACGGAGCCGGTCAATCGCCTCGCGGCAAAGTCAGATCCGCATCGAGCCCGACGATGCGCCCATCCACCACCCGGTTGCGCAGCATGAGCGTGCCGCCATGCGCGGCCGCTACGCTGCGCGCAATCGTGAGCCCCAATCCCGTGCCACCGGGCGCATCGCTGCTGCGTGAATCGATGCGGAAGTACGGCTCGAACACGCGTTCGAGCAGCGCGGCGTCGGCGATACCGGGCCCGTTGTCGCTGATGATTACGCGCACGCCATCGCCAACGTCGCTCACGGTGACGCTCGCCTCGCCGCCATAGCGAATCGCGTTGTCGAACAGATTCTGGAGGCAGCGTTTGAGGTTGCGCGCAAAGCCTGGAACGGGCGCGCGCACGCTGCCGGTCACGCGCGCGCGTTGGCCCTGTTCGCGAGCATCGCCGGCGAGTCCTTCGAGCATCGAAACGAGGTCGATGCGCTGGCGCGGCTCGGTGATCTCCACGCCCTGCACGGCGTCGAGCGTAGCGCGCACCATACCTTCCATGTCTTCGAGATCGCCGCGCAAACGCTCGCGCGAAGCCGGGTCCGGCAGCATTTCCACGCGCAGGCGCAAGCGCGTGAGCGGCGAGCGCAAGTCGTGCGATACAGCGCTCAGAAAGCGCGTGCGCGCAGCAAAGCTGTCGATCAACTGCTGCTGCATCGCGTTGAACGAGTGCGCCGCATTGCGCACTTCGCGCGGACCGGCTTCGGCAAGCGGCGCGCGATAAATGTTGCGCCCGAGCGCTTCGGCGGCCGCCGCGAAGCGGCGCAAAGGCGCGAGCGCAAAGCGCACCGCGACCATCGCGATCAGGCACACCGCTGCGAAGCGCAGCAGATAGATACGCAACAGGTAATCCATCACGAGCGCGCCGCGCTCGGTATGCATGCCCGCCTGGCCTTCGTTCGCGTGGATATCGAGCCATCCACGACCTGGCACTTCGAGTTGCACGTGAAAGTCGCCGGTGGGCATGCGCGAGTCGAACAGGCTCAGCACGCCGCCTTCGCGGCGCGCGCCGTCGCGCACCTGGGCGTCGATGAGATGCACGTCGATGGGCTCTCCCAGGCGCTTGCGGATCACACCCTCGATCAGCCCGGCGGTCGCACGCTGCGCGAGCGAAAGCGTGGCGGGCGTGGGCAGCGGCGCGCCCTGCACCCACTGCAGGCGATAACGGTCGTCGCCGAGCGTGCCGACGATCGCCTCGCGCGTCGCGGCATTGGGCGCGCGCTGGATCAGGCGCACCGTATCGGCGAGACGGCTGCCAAAGAGGCGCGCGGGAATTTCGAGCGTGCGGTTGTCGTGCGTTTCGAACCAGATCGTGCTGGTCAGCAATTGCCCCGCGAACATGCCCGCCGCGAGGATCACGACGAGGCGTCCGTAAAGCGTGTCAGGCCAGAGGCGCAACCTCGAAGCGAAATCAACGACCCGCCTCACGCTTCGTACCCGACTTCGGCCACGAGCATATAGCCCTCGTTGCGCACGGTGCGAATGAGCGTGGCCTCGCGCGCCGAATCCTTGAGCTGCTGCCGCAGCCGGCTCACGCATACGTCGATGGCGCGGTCGAGCGGCGTCAGGCTCTTGCTGAACACCTGGTCGAGCAGAAACTCGCGCGAAAGCGGGCGGTTCGGATGATCGAGCAGGGTGCGCAGCGTGCGGTAGTCCGAGCCGCCGAGCGAAACGACCACGCCGTCGGGCGAACGCATCTGCTTCATGCGCGTGTCGAGGCGCCAGCCGGCGAAGGTGATGAACGCGTTCGCGTCGGCGGGTCGCGTGCCGGGCACCGCGCGCGTGCGGCGCAGGACAACCTTGATCTTGGCGAGCAGCTCGCGTGGATCGAAAGGCTTGGGCAGATAGTCGTCGGCGCCCATTTCGAGGCCGAGGATGCGGTCGAGCAGCCCGCCGCGCGCCGAAAGAATGATGACCGGCGTGTCGTGAACCCGCCGCAGCTCGCGCGTGAGGTCGAGTCCGTCTTCGCCGTCGAGCATGAGGTCGAGCACGATCAGGTCGACCTGGTGGGTGGCGAGTATCTGCTTCATCTGCGCGCCGTTGGTGGCGGCGCTCGCCTGGTAGCCCATCTCGCGCAGGTAGTCGCGCAGCAGTTGCCGGATGTTGGCGTCGTCGTCGACGACCAGTATGTGATCCATCTTTTTTCTCTTGCTGCCGCGGGCCTTAAGCCGCGCCAACACATTCCATTACAAAACGGCCGGTTTCAACACATCGCCATTACAAGCGGCCGTTAAAGTTGCACCCGCAAATAGCAATCGTTCGCATTTACTGAATATATCATGTTGACCTTTCGATTGATCCCCGGCTTGACCAACGCGGCGCAGCGGGGCGCCGTCATGGCTGCGACCGCTGCCGCCATCGCCTTGAGCGGCAGCGCGGTTGCGCAAGCCGCCACGCCAGCAGCCGCCACGCAAACCGCTCAGGCGCCGCTCGTCGTGACCGACCTCGCGGGCCGCACGATCAAGGTGCCCGCCGAGCCGCATCGCATCCTGCTTGGCGAAAGCCGCCTGCTTTCGGCGGTCGCGCTGCTCGAGGGCCAGAAGCCGCTCGCGCGCATCGTGGGCTGGCAGGGCGACCTGCCGACCATGGATCCGCAGACTTACGACGCCTACGCGCAACGCTTCCCGGAAATCCGCCAGATTCCGCTGATCGGCAAGGCGACTGAGGACAGCATCAGCGACGAGAAGGCGCTCGCGCTCAAGCCCGACGTGGCGATCTTCAGCGTGGCGGGCCATGGCCCGAGCCGCTACAACGCGCTCGTGAAGCAGCTCGAAGCGACCGGCACGACCGTGGTGTTCGTCGACTTCCGCGTGCACCCCATGCAGAACACGCTGCCGAGCATCAAGCTGCTCGGCGAGGTGCTGCATCGCGAGAAGGAAGCCGATGCCTACATCCAGTTCTACCAGCAGCATCTCGCGCGCGTGCAGCAAGTGGTGAACGCGATTCCCGAGTCGCAGCGCCCGAAGGTGTTCGTGGACATGCTGGCGGGCGTGTGGGATGCCGGCTGCTGCCACACGGCGGGCAAGGGCAATTTCGGCGAATTCGTGGATGCCGCGGGCGGCCGCAACATCGCGGCGGGCCTGTTGCCCGGCGTGCTCGGCGACATCAGCATGGAGCAGGTGATCGCCGCGCAGCCCGATGTGTATATCGCCACGGGCAGCCGCACGAAGCCCGGCCTCGCTTCGTTGCGCGTAGGCGCGCTCACGAGCGAGCACGACGCCGACGCGAGCCTCGCGCAACTGGCCGCGCGCCCAGGCTTTAACGCCATCAAGGCGATTCACGATGGCCGCGTGCATGGCATCTCGCACAACTATTACGACTCGCCGTACAACATCGTCGCGATCGAGGCGTTTGCGAAGTGGTTCTATCCGCAGCAGTTCAGCACGCTCGATGTGCATGCGACCGAGCGCGAGCTGTATCGCCGCTTCCTCGCGATTCCCGATACGGGCACGGAGTGGGTCGATGCGCCAGCGCAGCAGGCCGCGCGATGAATGGCATGCGCCTCGCCGCAGAGGCCGCGCAGCCGGCGGACGCGACGCCCGATGCAACGCTGCAGATGCGCGCCTACGCGCGCCTCACGCGGCGCCGCGCGCTGTGCCTCGTCGCGGTCGCGTTGCTGATCGTCGCCTCACTGCTGTTCGACCTCAGCTCGGGCCCTTCGGGCCTGCCCATTGCGACTTTGCTGCGCACGATCTTCGTGCCCGCATCTGCCGACCCCGCCAATAGCGTGATCGTCTGGCAGATCCGCTTGCCGTATGCGGTCATGGCACTCGTGGTCGGCGCCTCGCTCGGCATTTCGGGCGCGGAGATGCAGACGATCCTCAACAATCCGCTCGCGAGCCCCTATACGCTGGGCGTTTCGGCGGCGGCGGCTTTCGGCGCGTCGCTCGCCATCGTGCTCGACGTGGCGATTCCAGGCGTCGCGCAAACGTGGATCGTCTCGGCCAACGCATTCGTGTTCGCGTTCGCCTCGGCGCTGCTGCTCGATTTCGTCGCGCGCTGGCGCGGCATGAGCACGGCGGGCGTCGTGCTCATGGGCATCGCGCTCGTGTTCTCGTTTCATGCGCTCGTCGAGCTGATGCAGTTCATCGCTTCCGCCGACGCGCTGCAAGGCCTCGTGTTCTGGACGCTCGGTTCGCTCGCTCGCGCCGACTGGCCGAAGATCGGCGTGCTCACGGCAGCGCTCGCGCTGGCCCTGCCGTTTTCGATGCGCAACGCGTGGACGCTCACCGCGCTGCGCCTGGGCGAAGAGCGCGCGGCGAGCTTCGGCATCGACGTGCGGCGCCTGCGCCTGGGCACGCTGCTGCGCGTGTCGGCGCTTTCGGCGCTGGCCGTGTCGTTCGTCGGGACCATCGGCTTTGTCGGGCTGATTGCGCCGCATATCGCGCGCACGCTGTTCGGCGAGGATCATCGCTTCTACCTGCCGGGCAGCCTGCTGCTCGGCGCGCTGATGCTCTCGCTCGCCTCCATCGCCTCGAAGCTGCTCGTGCCTGGCGTGCTCATTCCCGTGGGGATCGTCACGGCGCTCGTGGGCATTCCGCTCTTTCTCGGCATCGTCGTGCGCTCGCAGGGGATGTCGCAATGAGCGGACTGTCGATTCACGCGCTTTCGGTGCGCTACGGCAAGCGCGAAGTGCTGAGCGAATTGAGCGCCGGGCCGCTCGCGCGCGGCGAGATCACGGCGCTGCTCGGGCCGAACGGCAGCGGCAAATCCACCTTGCTGCGCACGCTGGCGGGCCTGAACGCGCCACATAGCGGGTCGCTTTCGCTCGATGGCGCGCCGCTCAAGCTCACCGTTTCTGGCGCGCGTTCGCATAGCGTGGTGTATCTGCCGCAGGCGTTGCCGGCCGGCGTGCGCCTGGGCGTGCTGGAGTCGGTCGTGGTGGCCGCGCGTGCGGGACGCGATCCGGCATTGCAGCGCGGCGCATCTTCCACCCAAATCGCGCACGCGCATGCGGTGCTCGAGCGGCTTGGCATTGCCGCGCTCGCGGGCCGCTCGCTCGACGAACTCTCGGGCGGGCAGCGCCAGTTGGTGGGGATTGCCCAGGCGCTGGTGCGCGATCCGCAGGTGCTGCTGCTCGACGAGCCGTGCTCCGCGCTCGACCTCAATCATCAGTTCCAGGTGATGCAGGTGCTGCGCGACGTGACTCGCGAGCGCGCGATCGTCACCGTGGTTGTGCTCCACGACATCAACGCGGCCGTGCGTTCGTGCGACCGCGCGATGCTGCTGCACCGGGGGCGCATTGCGCGCCTTGGCGCACCGGCCGAGGTCGTCACGGCCGAAAGCCTCGCTGAAGTATTCAGCGTTCGCGCGCGCATCGAGCCGTGCTCGCGCGGACAGCTTCAAGTTCTGATCGACGGTCTCGCCGGTCAACAGGGCATCGCCAACTGCCGCTAGCGCAGCGTAGCCAGCCCGTTCTATCCGCCGTTTCAGCGCGTGTCTTCACGACACCGGACCGCATTCGCCCAGCGCGAATGCGGGGCCGGTTTGCGCGCTGCGCGGCGCAAGCCTCAAGTCAAACTCGTGACAACTCGAAGGAAAAAACAATGAAAAAGACGCTCGTCGCCGCTGCCTTGACCGCGGCCTATGCATGCGGGGCCCACGCGCAAAGCAGTGTGACGCTGTACGGCGTGATCGACGCCGGTCTCTCGTACAACAGCAACGCTGGCGGCCATAGCCTCTTCGCGGCCGGCAGCGGCAACGTTACGGGCAGTCACTGGGGCGTGACCGGCAGCGAAGACCTGGGCGGCGGCACGCGGGCCATCTTCCGTCTTGAGAGCGGCTTTAGCGTCACGAACGGCACGCTGCGCCAGGGCGGCCGCATGTTCGGCTACCAGGCGTACGCGGGACTCGAAAACAATCGCTACGGCGCGCTCACGCTGGGCCGCCAGTATGACTCCGTGGTCGACTATCTCGCGCCGCTCAGCTTCACGGGGCGTCATCCGGGCGGCAACAATCTCTCGGCTCACCCGTACGACAACGACAACCTCAACAACTCGTTCCGCGTGAACAACGCGGTCAAGTACGCGAGCGCGAACTACGGCGGCGCGAAGTTTGGCGCGCTCTACGGCTTCTCGAACGAAGCGGGCGGCTTTGCTGACAATCGCCTCTATAGTTTCGGCGCGTCGTACGATTTCGGCGGATTCGAGTTCGGCGCGGGCTACCTGCAGGCGAACAACGGCGGCAGCAGCAACACGAACGGCGCGCTCACGCTCACCGACCGAACCTTCATCGCGGCCCAGCAGCGCACCTATGGCGCGGGCGTGAACTACGTCACACGCAATGCGCGCTTCGGCTTTGTGTGGACCCGCTCGCAACTGGGCGGCCTCGACACGATCAATGGCGCGAACAGCCTCGGCCTCGTGCAGAACGGGCAGGGTGCGAGCTTCAGCAACTACGAGGTGAACGCGAGCTATATGTTCACGCCGCAATTCAGTCTGAACGGCGCGTACACGTACACGCAGGGCGCGCTTTCGAGTTCAGGCGGCGAGTATCACCCGCGCTGGCACGAGGTCTCGGTGCAGGCCGACTACTTCCTGTCGAAGCGCACCGACGTCTATGCGCAGGCAAGCTACCAGCACATCAGCGCGGATGGGTCGGGTCTGGGTGCGGATATCAGCGGGCAGTCGCCTTCGTCGACGAATCAGCAGACGGTTGTCGCGATCGGCATGCGGCACCGGTTTTGATCGACGTGAAGCCTAAAGCAGGCTCATCACGCTGACGATGCTAACGCCGGCGTCCGGGCTGACACCGGCGCCGGCGAGCATCGTCCCGCGGCACGCCAGCGCGCCGCAGCGGCAGGTGTATTCGCGCATGCTGTCTTCGCAGGCGTCGTCGGGCAGTTCGAGCGCGTAGTCGATGAAGAGCTCTTCGCCTGGCAGAATGTCGCGGCACGCGTCGATGAATACGTGGCCGTTAATTTCGATGGTCTCGCAGTTCGCCTGGCACGCGTGATTGAGCCAGCGCGCCCAGTTGCCGCCCTGGCCGCCGTCGATCACGCGGCCATCGGAAAGGCCGAAGAGAAACGTATGCGCGCCGTCTTCACGCAGACGATAACGCCGGGCCGCGCTGCGCCAGCTCATGATCTTGCCTTTGTATTCGAAGATGCGCTCGCCGGCCCGCAGGTGCCGCAACGCATAGACGCCTTTTCCGTGCACCGGCGAGTGCCGGACAGTCATTCGTTTGCTCATGGCCATCTTCGCGCGCGTTGAACGCGTGCAGTATAAGCGGCCAGGATCAAAGCGAGTGATGAAATTGCGTATGCGCGAGGACACCGGGTATGGCGCCTTCGCACGGTGCACGCACCTTAATGATGCGCACAGTGCGCCGGCGCACGGCAGTTGCCGCATAGTTGCTCCAAAGTGACCCAGCGGTCGCCTCGCAGTCCCCTCGTGGTTCCCGCACGGTTGACCTCGCGGGCGGGATCGGTGCAACATACGCGGGTTTCTTTGCCGGGTTTCCGGATCCAATTCTCGAGTGGGCATATGGCAAGCACGAATGAGCCAGGCGCAGACGCCTCGCTGACTTATCGGCTGAAGGCATTGACCAAGATCGCCGATCGCATGAGCAGTGAGATGTCGCGCGACAAGCTGGGTGTACCGTATCCGGAGGCGAGCATCATCGCCGCGATCGGCACGTTCGGCCCGCAAACCGTGATGGACATCTCGCGGCGCGCCAACCTCGACAAGAGCCAGGCGAGCCGCACGGTCGAAGCCATGCTCCTGAAAGAGATCCTCGCGCGCACGGGCAACGACAAGGACGGGCGCAGCGTCATCATTTCGCTCACCGCCGAAGGCCGCAAGATTTTCAAAAAGATCGGCCCGACATTGGACAAGCGCGACAGCGACCTTTACCACGGGCTGAACGAGGCCGAGCGCGTGGCGCTGCGCTTTCTGCTCGACAAGGTCCTCGCGTCACACGGCTGGGACGCCACGCCCTGACCGCCGCCTTCGTGCGTGCCGGGTCTTCAGGCACTCAAATGGTCATTGAATTGTCATCTTGTGCCGCCGCGAGACGCCATGCCGTTTCGTGGCGGGCCCGGCCTGGCCGGGCCCGGCTGGGCCTGGCGTTAACGCCCGGTGGCGCCGAAGCCTAAAAGAATGGCATTTGAAGCGAAAAGCGCTTCGCTGGATTGCCGTATCGTTCGCTCACATCGAAAAGCATGCCGATCACGCCGCGCAAACCGCCGGCAGCTGCATGCGGGTCTAAATTCTTTGGAGCGGGACGAAATGAAAGACATCATCGCGGAAAGCCACGAGACGAGCACCGAGGATCGCGCGACGGGCGCTGCGCCGCGTAGCGGCGCAGAACGCGCAAGCCGCAGCGCGGCGGCGCGTTCGCCGTCGAACTGGGCGTGGGCGACGCCGACCAGCCAGTACGACTGGATGGACGGCCACGCGCCGTTCGCTGCGCACGAATAGCGCAAACGTGTCAATGATCTGAAGACGGGTGCGCTCCATTAAGCGCTCGCTTGCGACAGGATGTCGCCAGCGAACGGGTCGCTTCGGCACTATAGTTGATTTGTCATCGAACTGAAAGCCAGCAGCAGGCAGCGCCTAAATGGAGGCAACAATGTTCAAGAACATCAGTGAAACGTATCTGGACCTGATTGGCGATCGTACGCGCGTGCAAACCTCGCGGGTCACGCAGACGCTATTCATGAAGGACCGGCTGGGCAGCCAGCTTCTGGTGATTACCCAGCAGGGCAAGCCACAGGCCGTGTTTCCGGCAACGGATCGCAATATCGAGGTGATCCTGTGCGCGGGCCTGCGCATACACGAATACGTCATGCTCGACGGCGAGATCGACTATCAGGAAATCGCCGAAAGCCGGGAGCATTTCGAAGACGCGGCCGAATGCGTCGCCTTCAGCGCCGCGCGTGCATAGCCTCTACGGCCGCCTGGGTGACTACTTAGGCGCCTGAATCATTTTCCAGCCGTTGCCGGCGGGGTCGCGAAAACCAGCGTCGACGCTGCCGTAGCGGTCGATCGGCTCCTGGGTGAATTCCACGCCCAGGCCCTTCAGGCGCTCGTAGCTGGCGCGGCAGTCCGCCACAGCCAGGACGAGCGGCGGCATCGCGCCCTTGGCGACCATGGCGCGCAGCGTTTGCGCGGTGGCCTCATCGTGAACGGGCGGGCCGGGCAGGAAGAGCCCGAGCTGGAACGAGGGCTGCTCCGGGTGCTGGACCGTGAGCCAGCGGTATGCGCCATTGCGTACATCGGTATGCACACGGAATCCCAGCTTGTCGACGTAAAACTTGAGCGCCTCGTCCTGGTCGTCCACATACAGCCCCACCACATTGATACCTTGATTCATGACACCTCCCTGGTTATTGACCGTACCTCAGGGCTGCACTTTAGCTTTGCCCGCGCGCCGGCGCTTCTCCAAAACTGCTGTGGTGAGATCGGGGCGCTGCGCCGCTTTCAGCACGCAGGCGGGCACCCTGTCGATCTCGGCCAGATTGGCCCGCGCCTGATCGCGCATGGCGCTGGGGCTCGATCCGGTGACGTCGCGAAACGTGCGGCCAAAGGTGCCAAGACTCTCCCAGCCAGTGGCGAAGGCGATATCGGTAATGTCCAGATCGGTGTCGCGCAGCAGGGTGGTGGCCTGCTCGATGCGCCGCGTGAGCAGATAGCGATGCGGCGGGAGGCCGAAAGCGCGCTTGAAGGAGCGCGCGAAATGCGCTTCGGATACACCGCTCACCTCGGCCAGGCGCTTGACGGGCCAGGCCTCGTGGGAGGCGGCGTCCATGCGGTCTTTCGCGCGCAATAAACGGCGCAGCAGAGCCGGGTCCTGAAGGGCTTCGGCGTGCGCGTGGTTGACGGTGGGGGCACGGGCGTCGAGGGCTGCGCTAGCTGGCATGCGTTCGTCTGAAGTGGGCGGCATGCCGGTAGTTTAGGCCCAATCAATCGAGCGCCGACGATTGGCTTTCGATTGATTGGGCCTGCCAGGCGTCGCTCACTGCGATTCGACGAACTGGATGATCTCGCCGTTGTCGCGCTTGAGGTACAGGTCGGCGCCTTTCATGCGCACTTCGTTGCACGAATAAGGCATCTTGGTGCCCTTGCTGCAGATCTTGCCGTCTTCGGCTTTCCAGTCGCCGTGGTCGGCAAAGCCTTTGCTCGACTTGAAGTCGTAGTCGCCGTTATTGCCGTATTGCACATGCCACGTGCTGCCGTCGGCGATCTTGATGTCGAACGCCTTGCCTGAGAGGCGTTGCTGGATGTCGGCCGCACTGGGGCTCGCGGAACCGTCGGGGAAGGCCGCTGCGTCTGCAAAAGCCGTAGCGGGAATGATGAGCAGGAGGGCAAGCAGCATTTTCATGGGAGGTCTCCTGAAAAGCCGGATTACTGCCTTGCTTTGACGCGATGGAACGGCGCGGGCGTCCGGGGATAGCCTGATGCGGGGCGCGGAGGCGGGCGTTGCGCGTCGCTCCCGTTCACGCTTTCACTATAGCGCTGCCCAATTGCGCAAATGTGGCCTGGCGCACACAAGGCGTGTAACCGGAGCCCCACATCGATGCCGGCGCATCGTTCGGCATGGCCCCCCGATGCGCGGGCGGGGCGTGAAATGACGCCCCGCCACGACCTTATTTCAAGCGGCCCGCCAGGAACTGCTGCAGCCGCTCGCTGCGCGGCGCATTGAGCACCTCCTTGGGGTCGCCTTGCTCTTCGATCTTCCCCTTGTGCAGAAACACCACGTGATTCGAAACGTTGCGCGCGAAGCCCATTTCGTGCGTGACGACGATCATCGTGCGGCCTTCCTCCGCGAGCTTTTGCATGACCTTGAGCACTTCGCCCACGAGTTCGGGGTCGAGCGCGGAGGTGGGCTCGTCGAACAGCATCACTTCGGGCTCCATGGCGAGTGCGCGCGCAATCGCCACGCGCTGCTGCTGGCCGCCGGAAAGGTGCGAGGGATACTTGTTCTCGACACCGGCTGCGAGGCCGACCTTGTCGAGGTACTTGCGCGCACGGGCCTCGGCTTCGCTGCGGCTCAGGCCGAGCACGCTAACCGGCGCCTCGATGATGTTCTCGAGCACGGTCATGTGCGCCCAGAGATTGAAGTGCTGAAAGACCATCGAAAGGCGCGTACGCATTTTCTGGAGCTGCTTCGGATCGCTCACGCGCAGCGAACCCCCGCGGTCGGCGCTCGTGCGGATTTCCTCGCCATTGAGCGTGATACGACCCGAGCAGGGCGATTCGAGAAAGTTAATGCAACGCAGGAACGTGCTCTTTCCCGAACCGCTCGACCCGATCAGGCTGATCACGTCGCCAGCCTTTGCCTTGAGCGATACGCCCTTCAAAACCTCGTTCTCGCCGAACTTCTTGTGCAGGTCGTCGACAATCAGCTTGTACATACTCGGTTCACTCCATCAGGACTGCGTGAAATTCTTAGTGGCCTTGCGGCTTCAGATAAGCCAGCACACGTGTTTCGAGGCGGCGGAAGCCCCAGATCAGGGCGAAGACGATGGACGCATAGAGCGCCGCCGCGATGCCGTACGCCTGGAACGTCATATAGGTGGCGGAATTCGCGTCGCGCGCCACTTTCAGAATGTCGGGCACGGTCGCGGTGAAAGCGAGCGTCGTCGCATGCAGCATCAGGATGACTTCGTTGCTGTACGAGGGCAGGGCGCGGCGCAGCGCGGAAGGCAGGATGATGCGCGTGTAGACCTTGGTCTTCGACATGCCATACGCCTGAGCCGCTTCGATCTCGCCATACGTGGTCTCGCGAATCGCCCCTGCGAAGATTTCGGTGGCGTAGGCGCACTCGTTCAATGCAAACGCCAGCAGCGTGCAATTCATGGCACTGCGAAAGAAGTCGCCAAGAACCGGATTCGAATGCACGAAGTGCAGGCTGTACAGGCCGGTGTAGCACAGCAGCAGTTGCACATAGAGCGGCGTGCCGCGGAACACATACGTGTAGACCCAAACCGGCCGCGAAAGCCACGGATTGCGCGACGCGCGCGCAATGGCGAGCGGCACGGCGAGCAGGAAGCCCGCCACGATCGACACGACCAGTAGCCAGAGCGTGATGGCGAGGCCGCTGATGTTGAAGCCGTCGCTGTACAGATAGTTGGGCCAGTATTGACGAAGCAGTTCGATCACAGCGCTGCCCTCCGCACACCGGTCGAATAGCGCTTTTCGAGGCGGTGCAATGCCAGATTGGAAACCGTCGTGATGGCGAGATAGACCGCGCCGGTCACGAGCGTGAAGAAGAAGAACGACTGGGTGGCCTTGCCAGCGTCCTGCGCGGCTTTCACCACGTCGGCGAGACCGATGATCGAAACGAGCGCCGTGGCCTTCACGAGCACCTGCCAGTTATTGCCGATGCCGGGCAGCGCGAAACGCATCATCTGCGGGAACAGGATGCGCGTGAACACGCGCGTGGAACTCATGCCGTAGGCGAAGCCCGCTTCGATCTGCCCGCGCGGTACGGCGAGAAACGCGCCGCGGAAGGTCTCGGTGAAATACGCGCCGTAAATGAAGCCGAGCGTGATGACGCCGGCCACGAACGGGTCGATGTCGATCTGGTCCATGCCCATCATGTCGGTCGCGTCGTTGAGCCAGATCTGGATGCTGTAGAACAGCAGCAGCATGAGCACGAGGTCGGGCACCGCGCGAATGAGCGTGGTGTACGCCGTGCCGATGCGCGAGAGCACGCGGTTGGGCGAGAGCTTGGCGGCCGCGCCCGCAAGCCCGAGCAGAAACGCGGCGCCGAGCGAGAGCACCGCGAGCTTGATGGTTTCCCACGTGCCCGCGAGGAGCAGCGGGCCGAAGCCTTGAAAGACCATGGAAATGTGTCCTTTATCGGGAAAGCTGCGCAGGAGAACTGCGCAGGGAAGCAGCGCTCCCCTTTGTTGTTGCAGGTGAAGACGGTGGTGCTTAGCCGCCGTACACGTCGAAGTCGAAATACTTCGACTCGATCTTCTTGTACGTGCCGTCCTTGATCATGTCGGCGATCGTCTTGTCGATCTTCGCCTTGAGATCGGCGTCTTCCTTGCGCAGACCGATAGCGGCGGCGCCGGTGGGGATTTCCGAACCCGCGAACGCGAAGCCCGCGCCGCGCGGCGTCTTCAGGAAGCCGAGATTGGCCTGCACTTCGTCTTGCAGTGCGGCGTCGAGGCGGCCCGACTGCAGATCCAGATAGACCTGGTCCTGGTTCTGATAGGGAATCACGTTGATGCCCTTGGGCGCCCAGTTCTGCTTCGCATAGGTTTCCTGAATCGAGCCTTGCTCGACACCCACGGTCTTGCCCTGCAGCGAAGCGATGGTCGGTTGCAGCGGCGAACCCTGCTTCGCGACGAGGCGCGTAGGCGTGTTGAAGAGCTTGGCCGAGAAGGCGATCTGCTGCTCGCGCTGCGGGGTGATCGTGAGCGCGGAAAGCGCGCCGTCGAACTTCTTGGCCTTGAGGCCCGGAATCATGCCGTCGAAGTCCTGCTCGACCCACACGCACTTTGCGTTCAGGCGGCGGCAGATTTCGTTGCCGAGGTCGATGTCGAAACCGACCAGCTTGCCATCCGTCGCCTTCGATTCGAACGGCGCGTAGCTCGCGTCGGTGCCGAAGCGGATGGTGGACCAGTCTTTCGCGTACGCGCCGCCGGCGGCAAGGGCGAGGGCGACACACAAGGCAAGTTTCTTCATGAAGTCTCCGATAAGAATGGTTGGCGTGTGCCCGGTCAGGTACGGGAGGTTCGGCTCGCCAAGTTGTCTATACAATTATCGATGTGTCGAAAAGACCGGCAATCGGTGTTATCACCTGGGGATTCCACTGTGCCGCAATCGAAAGATGGCGTAATTCAGGCGTCAGGAAGTGCGAATTCGGGTATACGTGGAGCAGATTGAACTTGTATAGACAAGCTTGGTTCGGTAATCTGATTCCACCTTGTCCAGACAACTTTGACACCGCAATGAACATCAAACTCACTCCCGGCCACCTGACCCTGCCCCAACTGCGCCAGATCGCGCGTGCCGATGAAAATGGGGGCGTGAAGCTCGAACTCGATCCGGCCAGCTTCGCGGGCATCGACGCAGGCGCACGCGCCGTTGCGGAGATCACGGCGAAGGGCGAGCCCGCCTATGGCATCAACACGGGCTTCGGGCGTCTGGCGAGCACGCATATTCCGCGTGAGCAGCTCGAACTGCTGCAGCGCAATCTGGTGCTGTCGCATGCCGTGGGCGTGGGCGAGCCGATGTCGCGTCCGGTCGTGCGCCTCTTGATGGCGCTGAAGCTGTCCAGCCTGGGCCGCGGCCATTCGGGCATCCGCCGCGAAGTGATGGACACGCTCATCACGCTGTTCAACGCCGACGTGCTGCCGGTGATTCCGGTGAAGGGTTCCGTGGGCGCCTCGGGCGACCTCGCGCCGCTCGCGCATATGTCCTGTGTGCTGCTTGGCGTGGGCGATGTGTTTGCGAAGGGCGAGCGTATGAGCGCAGTAGAAGGCTTGCGTCTCGTCGGCCTCAAGCCGCTCGCGCTGCAGGCCAAGGAAGGTCTCGCGCTGCTCAACGGCACGCAGGCTTCCACGGCGCTCGCCATCTACAACATGTTCGCAATCGAAGACCTGTATCGCACGGCGCTCGTTGCTGGCGCGCTCTGCGTGGATGCGGCAGCCGGTTCGGTGAAGCCATTCGACGCGCGCATTCACGAACTGCGCGGCCATCGCGGGCAGATCGAGGCGGCAGCGGCCTATCGCACGCTGCTCGAAGGCTCGGCGATCAACCTCTCGCACCGCGACTGCGGCAAGGTCCAGGACCCGTACTCGCTGCGCTGCCAGCCGCAGGTGATGGGCGCGTGTCTCGACCAGATGCGTCACGCAGCGCAGGTGCTGCTCATCGAAGCGAACGCGGTGTCGGACAATCCGCTGATCTTCCCGGAAACGAATGAAGTGCTGTCGGGCGGCAACTTCCACGCGGAACCGGTGGCGTTCGCCGCCGACAATCTCGCGCTGGCCGCAGCCGAAATCGGCGCACTGGCCGAGCGCCGCATCGCGCTGCTCATCGACGCGACGCTTTCGGGCCTGCCGCCTTTCCTCGTGAAGGACGGTGGCGTGAACTCGGGCTTCATGATTGCGCACGTCACCGCTGCCGCACTGGCTTCGGAAAACAAGACGCTGGCGCATCCGGCTTCGGTCGATTCGCTGCCGACTTCGGCAAACCAGGAAGACCACGTTTCGATGGCGACGTTCGCCGCGCGCAAGCTCGCCGACATCGCCGACAACACGGCCAACATCCTCGCGATCGAACTGCTCGCCGCAGCCCAGGGCGTGGACCTGCGCGCGCCGCACCACACGAGCCCGGCGCTCGCGCACGTCATGCAGTCGGTGCGCGCCGAAGTCCCGCATTACGACCTCGACCGCTACTTCGCGCCGGACATCGCCGCGATGGCAAAGCTCGTGCAGAACGGCGCGATCGCCAAGCACAGCCCGCTGACGTTCGAGTCCGAGCAATAAGCGCTAGAGCCTGAATAAAAACAGCATTCCTGAATAACATCCGAGACGAAGACGTTATGAACCACCCGAACTTCACCGATCCCCGCCTCGACCCGACCCGCACGATCCGCGCGCCGCGCGGCGCGGAGAAGGTCTGCAAGACCTGGCTGGCCGAAGCCGCCTACCGGATGATCCAGAATAATCTGGACCCGGAAGTCGCCGAGCATCCGCATGCGCTCGTGGTGTACGGCGGCATTGGCCGCGCCGCGCGCAACTGGGAGTGCTTCGACCAGATCCTCGCTTCGCTGAAGGACCTGAACGAAGACGAAACGCTGCTGATCCAGTCGGGCAAGCCCGTGGGCGTGTTCCGCACGCATGCCGACGCACCGCGCGTGCTGCTCGCGAACTCGAACCTCGTGCCGCACTGGGCCACGTGGGAACACTTCCACGAGTTGGACCGCAAGGGCCTCATGATGTACGGCCAGATGACGGCGGGCAGCTGGATCTATATCGGCTCGCAGGGCATCGTGCAGGGCACGTACGAAACGTTCTATTCGGTGGCGAACCAGCACTTCAACGGCGACCCGAAGGGCCGCTGGATTCTCACGGGCGGCCTCGGCGGTATGGGCGGCGCGCAGCCGCTCGCGGCGACGATGGCGGGCTTCTCGATGATCGCGGTGGAATGCGACGAGACGCGCATCGACTTCCGCCTGAAGACGCGCTACGTGGACCGCAAGGCCAAGACCATCGACGAGGCGCTGGCCATCATCGAGGAAGCGAAGAAGACGGGCAAGCCGGTATCCGTGGGTCTGCTCGGCAACGCAGCCGATGTGTTCGCCGAGTTCGTGAAGCGCGGCATCACGCCCGACTGCGTGACCGACCAGACGAGCGCGCACGACCCGATCAACGGCTATCTGCCGCAGGGCTGGACGGTCGAGCAATGGCGCGAAGCGCAGAAGGTTGCGCCCGAAACCATCGTGAAGGTCGCGAAGGAATCGATGGCCGAACAGGTGCGCGCGATGCTCACGCTGCAGGAACGTGGCGCGGCCACGCTCGACTACGGCAACAACATCCGCCAGATGGCGCTGGAAATGGGCGTGGAAAACGCATTCGATTTCCCGGGCTTCGTGCCCGCGTATATCCGTCCGCTGTTCTGCGAGGGCAAGGGCCCGTTCCGCTGGGTGGCGCTCTCGGGCGATCCCGAGGATATCTACAAGACGGATGCCAAGGTCAAGGAACTGATTCCCGACGATCCGCACCTGCACAACTGGCTCGACATGGCGCGTGAGCGCATTGCGTTCCAGGGCCTGCCGGCGCGGATCTGCTGGGTGGGCGTGAAGGATCGCTATCGTCTGGGCCAGGCGTTCAACGAAATGGTCAAGAATGGCGAACTGAAGGCGCCGATCGTGATCGGCCGCGACCACCTCGACACCGGCTCGGTGGCCAGCCCGAACCGCGAAACGGAATCGATGAAGGACGGCTCGGACGCGGTGAGCGACTGGCCGCTGCTCAACGCGCTGCTGAACACGGCGGGCGGTGCATCGTGGGTCTCGCTGCATCACGGTGGCGGCGTGGGCATGGGCTTCTCGCAGCACTCGGGCGTGGTGATCGTCGCGGACGGTACGCAGGCGGCGCACGAGCGTCTTGGCCGCGTGCTGCACAACGATCCGGCCACGGGCGTGATGCGCCATGCAGATGCTGGCTACGAACTCGCGCAGCAAACCGCGCGCGAGGCGGGTCTCAAGCTGCCGATGCTCGGTCGATGAGCGACGTGACGCCGCTGCTCAAAAGCGGCGGCGTCACGCTTGCGAGCGTTCGCTCAGAGCGTTTCAGGCAGTCTGTGTGAGTCGTTGTCAACGCAACAGACCAGCACCTCGGCATCCTCGGCCCCCGTGCTGAGATATACATGCCCCACGGCGCTGTCGAAGTAGAGGCTGTCGCCTGGCGTCAGCTTGAAGACAGTGCCGTTTTCAAAATGCAGTTCCAACTCCCCGCCCAGCAGGAACAGAAACTCCTCGCCACTGTGGCGGATGTAATCGGGAAACGCCTCCATCGCGCGGGCGTGGATGCGTCCGCGCATCGGCACCATGCGTTTGCCCGTGAGGTCGTTGGCGATCATGCCGTACTCGTAGTTCGGCGTGTCGTAAATCATCTGCTTGCCCGCGCGCGTGAGCGACGGCTTCATCGGGCCGACCGCCTTGCGCTTCCTGCGCCCGAAAATCGTGTCGAAGTCGACGTTCAGCGCGTGCGCCAGCGCCGCAAATTTGTCATAGGTAAGCGCAATGTCGCCGCGCTCGGCCTTCGAAATCGTCGAGACGGCGATGCCGGACAGTTCCGATAGCTGCATCAATGTCAGCCCGCGCGCCTTGCGCGCCTCGCGCAGACGCGCGCCAACGGCAGCGTGATCGATCTCCGTTGTCGCCTGCGCATGCTTGTCAGGCTCGGTTGCGGTATTTCGTGCTGCGCTCTTTGCCATAGAAGGGACGGTTCCCGGTTACGGGTTTTGTCGTATACGAGAAATGTTTTTTTCTCGTATATGATAACTCGCATCTCGACTCCCTTTTGAAGGAGCAGCGTCGTGGCCTCAATTGCACTGGGAAAAGCCGGCCTTTCGAAGGGCCAGGTCATTGCCGCCACCACGCTAGGCACGGCGCTCGAGTACTACGACTTCACGATCTACAGCTTCTTCGCGATCCAGATCGGCAAGCTGTTCTTTCCTTCCGCGTCGTCGGTCAACCAGTTCCTGCTTTCCATTGGCCTCTTCGGCGTGGGCTTCGTCGTGCGTCCGCTCGGCGGGATCGTCATCGGCGCCTATGCGGACCGCGCCGGGCGCAAGCGCGCCATGGTGCTCACCATCATGTTGATGGCGCTGAGCTGCGCGCTGATCGCCTGCGCGCCGCCGTACGCGGTGGCGGGCATCGCCGCGCCGCTCATCGTGCTTGCGGCGCGTCTGATCCAGGGCTTTGCGGCGGGCGGAGAGTTTGGCCCCGGCACCACGCTGCTCGTGGAATATGCAAGCGACAACACGCGCGCGTTCTTCGCAAGCTGGAACTTCGCGGCGACGGCGCTGGGCCTCGCGCTCGGCGCGGTGGTCGCCACGCTCGTCAATGTGCTGCTGCCCAAGGAAGCGGTCGATAGCTGGGGCTGGCGCATTCCGTTCCTCGTGGGCATCGTGGCCGCGCCGGTGGGCATGTTGATTCGCCGCCGCCTCGAAGAAACGCTGAGCGCCGCGCCTGCGCATAGCGGCCAACGCAGCGGCGCGTTGAAGGCGGCGCTCACCACGCATCTCAAGCTCACGATACTCGGCACCTTCGCCGAACTCGGCGGTTCGGTCTCCATCTACATCACGGCGTTCTTTCTGCCGAACCACGCCGTGCGCGTGTTGCATCTTTCGTCCACGGCGGCCGTCACGTCGGGCGTGGTCAGCTCGCTCGTGCTGTTCGTCGCCGCACCGCTCGTGGGCAAGCTCGCCGACCGCTACACCCGCAAGCGCGTGCTTGTGATCTCGCGTATCGTGCTGCTGCTGAGCGTGTACCCGGCGTTCGCATGGCTTTCCGCCGCGCCTTCGATGGCGCTGCTCTGCGCGGTTTCCGCTTTCCTCTCCGTGTTCGTGGCGGGGCAGGTCGTGCCGGTGCTCGTGATGATCCCCGAACTCTTCCCGCGTGAAGTGCGCGCCACCGGCATCGCGCTGACCTATGTCGTAAGCGCCTCGATCTTCGGCGGATTTTCGCCACTTGTGGCAAGCTGGATCGTTGCGCGCACAGGTAATCCGCTCGCACCCGCCTGGTATGTCGCGGCTGCCTGCGCCATTTCGCTGATCCCGCTCGTCTGGCTGCGCGACCGCACCGGCGAGTCCATCGGCTGAACATCATTTCATCAGGAAACCGAACGATGCATGACAAGACCGAGCTGGTCAGTCTGTCCGCGGTCGAATTGCGCCGCTTGATCGGCGCAAAAGCTATTTCGCCCGTTGAACTGCTCGAAGCGTGCATCGAGCGCATCGAAGCCGTCAATCCGGCCGTCAACGCAGTTACGGCGACGAGTTTCGACGTCGCGCGAGAAGCGGCCAAAGTTGCCGAGCAGGCCGTCATGGACGGCAAGCCGCTTGGCCTGTTGCACGGCCTGCCGCTTGGCGTGAAGGATCTCGAAGACACGGCAGGCCTGCTCACGACCTACGGCTCGCCGATGTCGCGCGGCCACGTGCCTTCGCGCGACGTGGTGCTCGTGGAGCGCTTGCGCGCAGCGGGCGCGATTCTCGTGGCGAAGACCAACGTGCCGGAGCTAGGCGCGGGCGCGAATACGCGCAATCCCGTGTGGGGCGCGACCGGCAATCCGTTCAACCCCGCGCTCAATGCCGGCGGCTCGTCCGGCGGCTCTGCGGCGGCGCTCGCGTGCGACATGCTGCCGGTTTGCACCGGCTCCGACACGGGCGGGTCGCTGCGCATTCCCGCCGCGAAGTGCGGGGTAGTGGGTTTTCGTCCATCACCGGGGCTCGTGCCGAACTCGCGCCGCCTGCTCGGCTGGACGCCGATCTCGGTGGTCGGGCCGATGGGGCGCGACGTCGCCGAAACGGCGCTGCAACTCGCGGCGACGGCGGGCGAATCGGCGGGCGATCCGCTGAGCTATGCCGTGAATGCCAACTCGTTCGCGTTTGCTCCGCACATCGATCCGTCGACGCTGCGCATCGGCTATACGGAGGACTTCGGCTGCTGCGACGTCGATCCGCAGATTCGCGCCGTGTTTCGCGCGCGCGTGGCGGAACTCAAGCGCATCGTTCACACCTGCGAGCCGGTGGAGTTCGATCTTGGCGACGTGCATCGCTGCTTCGACGTGATTCGCGCGGAGAGCTTCGTCGCGGGGTTGCATGCCGCCTATACGCGGGACCCGGGCGCGCTCGGTCCGAACACGCGCGCGAACTACGAAATGGGCGCAAAGATGTCGCTCTCGGACAGCGCGTGGGCGCAAGCCGAGCAAACGCGCATTTTCCAGCGCTTCCAGAGCGCCTTCGAGCGCTACGACGTGATCGTTTCTCCGACCACCCCGGTTACGCCGTTCCCGTGGACCGAGCTTTATGCCGCGCAGATCGACGGCCGCGCGCAGGAGAACTACTACCGCTGGCTAGCGCTCACTTACGTCGTCACGCTCACCACGCATCCCGCGCTCGCGCTGCCATGCGGCGTGGATCACGCAGGCATGCCGTTCGGACTCCAGATCGTAGGGCCGTTCCGCGGCGACATGAAGACGCTCGCCGTCTCGCAGGCGCTGGAAACGGCGTTTTCAGCGCATCCTGATCTGCGTCGCCCGCGCCCCGATCTCACGCGCCTCACGCAACGCAATCCGGCGCTGACGTCCATCGTCACGGCGCCTCCCATTTATAACCCAACCGGTAGCGACGCTGCCGGTCTTTCGGCGGTATGAACATGAGCAACGATATTCAAAGGCTGCAAACCAATGCGCGCATGAGCCAGGTCGTGATTGCGGGCGGCGTGGTGTATCTCTCGGGCCAGGTGCCCGATACGGCAGGCGCGCCGATCGACGTTCAGGCTACCGAAATTCTTACGCGCATCGACAAACTGCTCGCATCGGCGGGCGTGGACAAAACGCGCTTGCTGACTGCGAACGTGTGGCTGAGCGACCCGAAGCATTTCGAAGCCTTCAATGCCGTCTGGGACGCCTGGGTTGCACAAGGGCACGCGCCCACGCGCGCCTGCGTGCAGGCATTGCTGATGCGCCCGGGCCTCGACGTCGAAGTGGCCGTCACCGCGCTCGCCTGAGCGCCTTCGAGCCAGGAACATTGCGTGATGAAATTCGATTCGGTCGTGCTTGGCGGCGGTATCGTCGGCGTGTCGGTGGCCTTGCAGTTGCAGCGGCGCGGTCTTTCGGTCGCGCTCGTGGACCGCAGGGCGCCGGGCAATGAAACATCGCACGGCAACGGGGGATTGATTCAGCGCGAGGGCGTCTATCCCTACGCTTTTCCGCGCGAGCTTTCCACGCTGCTGCGCTACGCGCGCAACCGCTCGACGGACGTGCGTTATCACCCGGAGGCGATGCCGAAGCTGCTGCCGTTTCTCTATCGCTACTGGCACCATTCGCGCGCCGACCGGCACGCGCAGATCGCGCGCGCGTATTCCACGCTCATCGAGCATTGCGTGACCGAGCATCGCGCGTTGATCGAGGCTGCGGGCGCCGAGGCGCTGCTGCGCACCAACGGCTGGATGAAGGTGTTTCGCAGCGCCGCCGCGATGGACGCCACGGTGGCCGAAGCGCAACGCTGGCAGCGCGAGTACGGCGTGGGTCACGAGGCGCTGGACGCCGCGGCGCTGCGCGCTGCCGAGCCTGCGCTGAGCCACACATTGGTAGGCGGCGTGCGCTACACCGATTCCGATTCAGTTAGCGATCCGAAGGGACTGGTCACCGCCTACTCGAAGCTCTTCGAACAGCTAGGCGGCCGCGTGCTGACTGGCGATGCCGCCACGCTCGAACCGTCGTGGCGCGTCATGACGCAGGACGGCCCGGTGCTGGCGAAATCGGCTGTCATCGCCATGGGGCCGTGGTCGGGCGATCTCACGGCGCGGCTGGGCTACGCGTTGCCGCTCGCCGTAAAGCGCGGCTATCACATGCATTACGCGCTCACGGATGGCGCGAAGCTGAGCCAGCCGGTGCTCGACGCCGAAGCGGGCTTCCTGATTACGCCGATGGTGCGCGGCACTCGCCTCACGACCGGCGTCGAACTCGGCTTGCGCGATTCGCCCAAGACGCCCGTTCAGCTCGAAGCGGTCGAGCCGCTCGCGCGTGGCATTTTCCCGCTGGGCGCGCGGCTCGATGCCGAGCCGTGGCTGGGCCGCCGCCCCTGTACGCCCGACATGATGCCGATCATCGGGCCCGCGCCTAAGCACGACGACCTCTGGTTCGCGTTCGGCCACGCGCACCACGGTCTCACGCTCGGCCCGGTCACGGGGCGCCTGATCGCGGAGATGATGACGGGCGCGCCGACCGTGGTGGACCCACGGCCATTCCGCGTCGAGCGGTTTTGACGCGACTCGACCCGGCGCACGCAGTTAGAACCGGTAATTGAGCCCCGCGAAAGCCGTGATTTCGCGGCGGCTCTCGGTGATCGGGCTGTCGGCGGCATAGTGCTGAAGGCGTCCGAACGTGGCGTTCACGGAGCCGACCCAGTGCTTCGTAAAGTCGTGCGTCACATAGACCGTCATGTGCAGATCGCGAATGCCCGCGCCGGGCGCGTAGGCCGGCAAGCCGGACGCCGCGCTCTCTTGCGGCGTCACGCCAAATAGCGTGCGCGTGTAGACGCCGTTGGCCCACGTGAGCCCCGGTCCCACCGAAAAGAGCCACCCTGTGAGCGGCAGCGACACATAGAGGTCCGCCGTTGCTGTCGTGCCCTGCCCGTGGCCGCTGATGTCCTGATACATGGCCACGGCGCCCGTGAACGCCCACAGCGTGTAATCGGCGAAGAGCCGCAGCTTGGGGCCGTCGTCGACATTGCTCAGACCGTGCAGATGCGGGTCGTCCGAGACGGTGCGCGACTGGAAGTCGAAGCTCAGCGAAGCGCCCACATGGTAGTTTTGCGAGGAAATCACGTTCACGCCCAGCACGTCCGGCCCTTGCGAGAAGAAGCGGTCGCGGTACGAGATGTCGAGCGACGGGAACGGATAGAACTTCATATGCCGCGCGCCAGGATACTCAGGCGCGAAATACGCCCCGGGGCCGATCGAGATTTTCCACGGCGAGTCGGTTGTTGCGGTATTGGCGGGATCGGTATCGGCCCACGCGTGCGAGGCCAGGGTCAGCGCGGCGGCGCACGCCATCCCCTTGAATGCTATGGACTGCTTCACGTATTTTTTCTTCCCACTGCTGCCAGTTGCCGCAGGCGCCGGGCGAGCGCCTTGGAGACCACCGGTTGGCCCTGCGCATCGTTCGAACCGCGCGCGGCTTCGCTCTCGCGCAGAAACAGGGCCGTTTCGCGCGCAACGATCTCGCGTTCGTTGTCTGAGGTGATCATGTGATACGAATCGTCGAGCCAGAGCGTGCGCAGGAAGTTCGAGCCGATACGGTCGATCACGTGGCGCGGATTGCGCGGGCTCGACGTTTCGTCGTCGATCGCGTGGATCACGAGCGCGTCGTTTTCGATCGCGGCGACATCCTTGCGCGCCGCGCGCGCGAGACGCAGCGCCTGATGCAGCGCGGGCAGGGCAATGGTCGAAGGGCCGACTTCGCTGAAGTCGCTGCGCTGCATGGCGCGCGCGATCTTCTTGCGCAGCGCTTCGTTACGCACGCCGAACGGTTCGGCCTCGCGATAGCGGTAGCGGTGGCGCAGCGGCGTGAAATACGCCCAGTCGAGCAGAAAGCGATACCACGGGATCGCCCAGCCGTCGTAGGCCAGCGTGAGCGAGAGCAGGACGAGCGACTGCGCGGCGGGCCGCTCGCGAATCAGCCGCAGCGCGAGCGCGCCGCCGATCGAAAGGCCGCAGATCGAGACGCGCTCGTAGCGTGCCGCGAGGGCGTCGAATTCGCGCACGGCGTTTTCCACCCAGCGCTCCATCGGCAACTGGCCGGTGCCGGCGCTATAGCCGTCGATGACGGGCGCGCACACCGTGAAGCCGTCGCCCTGCAGATAGCGCGCGAGATAGCGCAGTTCGATCGGCGAGCTGGAAAGCCCGTGAAGCATGAGGACGGCGTGGCCGTCGCCTTCGCAGAAAAAACGCGTGGACTGCACCGCTGGCGCTTCGGTCGTCGCCAACTCCATTTCGAGCGTCGCCATGTCAGCTCTCCGTGCGCAGCACGAGAAAATCGCCCGCGTGAGTGGTGAACCGTTCGCAGTTGCAATTGGCGTGCCGGTACTCGGGCTTTTGCTGCTCGCTGCGAAGGCGCACGCGAAGATGGCCCGGCGACAGCGCGTGCGTGAGGCGCTGCACGTCGTCGGGATGCAGTGCGTCGAAGAGCGGGCCAGGTGCGACTTCGGCAGCGGCCGGCAGCGCGCGCGACATGCTCTGTCCTACGCTCGCGCGCTGGGCAGCGTTGCGCTCCAGCCCCTTGATGAGGATGAAACCCTCGTGATGCTGCGCGAGGTGACGCAGCAGGCGATGCGTCTCGTCGACGGCGCGGCGCGCCAACGCGCGTTCGTTGTCGTGACGCAGCAGCATTTCGTAGCGGGACTGCGCGACCGAGGTAATCAACTGCGCGCGAAACTGTTCGCGCCGCAGACGCTCGATCAGCGTGATCACGATCACCGTGACGAGCGGGTAGGACACCAGCAGGATCAGATCGTGGGTGTCGATGAAAGTTATGTAGTTGTAAGGAGGCACGAACATGTAGTCCGCAATGCCGAGACCGAGCACCATCACGGTCAGCGCGGGCGCGAGGCCGAGAAAGTATTCGACCAGCGAAGCGGCGATACAGAACGTCGTGCCCGGCATCATCGGGCCGAGCAGGGGGTGCAGTGCAAAGCGGATGGCACTCGCGAGTGCGAGCGCGCCAGCGGCCAGACACCACCGGCGCGGACCTCTTGGCGCCCAGAGGCGGGCGTTACGGACTTTCATGGCTTCCCGGGTCGCCCGCCTGTGGCGGGCCATCGCGTGCGTATTGCGCGTGGGCAATCGCTGACGCTTTAGTTGTAGACAGTGTAATGAATTCGACAGGAACGGCGAGACGGAGTGTGGGTGACGGGCCTGTCACCCTCCGTGTTCCGACGGAATTTTCGCGTTCGGAATGTTACCACTGTTTACAAACATAGGATTGGCGACTCCGGCTCGCCGGGAAGCCATGGCGGGAACTAGACGTCAGGATTCCACGTCGGCCAGGCTGAAGATCCCGGTCTTGTCGTTATACGAAAAGATCTCGGCGTAGCGGCCCCAGGCAATCACGGCGTCGAGCGTTTCCTGTGCGGCGTCGTCGGCCAGCAGGTCCTCCAGTTCCTGCTCGAAGCGCACGCGCGGCGCGCGATGTCCGGGGCGCTCGTTGAGTACCGTGTTGATGCGCGCGGCGAGCGGCACGTTGCGCAGCAAATGCTCGGCGAACATGAGCTTGCGCTCCTGCGTGCTGAATTCGTTGAAGGTCTTGCCCGCGTGCGTGAGGACCACGTCGCCTTCGCTGACCTCCGCAAAGCCGAGGTGCTGCAGCATTTCCGCGATCGGGAACAGATCGTCGACTTCCAGTTGCAGCGTTCGCGCGATCTCCGGCATGTCGGCGCGGCCGTTGTAGGGCGCCGCGGCCAGCGTTTCGATCAGGCCGGCCATCAGGTTGACCGACACGCCCGGCAACCAGCTGCCCGGCTCCAGTTCGGGCTTTGCCGGTGCGCCCGGCTGGCGCGCGGTCATCTTCGCGTAGATGTCGTCCACGAGCTTGCGGAACACCGGATCGAGACGATTGCGCGGGTGCTTGAACGGCACCGGAATTTCGGCCACTACGCGGCCCGGGTTCGACGAGAGCACGAGAATGCGGTCGCACATGAACACCGCTTCCTCGATATTGTGCGTGACGATCAGCACCGACTTGATCGGCAGGCGGCCTTGCGTCCACAGGTCGAGCAGGTCGGTGCGCAGCGTTTCGGCCGTGAGCACATCGAGCGCGGAGAAGGGCTCGTCCATGAGCATGACCGTGGGATCGACCACGAGTGCGCGCGCGAAGCCCACACGTTGGCGCATGCCGCCCGAAAGCTCGCGCGGGTAGGCGTTTTCGAAGCCGTCCAGACCGATCAGGTCGATGGCGGCGAGCGCGCGTTTGCGACGCTCGTGCGGCCCCACGCCGATCGCCTCCAGTCCGGCCTCGACGTTTTCCAGCACGGTAAGCCATGGGAACAGCGCGAAGGTCTGGAACACCATCGCGACGCCCTCGGCGGGACCGCTCAGCGGCTTGCCGAGGTAGTTCACGTCGCCGCTCGTAGGCGGGATCAGGCCGGCGATGATGCGCAGCAGCGTGGACTTGCCGGAGCCCGAACGGCCGAGCAAGCCGACGATCTCGCCTTCGCGCAGCGTGACGTCGACATCGTCGAGTACCAGTTGCTCGCCCGGGTTCTTGCCGAAACCGCGGCACACGCGCTGAACGCACAGCACGTCCTGGCCGGTGCGAGGAGGCGTTTGCAGCACGCCGGGAGTGATCGTTTTGAGGTTTTGCATGGGAATCGTACTCAATCAAGGCGAGGAGGTGACTCGGCATACGCGCACAGGGGACGCCGCAGCGCGCGGTTGAAAAGCGTGACGGCCAGTCGGTTCATGGTGAAACGAAATGGGCGTGAAAGGCAATGGTCAACTCGCGATCATGATCAGGGGGCGTCCCGCTTGTTCAACGATGGCGAATCTTCGTGACCGGAGTTTTGCAGAACTTAGGAAAAGTGGGACTTGATGTGGCGCCACAGGTCTTTCAGCGAGCGCCGGCCACGAGTCTCGGTGAAAACGCGAAGTCAACCAGAATTGCTAAGCACAGCAGAGAATAAATTCTGAAGGTTGGAGAAACGCAATTGAAAGAAATTCAGGCATGCAGGGCTGTTGCTGGCGAGACGAACCTTTATGCTTTTTTTACTTGCTTTTTTATCTGCGCGCCCAATACAATGCGCCCCGTCATAGCAAAGGAGTCCTCCGTGGACGCATGTTCTAGTAGTGGAAGTCCGATGCCGGCGAGCGCCGGCAGCACAACCGCGAGATAGCCGCCACAGGTTCACTCCTTCGCCGCTAACTCGCTTACGCCGGGTTAGCGCGCTTCGTTACTGACTGGTCTCAGTTGCCATTGCGGCCAGTCTCTCAGCAGCACGCTCCCTCTTATCGATTGCCATTTGCAAGCTTGCTTGCAGGAATGGCTTCGCTTTCGCATTTCGTCCGCTAATCGCAGCGGCCAACGCGGAGGGATGATGTTCGTCTTTCTCTTTCCTGTCTTTCAGCTGCGCGCGTTGCGGGCAGTCTGCCGACGCGCACGGATTCTCGTGGGCGTAGCGGCGCTTGCCTGCCTGCACGGCTTCGCTTTCGCATCGGCGGCTCGCGCCACGCCCGCGGGCGTGCGCCGCCGTTCGCTGCACCTCGCGCGCCGCGCCGCGCATATGGCTGCACGTGGTGCGCTGCGTACCGTACACGCAGGGCATCCGCTCACGCCGACGGGTTACATGCTTCTCGGCGCGACCGTAGCGGCGGCCGCGCTGGTTTCGCTGCTGTGCGCGACAGCTCGCGCGTGCGCCACTGAGCCGGAGCGACCTTTATGGCCGCGCTCGCGCTTCGCGTAAAAAACTGCGCGCCGGACACCGTTTCATCAAGCTTCGCAGGCACCCTCTGCGTTGAATAGCGGACTGATCCGCAAGTGACTACAGCCCCATAAATACTATGAAAAACATCCTCAAGAGCAGGCTGCCCGGTGCGGGCTGGCCGATTGCGCTGAGCGCGGCCCTCTCGCTGGGCGTCGTGCCAGCCGCCTTTGCGCAGACCAGCGGTGAGCCCGCTCAACCTGCTTCGTCACCCGGCGCAGCGGATCAGCAACAAGCTCCTGCTCCCGCGCCCACGGGCCTTTGGGAGCGCTCGAATCTCTTTGGCGATATGGGCCGTTTGCGGCCATGGCTCGCCCAGTACGGCTTGTCGTTCGGTCTGCAGGAAACCAGCGAGTACATGGGGAACGTGAGCGGCGGAACGAGTCGCGGAGGCGCTTATCAAGGGCTCACCGAGTTCAGCCTCGGCATGGATACGCAAAAGGCGCTCGGGTTGCCGGGCGGCATCTTCAATGTGTCCGGCTTCCAGATTCACGGCACGAGCCTGACTGCGCGCAACCTGCAAACGCTGCAGAGCGCGAGCGGCATCGAGGCCGATGCTTCGACCCGCTTGTGGGAACTGTGGTACCAGCAGACGCTGCCTGGCGGCAAGGTCGACGTGAAGGTCGGTCAGCAAAGCCTCGACCAGGAGTTCATGATCAGCCAGTACGCGAACACGTTCATGAACGCGACGTTTGGCTGGTCGGTGCTGCCGTCCGTCGATCTGCCCGCGGGCGGGCCCGCTTATCCGCTTTCGTCGCTCGGTGTGCGCGTGCGTGCGACGCCTACGGATGCCATCACCGTGCTCGGCGGCATATTCGACGGCAACCCGGCGCCGGGCGAGGGCGACCCGCAAAAGCTCAATGCGAGCGGCACGAATTTCAACCTGGGCAATGGCGCGCTGGTGATCGGCGAGATCCAGTATGCGATCAATCAGCCGCCGTCAAATGATTCGGATCCCAAACCAAGCGGAATGCCCGCTACCTACAAGCTCGGCTTCTGGTACAACAGCAACCGTTTCGCCGATCCAGCAACGGGCGTGACGGGCGTAGGCGGCCCGGTAAGCCATCGCGGCAACTACAGCATTTATGCCGTGGCGGACCAGATGGTGTGGCGTCCGAGCGCCGACAGTCCGCAGTCGGTGGGCGTGTTCGCGCGTGTGATGGGCGCGCCCGGCGACCGCAACCTGGTGGACCTCGGGGTCAACGCGGGCGTCACGCTCAAAGCGCCGTTCAAGGGACGCGACAACGATGTGGCCGGCTTGGCGGTGGGCTACGCGCATATCGGTTCGCATGCGCAGGACTACGCGAGCGCCCAGGCGGCCTCGACGCCGGGCTACCCGTCGCGCGGCGCCGAAACGGTTCTGGAAGCGACGTATCAGTATCAGATCGCGCCGTGGTGGCAATTGCAGGCGGACTTTCAGTACTTCTTCCGGCCGGCCGGCGGCATTCCGGATCCGCAGAACCCGTCGCGGCGCATTGGCGACGAGGCGGTGCTCGGCCTGCGTACGACGGTCGCGTTTTGACTGGAAAGCGCGCTCCTGCCGCCGGATTGGCGGCAGGAGCGCGCAGAACGACGAAGCGCTGCGTTACCTGCGTGAAGATGTGAGCGAAAGACGAGGGAAGACCCCGATTGGTCGTACTTCTGATTGAACTAGACTCCAGGGGCGAGTGCCGCGCAGCTATCCGATGCGGCACCAGTTTCCAGACGCAGATTTCGTTCCATGAAGCATCCGATCCAGGGATGGTTTTTGGGTGTCTTTCTGCTGGCGCTTGCCAGCGTCTCGGCGGCCGAGCCCGCCAAGGCGGGACACACCCAGAAGCCAGTCCAGAAGCACGTCCAGAAGTACGCGCGGGGCCACGCCCCGAAGCACGCCGTCGCGGCCACACCAGCGCCTGCGCCGGCGGTGCCTTCCGTTTCTTTGCCCGCAATTGCGAAGCGCTACGAATACCAGTCGCCGTTTGAAAGGCAGTACGACGCGCACCTGGGGAAAACCACCGCTGCAACGCCTGGCAGTCCGGACGACACCGATAGCGCGCTCGATGCGGGAGGCAATGGGCCGCACACGCCAGGCGCCCTTGTCGATAGCAATGGGATCCCGAACCAGGCGCTCCATCCGCAAACGCCGCCGCTCGCCACCGTGGGCGACTGGGATCTCTCTGCCGATGCGCATCTACCTTTGACGCGCTCGCATGATACGGGGGCGGCTATTAGCGCCCGGCATGGGTTCTAAAAAAGAAATCCCCCGCCCCACCTCCTTACCACCGCAAGGTATTCGGTAAGGAATTGCCGTTGTGACGCGTTGCTCCCGGGAATGCGAATCGGGCGAGCCAGTAAGCTGACAAGCTCATCTCCCGCAAAAGAATCCTCCCGGACCCACGCCTCATGTCACAACGACGCCCAATCCATTCGCGCATCCTGGGTCAGTTCCTGCTCCCCGCGCTGCTCAGCTCGACGCTGATGCTGCAGGGGTGCGCGACGACCGCGGAAAATCTTGCCCTGGGTTTTGGTATCGGCTCCGTCGGCACCATCTCTGCGCTGGGCTGCCTGCTCGCCTGCCAGATGAACGACGCGCGCTGGTAAGCGCCGCTCAGTAGTACATCCACCGCCCGTACTGCGGCGACCAGTACACCCAGCGCGCCGGCGGTTGCTGGTACTGCGGTGCGGGCGGCGGGTAGTAAGCGGGCCGGGGCTGTGCGTACGTCGGCTGCTGCTGCGGGTATTGCTGCTGGGCGTATTGCTGCGCATACGCCGGCTGCTGCTGCGCATAGGCGGGCGGCTGCGCGTAGGCCGGGCGCTGCTGGGCATACGCCGGCTGCTGGGAATAGCCATACGGTTGAGGCGGCGGCGCGTATGCGTATTGTTGGGCTTGCTGTTGGACTTGCGGCGGGACGCGCGGCTGCGGCGGTTGCGAGTAGGGTTGGGCGTAACCCTGGCCCTGCGTCGAATAGATCTGCGCCGAGCGCGGCGGCTCCGATTCGTCGACGGCTTCGTCGCTCGCCAGCGACTCCGGCGGCGCGACGTCGTCCTGCGCGGGCGGCGTTGCCGCAACGGCGCGATGGTTCGCGGGCGCTTGCGCATAGGCACGAGCTTGCGGTTGCCGCGCGGCCGCAGCCGGCGCTGCACTGGCAGCGTTCGCAACGTGAGCGCGCTCGTTCGTCTGCTCGGGCGCCGCCGCCGCTTGAGCCGGAGCCGCGGCGGTGGAGTCCTGCACGTCTTGCGCCTCTTGCGCTTCCTGCGTCGCTTGCGCGCTTTGTCCGCCTTGTTCACCCCCGAGCGGTTTGACGACGACCGGCACGGTCATGACCGTCGAGACTTCGCCCGCGTCGCTATACGTGTGCTTGATATCGAGGATGGGTTTTTGGGCTGCCACGCCGGCGGCCTTCTTCGTGGGCGCTGTAGCCGGCGCCGCGGCAGGCGCCTGCGCCATTTCCTCTCTGGCTGCCTTGTAGCCCCGGTCATAGGCCGCCTGGACTTCGCGGTCCTGCGCCGCGGCATCTTCTTCCTTGCTATAGGCGTGCGACGCTGCCGATAGTGTGCTGCCAAGTGCAAGCAATGCGATGGCCGTCGCGTGCCGTGCGGTCGTGTCCATGGAGGGACCTCTAATTCTGTTCTTGGATGATCTCATCGTACTACGCGGCTCATGACATTCAAGCGGTGGGAAACCCCTTAAGTATGCAGACGAACGCAAGCGCTCAACCCGGCGACGCTTGCTCCAGCAACCACTGCTGGAACGCGGCCAGGCGGCTCTGTTTGATGTCGGTCGTGCGGCACGAAACGAAATGCGTTTCGCGTAAAAAACGCGTGAAGCGGCCGGCGCCGACTTCCACCAGATTGCCGCGCGCGAGTTCGCGCTCGGCGAGGCGCGTGCTTTCGAGCACGATGCCCATGCCGTCGGCCGCCGCCGAAATCGCGAGCGCCGCGCGATCGAACGAGGGCCGCGGACGGTCCGGCATCGGCAGGCCGTTCGCGGCGAACCAGTCGCGCCAGGTCACCCGGCTCAACGGGCTGTCGATCAGCGTGGCCTCGCGCATCAACGCGTCCGTCGAGCCTGCGCTCGCCAGCAACTTGGGCGAGCACATCGGCACGAGCGGTTCGACGCCTAACGCCACCGTCTCCACGCCCGGCCGCTCCAGCGCGCCGCCGTACGAAATCGCCACGTCGATCTCCTGAGCACGCGTGAGGTCGACCGGGTCCGGTCCGGTGGAAAGCCTGAGCGTGATGTTGGGATGATGGCGAGTGAAGTCGGAAAGCTGGGCCCGAGCCATTTCACGGCGAAGCTCGGCGCGCTGTACACGGCGAGCACCTGGGCTTGCGGCGCGAGGGAGACCTCGGTGCAGGCCGACTCGATCACGTCAAAGACGCGGCTCAGGCTGTCGAGCAGGCGCAGCGCCTCGGGCGTCGGATCGATGCGGCGACGCAGCATGTCCGAAGTGATGGAGAAGGCCCAGGCCCCGAAGGCAATCGACCTGAACGGGCGCATCTCGACTTTCGGACGGCGCGGCGGCCTGACAACGCGATGGCCGAGGCGACAATGCGCTTGCGCCGCTTATTGTTCCAATGCGTTCACCGGAGCATAGGCGCGCTGGGGCTTCATCAGCATGAGCGCACCGGCGGAGACCAGCGCCGGCAGCGCGAGCAGGGCGAAGATGGTGTTGAAATTCCACCCCAGCCCAAGCAGCGCCGCGCCGACGAACGACCCGGCCATGCCGCCCACGCGTCCCACGCCCTGCATCCACGCCACGCCCGTAGTGCGCGCCTCGGTTGGGTAAATCATCGACGCGTAGGTGGACATCGACGTCGCTGCGCTCGTAACGAGCGAGCCGCACAGGAAGAGCGAAACGCCGAGCAAGAAGGGATGCTCCACGCTCGCGCCCATCACGGCGACGAGCAGTGCGCCAAGCAGGTAATCGACGACGATCGTGCGGTTGGCGCCAAAGCGGTCCATCAGGCGGCCGGCGATCAGGTTGCCGATCAGGCCGCCAAGCGGAAACACGGAAGCCATCAACGCACCATGCTCGATGCTGAATCCGGCTGTGCGCAGCAGCGTGGGCATCCAGTTCGTTATGAAGTAATAGACCAGCAGGCTCATGAACATCGTGAGCCACAGCAGCAGCGTGCGGCGGCGATAGTCGTGCGCGAGCAAAAGCGCGAGCGCCGATTTACCTCGCGGGTTTTCTCGCGTCGCCAAAGGCGCAGTGTGGGCGACGAAGGTGCTCCCCGTGAAGTCCTTCGCCGGTGCGATGCGGCGCAGAATGCGCGCGATACGCCGCTCGTTGCCGGTGCGCACCGCGAGGTATTGCGGGGATTCCGGCTGACATACGAGCAGGACGAGGGCCAGCGCGAGCGGCCCGACGCCGCCCGCCATCAGCACGCTGCGCCAGCCGAAATGCGGAATGAGCCATGCCGAGGCTGCGCCGCCTGCCATGAGGCCGCACGAGAATCCGCAATACATGGCGTTGACGGAAAGGGCGCGAAAACGCTTCGGCGCGTATTCGGACATCATGGTGATCGTTGTGGGCATCGCAGCGCCGAGGCCGAGGCCGGTGATGAAGCGCAGCGCGGTGAGCGTGCCGATCGACTGGGCCTGCGCCGCAACGAGCGTGCAGACGCCAAACGCCACGACCGATGCAACGAGCACGCATTTGCGGCCGAAACGGTCGGCCACCGGTCCTGCCAGAATCGCGCCGAGGCCAAGGCCCGCGAGCGCCGCGCTCATCACGGCGCCCAGTTCGCCGCGTGCAACACCCCATTCCTGAACGAGAGACGGCGCGATGAAACCGATGGCGGCAGTGTCGTATCCATCTGCCGAAACGATCAGGAATCCAAATAGAAGCACGAGCCACTGAAGTGGGGCAAAGCGCTCGGCGTCGATGAACGATTGAACGTCGATGGGGTGGGGTATGCGATTCATCGCCGCCTGTCTCCTGAATAGTTTTCGAAAAGCTCGGGCGCTTCAGGCCGCGAGATAACCGCCATCTACCGGCAGGGTGACGCCGGTGACGTAGGTGGACATCGGCGAGGCGAGAAACAGCACCGCGCCGACAAGCTCTTCCGGTTTGCCAACCCGCTTCATGGGAACGCGGCTCATGAAGCGGTCGAGCCTGGCCGGATCGTCGCGCGTGAATACGGTCATGGGCGTTTCGATCACGCCCGGCGCGATGGCGTTGACGCGTATTCCGTCGCTCGCGAGGTCCACGGCGAGCGATTGGGTCAGCATCTTCACGGCGCCTTTGGATGGCGAATAGCCGAGCGTGTTGGGCTGGCCCGAAAACGACGCGATCGAGGCGACGTTGACGATCACGCCGCGCGTTTTGCGCAGCGCCGGCAGCCACGCGTGACACACATTGAACGTGCCTTCGTGATTGACCTGCATGACGCGCTGAAGGTTGGAGGGCGCGTTTTCGCTGTCGATGCCTTCGCGAATCAGGATGCCAGCGTTGTTCACGAGCACGTCGATTGCGCCGAGCCTGGCCTCGATGTCTTCGGCCACGGCGCGGCATTGCGCGGCGTCGGTCACGTCGAGCTGGCAGGCGTACGCCGCGTGTCCGCTGGCTTCGACGATCGCGGCGGTCTCGCGGGCGTTGGCCTCGTTCATATCTGAGACAACGACGGACGCACCCGCCTCGGCGAGTCCGATGGCAATGGCACGGCCGTTGCCTTGGCCGGCGCCGGTGACGAAGGCGATTTTGCCGGTGAGGAGTGGGATCTGGTTCATTAGCGTAACTAAGTAATAGAAAAATCAGGCGGCAACGGGTTCGTTTAACGACGGCGCTCAGTGCGCCGCGAACGAGACTTGCGCGGGCATGGCGTTCGGCTCGCAGTGCGCCTGACGGGCGCGGTCGGCAATATGATTGGCCGCGATGTAACCGAACGTGAGGCCAGGTCCAAGCGTGATGCCCGCGCCGTTGTATTCGCCGCCCATGATGCTGGCGGCGTCGTTGCCGGCGGCGTACAGGCCGGGGATCGGCGAGCCATCGCGCGAAAGGGCTTGGGCGTGTTCGTTCGTGCGCAGACCCATGAACGAGCCGAGGTCGCCGGGCACGAGTTTGATTGCGTAGAACGGGCCGTTCGCCAGCGGCTCGACGCACGGATTGGGCGCGTGCAGCGCATCGCCCTGGTAGCGGTTGTAGGCCTTGCTGCCGCGGCCGAATTCGAGATCGCGGCCAAGCCGCGCGCCCTCGTTGTACTGGCGCACCGTAGCGCCGAGCGTGGCCGCATCCACGCCAATTTCCTTCGCGAGCGCTTCGAGCGTCTTGCCGCGCTTGAGATAGCCATTGCGCAGGTGCGTGCCGAGCGGCATGGGGAACGGCTTGACGAAGCCGAGCCCATAGCGCCGGATGGCCGCGTGGTCGGCAATGAGCCAGCACGCCGTTTCGGTCTTGCCCTTCGAAGCGGCGATCATCGCCTGCACGAGGTCGTGGTACGAGTTCGCCTCGTTCGCAAAGCGCCGACCGTCGAGATTCACCGCGATCACGCCCGGTTTCGCCCGGTCGATGAAGTGCGGCATGATGCCCGTCGAGCCATCCTTGCGCGGCACGAGCGACATGGGCGTCCACGCGGCGGCGTTGGAGAGGCTTCTGTCGAACACGGCGCCCACCGCTTCCGCCATGCGGATGCCGTCGCCAACGTTGGTCTGCGGCGTGGGCGAGTAGTGTCCGTGCCCTGCCTGCACGTGCGGGTACGTGGACTTGCGCCGCTCGAGGTCGTGCGGGAAGCCGCCGGTGGCGAGCACAACGGCGTGCCGCGCCTTCACTTCGATTCGTTCTCCTGCGCGTTCGAGCACTGCACCCGTGACGCGGCCACCTTCGCACAGCAACCGCGTGGCCGGGCATGAGAGCCACACAGGAATATCGAGGTCGGCGGCGGACCTGGCGAGCCGTGCGGCGAGCGCGTTGCCGTTGGTGAGCGTCATGCCCCGCCCGAACTTCATCACTTCCCGGAAGTGCTTCGTGAGCCGTTTAGTCACGTACCAGGCCGATTCGAGCGAACGCGTCACGCGCATGAAGTGCACGATGTCCTTGCCCGAACCGATCGTGACGCCAAAGACCGTCAATTCCGGCAGCACTGGGCCTAGCGTCTTGAGCAGCGGGCCGAGCTCGCGCGCATCGTAAGGGCGCGTGACCATCGAGCGGCCGCCTTGCGCCGCGCCGGGCGCTTCCGCGTGGTAGTCCGGAAACGTGAGCGGCATGTCGAACTGCACCGCCGTGTTCGACGTGAAAAATTCCACCGCCTTCGGTCCGTTGGCGAGAAAGGCGCACACGCGCGCTTCGTCGAAGCCGCGCCCGGCCTGGTTGCGGATATAGGTGAGCGCCTGATCCGGCAGTTCGTGGTGGCCCCAGGCCTGCGCGAGATGCGTGTTGGGAATCCAGAGCCAGCCGCCCGAGCGCGCGGTCGTGCCGCCGTAGTACGCGGCCTTTTCGGCCACGATCACCTTCAAGCCGCGGCTCGCGGCGGTAATGGCTGCCGACATGCCGCCCACGCCCGATCCAATCACGAGCACATCGCATTCTGCTTGCGTCAAAGACATCGACTTCTCCGTTCTGGTGCGCGCGGCGTCGATCAACGCCGCCTCCGTGAACGCTAGATTAAACCTAGCTCGCTAGAGAATATCTTGTTGTTAACCCTATACAACTGCATTAGATAATGACTAATGCTATACTGCGCCCACCTTTGGATAACGGGGACGGACGTGGAGAACACCGATGCTGAGGCGGCGCCCGAGCGCGAGCGCCGTGGCATACAGTCGATCGAAGTGGGGGGAGAGATCCTCAAGGTGCTGGCCGACGAGGCGCGGCCCATGGCGCTGCGCGATCTCGTGAAGGCGGCGGGCATGCCGTCGGGCAAGATCCACCCGTATCTGGTGAGCTTCGGCAAGATCGGCCTGGTCGCGCAGGACCCGGCCACGGGGCACTACCTGCTCGGGCCCATGGCGATCCAGTTGGGGCTCGCGAGCTTGCAGACGCAAAACCCCATCCGCGAGGCCACGCCCTTTGCGGAAGCGTTGTCGGAAGACACATCGCATGCAGTGGCGATCGCCGTGTGGGGCAATCTGGGCCCGGTGATCGTGCGCCTGATCGACGCGTCCTATCCCATCCACACGAACATCCGCACGGGCACGGTCATGTCGCTCGCGAACACGGCGACCGGCCGCGTGTTCTCGGCGTTTCTGCCGCGCAAGTTCACCGAGACGCTGCTGCTCGACGATCGCATCCGGCTCGGCCCCGACATAGCGCATCCGCTGGACGCGTCGGTGGTCGAGGCGATGATCGATGAAACGCGCGAGCGGCGCATGGCGCGCAGCATCAATCATCCGACGCCGGGCATCGTGGCGTTTTCCGCGCCGGTTTTCGACTATTCGAAAAATATTGCGTTGACGCTCACCATCATGGGCCCGACCGGCACGCTGGACACCGACTGGGACGGCCCCGTTGCCCGCGCGCTGCGCGATTGCGTGGAGGCGATTTCGCGGCGGCTGGGCTACCGGGCCGCGTGACAGTTAGCGCAGATTCGCTCTAAAGAACGCGAGCACATCTTCGTCGAACTGTTTGTGAAAGGCCACTCGATCGAAGCCGTGCTCGTCGACGCAGATTTCCGGCACATTCTTTTTCATGGCTGCGGGGCACGGTGCGAGAAAGGCGAAATGCGCCGAGTTGCGAACGAGGTGAAAGTCGGGCTTGCGAGGAAGCACGGTGACGAGTGCGGGAGCGGCGTGAGGCACCACGCCGTCGCCGCCAAACTCGGACGCCCAGATCTGAATCGGCGCGCTCACGTTCTTCAGGTCGGCTGCGGCCGGGAACGTGTTGAACGGATCTGCCAGCACAAAGGCCTTGATTCGCGGGTCATGCGTCAGCGTGGTGGTGGGCATCTCGCCGCGCTCGACCTGGTCGCATATCGGCGGCCGCGGGTCTGGGCAAGGCGCGTCGGCGTGCCTGAAATCCGGCGTGCCGCCCGCCAATACCAGGCCCGTGTAGCCGCCGCGCGAAAAACCAAAGAAGCCGATGCGTTGCGGGTCGATCTTTGCCGCGTCCGCTGAGGCGCTCAGCATGTAGTCGATCAGGCGCTTGATATCGGTCGGCCGCTCGATGAACACGGACTTGTCGCCCGCGCGGCTCGCATCTTCGTACGAATCGCCGGGATGGTTGATTGCGGCCACAACGAAGCCCGCGTCGGCCAGCACCTCGGCAAGATCATGGTGGCCCAGGAACGAGCCTGTGTGCCCATGCGAAATGACAACTAGCGGGAGTTTGTCGCCAACGGTCGGGCAGTCGCGCCGCCCGTGCAGAATATATGGGCCGAATGGCACATCTTCGGCGGGCTCGGCGCAGGGCGTCCATACCATGGCTTTCAATGCCGGGCCGTTGGCGTCCGCGGGAATATTCACGCGCTTGAAGCCTGCCGCATGTGCAACGGTGCCGAGCAGAAAGAAGAGCACGGCGAATATCGAAGCAGCGGCCCATGGAAGTTGATTGCGGGTTGTTGTCATGGCGCTTCCGGGGTGAGTGAACTCAGTGCGCTGGCGTTCGGACCTTGCCGTCCACCAGCAACGTGCGTTTGTCTCGCGTGACGTCATATTCGACCGATTGATCGTGCGTAACGGCGCCGTACGACACGTCGTTCACGTAGACGTTGCCGTCCCTCAGTTCGACCGAATCGCCTTGCACCTGTGCAGACGCGTGTTCGCCCTGCAACACGGCGCCTGCGCAATCTCGCGTGGTGAAGCTGCGTACTGACGAGTCCGGTTTCGGCGGCTTTCCATTCTTGTCGGGAAGGAAGAACGGTGGCCAGGCAGCGCCGGAGTGTGGAGCGCTTTGCGCGCTGCAAGGCGATCCGTCCGCGCTTCCTGCTGCGTGTGCGATCCCGCAACAGACGACGCATCCGAAGAGCGCGGCAAGCGTCGATGAGATCAGGTTTTTCATGCCGATATCCGTTACGACAATTGCGCCTCGATCGCGGCCTTGTCGATGATCGACCAGACCTGCGCGATCTTGCCGTCGCGCCAGGCGTAGAAGACATTCTCGGAAAACGCGATTCGCCGGCCGTCGACATTCAGGCCGAGAAAGACTTGTCGGGGCGTGCAATCAAAACGTAAGCGGCTCGCAATGACCGGAGGCTCGGCGGCCAGCAGTTCGATGTCGAAGCGCAAGTCGGGAATGTCGCGAACGTCTTGTTCCAGCATGGCGCGATACCCCGCGAGACCAAGCGGACGATCGTTGTGGATCGCGTCTTGAGCGACGAATTCCCCGAGGGAAGCCCAATCGCGCCGGTTCAGGCAGTCGATGTAGCGCCGGTAAAGGGTGCTCAGCTCGTGTGCGTCCAATACGGTCTCCTCATCGTATGACGATTCACACGCGATGGTAGTCCAAACAAGCATGAGGGGCACGGCGGTTGCGCAAGTGTGGGGTCCGCGCAGGCAGCGGTCCGCGCGAGCCGCAACGATCGACGAGGAGGAAGGCCTTTCGATGCTGGAAGAAGCACTGTGGTTTTTGCTGATCGGCGTGTTGCTGATGTTCGTGGCGCTCGCGCGGGGTCCGATCGCGCGCCTGCCGCTCACGGGCGCGATGATCTATCTGACCGCTGGCGTGGTGGTGGGGCCGGGCATGCTCGGCCTCGTGCGCACCGACCTCGCGCAGCACGTGCGCACGCTCACCGTGCTCGCGGAAGTGGGTCTCGTGATTTCGCTCTTTTCGGTGGGCATGCATCTGCGCGTGCGGTTGCGCGAGCCGCTCTGGCGGTTGCCGCTGCGCCTCGGCGTGCTGGCCATGGCGGCCAGTGTCGTGTTGATGTTCGCGTTCGGCGTGGCGATGGGCGCAGCTACCGGCGTCGCATTGTTCCTCGCCGCGGCGCTCGCGCCGACCGACCCGGTGCTCGCCAACGAACTGCGCGTGCACGAAGCCGGCGACGCCGAGCCCGTGCGCTTCGCGCTCTCGGGCGAGGGCGGGCTCAATGACGGCGCGGCCATGCCATTCGCGCTGCTCGGCCTCGCGCTGTGCGGCGTTCACAGCGCGGGAACGCAAGACGCGGCGGCGTTCGCCGCGTGGGTGGCGTGGGGCATTGCGGGCGCGCTCCTCGTTGGCGTGGCGCTCGCCACGCTCTGCGTGCGGATCGTGTTGCACTTGCGCACGCGCTATGGCGAAGCCGTGGGGCTCGACGGCTTCATTGCGATCGGGCTGATGTCCGTGACTTATGGCGTGGCGCTGCTCCTGCATGCCTATGCTTTCGTGGCCGTGTTCGCCGCTGGCGTGGCGCTGCGCCATGCGGAGTTGCGCGCAACGGGCGAGCGCCGTCCCGCCGAAACACTGGAAACCGTGCAGCTCGGCGAGCGCGCGGAAGTCGCGAAAGATCCGCAGCGCGCACACGTATGGCTTGCCGAAGGCATGACGGGTTTCACGCTGGAGATCGAACGGCTGGCGGAATGCTCGGTACTGCTGATCATCGGTTGCGTGATCTCCGCGCATTGGCGCGAAATGCTCGACCTGCGCGCGGTGCTGTGCGCGCTCGCGCTGGTGTTCATCGTGCGTCCGCTCGCCGTGCTCGCCGCCATGATGGGCGCGAAGGCGGATGGCCCGCAGCGCTTGCTGATGGCCTGGATGGGCATTCGGGGCGTGGGTGCGTTCTATTACGCGGTGTGGGGTATCGACCAGGCCGGCGACGCGCTGCGGCCCGTGCTGCCCGCCGCACTCGACGCGATCGTGCTCTCCGTCGTGTTGCACGGCGCGACCGCGGGCTACGTGCTCGAACGCTATTACCGCCGCCAGGAAGCGCTGGCTACCTCGCAGCCGCAACTCCGCGCGAAGGAGGCGCTCGACTAGCGGCATGCGCCGTTCAGCCTCACGGCACGCTGCCAACCTTCAGGTCGTTGGTGACGGAAACCACGCCGTCGAGGTCATGCACGACGCTTTCGGCCTTGTCGCGCTGTCCTTCGTCGGGCACGGTCCCCGAGAGCGTGATGGCGCCGCGCTTCGTGGTGACATGCACATCGCTGGAGGTCACGCCGTCCGCGGCGACCAACGCCGCCTTCGCATGCGCGGTGATGATGGTGTCGCTCGCCTCGCCGCCGTAACCCGGGTCCCCGGCCGCCAGATTGTGCGGCGGCAACGGGTTGGGCCGCGAAACCGCGTTGCCGGTTTGGGCCAACGCGGCCTGCGCTGCGAGCACGAGGCAGAAGCTTGCAAGGGTGGCGCATCGCGACGGGTTCATGACCGTCTCCTTCGCTAGAGAGCCGCACGCCGTTTGCCGCGCAATGAGCGTGCCGATCGGGCTATGGACGACTGGACTCGGCGCTTGTGCGCGAAGATCTGCTCGGGCACGGCCGGTGCGCATCAAGCAGGGACATTTTCAAAGGAGCCGGCAATGCTTTACTACGCGATCGTTTTCTTCGTGATAGCCATCGTCGCGGCTGTCTTCGGGTTTGGCGGGATTGCCGCGGGCGCGGCGGGTATCGCCAAGATTCTGTTCCTGATCTTCGTGATTCTCTTCCTGGCCAGCCTGCTTTTTGGCATCTCGAGGCGCTAACCGGTGTCCGGCTGGGTCCCGGGCGCCCCGCCACGCGGCGGCGCCTGAGCCTGAGCGGCTGCGCGCCCGATATTCAGGAGTCCATCCATCATGAATATTTTCTTTCCCGAAGGCCCCGTCGAGTACGACACGGAGGAGTTCGCGCTAACCTTTGTTGCGATGGCGGATTCTGTCCCTGTGGATTGCGCGATCACGGCTGAAGCGCTGGAGGATCGCTTCGGCGCGAGATCGTTGCGCGAGTCCGACCTGCGCCTCGCGTTCCACCGCAACCGCGCGGCCATCGAGGCGGCCGCCGCCCGGCTCATCGAAGAGATGGACGGCAAGCCGGTGATACTGCACAGCGGCTATTTGCGCATGTACGGCGCGAGCAGGCACTGACTACTCACCCGCGCCGGCCTTGCAACGCGCGATCTGCTTCTTCGCTTCTTCCACCACGCGCTCCGGCGTGAAGCCGAACTTGGTCCTCAGCGCCTTGAGCGGCGCGGAAGCGCCGAACGTGTGCATCACGATCTGCGAGCCGAAGCGGCCCACGTAGCGGTCCCAGCCGAGCGTCGCCGCCTGCTCCACCGCCACGCGCGCATGGATATGCGGCGGCAGCACCGATTCGCGGTACGCCTCATCCTCCAGCTCGAACAAGTCCCATGAAGGCATCGAGATCACGCGCGCTGCGATTCCCTCTTTCTTCAGCGTTTCGTATGCGGAAATGCACAGCGCCACTTCGCTGCCCGTCCCAAGAAGCAGGACTTCGGGCTGCTTGCCGTCGGGCGCGTCGGCGAGCACATAGGCGCCGCGCCGCACACCTTGCGCGCTCGCGTATTTCGTGCGGTCGAGCGTGGGCAGCGCCTGGCGCGACAACACCATGCAGGCCGGTTCGCGCGGATGTGCGAGCGCAACGCGCCAGGCCTCGGCGACTTCGTTGGCGTCGGCGGGGCGCAGCGTGATGAGGCCCGGTACGGCGCGCAGCGAGGCGAGCTGTTCGATCGGCTGGTGGGTGGGGCCGTCTTCGCCGAGGCCGATCGAATCGTGCGTGAACACGAAGGCCACGGGCAACTCCATGATCGCGGCGAGCCGGATGGGCGGCTTCATGTAGTCGCTGAAAATGAGGAATGTCGATGCGAACGGACGCAAGCCCGAAAGCGCAAGGCCGTTGGAGACCGCGCCCATGCCGTGCTCGCGAATGCCGAAGTGCAGGTTGCGGCCGTCGTAGTGATCGCGCTCGAAGCTTCCCGCGCCTTCGAACTTGAGGTTGGTCTTGGTGGAGGGCGCGAGGTCGGCGGCGCCGCCGATCAGCCACGGCACGCGTTGCGCGATGGCGTTGAGCACCTTGCCCGACGACTCGCGCGTGGCGATGCCTTTTTCGTCGGCTTCGATGGTGGGAATGCCGGCGTCCCAGCCCTCGGGCAGCTTGCCCTCGAGCATCAGGCCTAGTTCTTTCGCGAGTTCGGGGTAACGCTTCGCGTAGTCGTCGTAGCGTTGCTTCCACGTTGCGTGCGCCGCCTTGCCGCGCGCGCCCATGCCTTGCGCGAAACGGTCGTACACGCCGTCGGGGACGAGGAATTGGGCGTCCTCCGGCCAGCCGTAGGCGCGTTTGGCGAGGCGCACCTCCTCCTCGCCCAGCGCCTCGCCGTGCGCCGCCGCCGTGTCCTGCCGGTTCGGCGCGCCCCAGCCGATGATGCTCTTCACCACGATGAGCGTCGGCTTGTCGGTCACGGTCTGCGCTTTTTCAATGGCGGCTTCGATCGCCTTCAAGTCGTTGGCGTCGTCCACGTGCAGCGTATTCCAGTGGTAGCCGCGAAAGCGCGACTCGACGTCGTCGCTATAGGCGAGGTCGGTGTGGCCCTCGATCGTGATGCGGTTACTGTCGTAAAACCAGATCAGATTCGAAAGACCCAGATGGCCCGCGAGCGAAGCCGCCTCATGCGAGATGCCTTCCATCATGTCGCCGTCGCCGCACAGCGCGTAGACGCGGTAGTCGAAGAGCGTGGCGTCGGGGCGATTGAAGTGCTGCGCGATCCAGCGCTCGGCCATGGCCATGCCCACGCTGTTGCCCAAGCCCTGACCGAGCGGGCCGGTGGTCGTTTCGACGCCCGTCGTCCAGCGATATTCCGGGTGTCCCGGCGTCAAGCTGTCGATCTGGCGAAACTGTTTGATATCGTCGAGCGAGACCGCGGGCTTGCCCGTGAGCTTGCCGTTTTCGTCTACGGCTTGCACGCCGGCGAGATGCAGCAGCGAGTAGAGCAGCATCGACGCGTGGCCGTTCGAGAGCACGAAGCGGTCGCGGTTGGGCCATTGCGGCGCGGCAGGGTCGTAACGCAGATGATGCTGCCAGATCTGGTACGCGAGCGGCGCGAGCGCCATGGGCGTGCCGGGGTGGCCGGAATTGGCCTTTTGCACGGCGTCCATCGACAAGGTGCGGATCGTGTCGATGACGCGGCGGTCGAGATCGGATGGGTCGGCCTGCGTGGGCTTCGCATTCGACGTTGAGTTCGATGACATGGTCCAGGACTCCTCGGCAGGGGCGCGCTTGCCAGGCGGGCGGCAGCGCGCGAAGGGATCGATGCGCAAATGCGGTGCCACGCGTGTTGGTGCCACGCGAGTTGGTGTCACGTGGGTGCCACAAGAAAACCGCACTCCAGAATCGCTCCTGTGACGGTATTCCTTTTTGTGCAGGCTTGCTCGGGCCGCGCCTTCCGCGTCGTTTCTGGGTGGAGTGCGGCGCCGCAAAAGGTGCGACACCGAGGTGGACAATCACGCGCTGTGCCGGCGCGGCCACTCTTACCGCTACGCTGAATCTGACGGCAGAAATTTCCTCATTTATGCAGCATCGAGGCCCATTGCTACCTCGCGGTTGATTCGTTGTACGAAATCATGCGATGCTCACCATGCCCGGGATTCGGCGATGCCGTCGCTTTTGCAATCACGCATCCAGCCGGACCCGCACGCCGCAGACAAACGGCGTGAACGGGTTGGTGCGAGGAGACCAGCGAAGTGCCCCAACACCAAGGAGGCAACATGAGCACGCAGCTGCAATCTCGCACCCGCGCCGCATCGCCAAACGATGCGCATCGCATTCAAATCGGCTTACAGTCACTCCCGCCCCGAAAGACCCCGCAGCGCTCGCGCCACGCCATCGGCGCCACCAGCGTCGCGACGCTTTTGCTCGCCTGCGCAAACTGTTTCGCCGATACCCAGGTGGGCGGGCCGCTGCCGCCCGCGCCCGATATTCTGTACGGCGATCTGTTCGTGGCGGTGCAGACCGCGCAGATCTTCTCCGACCAGAAGACCTTCGTCGATTCGACGCCGAACACCGACCCCGCAACCATCGTGCAGCTCTACGAAGCGCAGAAGAGCCAGCCCGGCTTCTCGCTGCTGAACTTCGTGAACCAGTACTTCACGCCGCCGCCGGACCAGAGCATCACGCCGCCAGCGGGGCAGACCTTGCGTCAGCACATCGACTGGCTATGGACCGGGCTCACGCGCACGACGACGTCGGCGCCCGACAGCAGCTCGCTCGTGCCGCTGCCGAAGCCCTATGTCGTGCCCGGCGGGCGTTTCAGGGAGGGCTATTACTGGGACACGTACTTCACGATGCTCGGGCTCCAGGAGTCGGGGCATGAAGATCTCGTCGACGACATGCTCGACAACTTCGCGTACATGATCAATACCTTCGGCCATATTCCGAACGGCAATCGCACGTACTATCTGAGCCGTTCGCAACCGCCGTTCTATTCGTACATGGTGGAGCTCGCGGCGCAAAAGGAAGGCAACAGCGTTTATCAGAAGTACTTGCCCGCGTTGCGCAAGGAATACGCATACTGGATGCAGGGCGCGAGCAGCACGCCGCGAGGGCAGGCCACGCGCAACGTGGTCGTGATGAAGGATGGCACCGTGCTCAACCGCTACTGGGACGAACTCGACACGCCGCGCGACGAGTCGTATATCGAAGACGTCCAGACCGCGCAGCAGGCCACGGGCCGCCCCGCGAACGAGGTCTATCGAGACCTGCGTGCGACTGCCGAAAGCGGCTGGGACTTCAGCTCGCGCTGGTTCGGCGACAACCAGAACCTCTGGACCGTGCGCACCACGTCGATTATTCCCGTCGATCTGAATAGCCTCCTGTTCCATCTGGAGACGACCATCGTGCGCGCCTGCACGATCGCGCGCGATTTCGGCTGCGTGGGACAGTTCGCCGGCTACGCCGCGCGCCGCGCGGAAGGCATCAACCATTACCTCTGGAACAACAAAGGCTACTACGGCGACTACGACTGGCAGCTCGGCAAGTCACGCGACAACCAGACGCCCGCGATGATGTATCCGCTGATGGCGGGCGTGGCCTGGCCCGAGCGCGCAAAGAAAACGGCGCAGACGATGCAAAGCGTTTTGCTTCAGCAGGGCGGGCTAGCCACGTCGACCTACAACACGGGTCAGCAATGGGACGCACCGAACGGCTGGGCGCCGCTGCACTGGATCGCCATACAGGGCCTCAAACAATACGGGCGCCCCGATCTCGCGCAGCCGGTTGGCACGCGCTTTCTCGCCGATGTCGAAAACGTCTACAACACGCAGCAAAAGCTCGTCGAGAAATATATTGTCGAAGGCGCGGGTGAGGGCGGCGGCGGGGGCGGCGAATATCCGCTGCAGGACGGCTTTGGCTGGACCAACGGCGTGACGCTGATGCTGCTCGATATGTACGGGGGCGGGCAGTAGCTGTGTAGTGTCATGGACCGCTTCAGAACTGCACGGCGAAGCGGTCCATTCGCGCTTCATTCCAATGGGCCTGCCTGTTCGAGTTCGAGTAGCGCGGCCTTGCGATCCACGCCGCCGGCGTAACCGGTCAGCGCGCCATTCGTCGCGACAACGCGGTGGCACGGAACGATCACGGAAATGGGGTTGCGGCCCACGGCGCTCCCCACCGCGCGCGCGTGCCCTGAGTCGAGGCGCAAGCGCCGCGCGACCTCCGCATAGGAGGTCACACGTCCATACGGAATGGCTTCCAGCTCCTTCCAGACCCGCCGCTGAAACGGCGTGCCGCGCAGTGCAATGGGAAGGCCGAAGTCCTGCCGCTCGCCGGCGAAGAACTGCGTGATTTGCCGCTGGACGTGAAGCGCGAGTGGCGGCGCTCCGGCTCCAATGCGCGTAAGCGACATCGGCGGAAAATACTTTTGGCCCACGAAAAAGAGGCCGGTCAGAAAGTCGTCTTCCACGCGCAACGCGATATCGCCCAGTGGACTTGGAATCAGATAGCCGGGTGTCATGGGTGCTGGCCCTCGAGTTGGCTCCACATGTGGAGGGTTGCATAGGCTCGCCACGGTGCCCACTGTTCGGCGTGGCGGCCGAGTGCGGATGCGCTCGCGTAGCCCAGTTGCCGTTTCAGCTTGAGGTCTTCCGGTGGAAAGGCATTGGGCCATGCCAGTGCGCGCATGGCAATATATTGCACGGCCCATTCGCTGACGCCGGGAATGCTCCGCAGTGCGTGGAGCGTGTCTTCCAGGGGCGCGGCGGCCTCGAGCCTCATGCGCCCCGACGACACTTCGGTTGCGAGTGCAACGATCGACTCCGCGCGCTTGCGCGTCATGCCCGTATCTTCGAGTGCGCAGACTGGCGCGCGTGCGAGCGTAGCTGCGGAGGGGAAAATGCGGGTCAACGCTTGTGGCGCGCTCACGGGCGTGCCAAAGCGCTCGGCAATCCGAGAAAGGATGCGTTGCGTGCCCGATGAATGCGGCGATGGCCCGGCCAGGGTGCACACCGCGATCTCGAAGCCGTCCATGGCGCCCGGCACGCGCATGCCCGGCGAGCCGGCCGCCAGATCGCCAAGATGCGGGTCGATCAGGTCGGGCCGCGCGTCCAGATCGAACAGTCGCCTGACGCGCAGCAGAAGCTGCCCCACCGCCGGCATGAGCGACATTGGCAAGGTCACTTCGAGCGCGTAGCGCTGTGGCGTGTGCCGCACGCTGATCCAGCCGTGGAGGTCGCGGCCGTTGTGGCTCAATGCAAGGGTCCGCGTATAGATTTCGTCGCCGATATGCTCGACGCCCGCTATCTGCCGCCGTGCGAGGAACGCGAGAATGCCGGACCAGCAAAACGGCGGCCGATAGCCCAGCGCAAAGGTCACGCTCTCTGCTTTCGAAGCATGCGGGGCGTCGGTTTCTTTTCTGAACCGCAGCGGGTTCAGGCCGTACTGTTTCAGGAAGAGATCATTGAACCGCCGCACGCTCCCGAACCCCGCCGCGAGGGCAACGGCATTCACGGGCAGGCGGGTATCGGTTAGCAGCCGCTTGGCCATGAGAAGCCGTTGGGTTTGAGCGAACTGCAACAGCGAGACGCCGAATTGCGCGTCGAAGATCCGGCGCAGGTGCCGGTCGGTCACGCCCACGCGCGCCGCCAGATCCGCAAGGCTGCCGGTGTTGAGGAACCCTTCTTCGATCAGCGTCGCGGCGGCGTGCGCGAGCCGGCTCGATACGTCGAGCAGGCCGTTGCCTGGGGCCAGTTCAGGGCGGCACCGCAGGCAGGGGCGATAGCCCGCGCGCTCAGCCGCTGCAGCATTGGAGAAAAAGTGGCAGTTCTGGCGCCGGGGCGTGCGCACCGGGCAGACCGGGCGGCAGTAAATCCCGGTAGACGAAACGCCCACGAAAAACCAGCCGTCGAAACGGCGGTCTTTCGAGAGCATGGTCTGGTAGCAGGTGTCGGGATCGAGGCGCATGTCGAAACTTTAAAACAGATCCGGGGAGGAATCTGGCCAGATTCGGACATGTGTATTCGAGCCCGGAGCGCCGTTCAACGACTCATGCGCCCGTATGTCTTAACAGCGCCGTTATGACTCGAACGGATAAACGTATAGGATTTGCTTCGTTGTCAGCCGGCGTGTGGATCACGTAGATTGAAGCTATTGCTTACCTGAAAGGCTTGCTGCGTGACTAACACCGACACACCCGCTGCCACGCTCACCGCATCTGTTACATCGAGCGGGCCCCAACGCTTCGACATTCTTCCTTTGGATGCGCCGCTCGGCGCGGAAGTAGTTGGCCTCGATCTCGCGAAGCCGGTTTCGAGCGAAGATTTCGCGCGCCTTCATCGCGCGCACCTCGATCACCACGTGCTGGTGTTTCGCGATCAGCGCATCACGCCGGCGCAGCAGGTCGAATTCAGCCGCCGCTTCGGTCCGTTGCAGATCCACGTGCTGCATCAGTTCGCACTGGCGGGCCACCCCGAGGTGCTGATCGTCTCGAACATCGTGGAAAACGGCAAGCCCATTGGCCTCGGCGACGCGGGCCACTTCTGGCATTCCGATCTGTCGTACAAGGAGAAGCCGAGCCTTGGCTCGCTGCTGCACGCGCAGGAGCTGCCGGCGCAAGGCGGCGATACGTTGTTCGCCAACATGCATCTCGCGTGGGACACGCTGCCCGAGCATTTGCGCAGCACCGTGCAGGGGCAGCGCGCCGAGCACACCTATCTCGCGCGCTATGCCGAACTTCAGGCGCGCAGCCCGTGGCGGCCGAATCTAACGGCTGACCAGATTGCGCAGGTGAAGCCCGTTGTGCATCCCGTCGTGCGCACGCACCCGGAAACAGGCCGCAAAGCGTTGTTCGTGAGCGAGCACTTCACGACGCGCATTGTCGATCTGCCCGAGGACGAAAGCCGCGCGCTGCTCGACGAGCTGTTCGCCCACAGCGTGCGCGCGGAGCATTGCTACCGGCACGCATGGCGCGAGCACGACCTCGTGTTCTGGGACAACCGCTCGCTCATGCATCTCGCGGCGGGCACGCCCGATCATCTGCGCCGCAAGCTTTATCGCACCACCATCGAAGGGGACGCGCCGTTCTGATGCGCGTCCCGGCGTTAGCCTCAATCGATCTCGACGACGATCTTGCTTGCCGCGCTGCCGTCGGCCACGGCTTCATACGCGCGCTCGATTTCCGCGAGCCCGAAACGCCTCGAATCCACGCGCGGCGCGAGTTGCCCCGCTTCGGCAAGCCGCGTCGCCTCGGCAAGCATCTCACCGTGATGCGCGCGGTTCATCCCGCTCAACAGCGGATAAAGCGTGAACACACCCGAATACGTCGCCTCGCGAAACGACAGCGGCGCGAGCGCATGCGTACCCCACCCAAGCGCGCTCACCACGTGCCCAAAATGCTTGACCGCGGCAAACGAAGCGTCGAGCGTCTTGCCGCCGACGGTATCCACCACGAGATCGAAGCCCGCGCCCGCCGTATGGGCCTGAACGTACTGCTCGACGCTTAGCGCTCGATAGTCGACAGGCGTCGCACCCAGTTGCGAAATCACGTCTGCGTTGCGCGCGCTACCCGTCGCGAAGACATTCGCACCGAGCGCGCGCGCAATCTGCACGGCCACGTGGCCGACACCGCCCGCGCCGCCCTGAACCAGCACGCTCTCGCCCGCTGCCAGGTGCGCGCGATCGACGATTCCCGACCACGCCGTGATGAACGCAAGCGGCAGCGCGGCGGCCTCGCGCATGGAGAGATTCGCGGGCTTGCGCGCAAGGAGATCCGCGTCGACGGCGGCATACTCGGCCAGCGCGCCTTGAATGCCGCCCACGCCGCCCGTCATGCCGTACACGTCGTCGCCGGGCGCGAAGCGTGTGACGCCCGCGCCCACAGCCTCCACCACGCCCGCCATGTCGATGCCGAGGACGAGCGGCAGAGGATGCTTCGCATGATCGGCCTTGCCCGCGCGAATCTTGACATCGAGCGGATTGAGCCCCGCCGCATGAATACGCACGAGCACCTGGCCAGCTTGTGGCTGGGGGAGATCGAGCGTGGCGAGTTCGAGCGGGCCATCGTATTGGCTGAGGACGAGCGCTTTCATTTTCGGTGTGTGTGCCCTTGCGAGTTAAAGAGGATAGCCAGGCGAATTTCGCTTAGCCCTTGTGATTGAGCTGCGAAGCGGCGTCGCGCAATGCGGTGCGCAAGCCTTCTTCCACTACCGGGTGATAGAACGGCATCGCCAGCATGTCGTCCACGCTCAGTCCCATCTGCGCGCTCCACGCGAGCAGGTGCCCGATATGTTCCGCGGCGGGCCCGAACCATTCGGCGCCCACGAAGCGCCGTGTCGAGCGATCCACGTATACGTGGCCCAGGCCGTGGTTCTTGAGCATCACACGGCTGCGCCCCTGGTCCTCGAAGCTCACGGCGCCCGTCACGAAGCTGCCCGCCGCCAGTTCCCGATGAGCCTTGCCGACCATGGCGATCTGCGGATCCGAAAACACGATGGCAAGCGGCGCACGGCGCACGATGGGTCCGACTTCGGGAAAGCGCGCCGCATTGCGTCCTGCTGCGCGGCCTTCGTCGGCGGCTTCGTGCAGCAGCGGCAGCACGTCGTTCGCGTCGCCTGCCACGAACACCGGCGCCTTGCCGACTTGCAGCGTAGCCGGGTCGAAGCGCGGCACGCCGTACGCGTCGAGTTCGAGCGAGGTGTTCGCAAGGCCGAGGCTCGCCACATTGGGGTTGCGGCCCGCTGCCGCCAACACGTAATCAAACGTTTCTTCGGACTCCGTGCCATCGGCGCGAGCGTACCGCAGCGTCACGCCGGTGTCGGTGCGCGTAGCCGATGCGACACGACCCTGCGTTTCGAAGTGCATCTCCGCGCCAAACACGCGGTGCGCTTCGTCGATCAGGCGCGGGTCGGTGAGCGGTCCCACGCTGCCGTGCGAGCCGCCGTACAACGTCACCCGCACGCCAAGCCGCGTGAGCGCCTGGCCGAGTTCGAGACCGATCACGCCCGCGCCGACCACGGCCACGCTGCGCGGCAAGTCTTCCCAGGCGAACACGTCGTCGTTGACGATGAGCCGGTCGCCAAGCCCCGCGAGCGACGCGGGTATGGCGGGTGTCGATCCCGTTGCGATCACAACGCTTTTCGCGCGCACCTGCGTGTGTTCGCCGACCTGAAGCAGGCCGTCGTCGATGAAGCGGGCATGCCCGACCAGGCGGTCCGCTTCGGGCAGTGCGTGCACGCCATCCACAACGAAACCGACGAAGCGGTCCCGCTCGCTGCGTACGCGGGCCATCACGGCCCGGCCGTCGATTTCCATACCGAGCGGGTTCACGCCGAACCGCGGCGCCATGCTCACGGCGTGCGCTGCCTCGGCCGCCGCGATCAGCAGCTTCGAAGGCATACAGCCCACCCGCGCGCACGTCGTTCCATAAGCGCCGCCTTCAATGATGATTGCGCTCGCACCTTCCGCCTTCGCAGCGCGGTAAGCCGAAAGTCCGGCCGAGCCGGCGCCGATGATGGCGACATCCGTTCGCAGGATTTGCATGGTGTTTCCTTGAGGGGTTCAGGCATTCGTTTCCAGAACCCAGTCTAGGAGGTCAACGCGCGAGGGTGAATGTCGGCGCTGCTCAAGTTCATGCCCGATCGTCTCACGGCGGGGCGGGGGCCGCCGCGTGAATCACTCGGGCATGTGCTGCGCGAGCCAGTCGATCAGCACGCGCACCTTGGGGGGCAGGAACCGGTTGGGCGGATAAAGCATCCACACCGGGCCGCTATACGCGCGCGGCTCCAGTGACCACTCGGGCAGCACGTGCACGAGCAGGCCGTCGCGCAGCGCATCCGCGGCGGCGAATTCGGGCAGGCTCGCAATGCCCCCGCCCGCAAGCGCGGCATCGCGCCGCGCGCCCACGTCGTTGGCGATATAGCGGCCCTTCACCTCGACGGTATGCGTTTGCGCGCCGCGCCGGAACGTCCAGCGGTTGTCGTCGGGCGTTTCGCCTAGATAGAGGCAGTCGTGGCGGGCGAGGTCCTTGGGGTGCTTCGGCGTGCCGCGCTCGCGCAGGTAGACGGGGGACGCGCACGGCAGCCACTGCAGCGTGCCGAGCCGCCGCGCCGCGAGCCCCGGCGGCGGCGTGGGGGTGGGGCGGATCACGATATCGACGGCGTCGCGCACCGGATCGACGTCGTGGTCGGTGAAGACAAGTTGCACCGCGACTTCCTCATATGCGCGCAGGAAGCCGGAAATCAGCGGATGAATGACGCTTTGCGCGAACGAAATCGGGGCGCTGATGCTCACGCGGCCATGCGGGCGGCTGGTGAGACGGCTGGCGGCTTGCGCCGCGCTCGCGGCGGCTTCGACCATCTCCGTGCAATGGCGGTAGACCTCGGCGCCCGACTCCGTGAGCCGCAGGCTGCGCGTGGAGCGCTCCAGCAGGCGCGTGCCGAGCGCGCGTTCGAGCCGCTGCATTTGCCGGCTCACGGTGGAGGGCGTGCTGCCGAGCTGGCGCGCCGCGAGCGAGAAATTACCGGCGTCGACCACGCGGGCGAAGGTGGCGAGATCGGGCAGCAGGGGCAGAAGGTCGGCGGGATTCATGGCAGGCAGGGTGTAATCATCTGTGCATTTGAAGCATAAATGATGTTCCGGTGAACCAGATTATCGCTGCGAACGCATTATCGGACAATGTGCCTGTTCCCGACTCGTACGCACGCTCGCTCTCATGAATGCCCTGACCCGTTCGTCCCGCACCGTCGATCTGCTGCTCGTTGCCGTCGCGCTCATCTGGGGTACGAGCTATGGCGTGGTGAAGGGGGCGCTGCTCGTCTACCCGGTGCTGGGCCTGCTCGCACTGCGCTTTGGCGTGACGTTCGTGCTGCTCTCGCCCGCGCTGCGCGGGTTGCGTCATGTGACGTGGCGCGACCGGATTGGCGTGCTCGGCGCGGGCCTGCTGCTGCTCGGCATCTTTCTGGCCGAGACGTTTGGCGTGTCGCTCACGAACGCCTCGAACGCCGCGTTTCTCATCAGCCTGTGCGTGGTCCTCACACCGCTCGTGGAGTGGGCGTGGCTCAAGCGCGTGCCGCGGCCGCTCGAATGGGCGGCGGCCGCCGTGTCGCTGCTCGGCGCGTTGCTCCTTACGGGCGGACACGTCGCGGCGAGCCCCGGCGACTTGCTGGTCGTGGTGGCCGCACTGCTGCGCGCGTTGACGACCTGCGCGGTCAAGCGCGTGATGAAGTCGGGCGCGGTGCCGCCGCTCACGGTGACGGCCGTGCAGTCCGGCGTCGTGTCGGTTGGCTGCGCACTGCTCGCGCTGACGGTCGCGCCCGAACAGTGGCAACCGTTGCCGCACTGGCAGGGGCACGGCGTGTTCTGGGGCAGCGTGATCTATCTCGTGGCGGGTTGCACGCTGTTCGCCTTCTTCGTGCAGAACTACGCCGTGAGCCGCAGCAGCCCGACGCGCGTGGCGTTGCTCATGGGCAGCGAGCCCGTGTTCGGCGCGCTCTTTGCATGCGTGTGGCTGGGCGAGCGGCTTTCTTTGCCCGCGTGGATCGGGGGCATGCTGATCGTTGCGGCGTCGCTTTTCGCGCTCAAGCGGGAACCGCAGGTCGAAGCGGAGAGTGAGGCGCGGGACGCCGTGAAAGCGTAGGCCGCGCTCACCGTGGTAAATCTCAACCGCGCTTACTGCTGAGGTGCATCCTTCCACGCGGGCAGCGTCGCCCCGTGGTACACGGCAACGATCTCCGAAGCCACATTAGGCTGCTGATAGCTCTCCACGAGCGCATGCACCCAGGGCGCGTTGGCGTCCTTCTCATTGACGGCGATGAAGTTGCGATAAGGATTGCCCGTCACCTTCTCCTGGGCAATCCGCTCCTGCGGAATCTTGATACCGGATTTGACGGCCCAGTCGGTGTTCACGACAGCCGCATCCAGATCGCCAATCGCGCGCCCGACAATACCCGAATCGAGTTCCTTGATATGGATATTCTTCGGGTTCTTCGCGATATCGCGCGCGGTCGGCAGGAGACCGACATTGTCGCGCAGCGTAATGAGCCCTTGTGCCTGGAGCAGCAGCAGCGAGCGGCCTTCATTGCTCGGATCGTTCGGCACGCCGATGGTCGCACCTTGCGGCAGGTCCGCAACCGACTTCACCTTGCGCGAGTACAGCCCGATAGGCTGCACGTAGGTAAAGCCCACCGGCACGATCTTGTAGCCGCGCGCCTTGATCTGCGCGTCGAGATACGGCTGGTGCTGGAACGAGTTGGCGTCCAGGTCGTGGCTGGAAAGCGCTTCGTTGGGCTGCGTGTATTCGGAGAACGTGGTCACCTTGATGGTGAGGCCATGCTTCGCGGCATTGGCGGCGACCACGCGCCACACGTCCTCGTCTTCACCCGACATGATGCCCACGCGCAACGTCTGGTCCGCCGCGTGTGCGAGCGTCACGCCCCCGAAGCTCACGCTCAGTGCGAGCGAAGCCAGCATCGTGCCCAACAAGGTTCTTTTCTTCATGATCCGTTATTCGAAGCGTTGTGGATAGGGCGATGCTAGAGAGCGCGCGGCAACCGGACAACCAATTTCGGCTGCATTGCTTAGCAAGATTCGTCGTTTTGCGGCGCGCTATGGCGTGGCGAGGATGCCGTGACCGCATGCCTCATGCGCGTTCCTTCCGAAGTTCACGCGGGGTCATTGAAGCCGAGGTTCAACGCAGTTCGGAATAACCTTGTCGCGCGGCGGCGTTGGCCATGGCCTCGATTTCAGCGTACGCGTCGCCGCTGAGCCTCGCAAATCCGCGCAGGCGCAGCGCGCGTGCGCGTTCGGGGTCGGCTGCCAGGGCGGCGTCCAGCGCATCGCGCAGCGCTTGAGCCTGATCCTCGCGGAGCGCGCGTGAGGCGATCAGCGGAAGGCCGGGCGCGCAAGCCGTCATGCCGATGGCCCGCACGCCGTCGAATCGCTCGGGATGCGAATCGCGCAGCAACGCGAAAGTCACGCAGTCGATGGCGCCTACGTCGGCTGCGCCGCTCGCGAGCGCGCGCAGTGTGGCTGCGTGCGAACCTGTCCAGCGCACCGAGTCGAAGAAGCGCCCGTCACGCGCGAGCGGCGCGACGGCATGACGAAACGCGTTCATGCCGCTATGCGAATCCGCGCCGTTACACGCGGCGCGCAGGCCCCGGCACGCTTCGAGCGTGTTCGCGCCGCGCTCCCACGCCTGTGCTGAGACGGCGAGCACGCTTCGATAGTGCGGGCCTTCGCAACCGGGTGCGTCGAATATCGGGGTCGAAATCAGATGGACGTCGCTGGCGAGGCCGAGCATCCGGTACGGAAACCCGCAGGTCTGCGAGAGCAGCAAATCGTCGCGGCGCCAGTGGGACATGAGTTCGCCGCCGGGCGCGTTCTCGATCGTGACGTCGCCCGGGGCAAACGAGCGTGAAAATATCGCCACGCAGTCGCTCAAGAGCGAATGCCACAACGCCTCGTGGTGCGGCGTCACGTTGTACATCGGCAGGGAGGCGATCCAGCGGGTCATCGGCGCATTCTACGCTGCGCGGACCTCGCGCGTCGCGCTGCGCGATGAAATAAGCAAATGGCAATTCGTTGGTTGGACAAGCACCTCGCGTTCGGTATGGTGAGCGCCTGAGTTGATTCGCTCTCCGCAGGGAGTGGCACCATCCTTCATCGCGGGAGCCGGCGAACATGGCCGAATATTTCGACGCAGACCACGCACGGGAAGTCGCCGCGCTCGGCACAGGCTTCACCGCACGCACGGAATGGCCCACGTGGCTGCTCATCGCCGTGATCTACGGCGGCTGGTTCGCGGTGCTCGCGCTCGTGCGCGCGGGTGGCCTCACGCTTGCCGCCGCCACACCATGCCTCATCGTGCTGTGCGCATGGCATATGTCGCTCCAGCACGAATTGCTGCACGGTCATCCCACGCGGATCGCATGGCTGAACATGGCGCTGGGCTGGCCGCCGCTCGCGGTGTGGTTTCCCTATGCGGTGTACCGCGAGAGCCATATGGCGCATCATCGCGACGAAGCGTTGACCGTGCCTGGCATCGACCCCGAAACGAACTACGTACAGCACGAGCAGTGGGCTCGCCTGCCGCACTGGCATCGCGTGCTATGGCACGCGCGCAAGAGCTTCGTGGGACGTGTGGTGATCGGCCCGCCGATGAGCGTGGCCGCAATGCTCGCGCGGGCAGTGCAAGCGCTGCGAAGCGGCGACTGGCGGCAAGCGCCGATGTGGCTCGCCCACCTCGCAGCCGTCGCGCTGCTGCTCGCATGGGTGCAGCGCTACGCGGGCGTGCCGTGGTGGTGGTATCTCGCCGCCATCACGTGGCCCGCGCTCGGGCTCGCGATGGTTCGGTCGCTGTACGAGCACCGCGCGGCGTCGCATCCCAAGGCGCGCATCGCCATCAACGAGGCCGGGCTTGTCATGCGCTTCCTGTATCTGAACAACAACTACCATCTCGTGCATCACGATCTGCCGCGCTTGCCGTGGTTTCAACTGCCGCGCGCCTACCGCATGCGGCGAGATGATTACCGGCGCAAGTGCGGCGGCTTCGTGATCGACGGCTACGCCGCGCTTTTCAGGCGTTACGCGTGGCGCGTAACGGATGCCCCCACGCATCCGTTCGCCGACAACACGGCGCCGTGACCCTCACTCCCGGAAGCGTTTGAAAAAGCGGCGAATGTCGGCAGCGAGAAGATCGGGCTCTTCCATGGCGGCGAAATGGCCGCCGCGCGGCATGTCGGTCCATTGCACGACGTCGAACACACGCTCGAGCCACGACCTCGGCGGGTGATTGATCTCCTTGGGAAAGCGCGCGAACGCGACCGGCGGCGCCACACGTTGCCCGGCGGCGAAACGAAACGGCTGCAGCGCATTTTCCCAATACATCTGCATGGAAGTGCCAATGCTGCCCGTGAACCAGTACAGCGAAAGGTCGGTCAGCAACGTGTCCTTCGAGAAGCGGCGCTCGATCACGCCGTCGCAGTCGCTCCACGCGCGAAACTTCTCGCCGATCCACGCGGCAAGTCCCGCGGGCGAGTCATTGAGCGACGCCGCCACGGTTTGCGGCCTGGTGCTGTGCATATGCGCATATCCGCCCTCCCGCGCGGCCCAGTCGGCTTTTTCGCGCAGAAAGTCTTGTTCCTCATGGGTGAGCGGCGCTTGCGCGGCATCGACTGCGGGTTCGTACGAGCCGGGCAGGAAGTTCAGGTGGATGCCCTCCACGGCCTGGCTGTGCCGCGCGGCGAGCGCGATGGACACGCCCGCGCCGAGGTCTCCCCCTTGCGCGCCGAAGCGCTCGTAGCCGAGACCGCGCATGAGCGCGGCCCACAGGTCCGCTATCTGGAACGCGGAGGTGCCGGGCGCGGCCGGCGCGGGCGAAAAGGCAAAGCCCGGCAGCGACGGGGCGACGACATCGAACGCATCGGCCGGGTCCGCACCGAACGCGGCGGGGTCGCAAAGCCGGTCGAGCAGCGCGTGGAATTCGAAGAACGAGCCCGGCCAGCCGTGCGTGATCACGAGCGGGTAGGGCTTCGGTCCCGCGCCGCGCCGATGCACGAAGTGCACGCGTTGTCCCGTTGCGCCGCCCGGACCGTCCGTGCCACCCACTTCGGCCATGAACTGCGGCAACTGGTTCAGCGCGTGTTCGGCGGCGCGCCAGTCGTATTCGTCTGCCCAATAGGCGACCAGCTCGCGCAGCCATGCATTGTCGGCGCCTTGTTGCCACGCCGACGCGGGCGTAGCCGCGGCCCAGCGCGTGGCGCGCAAGCGCCGGCGCAGGTCGTCGATCGCCTCTTCGGGAACGCGAATCTCGAATGGGTCGATATGCATGGTGGTTCGTCCACGTAATGTCAGGCCAAAGGGCCGACCATTATGAGCGTATTCGCCGTAGCACAGCGGCCACCCCAAGGATCCTTCGAATTCGCTCCATCGCTTACCAGATGTTTATCGAGGCATCCGTTTTATTTATTGGCGATTCGAAAATCCGGCGCGGTGTCTTTGGGGCCGCCGGGCGCCGCGCAAACCCCGCGGCGTCCGTGGTTTCCGGCATTCCTGGTGTGCGGCTGCCGCACGCGCTTATTGGCATGAATGATGTTTTTCGCGCAATCTAGGTAATTGCCCTGGCTACTAGCGCGCCGGGGCCAGTTCGTACCGTAGCGCAACGATTCGAATCAGCAGCAGGGGTCCCAATGATCATCGACATTCACGGCCACTACACCACGGCGCCCAAAGCGCTGGAGGCGTGGCGCAAGCGCCAGATAGCGGGCATCGCCAATCCGTCCGGGATGCCGAAGGCATCGGAGCTGAAGATCGGCGACGACGAATTGCGCGAATCGATCGAACTCAATCAGCTGAAGCTGATGCGCGAGCGCGGTCTCGATCTCACGATCTTCAGCCCGCGCGCGAGCTTCATGGCCCATCATATCGGCGACTTCCAGGTGTCGAGCACGTGGGCCGCGATCTGCAACGAGCTGTGCCACCGCGTGAGCGAACTCTTTCCCGAGCATTTCGTGCCAGCCGCGATGTTGCCGCAAAGCCCGGGTGTCGATCCCGCCACGTGCGTCGAAGAACTCGTCAGATGCGTGGAGCAGTACGGCAACGTGGCGGTCAACCTGAATCCCGACCCTTCCGGCGGCCACTGGACCAGCCCGCCGCTTTCCGACCGCCTTTGGTACCCGATCTACGAGAAGCTCGTCGAATACGACATTCCCGCCATGATCCACGTGAGCACGAGCTGTAACGCGTGCTTCCACACCACGGGCGCGCACTACCTGAACGCGGATACGACCGCATTCATGCAGTGCCTGACATCGGATCTGTTCCGCGATTTTCCCACGTTGCGCTTTGTGATTCCGCACGGCGGCGGGGCGGTGCCGTACCATTGGGGGCGCTTTCGGGGCCTCGCACAAGAGCTGAAAAAACCGCCGCTCAACGAGCATTTACTGAACAACGTGTTTTTCGATACCTGCGTGTATCACCAGCCCGGCATCGACCTGCTCACGCGCGTGATTCCCGTGGACAACATCCTGTTCGCAAGCGAGATGATCGGCGCGGTGCGCGGCATCGACCCCGAGACGGGTCACTACTTCGACGACACGAAGCGTTATATCGAAGCCGCGCATGTCGACGCAGGAGATCGCTACAAGATCTACGAAGGCAACGCGCGCCGCGTTTATCCGCGCCTCGACGCGCGGCTCAAGGCAAAGGGGTTGTGAGCGCCCACGCGGCGGCTCGCAGTCTGTGCAACACCGACGAAGCGCAAAATAAGACGCCTCGCTCTCTCGACTGAAACGGAAGTCAATGGCAAAGGAACACGTGAACAACAACGCCGCGCTGGCGGGTGTCGGGTCGATGGCGACGCGCCTCCTGCTCGCGGGTCTCGCCGAGCAATACGCGCGCGAAACGGGGCAGCTGCTCACCGTTGCCGCGATAGGCGGCGTGGAAGCCGCGCGGCGCGTGCAGGCGGGCGCGGCGTTCGATTTCGCCGTGTTGGCCTCGGCTGCGATCGAGCGCCTGGCGGCGGGCGGGCACCTCATTGGCGCTCGCACGGAGGTCGTGCGCTCCGGCATGGCGGCGGCCGTCGCCACGGGAACGGCGCATCCGGATATCGGCACCGAAGGCGCATTGCGCGAGACGATTCTGCGCGCAGCGCGCATCGGCTATTCGACGGGGCCTAGCGGCGACCATCTGCTCGGTCTGCTCGAACGCTGGGGCGTGGCCGAAACGCTCGCGCCGCGACTCGTGATGGCGCAGCCGGGCGTGCCGGTGGCGAGCCTGATCGCGGATGGCGAGGTCGAGATCGGGTTTCAGCAATTGAGCGAGCTAAAGGACGTGCCCGGCGTGGACGTGATTGGGCCGCTGCCCGCGGGGGCTCAACTCGTCACGGTCTTTTCGGCGGCGATCTGCGCTGTGTCGCAGCAGCGGTCCGCGGCGGCGGACTTCCTCGCGTTCCTGGGTTCGGAACGCGCCGAGGCGACCAAGCGGGCGTTCGGCATGGAGCCGGCGGGCGGCGCGGAGTTGGGGCAGTAGCAGGGCATCAGGGCACGGCAGCAAGACGGCAATAAGAAAAACAGAAGGCGCAATAAGGCAATTGGATTGGACATCTCGTGTTGCACGGTCTACGCACTTGCATTAGTTAGACATCCTTATCAAAACAACAGAATCGGAGGCGTGAAAGTGAATCAGAAGAAAACCAATACCCACAATACCAGGAGGCAAGCATGAGAAAGCTTCATACCCGGCGGCTTTTCACGAGTGGGCGCGCACGTGCAGCATCGCTGCTCTCATTGTTTGCCATCTTCGCGGCGGCCACGCTCGTGGCGGCGTGCGGCAGTGGCGGAAGCGGCACCAGCAGCAGCGATGCGTCGAAAGCGCCGCTCGCCGTGGTCGCGCCCGTGGTGGATTGCTCGAAGCTGGCTGCGGTCGACATCACCGATATTGGCGGTTCGGGCAGCGCGATTACTTCGGCTACCGTGACCACGGCAACCGTCAACGGCGCAGCGGTCAACTTCTGTACCGTGAAGGGCACGCTCGCGCCTTCGAATACGTTCGAAGTCGCGCTGCCGGTGAGCACGTGGACGCAGCGCTTCGCGGCGCTGGGCTGCGGCGGGCTGTGCGGCAACGTGAGCGACCCGACGCAGCAATCGTCGTTCAGCTTCAGCTACACGTGCCCGCTCGTGCAGGAAGGCGGATTCGTGACGGCGGCGACGGACATGGGCCACTCGGGCAACGACACGACGTGGACCACGGACCCGCAAAAGCAGGCCGATTTCGCCTATCGCGGCCAGCACATCACGACGCTTACGGCGGAAAAGCTCATCAAGGCCTATTACGGCCAGACGCAGAAGTATGCGTACTTCATCGGCTGCTCGGATGGCGGCCGCGAAGCGCTCATGGCGGCGCAGCGTTACCCGAACGACTATAACGGCATCGTCGCGGGCGCGCCGGCGGCACACTTCCAGATCCAGAATTCGCTCTATCACGGCTGGAGCGTGAAGTCGCAAAGCACGACCGGCGACAGCACCGGCAACGCAACGCTCTACGCCGACAAGGCGCTCGTGCTGCACAAGGCGGTCGTGGCGGCATGCGGCGGCCAGGCAGGCGTGCCCGATGGCCTGATCGCCGACCCGCGCACCTGCAATTTCGATCCCGCATCGATCCAGTGTGCGCAGGGCGCGACGAACACGAGCAACTGCCTGACCGAAGCCGAGGTGGACACTGCGAGCAAGATCTACGGCGGACCGACGGACGCGACAACGGGCGAGCGCATGCTGGCGGGCTCCCCGCAGAGGGGTTCGGAAGAGAACTGGGTAGGCGTGGAAGTGCCGACGACGAACTCGACGGCCGCACCGGTTTCGGTGAAGAGCCTGTTCAGCTACATGATCGTGACGGGCGCCTATAACCTGATCTTCACGGGCTCGCCCACCATGCCGACCATCGATACCTTCGGCTACACGGACGCGAGCTTCTACCCGACCTACCTGCAGGCCAACCATCCATTGATGGACGCAACGAGCCCCGACCTCTCGGCGTTCAAGAAGGCGGGCGGCAAGCTGATCCTGTGGCACGGCTGGGCGGATCAACATATTTCGCCGCTGTTCACGATCCAGTACTACGAGGCGATGCAGAACACGATGGGCGCCTCGAACGTGAGCGATTTCGCACGCCTGTACCTCGTGCCCGGCGTCGCGCATTGCGGTGGCGGCGAAGGTTTCCCGAACATCGACCTCGTCTCGCAGATCACGGGGTGGGCCGAGCAGGGCACGGCCCCGAACGCGGTCATGACCTACCAGACCGATGCGTCCAGCAATGTGACGGCCAGCCGCCCGGTGTATCCGTACCCGGCAGTCGCGCAGTTCACGGGCACTGGCGACTGGCACCTCGGCGCGAACTGGACGCAGGGCGCACCGCTGTATAACGAGCCTACGCATACCTGGGCGGGCTCGAGCTTCTATACGTCGTACACGCCGACCACGCAGGGCGTTGCCGCGCCATAACGCGCATACTTGCATGATCCGCAGTTGAACCGGCCAGCCCTTCGGGGCTGGCTTTGCTTCTTGTGGGCGGCAGAATGCGCTCGGCCGTGCCCTAGATTACATTGCGAATTGTCGGCGACCCGACAGTTTCCACATGGGAATCTCGACGACATTGCTCGAAGGCGTTTTCCAGAATCACCGTGACCATCGAAAAGGGAGTCTCTTCATGGCCTCATCCGATGTGAACCTGAAACAGATCGTTTCCGCAGCCGAATGGCAAGCGCGCGTCGACCTTGCCGCGGCATACCGGCTTACTGCGTTGTTCGGCTGGGACGACCTGGTTTTCACGCATATTTCCGCGAGCGTGCCAGGACCCGAGCACCATTTCCTGATTAACCCATACGGGTTCATGTTCGACGAGATCACCGCATCCTCGCTGGTCAAGATCGATCTCGATGGCCGCAAGGTGATGGACTCTCCGTATGAAATCAATCCGGTGGGCTTCACGATTCATAGCGCAATTCACGCTGCACGCGACGATGCGTTGTGCGTGATGCACACCCACTCCGTCAATGGCGTCGCGGTATCTGCGCAAGAACGGGGCCTATTGCCTTTATCGCAGCAGTCACTTGGCGTACTCGCGTCGCTCGGTTACCACGATTACGAGGGCATTGCGCTCAACAAAGCGGAAAAGCCGCGGCTCGTACGCGACCTTGGAAACAACACGTACCTCATGCTGAGAAACCACGGTCTTTTGACAGTGGGCGCCACGGCGGCCGATGCATTCGTCGCGATGTATTTTTTCGAAGCGTCGTGCATGATCCAGGTCCGCGCGCAGGCGGGAGGCTCCAAACTATTGCCGATCGCGCAGCCGATCCTTGAAGGCATCAAGCAGCAGATCGCTCAGGTGACGAGGGGCGTTAGCACGGGGGCTCTCGCATGGCCTGGGTTGCTGCGCCGGCTCGATCGCATGAACCCAGGCTATGCCGACTAATGTGATTTCAAATCACGGCGGGCACACGCCCGGCGATGTAGCGGCGACTGAATTCCGCACGATCGTCCATCACGTTTGCGAATCCCTTCGCAGAACATCGATTTTGTTTATCACGCTGGATTCGATTCCGGCCGTATCCCACGACAGGCAAAGCACGCGCTGATTTGGCCCGGCCTATGCGCGGCGCGGCTTCCAGGGCGATATCGCGGGTGCGGCCGCGCCGCAATCGCCCATCTGCACGGGCCTATACGTATCAAATATGTGGTTAACCCGCACTTTCAAGCGAAGGGCGGGCCACCTATCGTGCGTCCGACGGATAGCACTTCGTAAAAATTCGACTCGGGCATGAGCGAGCGGCGGACCACAGAACGGACAGGAGACTACTGATGTCTGGCAGCAAAACAATTGATATCAAGGCGTTCATCGACGAACGCCATATTTCGGCCTACCAGTGGCTACTGGTGGCGCTGTGCTTTCTCGCGGTGACCGCCGACGGCATGGACGTGGCCATCATGGGGTTCGTCGCACCCTCCATCATTCACGAGTGGGGCATTTCGCGCCCCGAGTTCGGGCTCGTCATGAGCGCGGCGCCCATCGGTCTCGTGATCGGCGCGCTGGCCGCCGGCCCCGCATCTGACCGCGTTGGCCGCAAGTGGGTGCTGATCACCTCCGTGTTCCTCTTCGGCGTCTTCACGATTCTCACGGCGTTCACGCAGTCGCCGGTTTCGATGGCGGTGCTGCGCGTGCTGACCGGCATCGGTCTTGGCGCGGCCATGCCGAACTCGACGACGCTCCTTTCGGAGTATTCGCCGCAACGCCGCCGCGCGCTGCTCATCACGATCATGTTCACGGGCTTCAACCTCGGTTCGGCATTGATCGGTTTCGCGGCGGGCTGGCTCGTGCCGAATCACGGCTGGCGCGCGGTGCTGATTTTCGGCGGCGCCATTCCGCTCGTGCTCGTGCCGCTGCAAGCGTGGCTGCTGCCTGAGTCGGCGCGTCTGCTCGCCGTGCGCGGCGCCACGAGCAAGCGCATTGCCGCGACGCTCAACCGCGTGACCGGCGCTAACTTTTCGGGCGACGAGAATTTCGTCTCGACGGAGCCGCCGCTGCCCACGCGCAAGCCGATCGGCGTGCTGTTCTCGGAAGGCTATGGCGTGATGACCCTCGCGCTGTGGGTCACGTATTTCATGGGCCTGCTCGTCATCTATCTGCTCACCGGCTGGCTGCCCACGCTGATCAAGGATGCGGGCCTCTCCATCACGGTGGCGGCGAACGTCACGGCCATGTTCCAGATTGGCGGCACGATCGGTGCTGTGCTGGTGGGCTGGATCATGGACAAGGTGCGTCCGGCGCGCGTGATCAGCGCGGCGTATGTTGGCGGCGGCATCTGTGTGCTGGCGCTGGCCGGCGTGGGCGCGCTTTCCTCGTCGCTCGCCCTGCTGGTGTTCGCAGCGGGCTTCTGCATGAGCGGTGCGCAAACGGGCCTGAACGCCTACGCGCCGGGCCGCTATCCGACCGTTGCGCGCGCAACGGGTGTGAGCTGGATGCTGGGCATGGGCCGCTTCGGCAGCATTTTCGGCTCGGCCATTGGCGGCGCACTGCTGGGCCTTGGCTGGGAATTCGCCGCGATTCTGGCGATGCTCGCTGTACCGGCGGTGCTCGCGGCGATTGCGATCCTGGTTTCGCAGCGTGCGCGTCACTCCGAACCGGCTACGCAGGTTAGCGCGGCACACTGAGTTTGAATTAGCAACAGCGCTGGATTGAGCGGCGCGGCGGTGCGAATTGCACTGCCGCGCCGTTTTTTTCGTTTGGCGCGAAAAAGGAGGCAAGGCCTCCGCCAGGTAAGTTAAATCCTGAACGCCCCCACCGTTTCGATCACGGTTTCCGCGTTCTGCCCAAGCGTATTCGCCGAGATCGAAAAGTGATTCACCAGCGCGCTGTCCTGCTGCGTGAGCGCTTCGATGTGATCCAACGCCTGCTTGATTTCGGCGATGCCAGCGCTTTGCTCGCCGGTCGCGGTATTGATTTCGTCGATGAGCCCATTCACTTCGCGCACCGCCTGAACCGCCTGCTGCATCTTTTCGCGGGCGGTTTCGGTGAGCTGGCAACCTTCCTGAACCTTCTGCGTCGAGTCGACGATAAGCCCGGCGATCTCCTTGGCCGCCATCGCCGCGCGGCCCGCGAGATTGCGCACCTCGCTCGCCACCACGGCGAAACCGCGCCCGTGCTCGCCCGCGCGCGCCGCTTCCACGGCCGCGTTGAGCGCGAGAATGTTGGTCTGAAAGGAAATCCCTTCGATTACCTGAATGATCTCGCCGATCTTGCGGGAGGCCTCGGTAATGCCCTGCATCGTCACCGTCATGGCTTCCACGGCGCGGCCGCTGTCTTCGGTAATCGCGCGCGCGTGACCCGCGCTGGCGGCCGCCTGGCGCGCCGCGTCGGCCGTTTGCCGCACGTTGGCCGCAATGTGCTGCATCGAGGCCGCGGACTGCTCGAGGCTCGCCGCCTGCGATTCGGCGCGCGCCGAGAGCTTCTGGCTGCCTTCGGCCACGGTCACCGTGGCCGCGCTCATGCGCGCCATCTGTTCGCGGGCGTCGCCGACGATGGCGCGCATGTTCAGGCTGACCTGATTGACCGATTGCTCCAGCTTGCCGACCACGCCTGTGGGCTTCCAGGTGTTCTCGACCTGCTGCGTGAGGTCGCCCATGGCGAGCCTCGTGGCGGCGCCCAGCAGGCGGCGCAGCGGGTAGATGAACATGAAGCGCATGCGGTATTCGGCCAGCACACCGAACGCCACGCAGGCGGCGAGGCCGATCGCCGTTCGCACGGGCGTGATCGACGAAGCGCCGCCGTCGACGAGCACCCCCGTAACCATGCCGGCCGCCGCGAGACCGCTCGTGAGCAGGTAGGTCTGCGTTTTCATGGTGGGATGCACGAAGCGCGACAGCCGCCCGACCATGTCCTTACGAACGATCGCGCCGGCCTGCAGATGGTGCGCTTGCCGGCCGGCCCTTTGCTGCGCGAGTAACGTCGCATACAGCGCCTCGGCGGCTCGCACCTGTTCGCGCGAAGCGGCGGTGTGCACGGCCCGGTATGCAACGACATGCTGCCCTTCGAGGATGGGCGTCACGCCAATCTGCACCCAGCAATGCCGGCCGTGGCCGATGCGGTTCTTCAGCACGCCCACCCACGGCTCGCGCTTCTTCAGCGTGGCCCACATGTCGCGATACACCTCGGCGGGCATGTCGGGATGGCGCACGACGTTGTGCGGGTGCCCGATCAGCGCCTCGCGGGACAAGCCGCTGGCTTCGATGAACGCGTCGTTGCAGTAGGTGATCACGCCGCGCGTGTCGGTCGTGGAAACGAGCAGCTTTCCGGATGGGAGAGAGGCTTCTCCCTGAGGGTTCGGTCGGGTCGATGATTCGGTGTGCACGCTTGGTCTCCGTCGCTTTTGAGTGGTTGTCCTGTTGTCGTTCGCTGCTTATCGGCCTGCCTTTTCGATCATGAATGGGGCAGCGCATGGCCAAAAACCGTCGCCGCCGCGCAGCACGGCGATAAACGAAGCGAAGCGCCGTGGAGTGCGCCGGGTCGCCGCGTCGGAAACGCCCGCCGCATAAGCTTCCGTCCGCAAAGGCGAAGCGCCCAACGGCTTCCGGTGCGTGCCCGAAGGCACAGTCCGCGATAACTTTTTCGCAACTTCCTCAAAGCAGATTCGATACGACCGTTCGCAAGGCCAACAGCAAAGATCCGGCGCGGCAGCGGGCCGGGCGCCCATACGCGCAGCAAGTGGCGGAGCGCATACAATTGAGCCGGACACACTCAGAGTTGAACGGCGATGCGCATTCTTGTGATCGAAGACGAGCCGAAGACCGGCGCGTATCTGAAGAAGGGCTTCGAGGAATCCGGCTACGGCGTGGACGTAGCCGCGGACGGCGCCGAAGGCCTGATCCTCGCGAAGGAGGCCGCGTACGACGTGATCGTGCTCGACGTGATGCTGCCTGAGATGGACGGCTGGACGGTGCTCAAGACGCTGCGCGCCACGCACACCACGCCGGTGCTCTTCCTCACCGCGCGCGACGATATCAGCGACCGCGTGAAAGGCCTCGAACTGGGCGCGGACGACTACCTCGTCAAGCCGTTCGCGTTCGTCGAACTGCTCGCACGCGTGCGTACGCTGGCCCGCCGTGGCCCCCCGCGCGAGAGCGACGTGCTCATGCTCGGCGACCTCGAAGTGGACGTCACGCGCCGGCGCGTGAAACGCGGGGCCGCGCGCATCGACCTCACGCCGAAGGAGTTCTCGCTCCTGCAACTGCTCGTGCGCCGCCAGGGCGAAGTGCTCACGCGCACGCAAATCGCTTCATATGTGTGGGACATGAACTTCGACAGCGACACCAACGTCGTGGAGGTGGCCATTCGCCGCCTGCGCGCGAAGGTGGACGACGCGTTCGACGTCAAGCTGATCCATACGGTGCGCGGCGTGGGCTACGTCGCCGAAATCAAAGGGAACGCCTGATGCCGCGCGTGGCGGTGCGCTCGCTCACCACCGGCCTCGCGCTGAGCTTCGCGGGCACCACGCTCGCGGTATTCGCGCTCGTGGGCAGCACGCTTTATTTCACGCTGGACCGCGAAGTGAAGCAGCAGGACGACCTCGACATCGTGCTGATCTCGCGGCACACGCGCCGCCTCGCGCAGGAACTGCACAGCGAGCACGACGTGCGCGAGCATGCGGAGCGCCTGACGAGCCAGGTGCTCGGCAATCCCGCGCTTTCCATGGAAATCCTCGGCACCGGCGGGGCGCAACTGGTCGAGCACAACACCGCGAGCATTGCGGACCCAGCGTTTCCGGAAGCGGCGCTCGCAAGGCGTCTTCCCCCTGCGCAACGCATTACCGAAGGCGACGTGGTGGCGTGGCGCAACGCGCGCGGCGTGCCGGTGCGCGGACTCGCCACGGACGCGGCGCTTGTGGACGGCACGCCCGTCACGATCGTCATTGCGCGCGACATGACCGACCGCTGGCGGCTGCTCGACCACTATCGCGAACGGCTTTACGGATTCGGCCTGGCGGGCATGCTGCTCGCGTTTCTCATGAGCTGGCTGCTCGTGCGCGAGTCGCTGCGCCCGCTGCGCGAGATGGCGGCGCGCGCGGCCACGGTCACGGTGGACCGGCTCGACACGCCGATCGAAGTCGAGGGCGCGCCAAGCGAGCTGGAAGCGCTCACGAAGTCGCTGAACGCCATGCTTGACCGGCTGCATGGCGGCTTCGAGCGTATGTCGCAATATACGGCGGATCTGGCGCACGACATGCGCACGCCGCTCGGGAATCTGCGCGGCGCGAACGAAGTGGCGCTGACGCGTGAGCGCACCACGGCCGAATATGAAGCATTGCTGGAATCGAATCTGGAGGAATGCGAACGACTTTCGCGCATGATAGAAAGCGTGATCTTTCTCGCGCGCGCGGAGCACCCGCAGTTCATGACGACGCTCGCGGAGTTCGACGTGAGTGACGCGCTCACGCAGATTGCCGACTACTTCGAAGGTCTCGCCGACGAGGCCGGCGTACAGATTCGCGTGCAGGGATCGGGCCGCCTGCGCGCGGACAAGGAGTTGTTCCGGCGCGCCGTGGGCAATCTGCTCGCCAATGCGCTGCGCTATACGCCGCGCGGCGCAGCGATTACCTTGAGCGTCGCACAGACGCCAACGGCCGTCGAAGTCACGGTGACCAATCCGGGAACGCCCATCGCCCCGGCGCTGCTGGAGCGCATTTTCGACCGCTTCTACCGCGCCGATGCGTCGCGCCACAGCGAACCGCGTGCGGGCGCGTCGGCGGGGCTCGGGCTCGCGATCGTGCGCACGATCATGGCACTGCACGGCGGCTCGGCACGCGCCGAGAGCGACGCGGCGAGCACGCGTTTCATCCTGACGTTCGCGCGTTCGTAGACCTGGCGCTCAGGTTGCCCAGCGCCGCGCGATCCCAGCCGCCGCCGAGCGCCTCTAGCAAGTGCACACTCGCGTCGAGCCGTCTTCCTGCAATCTGCTCTTCGTTGCGCTCGTTCGTGAGCGCAATGGTCTGCGCCGTCACCACATCGAGATAATTCACCGCGCCCGCCTGGTAGCGGTTGGTGGTCAGCTTGAGCGAAAGTTGCGCGGCGGCCGTGGCGCGTTGCTGGCTCTGGGCTTCACTGGCCAGCGTATCGAGCGCGCTCAGGTTGTCCTCGACTTGCTGGAACGCCGTGAGTACGGTTTGACGGTAGCCGGCTACTGAGGCGTCGTACTGCGCGTTCGCGCCTTTGAGCGTGGCGTCGCGTCGCCCGCCATCGAACAGCGTGCCCGCTAGCTGCGAGCCGAGCGACCAGAAGAGGCTGGGCGCGCTGAGCCACGGCGCGAAGAAGGTGCTTTCGAGACCCGCCGTCGCCGAGAGCGTGAGGTCGGGATAAAAGGCCGCGTGCGCCTCGCCGATTCTCGCATTGGCCGCCGCCACGCGCCGCTCCGCCGCGGCGATATCGGGACGCCGTTCGAGCAGCGCGGAAGGCACGCCTGTGGGAATCGACGGCACGATGACAGGGTCGACGCGCGGCGGCAGACTGAACGTCGAAGCGGGCACGCCGATCAACGTGGCAATGGCATGCTGGAGTTGCGCGCGCTGCACGTCGATGTCGCTGTCCGCCGTGCGCGCGCTTTCGAGCTGCGTTTGCGCCTGGGCGACGGCGGAGGCGTCGATCGCGCCATCGGCGAGCTGCTGCTGCACGATGCGCAGCGCCGCCGTGTAGGCGGTCACGGTGTCGTCGAGTAGTTTTTTCTGGCGATCGAGCGAACGCAAATCGAAGTAGTCCGAAGCAAGCTGGCTCGTCACCGAAAGGCATACCGATTCGAGATCGGCTTCGGTGGCCTGTGCGTTGGCGTGCGCCTCGGTGGTGGCGTCCTTCACGCGCCCGAACAGGTCGGGTTCCCAGCTTGCCGTGAGGCCCGTCGAATAGTCGGGGATCGTCTTGCCCGCAAGCGAGTGGTCCACGAGATTCTGCGAGGTCCGGTAACGTTGCGCCGCCACACCCGCCGTGACGACAGGCGCATAGCCCGCGCGTTGATAGTCGATCATCGCACGCGCGGCCTGGAGGTTGGCCACGGCCTCGCGCACGGTCTGGTTTGACACGTCTACGCGGGCTTCGAGCTGGTCGAGGTCGTTGTCGCCGAAGAGCGTCCACCACGGGCCGCGCGGGTTGGCGTCGGCGGGCGCGGCGACGCTCCAGCCGGGCGCCGCTGCGGGTGGTGTGGGTTGGGTGGCGTAGTGTGCGGGCACGTCCACCGAGGGCGTGCTGTAGTGCGGCAACGTGGTGCATGCCGTAAGGGACGCTGCCGTGCAGGCGACGACGACCCGACGCAGCGCAGGAAGAGGGCGTTCGAACATGATGAGTCTCGCTTACGCTTTCGGTTTTGCAGCCGTGAAGGCCGCCGCCACGCGCACGCTCTGACCGCTGGCAATGGCGTCGCCGGGGTTGTTGATCACGCGGTCGGCCGGCGCGAGCCCCGTTGCGATTTCCACGTAGGTACCGAAGTCTCGGCCTATGGTCACCTCGCGCAATTGCACCTTGTTTTGGGCGTTCACGACCGCGACTGTCACGCCGTCGGGGCGGAACAGCAGCGCGCTCACGGGCAGTTCGAGCGCTGGCGCAGAAGCCGTGAGCGCGAGGTGTACTTGCGCGTAGGCGCCGGGCATGAGCGCGCCATCGTGGTTGTCCACGTCGACTTCCACGCGCAGCGTGCGGCTCACAGGGTCGATCACGTTCGAACTGCGCGCGACGCTCGCCTCGAAACGACGCCCCGGATATTGTTGCGTCGTCAACCAGACGGTCGTGCCCGGCGTGACGAGGCTTGCGTCGTCCTGAGGCACGTCTACGTATACGCGCAGCCGGTCGGTCTGCGAAATATGGAACAGCTCGCCGGGCATGGTGGCGAGGCCGGGCGTGCCGCCCGCAGTGACGAGCGCGCCCACCTGCACGTTGCGCGCTGTGATCACGCCGTCGAAGGGCGCTGTCACGTTCTGGTACGAGACCAGTTCCTGTAGCCGAGCCACGTTGGCCTGCGCGGCCTGGAGCGTGGCGAGTTTCGCGGCGGCGTCGCTCGTTTTCGCCTGGGCGTCCTGCTCGGAAACCGATTGCGTCTGCAACATCGTCTGCCAGCGTTGCGCCGTGCTGTTTGCAAAGCGATAGTTGGCCTGTGCCGTGGCTTCGTCGGCGCGCGCCTGCTGGAGTTGCGCATCGAGTTCGGGCGTGTCGATCTGCGCGAGCGTCTGGCCCGCTTTCACGTGCGCGCCGATATCCGTGTACCAGTGCTGCACGTAGCCGCTCGTGCGCGCGTAGATCGAGGCGTCGGCCCAGGACATGACCGAGCCGGGCAGAAGCAGGTCCTGCGTCGCGGGCGCGCGCGTCGGCGTGAGCGTGGAAACGATCAGATCGCGCTGCGCCGCAACCTGCTGGGCCTGCGCCGTATGGGCCTGGAGGCGCGGCATGATGCCCGCTGTGAGGAGCGTTGCGGCGATTGCGAGGCAGGTCAGGCCGACTACGACAGCCGTGCGCTCGCGCGCGGGCCCGGCGGGCGTGGCCGGTTGTGCTGACGCGTCGCGATGCTCGTGCGGAGTGAGCGGGTTCATTCTGGAATCCTTATTCAACGTGAGTGGTTGCACTGGCTTGCGCGTCGTTGCTGGCATCGCGAGCGGCGCGGCGTTTCGCGAGCCAGCCATGCACCATGCCGAACACGACCGGCACGAACACGAGCGTGGAAAGCGTGCCGATGGCAAGGCCGCCGATCACGGCGCGCCCGAGCGGCGCGTTCTGCTCGCCGCCGTCGCCGAGACCCAGCGCCATCGGCAACATGCCGATCAGCATGGCGAGCGCCGTCATGAGCACCGGGCGAAAGCGGTTGAAGCCCGCGTCGAGCGCGGCGGCGAGCGGCTCCATGCCCGCGGCGAGCGACTCGCGCGCCGTGTTGATGACGAGAATGCTGTTGGCCGTGGCGATACCCATGCAGAGGATCGTGCCCGTGAGCGCCGGCACGCTCAGTGTGGTTTGCGTGACGAACAACATCCACGCGATGCCGGCGAGCGAGGCCGGAAGGCCGCTTACGATGATGAGCGGGTCGAGCCACGACTGGAAGTTCACGACCATCAGCAGGTACACGAGCGCGATGGCGAACACGAGGCCCGCTGCGAGGCCGCTGAACGATGCGTTCATCGACTGCACCTGGCCGCGCATCACGATCGACGAGCCTGGCGGCAGTTGCGCGCGCGCGGCGTTCACGAGGCGGTTGACGTCGGAGGCGACGCCGCCCAGGTCGCGCCCCTGCGTCGAGGCGAAGATGTCGAGCACGGGCTGCACGTTGTAGTGCGAGACCACGGCTTCCTGCGAGGTGCGCGAAACGGTGCCGAGCGTGCCAAGCTGGCTTTGCGGCGTGAACGTGACGGATTGCGACGTCGTCACCGGAATATTGGCGAGCGTTTGCAGTGAATGAATGTCGTATTGCGGCACCTCGGTCACGAGCGGATAGCTCACGCCGTTCTTCGGATCGAGCCAGAAGTTGGGTGTGGTCTGCGAGCTGCCGGAGAGCGCGATGAGCAGGTTCTGCGCCACGTCGTGCTGCGTGAGGCCCGCTTGCAAGGCCTTGGTGCGGTCCACGTTCACGTTGATGGTGGGCTCGTCGCCGGGCTGCTGGATGCGCGCGTCGACGAGGCCGCGCACGCCGCGCATTTCGTCGAGCAGGCGGTTCGCCACGACGCGATTCTGCGCGAGCTTGTTGCCGACGATCTGCACGTCGATCGGCGCGGGCAGACCGAAGTTCAGGATCTGGCTCACGATGTCGGCGGGCAGGAACGCGAAGGTCACGCCCGGGAACGACGCGTTGAGCATGTTGCGCAGCTTCGCCACGTATTGCGCAGTGGGCTTGTGCTTCGGCGCGAGCGTGATGAGGATGTCCGCGTCTTCGGGGCCGATGGGGTCCGACGAGTCGTACGTGAGGTTGATGCCGCTCACCGGCACGCCGATGTTGTCGAGCACGGCGGCCTGTTCGGCGGGCGGAATCACGCTGCGGATTTTCGCTTCGACTTCGTCGGTGATACGGGCCGTTTCCTCGATGCGCGTGCCGGTGGGCGCGCGCAGATGCAGGCGGATTTCGCCGGTATCGACGGCGGGGAAGAAGTCGCGGCCCGTGAACGGCACGAGCACGAGCGAGCCGAGGCAGAGCGCGACCCACAGCACGACGAAGCGACGGCGCTGCGCAATGGCCGCCTGGAGCAGCGTGCGATAGCGGTTGCGCACGGCTTCGAAGCGCGCTTCGAAGCCAGCCTGAAAACGCGTCAATGCGCCGGCAATTCCACGCGCAGGCTTGTCGCTTTGCGTGCGCGCACGCAGCAGGTACATGGCGAGCGTGGGAATGAGCGTGCGCGAGAAGAAGTACGACGCGCACATCGCGAACACCACGGCTTCGGCGAGCGGCACGAAGAGATAACGCGCGACGCCCGAAAGCAGGAACATCGGCACGAACACGATGCAGATGGAGAGCGTGGAGACGAAAGTCGGCACGGCGATCTCACCGGAGCCGTTGAGAATGGCGTCGTGCAGCGGCGCTCCACGCTCCAGATGATGCGTGATGTTTTCGATGGCGACGGTTGCGTCATCAACGAGTATGCCGACGGCTAGCGCGAGCCCGCCGAGCGTCATGATGTTGATGGTTTCGCCGAGCGCCGCGAGCGCGATGAGCGACGTGAGAACAGCAAGCGGAATCGTCACGGCGATGATGAGCGTGGCGCGCCAGCTACCGAGAAAGAGCAGGATCATCGCGGCGGTGAGGCAAGCGGCGATGAGCGCTTCGCGCACCACGCCTGAAATTGCCGACTTCACGAACACGGATTGATCGGAAAGCGGCGTGATTTTGAGCGCTTTCGGCAGGCCCGCGGCGATCTTCGGCAGCATCGCCTTCACTTGCTGGATGATCGTGAGGGTGGAGGCGCTGCCGGTCTTTTCGACGGTAAGGAGTGCCGCGCGTTTTCCGTCGGCACGCACGATATTCGTTTGCGGCGCGTAGCCGTCGATCACGTGAGCCACGTCGCGCACATACACCACGCTGCCGTTCACCGTCTTGATGGGCAGGTCGTTGAGCGCCGCTACCGTTTGCGTGCTGCCGTTCATCTCCACGTTGTATTCGCGCGAGCCGATTTTCGCCGTGCCGCCGGGCAGGATGAGGTTCTGCGCGTTCACGGCGTTCACGACGTCGGCGGGTGCGAGACCTTTGGCCTGCAATGCTTTCGGGTCGAGCTGCACCATGATCTGGCGGATCTTGCCGCCATAGGGCAGCGGCACGGCCGCGCCCTGGACGGTGGCGAGCTGCGTGCGGATGAAGCTATTGCCGAGGTCGTAGAGCGACTGCTCGGGCAGCGTCGCGCTGGAAAGGCCCAGTTGCAGCACCGGCACCGTCGAGGCGTTGTACGTGATGATGTTCGGCGGCAGTGTGCCAGGCGGGAGGATGCGCAAGATCGAAGCGGAGTTCGACGCGGCCTCGGCAATTGCACGGTTGATGTCGGCGCCTGGGTGGAAGAACACCTTGACGACCGAGACGCCGTTGAGCGACTGCGATTCGATGTGCTCGATGTCGTCCACGTCCGAGGTGAGGGCGCGCTCGTAGTTCGAGGTGATGCGGTGCGCCATGTCCTCGGCGGAAAAGCCGTTGTAGGTCCAGACGATGCTGACCACGGGGATATTGATGTTCGGAAAAATGTCCGTGGGCGTGCGCATGATGGCGAGCGGCCCGAGGATGAAAAGCAGTACGGCCAGCACGATGAACGTGTAAGGCCGCTTGAGCGCCAGTTTGACGATCCACATGACGGTGTCCGGGTTGAGGCAGGATTGGCGCAAGTATCGGGAGGGCGCGCTTACCCGGTGCTGACCTCGACATTACGGATTTGTCATGTTTGCGGCGAAGGGATGTTGGCCGCGCGTTGGCCGTGCGAGGCGCGCTCTCCCCAGATAACGAACTCGTAATCAGAAGGTCAGCTTTGGGTCAGCGCCGCGCAGCCAGAATGCAGTCAACCCTCGCGACATTGCCGAGGGCGGCTGAGGCGGCATCGCTTCCCGATGCGGCGGCCGTACATTGAGAGGTGAACATCATGAAAGCACTCGTTTCCACTTTGCTCGTTGCCTGCGCCCTGGCCGCTCCGGCCGCCGCTTTCGCACAGACCGTCAACTCCGCCAACGCGCCGGTGACGCGCGCTCAGGTGATCGGCGACCTCGAGCGGCTGGAGCAGGCGGGGTACCGTCCAATCGCCAATGATCAAAACTATCCGGACGACATTCAGCACGCCGAGGCGATCGTGGCGCAAGAGCAGGCGCAAACGGCCCAGCACGCCGCGGCGGTGAGTTCGGCGGTTGGCGGCGTGGCGATGACGGGCAGCTCGGACGCAGGCGCACCGGTTGTGGCGAGCGTTGGCGGGCGGTCGATTTATGCGGGTCACTGAGCACGCTACCGAGCGTCGGGCGCGGCGCCTCCGGCGATAGAGCCGGGCGCCGCCGCGCATTCCGATTCACCGGATCAAACGTTTGCGCGGACGTAATTCGCCCCTTTCGCGCACAAAATATCGTTATTCATTTTTATTAATGCCGCGAACACGCCCTATTAATAAAGGCGGCGTTAAATCAGGCGCATTGGCAAATCCGCCACAATATTACGTGTTTTTACGCTGGCACCTTCCCGGGCCACGCAAATTCATAATGGACTGGTAAGATACGCGCAAATATGGGATGGCAGCTCTCCATTCCGGATTATCGGCGTGAATCCAGACCACTCGCGCCGCCGGTACAGGAGTGAGCGCCATCAGGCCGGCGGGGACGGCCGTCTTGCACCGCGAACTGCGCTCCATGTTTAAAAGAAGCGCGTACGTTCGCAATGTGCGTCGAATTGCAGGCGTTTGAGACTCACGGTTCGTCTTTGCGGCGAATCGTCTGCCGCCGCTTGCCGCTGTTGCGCCTTGCGCAGACGGTTATTCCCCCCGCGGTCGAATCCCGCCGTCATGCCAATCAGGCGTATAAAACAGTCGCACATACTGGCCGAACCCGTCATGTCCACCCAGTCGACCCACCATCACCGCCTCTTTATGGCGCTGGTCGGTGTCATCAGCGCGGCGCTCAATACGGGCGCGCTCGTCGCGTTGTTATTGCTGCGCGGACAGACCGGCGACACGCCGTACACCCGCGCGCTGACCGGCGCGTTCGCCGTGGCCGCGTTCGTCGTGTTCGCGCGGTTTCACCTGATTGCGAGCGCGCGCCATCTCTGGTGGATGCTGGGCCGCGGCGCATGGCGCTGGTGCCGGCTGCCGGTCGCGCTCATCGTGCTGCTGTTCGTGACGCAAGGCGATCGCGGCACGACGGACCTGCGCACACTGGTCGCGCAATGGGCCGTCGTTGCGCTGCCGCTGCAACTCGCCGGCCTGGCTGTGTTGCGCGGCGTGGCGCATAGCGTCAACAACGCGCCCGGCAACCTGCGCCGTGCGGTGTTCTTCGGCATGGGCAGCGAGGCGCGCAAGCTGAACCTGCGCCTGCAGCGTTCGCCCGTTCTCGGCATTCACGTGCTGGGCTATTACGACGATGCGCCCGCCGCGCCGCGCGACGGCGAAACGCTGCCGCCGTATCTCGGCCGCTATGAAGACGCCGCCGCGCACATTCACGCGAACGACTACGAGATCGTGTTCCTCGCGATGGGGCAGGCCGCGATGACGCCGGCCGATGCCGCCGGGGTGAAGGACATCACGGCCGACATCGTGACGCGTCTTTACGATTCGACGGCCGCGATCTATCTCGTGCCCGAACTGCACTACCTCGAAGACATCGCGACGACCAGCGCAGAGCTGGCCGGCGTGCCGCTGCTGGCGCTCCACGACATTCCCATCCTGGGGCTTTCGCGTTTGCTCAAGCGCCTGGTCGATATTGCCGGCGCGGCGCTTCTGCTCGCGCTGCTGTGGCCGGTCATGCTCGCGATCGTGCTGGCGGTCCGGCTCGATTCGCCGGGCCCGGTGATGTTCAGACAGCGCCGCAACGGCGAGCACGGCCGGGCGATCGTCGTACACAAGTTCCGCTCGATGCGCGTCGCGGCGCACAACGAGGGCGATGTAGAAGAGAAGGGCGTGCGCCAGGCCCGCAGCGGCGACGACCGGATCACGGCCGTGGGGCGCTATCTGCGCCGCACCTCGCTCGACGAGTTGCCGCAGCTCTTCAACGTGCTGGGCGGCTCGATGAGTCTCGTAGGGCCGCGCCCGCACGCGGCGGAGCACAACGAAGAGTACCGGCAGCTGATTACCGGCTACATGCTGCGCCATAGCGTGAAGCCGGGCATTACGGGGTGGGCGCAGATCAACGGCCTGCGCGGCCTGACCGATACGCCCGACAAGATGCGGCGCCGTGTGGAGTACGACCGCTACTACATCACGCACTGGTCGCTGTGGCTCGACCTGCAGATCCTGCTAAAGACGATCCCGTCGATCGTCTCGGGCCGCAATGCGGTTTGAAGCGTGCGCCGCGCGAGAGGCGGCCGGACATGAGCCGGCCGCATCCGCATTGACGTTGTTACGCCGTGCGGCGCTGCGTACGCGCCATGCGCCAGTGGCGCCACAGGATGCTGAAGAAACGGCGGTCGTCCACGAGGTAACGGCGCCACAGGCGCGCGGGGTCCTGCTTGATGCGCCAGCACCATTCGAGGCCGCAGCGCTGCATCCACGACGGGGCGCGCTGCTGCAGGCCGACGGCGAATTCCACGGCCGCCCCCGCGCACAGCATGAGGCCGCCCGGCAGCTTGCCGGCGTGATGCAGCGCCCAGCGTTCCTGCTTGGGCATGCCGAGGCACACGAACACGATATCGGGCGCGGCCGCGCGCACGCGCTCGGCCACGGCATCGCCCTCGGGGCCGGTCGGATCGAACGTCATGGAAGGCGCGATCACCTCGACGTCGAGGCCCGGATAGTGCCGCGCGAAGCCGTCCACGAGGGTGGCTTCGTGACCCGGGCGGCCGCCCACCACGACGACTTTCCAGCCGCTCGCGTGGGCGCGCTCGCACAGTGCGGGCAGCAGGTCCGAGCCGGTCACGCGTTCCGGCAGCGGCGCGCCGAACAGGCGGCTCGCCCAGACAACGGGCATGCCGTCCGCGAACAGGAAGTCGGCGGTGCAGTAAAGGCGTTGAAGCTCGGGCTGGGTGTCGAGACGCACCACGTGATCGACGTTCGGCGTGACCGCCACGCGCGCCCGGCCGTCGCGTTGCAAAGCCGCCGTGCAAAGCACGTCGAGCGCGGTGTCGAACGACACGGCTGCGATATCGAGTCCGAACAAGGGAATGCTCGGCTTGAAAACACCCCGTGCGGCCGCCTGCGGCGCCGCTGTTATGTAAGGCGTGCTCATCTTGTTTTTGTGACCCCGACGCGCGCGCACGACGAGAGCCACGCACGGCGCCCGTTGAACCGGCGTCGTGCCACCCCGTCAAGCGACGAACGTTATGTTTTTTTCTGGTCTCCTGGCTTTTGCCAAGGCTTTTTGGACTTCAGACAGAATCTTACTGCTGTGTCGGTGGGCTGGGTGTCACGACAGTGTTTTTTTAGAGACAAAAATCGGGATGCGCGTGAAATTTCCTGGGTTGCGCCTTTGGTTGCCCCTATGCAACCGGTTACCATCGCCGCGGCCCGTTTTTTGCCTTTTCCATTTGCCGCAGATAACCAACGATGATCACCGACGCCCGTGAGATTCCCGCAGGCACGCAGTTGCGTGCGGACCTGTGCATCGTGGGCGCTGGCGCGGCCGGCATTACGCTCGCGCTCGCGCTGGAGGAGAGCGGGCTCGACGTGATCGTGCTGGAGAGCGGTGGCGAAGCGCCCGAGCCCGAAACCCAGCAGCTATACGCAGGCACGGTGGCAAACGCGGACCTGCATCCGCCGCCTGACAACTACCGCGTGCGCCGCTTTGGCGGCTCGACCACGCTGTGGGGCGGCCGCTGCATGCCGCTCGACGCGCTCGACTTCGAGGCGCGCGAGTACGTTGCGCACAGCGGCTGGCCTGTCGCGTTCGCCGATGTACTGCGCTACTACCCGCAGGCCAACGCGCTGTGCGAGGCAGGCGAATTCGCCTATACGGCCGAAGGCGCGTTCGCCGCGCCGCTGCGCCCGATGATCGGCGGCTTCGCAAGCGACGTGTTTTCGACGCATACGCTCGAGCGCTTTAGCTGTCCGACCGATTTCGGTCAACGTTACCGGGCGCGCCTCGCGAAAGGCCGCGTGCGCGTGCTCCAGCATGCGAACCTGTGCCGCCTGCCGATGCTGGCGGGAACGACCCGCCGCGTCGGCGCGGCACAGGTGCGCGTGGTGGGCGGCGCGACGTTCGAGGTGGCCGCGCGCGCCTACGTGCTCGCGACCGGCGGTCTCGAAGTGCCGCGCCTTTTGCTCAACAACCCCGGGCCGAGCGGCCGGGGGCTCGGCAACGCCCATGACGTGGTGGGCCGCTATTACATGAGTCATCTCGCGGGCACCATCGGCACGATGGATCTCGCGGCAGCGCAGTCCGTGTGGCACGGGTACGAGGTTTCGGAAGAGGGCATCTATTGCCGCCGGCGCCTCGCGCTGCGCCCGGAGCAGCAAGCCGCACTGCGCGCGAGCAACTTCATTGCGCGCCTGCATCATCCGCGCATCCCGGACGCCGGGCACGGCAACGGCATTCTCTCCGCGCTGTATCTCGCGCGTCGCATCGTGCCTTATGAATACGCGAAGCGCCTTTACGACGGCACGCCCGAAGGCTACGCGGGCTCCACGCTCGCGCACCTGAAGAACGTCGTTGCGGACGCACCGAATACCGCGCGTTTTCTGTCGCACTGGCTACGGCGGCGCACGCTGGCGGCGCGCAAGTTCCCCTCGGTAATCGTGCGTCCCGCGAATCTGCGCTTTTCGCTCGACTTCCATGCGGAGCAGGAGCCCAATCCGGCGAGCCGCGTCACGCTGGGCAGCGAGACCGATGCGTTCGGCCAGCGCCGCATTCACGTGGACTGGCGCTATACGCAACAGGACGTCGCGACCGTGAGCCGCGCGCTCGCCGCGCTTGCGCATGAAGTCGAGCGCGCGGGCGTTGGCCGCTTCACCTACGACCCCGCGCAGGTCGAAGCCGAAATGACGCGCTACGGCGCATACGGCGGTCATCACATCGGCACGGCGCGCATGGGCCACGATGCGCGCACGAGCGTGGTCGATGCCGACTGCCGGCTCCATGAGGCGGACAACGTCTACGTGGCGGGCGCTGCCGTGTTCCCGACTTCGGGCCAGGCGAACCCGACCTTGACCATCGTCGCGCTCGCGCTGCGGCTGGCCGGTCACCTCAAGGGCGCCGCCAATCTTGGCGCGCTGCCCGTTCCCACAGAAAACCATTCGGAACCCGCTTGATGAAAGCCCGTATTCTCGTTCTCGGCGCGACCGGTTTTGTCGGACGCCATCTGGTGAAAGCGATAAGCAGTACAGAATGGGGCGAGCCGGTTGCCGCCTCGCGCAGGGAGGGGAGCGGCGTGCGCCGAGTCGATGCCGCGGACCCCGCATCGCTCGCCGCCGCACTTGCGGACGTGGACGGTGTGGTCAACTGCGTGGCGGGCGCGCCGGCGACGATCGTCGACAACGCGCGCGCGCTGTTTGCCGCGCTGGATGCGCGTGGTGTGCCGATGCCCGTCGTGCACTTCAGTTCGATGGCCGTGTACGGCGCCGCCGAAGGTCGTATCGACGAAACGGCTGTGCTCGACGCCGTGAGTCCCGCGTTGAGTCCCGCGTTGAGTCCATACGGCAAGGCGAAGGCAGAATCGGAAGGACTGCTGACTTCGCTTCCGGCGCTCACGATATTGCGGCCTGGCTGCATATACGGTGGCGGCAGTCCGCAGTGGTCGGTGCGCATTGCGCAACTGCTGCGCGCGCGGCGTCTGGGCGACCTTGGCGCCGCCGGCGACGGGTGCAGCAACCTCGTGCACATCGACGATGTCGTGCAGGCGGCGCTGGCCGCGCTGCGCATGCCGGCCTCGGGTGCGCAGGTCTATAACCTTGCGATGGCCGACGCGCCGCGCTGGAACGAATATTTCGTTGCGTACGCACGTATTTTGGGGGCGACGCCGGTGGAGCGCATCGGTGCGCGCCGCCTCGCACTCGAAACGAAAGTATTGGCGCCGGCGCTGAAGATTGCGGAAATCGCGGGGCGCAAACTCGGTGGCGTGAAACTGCCGCCGCCGCTGCCGCCTTCGCTCGCGCGGCTGTGGCAGCAGGATATCCGCCTCGATGCGAGCCGCGCGGAGCGCGCGTTCGATATTGCGTGGACGCCGTGGCGCGTCGCGCTGCAGGCCGAAACGTTTATGGCGGGTGTGCCGTCCGCTGCGTGAATCGGGCGGGTTCGCGCGCAACGTGTTAGCCATATACGGCTGATACGTCCACTAACATCCCAAGCCGGCGTGCAGCACGAGCTATCGTACGCATCGCGAAGCGTTGCTGATTTGTTCGAATACATCGAGGGGGATGATAACCACAGTCGTCTCACCGCTTGTGTCTGAACAAATAAAGAAAATGGATTGAGGTTAGAAGCGTACTAGACTATTCGAAGTGGGAAGCGCGTTGAAAGCGATTCGATCCAGTTGTGAGCGGTTAATTAAGATTGGAGCGCGTCATGTCGAAAATTGCACCAGCACTGGCCGCGATTTCTGCTTTGACCATCCTCGCGGCATGCACGACCGACGGTATGACGAGCAGCAGTGCCACGCCGCCATCCACCGCGGCTCAGACATCGCAAGCCGCGCCCACAAGCGCGAAACGCGTACTCGACGCTGACTCACAAGCGGCGATGTCGAGCCTTGCATCGACCCACCCGCAGATGGACGCCCTGGCCAAAAAAGCGAAGGCCGTGTTGATATTTCCAAGTGTGGTGCGAGCAGGCTTTCTTGCCGGCGTGTCGCATGGGGCCGGCGAATTGATCGAGGGTGGCAAGGTCACGGGCTATTACGACACGACTTCGGTGTCCTACGGCTTCCAGGCAGGCGCGCAGCAATATGCCTACGTTATGCTTTTCATGAATGACGCCGCGCTAAACACGCTAAAGACCAGCAGCGATTTCGAAATCGGTGTCGGGCCAACGGTCGTCGTGGTCGATGAGGGAACCGCAAAGAACCTCAACACCGAGACGGCGCAGTCCGATGTCTATGCAATGGTATTCAACCAGCAGGGCTTGATGGCCGGAACCGCGCTGCGAGGCACCAAGATCTCTCGCATCAGTCCCTGACAGTTTTCCTGGTGCGCAGCCGCGCTGCAGAAACGCTTCTCAACCGCTGCTGATCGTCCTGGTGCAGGAACGACGAGATACCCCGCGACTGCCTCGCGCCGATTGAATATCGGACCAAAGTCCGATTGTGCGGCACCCTCGTGGCGTCCACACTGGCACAAAGGTGGCCACGGCAGCCATGTGGGCTCGCAATCCGCTGACAGCTGATCGCTGTCACGGGCGAGCTTGCGCCGTATTCCGGCCTGTTCGCGACCGAAGGACCTTCGCGCCCCTCGTCATGCGCGCAGAACTCGGTAGCAGGTGAACGGTGCAGACAACATGACATGTATGTATTCGTCGAGTTCATCGACCATTCACCCGACGCTCGACGTTTTCTTCGAGATCTGCGTGGTTTCGGTGCTCATGCAGGCGGACGTGTCGCGATGACTCACGGGAAACTCATCGCCTGTCACGAATGCGATCTCCTGCAGCGCGAAGTGACCGTGCCGCAAGGCGGCGCCTTGCGATGCCGACGCTGCAGCGCCCAGCTTTACCGCGAACTTCCCAACAGTCTGGACCGTGCGCTCGCGTTTTCTCTCGCCGCGGTCGTGCTCTTCGCGGTCTCGAATCTCTATCCGATCGTCGGCCTGTCGGTCAGCGGGACTGTCGTCGAAACGACGCTGCTGGGCGCCGTGAGCGTACTGTACCTGGACGGGAAATGGCCCATCGCGGGCCTCGTGTTTTTTACCACGGTGCTGATGCCGATGCTGCAGACCGCAAGCATGCTGTGGTTGCTGATCCCGCTGAAATGCAATCGTGCGCCGTGGGGCGGTCCGGCCATCTTCCGGCTATGCCGCTTTTGCCAGCCATGGGGGATGACCGAGGTGCTGATCCTCGGCTTGCTCGTTGCGCTCGTGAAGTTGTCCGCGATCGCAGGGGTGGTCGTGGGCCCCGCACTGTGGTCGTTCGCAGCCCTGATGTTCGTGCTGGCCGCGGCGGGCTCCGCGTTCGATATCCGCAGCCTGTGGGCGCGCGTCGCTGCCGTCGAGCATATCGACGCGCAGCCGGATCTCGACGAGGCCTCGTTGCAAGGCTCGCTTACCGCGGCACGATGCGGCCTCGCGCAGTGTCACGATTGCGGGCTGCTCGCAGGCGTGCGGGCCAATGCGCATACCTTCGACTGTCCGCGCTGTGGTGCGGCGATGCACGTGCGCAAGCCCGCAAGCTTGTCGCGCACGTGGGCCTTCCTCGTTGCGGCGATGGTGATGTACATCCCGGCGAACATGTTGCCCGTGATGTACACGAACTCGCTCTTCGGGACCGAGGACGACACGATTCTCTCTGGTGTCGTGTACCTGTGGACATCGGGATCGTGGCCGCTTGCGATCGTCGTATTCGTCGCGAGCATCGCCGTGCCGATGCTCAAGATTCTTGCGCTCGCCTACCTGACGATCTCCACCCAGGCGCACTCGCCGTGGTACCCGGTCGAGCGCACGCGGATCTACCGGATGGTCGAGTTCGTGGGGCGCTGGTCGATGCTCGACATCTACGTGATCACCATGCTCGTCGCGCTCGTGCAGTTCCAGGCACTCGCGACGATCCAGGCCGGCAACGCGGCAATCGCATTCGGCGCGGTGGTGGTGCTGACGATGTTCGCGGCGATGGCGTTCGATCCCCGCCTGATATGGGACGAAGTGGAGCGAAATCATGCCAGGACCGGAGAAGAAGCCTGATTTCCCGGACGCGAACGCGACGCCGCGCTCGCGCTGGCGTCTTCAGGTCGTCTGGCTTGTGCCCATCCTCGCTGTTCTGATTGGCGGGTGGCTCGCTGTCAAGGCGGCGATCGAAAAGGGGCCAACGATTACGATCAGCTTCCTGACTGCTGACGGTCTGGAGGCAGGCAAGACAAAAATCAAGTTCAAGAACGTCGACATTGGGATCGTCAAGGCCGTGACGCTCACGTCAGACCACGAGCGTGTCGTCGCAACCGCCGACATCAACAAGAACGCGACGAACATGCTGGTGGACACCACGCGCTTCTGGGTCGTGCGGCCGCGCATATCCGGCGGGACGGTGTCCGGGATCGGCACGCTCCTGTCCGGCTCTTACGTCGAAATGGATATTGGAAAATCGAACACCGCGCGGCGCGACTTCGTCGGCCTCGAGGTACCGCCGGCATTCGCGAGCGATGTGCCGGGGCGCGAATTCATTTTGACGAGCACCAATATGGGCTCGCTCGACGTCGGTACGCCGGTCTATTTCCGAAGGCTGCAGGTCGGGCAGATATCGGGCTACCGGCTCGATCCCGACGGACGCGGTGTGACGATGAGAGTATTCATCAACGCGCCTTACGACAAGTTCGTACTTGCGGACACGCGCTTCTGGCACGCGAGCGGTGTCGATGTCACAGTCGACTCGGGTGGCATCCAGGTCAATACGCAGTCGCTCGTGTCGATCATGATCGGCGGCGTGGCGTTCGAATCGCCGCCAAGCGCGCTCGACGAAACCGTCGCCGCGACCAACTCGACCTTCACGCTGTTCCCGGATCGCACTGACGCGATGAAGGCGCACTATCACATCGTCGAGAAGTACGTTGCCGACTTCAGTGAGTCGGTCAAGGGATTGACCGTGGGTGCACCGGTGGATTTCCGCGGCATCGTGGTGGGCGAAGTGACCGCCATCTACACGCGCTTCGACGCGAAAACAGAGAAGTTCACCATTCCGGTGGAATTCGAACTTTATCCAGAGTTGTTCACATCGCGCTACAAGGCTGGCGTGACCACCGGGCCAGGCGGGCGGCTGTCCAACGATCCTCACGCCCTGGCGGATCGCCTCGTCGCGAAGGGACTGCGTCTTCAGCTTAAAACAGGCAATCTGCTGACGGGGCAACTCTACCTCGCCGCCGACTTCTTTCCTGATGCGCCAAAGGCCACCGTCAACTGGGCGTCGACGCCGCCCGAACTTCCGACGATCCCCGGTAATCTCCAGCGGTTGCAGGAGAACATCACGCAGCTCGTGGCCAAGCTCAACACGATTCCGTTCGATGCGATTGGCAAGAACACGAAAGACACGCTCGCGAGCGCGAAGTTGCTGCTCAACGATCTCGACACGATGGTCGTGCCGCAGGCGCAGGGCACACTCGCCGCGGCCCACACTGCGCTCGACTCGGCCAACAACGCGTTGCAGCCGGACTCCGCCCTGCAGCAGAACACGACTGAGATGATTCAGGAACTTTCACGCACGGCTACGGCCTTCCGCACGCTCGCCGATTATCTGGAGCGGCATCCGGAGTCGCTGATTCGCGGCAAGCAGCAGGAGACCCACCCGTGACACGCGCACTGATATCGGTCGTTATTGTCCTGTTGGCGGTTTTGTCCGGCGGCTGCGCCCACACGCCGTCGTCGAGCTTCTACCGCTTGAAGCCGGACACGACGCTTACCGCCATGGGCGCCGCCGCGCCGCTATACGTCGTGGTCAACCCGGTCACGATACCCGCGCTGGTCGACCGGCCGCAGATCGTCGTCAGCGTTGCCGACAACCAGGTGTGGCCGGACGAGTTTCAGCGCTGGGCAGAGCCGCTCAAAGGCAATATCCAGCGAACGATCGCCGGTGATCTTGCCGTGCTGCTCGGCACCGAGCACGTGAGCGTGTATGGGGCGGATTCGGTTGGCTTGCCAACGTGGCGAGTGCGCGTCGACATCATGCAATTCGATTCGGTGCTGGGCAAAATGGCAACGATAGACGCGCAGTGGACCCTCTCGCCTCCAGGCGACGCGAAACCGTTTGTCGGGCACACGCTCGCGCAAGTGCCTGTTCAAGGGCAGGCCTACGACGCGCTTGTCGCCGCTCACGATCGTGCGTTGGGCGCGGTGAGTGCGGATATTGCAGCGGCGATCCTGAAGGGGCGGAAATGATGAAGGCCAAGACGAGCAAACTGCCTCCTCAGGTTGTCGAAAACCTCGCCAGGTTCGACCATACCGTTTTCGTATTGCAGGGCGGAGGCGCGCTGGGCGCGTATCAGGCTGGCGTGGTCGAAGGCTTCACTGAGATCGGTATCGCGCCGGACTGGATTGCGGGTATATCGATTGGCGCAATCAACGCGGCAATCATCGCCGGAAATCCGCCGAAAAGGCGGGTTGAACGGCTACGCGAGTTCTGGGAGCGTGTTTCCGCCCGCACATCGCTGATACCGGAAGCCACGACCAACGCAACGCGCTCGTGGTTCAACGCGTGGAGTGCGGTATCGGTGGTGACGTTCGGTGTGCCAGGTTTTTTTACGCCGCGTGCAATACCGCCGTTCCTCGCTGCTCCGGCCACTCCCGGCGCGCTCAGCTTTTACGACACGCGTCCTCTTAAGAGCACGCTGGAGGAGCTGGTCGATTTCGATCTGATCAACCGGCGCGATGTCCGTCTTTCGCTCGGCGCGGTGAACGTCTGCACGGGCGAGTCGGTCTACTTCGACAATACGAAAACGACGATAGGCCCGGAGCATGTCATGGCGAGCGGCGCATTGCCGCCGGGGTTTCCTCCTGTCCTGATAGAGGGGCAGTGGTACTGGGACGGCGGCATCTCTTCCAATACACCGATGTGGTACGTCGTCGATGAGGCCTATCGGGAGAGTGCGCTCGTATTGCAGGTCGACGTGTTCACCGGCGCAGGCCATTTTCCCCAGAATCTTCAGCAGGTTCAGGAGCGCCAAAAGGACATTCAATACGCAAGCAGAGCGCGCTTTAGCTCGGCGCACATCAAGAAGACCGAAGAGTTGCGTACGGCGCTGCGGCGTCTGCTGGACAAGCTTCCCGAAGCGTTGCGCGACGATCCCGACGCGCAACGGCTGGCGGCGGTGAGCACGCGAGGCGCGGTTGCCCTGGTTCATATGACCAATCGCCATAACACCGGCTCTGCGGACTTCAAGGATTACGAGTTTTCACGCGCCACCGTTGACGAACTATGGCAGGGCGGGCTCGGCGACGTGCACGATGCCGTTGCACGCAAAGCCTGGGAAGACGTGGTCGAGCTGGCTTATGGCATTCGCGTATTCGACCTGACACCGGTCGAGTCACAAAACCAGGAGAAAGCACCATGACGGAATCGGAAGTCAGAGAGAACGCCTTCGCCATGCCGCTCACGAGTCCGGCCTTTCCACCGGGTCCCTACCGGTTCGTGGATCGGGAATTTCTCATCATCACCTATCGGACCGATCCGGAGCGGTTGAAGAAGGTCATACCCGGCCCGCTCGAAATGGTCGAGCCGATCGTCAAATTCGAGTTCATCCGCATGCCGAACTCTACGGGCTTTGGCGATTACACCGAAGCCGGCCAGGTCATCCCGGTGAGTTTTCAGGGGCATACCGGCAGCTACGTGCATGCGATGTTCCTCGACGACATGGCGCCCATTGCCGGTGGCCGGGAAATCTGGGGCTTCCCCAAGAAGCTCGCGAGTCCGCAACTGCGGGTCGAGAAGGACACGATCGGTGGCGTACTGCGATACGGCGCCATTCCGATTGCGGTTGCCACGATGGGCTACAAGTATCGTCCCGTGCCGCACGACCGCATCATGGAGTCGCTAACCGCACCCAACTACCTGCTCAAGATCATTCCCCACGTGGACGGAACCCCTCGGGTTTGCGAACTTGTGCGGTACTTTTGTGAGGACATCACTGTCAAGGGCGCATGGAACGGCCCGGCTGCGCTCGAGCTGTTTCATCACGCCCTGGCGCCTGTCGCTGAACTGCCTGTTCTGGAGGTGCTTTCCGGAGTCCATATCCTGACTGACCTGACACTCGGTCTGGGGACTGTCGTGCACGACTATCTGGCGGATCGGTAAGCCGCGTCGTCAGTACGTGTCGGCGCGCATTCGCGAGGAGCGCGTTTTCCGTCTGATCAATAGCGAGGGCAATGACGCTATAGACGTCAAGGAGTACTACCGGGATATCGCGGTCCGGACTTCTGTTCGTTAACCTCTCGCGGCATTGGCCTTCGCTGAGCGCGCGTCCTACACTCTTTGACACGGCGACGGCGTGATGATCAAAGCTCGACCGATCGTGCGCCGGATACGTTTGGCAGAACCTTCGGGAGACCGCCATGAAGATCGTGTTGCTATTGGCTTGCTTAATGATCAGTTCAAGCGCATTTGCCGAATGCGCGACCAACAACCGTGGCGAAACGGTGTGTGGCAACGGGTCCAGCGCAGGCGGTTACAACCGCAATACTGGCACGGGCTGGACATCCCAAACGAATCAGAATGGCGTGCACACGACCCAGACCAATCGTGGGGGCGAAGCGAAAACGGAGAATGGAAAAGGCGTCGTGCGTGGGCCCGGCGGCAAGACCTGTTATCGGACAGCGAATAGCCACGGTTGCAACTGACTGCGCAACGCTGCCTTGGTCGTCAGCTAACCTGGAGAGGCGGATGAGAAACAAAAATTCCGCTTTCGGGGTGAAAGACTACATGCTGCGCTACGCGCGCGATCTGGCCGACTCTGGCCGATACGCCGACTGGCGAGCGATCGAAGCGCCACTGCAAGAGAGATACGGTGAAGAGCAGAGCGATCGCTTTCTCAACGACGCGTCGATTCGCGGCGAGTTGGACCAGCGCTGTCAGTTTGCCGCGCATGCCGGCAATACCCGCCATCCAATCCGGCATTGACGTGCGTAATGTTGGCATGACTATATCGCCACGCTTGCAGCGTTACTTTTCACTTCAACGGTTGAGCTAATAACCCTGTATTTGCAGCGTGGCGGTTGCACGGTCAACCGCTGAGTCCTCGCCGTGCGCAGCGGGATATCGGACCAAAGTCTCATTGTTTTTGCCCAGGACGGCTACCACACTTGACGACTACGGGCGCCGTGACGAGACGACGCCGATACCTGGGCGCCGGGCGGCGCTGGTGGCGCATTCGAGCGCGCTGCGTGCACGGCACTTGCTGATCCGGATCGCGAACAGTAAGCGGGCAACGAATAGGTGACCATGGCGCGCGCACACCGCAGCGATGCGCAGGTCCGGCGCGTTGCGGGAGGGCATTCATGAGTGGACCGTTCTTTCCCGAACACCGACCGTTCGCCCGCGTTGCGGCACCCCGGAACCGCCTGCCACTCCTCCTCGTCGCCGTTGCGCTAACGCTTTTCGCCGGCTGCAAGAAGGCCTCGGGGCCGCCGGCGCTCGGCGCGCCGGAAGTCACGGTGATGACGGTCGTGGCTCAAGACACTCCGGTCCAACTCGAGTTCACCGCGCAGACGCAGAGTTCGCGCGAGGTCGAAATTCGTGCGCGCGTGGACGGCTTTCTAGACCGGCGGACGTACTCCGAAGGGGACAAGGTCAAGGCCGGCCAGACGATGTTCCTGATGGATCCGAAGCCATTTCAGGCCGCGCTGCAAACGGCGCGGGGCGAGCTTGCGCAGCAGCAGGCGCGGCTCACGGTGGCGCAGCAGAATCTTGCGCGGGTCAAGCCGCTCGCCGCGCAGCAAGCATTGAGCCAGAAGGATCTCGACGACGCGATCGGCAACGAGAAGCAGGCCCAGGCCGCGGTGATTTCCGCGCAAGGGCAGGTGGAGACGGCGGAGCTGAACCTCGGCTACACGACGATCAAGTCGCCGCTGGATGGCCTCGCGAGCTACGCAAGACAGCAGGATGGCAGCTATCTGATCGCCAATTCATCGGGTCTCCTTACTTTTGTCTATCAGCTCGATCCGATCTGGGTGAATTTCAGCATTTCCGAAAACGAAATGCTGCACTTTCAGGACGAGATTTCGGCAGGCAAACTGATCTTCCCGCCGAACAGCGAATTCGTCGTGGCCGTGATACTCGCCGACGGCTCGGAATTTCCGCAGCACGGCACCATCAGCTTTGCGAATCCGGCGTTCAGCACCGACACGGGCACGTTCCTCGTGCGGGCCTCGCTCACGAACCCGAAGGGCACGTTGCGTCCGGGGCAGTTCGTGCGCGCGCGCGTGTCGGGCGCCACGCGGCCGAATGCGATCCTCGTGCCGCAACGGGCGGTGTTGCAGGGCGCGAAGAGCCACTTCGTATGGGTCGTGGACAATGAGTCGAAGGCGAAGCAGCGCGTGGTCGAAGTCGGCGACTGGAGCGGCGATAACTGGTTCGTCAACGATGGCCTGAAGGCCGGCGAGCGCATTGTGGTGGACGGCGCGATCCGCGTCGTGCCCGACGTGCCGCTCAAGATCGCCGGAACGCTTCCCTCGACGCAGACCGGCGGCAAGACGGTCGTCGAGAAGGGCGGTGCGTCGGCGCCTCAGGTGAGCACGGGCGCGCGAGCGACGGCGCCGGCAGCAACCAGTGGCGCGTCGCAGTAAGGGGCGACTCGATGAACATCTCGCACTTCTGCATCGACCGGCCCATCTTCGCGTCCGTCATCTCGATCGTGATCACGCTTGGCGGCGCACTGACGTTGTTCTCTCTTCCCATCGCGCAGTATCCGGACGTCACGCCGCCTCAGATCACGGTCTCCGCGACCTACCCGGGGGCCAGCGCGGACGTCGTGTCGAACAACGTGGCGGCGCCGATCGAGCAACAGGTCAACGGCGCGGACAACATGATCTACATGTATTCGTCCGGCTCGTCCACGGGCAACTACACGCTCAACGTCTTCTTCGGGATCGGCACCAATCCGGAACTTGCCCAGGTCGACGTGCAGAACCGCGTGAACCTCGCGCTGCCGCAACTGCCGCAGCAGGTGCAGTCGCAGGGCGTCCAGGTCCAGAAGAAGTCGAACGCATTCATGATGGTGATCGCGATCTACTCGCCGGACGACCGCTTCGATCCGACCTATATCGCGAACTATGCGAACGTCTACGTGCTCGACACGCTCAAGCGGATTCCAGGCGCGAACCAGTCGTCGATCTTTGGCACTCCAGACTATGCGATGCGGATCTGGTTGAAGCCCGATCGCATGGCGCAGCTCGGCATTACCGCCGGCGACGTGCAGAACGCCGTGCGCGCGCAGAACCAGCAATTCGCCGTCGGCACCGTTGGCCAGGCGCCAACCGGCAACCCGGTCGAGCAGTCGTTCGCGGTGACGACCACCGGGCGGCTCGCAACGCCCGCGGAGTTCGACAATATCATCATCCGTGCGGCAAGCAACGGCGCGGCGATCGTCCGCCTGAAAGACATTGGCCGGGCCGAGCTGGGGCAAAAGAGCTATTCGAATCGCACCACCTTCCAGGGCAAGCCCGCGACGATCATCGCGGTTTACCAGCAGCCGGGTGCGAATGCGCTCGACGTCTCAAAGCAGGTACACGAGACGCTCGCGCAACTCAAGACGTCGTTTCCTGAAGGGCTCGACTATCAGGTCGCGTTGGACACGACGGATTTCACGCGTGCTTCGATCGCAGACGTGATTCATACGTTCTTCGAAGCGCTCGTGCTGGTGGTGATCGTGGTGTACGTGTTCCTGCAGAGCCTGCGTGCGACGCTCATTCCGGTGCTGGCCGTACCGGTGTCGATCGTCGGGACGGCGATGGGGATGGCGGCGCTGGGCTTTTCGATCAACATGCTGACCTTGTTCGGCATGGTGCTCGCAATCGGCATCGTCGTGGACGACGCGATCGTCGTGATCGAGAACGTCGAGCGCAACATGACCGTATTCAAGCTCAGTCCGAAAGACGCGGCCAAGCGAGCGATGGACGAGGTGTCGGGCCCGGTCATCGCGATCGTGCTCGTCATGTGCGCCGTGTTCGTGCCGGTTGCGTTCCTCGGCGGGATCACCGGACAGTTGTACAAGCAGTTCGCAATCACGATCGCGATCTCGGTGGTGTTTTCGGGCATCGTGGCGCTCACGCTGTCTCCGGCGCTGGCCGCCATTCTGCTCAAGCCCACGCACCATGAGAAGAAGGGCTTCTTCCGGTGGTTCGACAACCAGTTCGCGCGGATGACCGCCGGCTACGGGCGCGCCGTGCAGTTCATAATCCGGCGTTACGTGCTGGGCCTGCTTGTTTTCGGCGCCGTGATCGTGCTTGCGGTCATGATGGGCAAGTCGATCCCCGGCGCTTTCCTGCCACCCGAGGACCAGGGTTATCTGCTTGGCGCGATCATCATGCCGGACGCCGCGAGTCTCGACCGCACCGCGGCCGTGGGCGACAAGGTCACCGACCATTTCATGAAGCAGGCCGCGGTCAGCAGCATCACGATCGTGAATGGGTACAGCTTGCTCGACAGCCAGAACAAGAACAACGCGGGCACGTTCTTCGTCGGCCTGAAGGGGTTCGACGAACGGTACAAGTTCTCGAACATCCGGGAGCAAAACGCGCGTGCCGTGCTGATCAACGCATATGAAACGCTCTCGAAGATTCAGGAGGGCATTGTCGTACCGGTGAATCCGCCGTCCATTCCAGGTCTCGGTACCACGGGCGGCAGCGAAATGTGGATCGAAAGCCACGGAGAAGGCTCCATTCAGCAGCTCGCGGGCGTCGTGCAGGACTTCATGACGAAGGCGAAGGCGCGCCCCGAACTGACCGGCGTGACCACGACGTTCAACGCAAGCTCGCAGCAGTTGCTCGTGAACGTCGACCGCGACCAGGCGGAGACGCTCGGCGTGCCGGTCGAAGAGGTCTACAGCGCGATGCAGACGATGTTCGGCTCGCTTTACGTGTCGCAGTTCAACAAGGACGCTCGCCTCTGGCAGGTGATCGTTCAGGCGGATCCGCACTACCGGCTCACGCCCGCCGACCTCGACCAGATCTACGTGCGCAGCCGCTCGAACAACATGGTGCCGATCAAGGCCGTGATGACTTACAAGTACGTCACGGGACCCGACCTGATCACGCGCTTCAACAACTTCCCGGCGGTGAAAATTACCGCGAACGCGGCCCCGGGCTACAGCTCGGGCCAGGTGATCGATACTTTGAAGGAGCTCGCCGGGCAGATGCCGCCGGGCTACGCCGTGGGATGGAGCGGCGAGGCGTTCGAGGAGATCAAATCGGGCTCGACCGGGGGGCTCGTGTTCGTGTTCGGGATCATCATGGTGTTCCTGATTCTCGCCGCGCAATACGAGAAGTGGTCGTTGCCGCTCGGCGTGCTGATGGCGGTGCCATTCGCGCTTTTCGGCGCGCTGCTCGCGATCCTGCTGCGCGGCCTGAACAACGACGTGTACTTCCAGATCGGGCTGACCATGCTGATCGCGCTCGCCGCGAAGAACGCGATCCTGATCTTCGAGTTCGCGGTGCTGAACCGGGAGGGCGGCAAGTCGCCATACGACGCCGCGCTGGTCGCCGCGGAAGAGCGCCTGCGGCCGATCGTGATGACGTCGCTGGCGTTCATCCTTGGCTGTGTGCCGCTCGCGATTGCGCTCGGCGCCTCGCAGAACAGCCGCCATTCGATCGGCACAGGCGTGATCGGCGGGATGCTGGGCGCCACCGCGATCGCCGTGTTCTTCATTCCGATGTTCTACTGGGGGATCGAGACGCTTGGCTCCCGCAAGGGTGGCGGCAAGGAAACACCCGCGCCGGGCAGCGGAACACCGCCGCCCGCGTCTGGCGGCTCTGGCTCGCCGACCATCACGCCGTCCGCGCGGCATGAGGACGACTGACATGCGCGCCGCAGCCTTCGCGCGCGTGGCCGCGCCCGTCCTGCTCATAGGGTTGCTGAACGGGTGTCTGCTCGGCCCCAACTACGAGCGGCCGAAAGTGGACGTACCGGCAACGTACCGCTTTGCGTACCCGGACGTGGCCGACGTCGCCAACACCACGTGGTGGGAGCAGTTCGACGACCCGGTGCTCAACGACCTGGTGAAGACCGCGCTCGAGAACAACCTCAACGTGAAGCAGGCGGCCGCGCGCGTCGACGAGTTCATGGGCCAGTTCGTGAGCACGCGCTCGGCACTGTTCCCGCAGGCGAGCGCCGGTTTCAGCGCGGCGCGCGAGCGCGCGACGCAGAACGGGCCGACGCCGATACCGGCCGGCGTGTCGCCGGTCTTCAACGAGTACCAGGCGAGCGTGTCGGCGTTCTGGACCATCGACTTGTTCGGCCAGGTGCGGCGCGAAACCGAGGCCGCGCGCGCCAACGTGAACGTGGCCGAACAGAGCCGCCGCGCGACGATCCTGACGCTCGTCGCATCGGTCGCGACGTCCTATATCACGCTGCGCAGCCTCGACGCGCAGCTCGAAATCGCCCAGAGCACCACGGCGAGCCGGGCCGATTCCGTGCACGTGTTCACGCTGCGCCAGCAGTTCGGACAGACCTCGGATATGGAGCTTGCCCAGAGCCAGTCCGACTATGCGGCGACGAAGGCGACCATTCCGCAATTCGAGCAGCAGATCGTGCAGCAGGAAGACGCGCTCTCGGTGCTGCTCGGCAGCAACCCGGAGCCGATCCTGCGCGGGCGCGCACTGGTGGATCTCTCGACGCCCGCGGTGCCTGCGGGCGTGCCGTCGGACGTGCTCGAACGCCGGCCCGACCTGCTGCAAGCCGAGCAGAATCTGGTCGCGCAAAATGCGCTGATTGGCGCGGCGCGCGCGCTGTATTTCCCGCAGATCTCGCTCACGGGGCTCTTCGGCTCGGTGAGCACGCAGTTCTCCAATCTTTTCACGGGACCGGCGCGGGTCTGGACGTTTGCCGGCTCGGCAGTGATGCCGATCTTCACCGGCGGCAATATCTACGGCCAGAACAAGCAGGCCGAGGCGCGCCAGCAGGAAGCGCTGTTCGCCTACGAAAATGCGATCAAGGTGGCGTTCCAGCAGGTCAACGACGCGCTGATCTCAGTGCAAAAGTCACGCGAGCAGTTCGAGATTCAAAACCAGCAGGTCGATTACCTGCGCAAGTATCTGCGGCTTGCGCGGCTGCGCTACGAGGGCGGCTATACGAGCTACCTGGAAGTGCTCGATGCCGAGCGCAATCTGTTCAACGCGGAACTGCAGCAAACGCAGACCCGGGCCGCGACGCTGACGAATCTCGTCAATCTCTACATGGCGATGGGCGGCGGCTGGGTCGTTCAGGCCGAGCAGATGAGCATGCCCGTACCGGCAAGCGGAGCGCAGCCAGCGAGCGGAGCGCAGCCGGCGCAGCCCGCTGCGCCTCAACCCGTTGCGCAGGTCCCGCAATGACGGCGAGCGCGATCGCTTCCGTTTCCGTGTCCTGACCGATCTCGCGCACGAATTCGCGGTCGATCTTGAGGCGGTCGACACGAATGCGCTTGATATCGACAAAGATCCGGGCAACTTGAGGGCGGGCAATCGCTATTTCGCCAGAGTGGATTCAGGGCGCAAGGCGGGCAGCCAGATTGTTCAGGCGCTTAATTGTGCGCAGTCACGTTAGAATCCCGGCACTCAATAAAAATGAAAAGCTGAAAACAGGTGTCATGCGTATGCAAAGTGGACTGGATATGCGTCGGGAGGTCCGTACGCCGCTATTGTTCGCCCCGCTGCTTCTGAACAAGGACGGCAGGGCGCTCGCACAGGTCGCGGACCTTAGCTCGCGCGGGGCGCTCCTGCATGCGCGCAGCGGTTTGCTTTTCCGGGGAGAGACGGTCTCGGGATGGCTGCAGTCGGCGCCGATCGACGACGAAGACGAGATCGTCCTCGCCGTCGCGCTCGATGTTCGGTGGATCGCCGAGGATCAGGAACGAGGATGGAGCCGTGTGGGTTGCGAGATGCATCCGCTGGATCGGCGCTCGATGGCTCGCCTGCAGGACCTGATCGCGAAGGCCGCGCCTTGACCGGTCGACGAGTCATGCTCAGTCGCTAAAGTTTGGGAGCCGTGCGCCGAAAATCCATCCATGGCGCACGAACAACCCCACCCCCCCAAAGACGATCCGATCTGGGCAGAAGCGCGCGCGCTGGAGGCCAGCATTCGCGCGATCAGACGGGCGCAGGGAAAGAAAAATCCTGAAGACTGTGTCCCAGGCAGCCCGGAATGTCTTGCGATCATGGAAGCCTTTGTGCGCGATGTCGGGCGCGTGCTCGCGCTCGATATGCGCGAACATGAAAAGGACGGTGACGGCGATCGGCACGGCGCCGGGGTGTGATGGGGCGATGCGAGGGAATAAGGGACGCGCTCTGCCGCGCGAGGAGCCGCAGAAATCGGATGATTATTCAGCGGTTCTAAGTAGTTGCCCGTGCGGGCGTAAAGCCGTCGGGACTCCAGTCCTCGCTGCCAACGCCGTGATGCACAAAAAATAAGCCTGCTGGATCGTAGCGGTCCTTGATCGCTTTCAGCCGCGCATAGTTGACGCCCCAGAACGCTTCGCGCCAATCGCCGCGAAAAAAATCGGTCTCGGAAACATAAGAGCCGCTTTGCGGCGATAACGTCTTGAGCGTGGCCGCTGCCGAGGCCACATTCCTGGCGTTGCGATGCGCCTGCGCCATGTCAGGCGGGGCGATGGGCAGGCCCGGAAACGGCGGTGGGCCGCCGGTGGCGACGATCACGAGGCCGAAGGCGTCGGCGACTTTCGGATTCGTGGCGCACTGGCGCGCTGCTTCGTTCACCTCGGGCGGTGTGCCCGCGAGCCCTTTGTTGAAATGCAACTCGACAGCCTGATATTGGGCCGCCGCGACCAAAGCATCGACAAGCCGGCCGCGCTGCGCCGGTTCGAGAAGCGTCGCGGGCAGCCATTGCGAGTCGTATGCGTGAAGAAAGGCGGAGGCCTGTTCGCCATCGCCTTGCCACCAGCCGTGATTGTGCGTGGCGCCTGCGCGCGGGTCGGCTACGAGTCCAGGGTTGGTATCGACGTCCCACCAGCGCCGCGACGAACCGGCGCCGACGCGAGGTGCCTCGGTGAAGCTGAAGTCCTTCGGCGAGGCGCGTACCCAATCGATGAGCGGCGCCCAGACGGACTTTGCCTGATGGTCGTCAAGGCCCTGGCACACCATCGCGACCTCGATCTCGTCGCTGCGAAAGATGAACCGCTCGCCCCACTGAGGGTTGAACAGATGTTTCGCATAGTGATCGACCAGTCGCGCAGCCAGCCGCCGGTAAGCCTCAGGCGACGACGCCTTGATTTTTAATCTGGCCCAGCCGAAGTTTTCGGGCAGGTCGTGCGTGCGCAAGGTGAGCCGGGTCACCACGCCGAAGCTGCCGCCGCCACCCCCTTTGAGCGCCCAGAATAGATCGGCATCCTGACCTTCGTTGGCCGTGCGGACAACGCCGTCGGCGGTGACGATCTCTGCCTGGAGCAGACTCGCGGCCGCAAGGCCAAAACGCTTCGACCAGGACCCGAAGCCGCCGCCCAGAACGAGGCCGGCCACGCCAACGGTCGTGCATCCGCCACCCTGAACGTAGCGTCCCGCCTGCGTCGTGACGGCGGTGTAGGCGTCGATCCACATGCAACCCGCTTCCACCGTCACGGCCGGCGTGGGTGGCGTCGAGCAGCCGGCTGGAACGAACGCGTCATGGAGTTCGATGCGGTTCATCCCGCGCGTCCAGATCAGAAGAGAGTCCGGCGCATTCGATCCGCCAAGGTAGCTGTGGCCGCCGCCTTTCACCACCAGGCGCAAATTATGTTGGCGCGCGAAATTGACGCCGGCAACGACGTCCGCGGTAGAGTGGGCAGCGACTGCGTAGGCACTCGCCTTTGCCGTCCATGCGTCGAGCCAGCCGGAAACCTGCGTGGCGCCAGGATCGTCGCCGAGTGCGAACGGGTTGCGCGCTTCGTTGAGTCTCGCGAGGCAACTAGGTGCGTGGGGCGCTTGCTCGCAGGTCTGCCAGATCGTCGTGGGCTGCAGCAGATTCCCGCCGACCGCTTCGCTCAACGCCGCCCATAGCGGCGCTTTCGGCCAGGCAGGGTCGCCCGGACGCACGCGGCCCGCGCGAGCCGCGTGAGCCAAAACCGGCAGCGAGTCGGCGAAGGCGGAGGCGCTGGCGAGGCACGGCAGGGCGACAACCCCCTTTAGCACGCATCGTCGTTTCATGACGCTTCTTCTCCTCGCGATGGATGAGACGTTTAGCAATCCAAATTACGATGCAGCGCTGACAGCGGGCGCTGGAAGTCTTCCGTCTGGCCATACTCCGTGATGGCGACGAGGCGAAGACCTGCGAGATGAGGCATCGCGCGCAGTGTTTGGGCAAGTTCGTAGCCGCTCATGCCTGGCAGTCGTTGCGTGTCCGGGAAACGGTCCTCGGTTGACGACATGGGGTGCCTGCGCCTCCGGCGTCCGCGATTCCTTGCGACCCGGTCTCCATGCGAAACGGGGGCAAGGGCTGTTTTCATGATATCAGCAATGCTGCGCGCCCCATGGGGCGCAGCATCTCGCGTGTCGAGGCGCGGTTCTTGCGCGTCGCTGTCGCCCTGTGCTTCGTCGTGGATCCGTCCATGAATTCCGCAATTGCCGTGCCGCCTGGGCTTATTCGCTTCGCAACGATAAGTCGTTGCGCGGGCAAACAGTTGGAGCCGGTGCCGTCGAGATCCCGGCGATCTACGCGTCGTGTTTCCCGTCTTGCGGCGCAACGCGTCGAGGCACACGCCCGAGCACCCATCGCGCAAGCAACGCAAGCGGCAACACGCCCAGGAGCCGATGCGCCGCCCACGCCGCGAACGCGCCGTTTACGGCAATGGCCAGCGATGCCGCCGCCGCGGCACCGACGCTGCCGCCAATCGGCGCGAGCACGGCGAGACCAACGAGCAGCACGGCAACCGAGTAGAGGTTGATTCGGTACAGCACGGAAGTGTGCGCCGTCATGCCCAGCAGCTCGGGCATGGCGGTAAAGCATGCCGCCGCGATCTGGCCGAGCGCGAGCACGCGCAGCGCGGCAGCGCCGCCGCCGAATCCCGGTCCGAACAGGCGCAGCAGGTGTTCGGGAAAGAGCAGCATGCCGAGTGCTGCGGGCAACGCGAGGCACAGCACGAGACCTGCCGCCTGGGCCGCGCTTTTATCGAGCCCGTGCCGGTCGTTGCGCGCAAAGAGGCTCGCGAACTTCGGCGCGGCCATGCCGGTCACGCCGCTGATCAACAGATTGATGACGAGCGCGAGACGCCACGCCAGCGCAAAGAGCCCGGTTTCGCGCGAAGAGGCGACGATGCCGAGCACGATGGCGGGCGCCGAGGTGATCAGGAGCTTGGTGAATTCGAGCGTGAAAAGCGGCAAACCGGCCTTGAGGAAGCGGGGCGGCTCGGCTGGCGGCTGGGCGCTGGCGGGCACGCCGCGCAGAAAGCGCTTGAGCAGAAAGGCCCCCGCAAGCGCCGTGAGCGTGAAGCTGGCGGCGACCAGCATGAGCGTGCTCGCGACGCTCATGCCGTGCGTCAGCCCGAGCGGGATGGCGACGGCGCAGAAAATGGCGGGCCAGAGCCACGAGTAGATCATCTGGCTGTAGCCCACGCGCTGGAGTCCCGCGAGCGCCCCCGCCATGGCCGCGCCGAGATTCTGCGGGATGAACGAAAGCGCGCCGAGCGCGAGCGGCCAGGCGAGTTCGGGTTTCTTCAGCACGTCGTGCGCGAAGGCGAAAGCGAGGCCGCCGAGCGCGAGCGAAATGGCTGTGGAGGCGAGCAGCACCAGCCACAGAGCGCGGCGGATGGCAGGGCGCACCGCGCGCGCCTCACCTGCTGCGATGTCCATTGCGATTTTCCGCGTCAGCGCCTGATCGATGCCGAGGCGGCCGAAGCCCGCGAGCGCCACCATCGTGCTGAACACGATATAGAAGTCGCCTGTCTGCACCACGCCGAGCATGGCCGCGATCAGCAGATGGAAACCGTAGCGGCTGGGAAGGTCGAGCAGGCGAACGCCGAGGCTCACGAGCGAGCCTCGGATCATCGAGCCGCCGTTCTGGCGCGCGGGCGTTCCGCTGGCTTCACTCATGCTGCGCCTGCGCGCCGCGCAGCACAAACAGCGTCACGCTCTGCGCGGGCAGGCTCACGCGCAGCGTACCGTCTTGGTAGCGCGCGTCGGGCATGCGAAAGAGCTGGTTGTTTGCGAGCCGCCAGGTTTCGGTCACACCGTTCGCCGCGAAATGGTCGAGCGAGACGGCGGCGTCGGCGGGGCGGTCCAACTGCTTGTTGATGACCACGAGCGTGAGCGCGTGGTCACGCTCGCGCAAGGCGGCGAACGCGGAAACCGTGTCCGGGTCGGGCGTGTTCGCGGCTACGCTGATCGCGCCGAACGCCGCGCCGTTGCCGTCGTAGTTGCGGTAGAGCTTGAACGCCTTGTACACCGGCATCGAAGGATCGAGCGTGCCCCAGCGTGTGGCGAGATCGAGCCCCTCGCGGCCGAAAATGCCGAGCACGTCGGCCTGGGCCGTCGCGCCGTTCATCAGCGTGTCGCCGCCCCAGTTGTATTCCGTGATGCCGATGGGCGTGCCTGGATAGTAGTACGTATCGACCCAACGGCGCATCAGCGGGATCAGCGCCACGACGTTGTTGATCCACGTGGGATCCTTGTAGTTCGGGTCCCACAGGTCGCGCGTGGAGCGGTTGCGCATGAGCGCGACGGCCTGCGAGTTCGTCACGCCCGCTTCGGCATATTCGCCGCCCTGCGGGTAGAAGTGCAGGCTGAACACGTCCACCGGATGGCCCGCCGCTTTCCACTGCGCGAGCAACCAGGGCACGTAGGGCATGCCTTGCGTTTCGACTGTGCGGTCGGGTGTGTGATCGAGGCCGTGGTCCGCTGCGTACTGCTGGTCGAAGCCGCTGTAGAAGTAGCCCTGCCAGCCCCATTCTTCCGGCGCGACGATCTGCGCGTGCGGGTCCGCCGCTTTCACGGCGCGCGAAAAGGCGATCACCTTGCTGGCGATTTCGCTCGCATGCGCGCCCGCGGGATGCACGTCGCGGTGAATGAGCTGCCAAAGGCTCGGCTCGTTGTCGAGCGCGTAGTAGCGCACGCCGCCCGCGCTCGCGCCGCCGAACTGCCTGACCAGATCCGCCACGCGCGCTTGCTCGTTTTGCGGGTCGTCGGGCGTCGAGGCGTCGTTCGCGTCGTTGCCGTCGATCGACTTGCCGCCGGCCGCCACGCCATTGCCGGCGTCGGCGTGCCCGTCCACGTCGTGATTCGGCTGCGGGCCGTATTTGGCGATCGAGAAGCTCGCGAGCGTCTCGCGCGCCGGCCCGAGTTTCGCCACGCGGCCGAGCATCGGAATGGTCACGATGGGCGTGGCGCCCGCCGCCTGGGTGAGCGCGACGAAGCGCTCGCCGAACTGGTCGTTGATATCGGCGGGATTGACGGCGAGGCTTTCGAAATACCAGTCCTTGCCCGCGTTGCGCGCATCGATGCGCCAGTTGTAGGCCGAGGCGCTGTTGCCGCCCGAGCGGTTGACCGGCGCGCGCAGGTCTTGCAGGACGGCGGTCGTGCCGAAGTTGATGCCGTAAATCAGCGGGCTGATGGGATGCCGGCCGGCCGCGGCATCCACCGAGATGGCCACGGGCAAGGGCGTGCCCGAAGTGGCGTCCGTGCAGGCCGCCGCGCCCGACATGAGCAGCGCGCCGATCAGCAGCGTGTGCAGGTTCGGGCGTTTGACGATGCGCTTGATGCGCCGCTTGATGCGATCAGGGCGAGGCATGGTGAACCCGCAAATCGGCATGGTCGGCGAGATCGTCGCGTTCGCTGTCCAGCTCGCCCACGCGCCAGACGTACGCGAAGATCGCGAGAATGACCGAGGTTTCGCCCGGTGTGAGCGTAGGCGGGTAGAAAAACGAAATGAGCAGGATGTAGACGAGATAGTCGAACAGCGCGCCGAGAAAATCGTCGTCGACCTTCTTGCGCAGGCGCCGGTAGAACACGATGCCGCGCAGCTGGAAGAACAGGATGATGAGCGCGCCGATCAGGCCGTACTCGAACACGATGCCAAGCCACGTAATGTCGGCGAGGAAAAAGAAGTGGTGAAAGTAGTCGATCAGGTTGTCCTTGCTGGTCGAGCTGATCGTGCCCACGCCGAAGAGCCAGCGCATCGGTTCGCTGCCGAGGAACTTCGTGGCGAGCAGGATGGTGATGCGGCGCGTGTCGAAACCCGTGCTCGCGTCGGTGCTGAACGTCGTGGCGAGGTAGCCCGCCGAAAACATGGCGACGAGCGCGACGGGCGCGGCGAGCAGCAACAGAATGCGCGTGCGCATGCGCGACCACGCGAAGGTGTTGATGACGAGCACGCTGATGACGCCGATGACCATGGCGCGCGTCTTGACGATCAAAAGCGTGACAGCGAACGCGACGAGCGCGCCGAACAGATGGCCCGCATGCTTTTCGAAGAAGGCTCGCCGGTAGCAGAAGAACAGCAGGATGAGCGGGAAATACATCGACATGCGGATGCGATGGCCGCGGTTGTCGCTGCTGAAAAACGGTGACTGGCCGATCACATACGATTCCTGGTACCAGTCGGACGGCACCACGGCCCAGAGCACGATCAGCACCGCGAGAATGACGACGCCCAGCACCACGAAGCCGCGCTCGAGCTCGCCGAGCGTGGGCTTGAGCGTGAGGAGGAGCGCGAGGAACGAGAAGAAGTACAGGACAGGCAGCAGCTTCACCTGCGCCGTGATGCTCGTGAAAAAACTCTCGTGGAAATAGAACACGGCGGCGAAGCTCGGCACCAGCAGGAGCCACGCGAAGCTGATGAGGATTTGCCGCGTCATGGGAAAACGCCGTTCGCCGCCCAGACGCAGCACGCCTGGCAGCGAAATGACCGGCAGCGCTTTCGAGAGCGCCCAGAGCGGCACGAGCGTGCTCAGGTAGTGGAACGTCTGGCCAAAGAGCGGCAAGAGTGCGAGCAGCCACCACGTGACCCGCCACCTGGCGGGCTCGCTCGAAAAGACTGGGGCAAGCCCGGGGGGTGTGGTGGCGGTTTCCATCGTATGGGGTTCGCGAGCGGTTCGTTCGCCGGTCGTTGAAATCCGCTGGGCGTTACGGGCTCGCTGAGCAGGCTTAGTAAGTCGTGGGGTTGTTCGAGATCGTGTAGTCGAAGCCCCGCTGGAACGGAATGACCTTGTCGATGTACTGGTCGACCCACTGGTCGACTTCGGCGATCGAGGACTTCGGCACGAAGATCGTGTCGGTGGCCTGCAGAATGACGTCCTGCGTCGGGTCGCCGCGATGCGTGAGCGCGTCGATATCGATCGTGCGCAGCATCGGGCGGCCATCGGGGGTGCGGCGGATCAGCACGACTTCGTTGGTGCGCGCCGTGTCGAGCAAGCCCTGCGCGGCGGAAATGGCCTGCAGCACGCTCATGCCTGTGTGCAGCGCGATTTCTCCGGGCCGCGCGACCTGGCCCGCCACATAGACCTTGGCCGCCGACTGCAAGATGGCGACCGAGGCATGGGCGTTCTTCGCCACGCCGTTGGTGGCGAGCGCCTTGTTGATGGCGTCCGCGAGCTGGGCGACCGTGAGGCCCGCCGCGGCAATCGTGCCCGCGAACGGCATGGTCAGGCCGCCGTCCGGCGCGACCGAACCGCGAAAGTTCAGCTCGGCATTGAAGGGCATGACGACCGAAAGGTCGTCGCCGGGTTCGATGCGATAGACGCCGGGCGTGGCTTCCGACCACGCCGCGAAGTGCGTGCGCTGCTGGTATTGCGGCTCCACCCAGGTCTGGGTGCAGGCGGTAAGCGTCATCAGCCCGATAACGCAGGCTGGTCGGAATATGTTCATCGGGCGCGTGGGCGAAGCAGTGGCTGGCGGTTCCTTGATCTCTTATCAAGTAACGGCAGGAGTTGCCGTTAATGAAGGGTGGAACTCGCGAATTTTCCAAAAATGTCCGATTGACGCGACATTCCTGGATGTTTTCTTACGTATTATATGCGCCGTCGAATCTTCACTGTTGGTCCGGAACCGCAACTGTATGGTTATTACTACTAGAACAAGGCCTGAACGGAAGGCGGCTGTTGTCGAACTGACGGTCCGGGATTATCTCAACACCTTCTTTTATTATCGCAAGCTCGCAACAGCGGTATTTCTTTCCGTTGTGGCCATTGGCCTTGCGGTGGCGCTCTTTGTGCCCATGCCTTACCGGGCGCAATCCACGCTGCTCGTACTCCTTGCAGGATATTACGACCAGTCGAATAACCCGAACGGCGGCGCAGCGTTGCAGCCGGCCATCGGCCAGCTCGATGGCGTCGAAGCGCAGATTCTCGGCAGCCCGGAGCTTCACCGCGACGTCGTGATTTCGAAGCTCGGGCCGAACGCGAGTGAACACGAGATCGACAGCCAGTTGCAGGAATTCGAGCATCGGCTGCATATCGAGCAAAACGATCTCGCGAGCACCATCAACCTCACGTACTACGACGCCGATCCCAAGGAAGCGGCAAACGCGCTTTCGCGTCTGCTCGACACGTATTTCCGCCGGCGCGCGACGATTTTCACCTCGGGCCGCGTCGATTTCCTGACCGGCCAGCGCGACGAAGTCGCAAGGCAGCTGAAAAAAGCCGATGCCGATCTGCTCGCGTTCCAGAAAACGCACGGCATCGTCAATATCGACGACCAGACTTCGCGCGCCGTGCTGCTCGAGAGTCAGTTGGTCCAGCAAAAGCTCGAGAACGACACGTCGCTCGCGCAGCATCACGGCGAGCTGAAATCGGAGCAGACGTCTTCGAAGGGCGTGAAGGCGACGATTCCGATCTTCACCGACGACTCCGAAGCCGCTCACGCGCTCGACACGATGCAGCTCTCGCTGATGCAGCTCGAAGCGCGCCGAGCCGATTTCGCCTCGCGCTATATGGACAGCTCGCCGTTCGTGCAGCAGCTCGATCAGCAGATCGCCGACATGCACGCGAGCATCGCGAAGCGCAAGGAGCAAATGGCCACGGCTACACGCTTCGGCCACAACGACTACTACGACGTGGTGCAAGGGCGGCTTGCCGCGCTGAACGCGAGCATCGCGGGCGAAACCGCGCGCCAGCAGGCGCTCGAAGGGCAGATCAAGGACACGCGCGCGAAGCTCAGGGGCTTGAGCGACATCTCCAGCCAGATGCGTCAGTTGCAGGCAACGCGCGACATTCTGGCCGACAGCTTCAAGGACCGTTCGCGCCAGGTCGAGCTCGCCAAGATCCAGCAGGGGCAGGTGAGCCAGGTGAACAGCACGAACGTGCGCGTGATCCAGGCGCCGTTCCCGCCGTCGCAGCGCAGCGTTTCGGCGAGCCTCATCATTGCCGCGAGCGTGGCGGCGGGCCTGTTGATCGCGGCGCTCGTCGTGCTCGTCATGGCGAGCCTGCGCGAGACCTTCCTGAGCCCGGAGCAGGCCGAGCGCTCGCTGATGCTGCCGGTGCTGAACGCGCCCGTCATGCTCGGCGGCGGCGCGCGCCGGCCCGGCGCCGCGTCCGCCGACGCGGCCAATCCCGCCAAAGCGGCCAGCCGGCCCGCTCACCTGGCGTATGGCCGCATGATCGCGGCCATCAACGCGAGCGCGGATTCGCCCGCCAAGGTGATCATGGCGCTCTCGTTCGGCAAGAACGACGGGCTGCTCTCGGTGATTCGCGGGCTTGCCGTCGAACTGGAGCACCGCACGACCAAGCCCGTCCTCATTCTCGACATGGCTTCCGGCGCCGACGCGCCGCTCTATGGCCCGCCGAACGCGCAGGGCTTGCTGACGTGGTCGGGGCATAACGGGCAAAGCCGTGCGGCGAGCGCGGCGCCCACCGATATCGCGGCTTCGAGCGGCCTCGTGTTCGAGAGCGTCGAGCGGCACAACATCGTCGTCGCGCGGCCGGAAAGCGGCACGTTCCCGACTTCATGGCAGCAGACCACGACCCTGTTCGACGCGCTGCGCGAGGCGCACGACTACATCGTCGTGCATGCGCCGCCCGCTAGCCAGTCCTTCGCCGGCATCGAAAACGCGGCGCTGGCGGACGCCACGGTCATGGCGGTGCGCGCCGAGGTTTCACGCAAGCCGGTGGTGCTGGGCCTGAAGGCTCAACTGCTCGACGCGGGCGGCAGGCTGATCGGCATTGCGCTGACGCATCGGCGCGGCTACATCCCGAACTTCATTTATCGATTCTTCTAACATTCGGGGCCTGACTGCCATGCACCAGATCAGCGCGATTCTGCCGATCAAGACGCGGGGGCGGCACTACGCCGACAACATCGGCCGCTGCGACATTCTCTTCTCGTCGCTGCGCCATTTCACGACGCCCAAAACGTTTCACCGTTTCGTGATCGTGGTGCCGCACGACGAACTCGAAGAGGTCAAAGGCTACGCGAAAGCGTGGTCCGATTTCCCCATCGAAGTGGTCGACGAATCGCTGTACATGGGCATTTTTGCGGAGTTCTCGCAGCGCCACCAGATCCGCAACTGGCACCGGCAGCAGATCATCAAGCTCAATGCGCCCGAGTGGATCGAAACCGAGTATTTCCTCGTGCTCGATCCCGACTGTTTCGCCACGCATCGGTTCAGCGCGGACACGCTGATTCTCGACGGAAAGGCGCTGACGCACGTTCAGCCGCGCACGGTGGAGCCGTACTACTGGGAGGCTTCGGCGAAGCTGCTGCAGATCGATCCGCAACTCACGCGCGACGGCATCTGGTGGACGCCGGCCATCTTGTCGCGCACGCTGTGCGTGAGCCTGCAACAGCGGCTGGCGAAGCTGCACGGCACCGACTGGCGGCGCGTGTTGCTCGCCAATTACGCGCTCGACTGGACCGAGTACACGCTTTACTGGCTCAACGCCGAGAACGAAGGGCTGCTGGAGCAGTACCACACTGGGCCGAAACCCGGCCAGCGCGCGCTGCATGCTGACGAAAGCGTGTGGTTCGCCGACAAGATGGAAGGCTGGAACGAGGCGCGGCATCTCGCGCCGGAAAGCGACGGCATGTTTGCCGTGGTTCAGAGCAACACGCATATTTCGCCGCAGCGTGTGGTGGAAATGCTTTCGCCGTATTTCCCCATCACGCTGCAGCCTTACGAGCGCCATGTCGACCCTGCGCTAAAGGGCGCCGAACTGTATTCGGCGGTTGCGCGGCGCGGACTCAAGCTGTTGAACAGACTGCGCGGTTAATCGGGCCGTTGCGCCTGCAACGAATCTGAAACGACGCTTCCGCGCTTCGTTCATCGCCCCGGCTGCAACTGGCCCCAGCTCACGAGAATGGCCTGAATGCTGCGCGCATAGGCATCGCGCTCGTGCGGCGACTCCGAGTGGTACGCGCCGATGGCGCGCCACGTGTTGCCGTATCGCACCATCTTTTGCTTGAGCAGCCAGGCGGCCACGAAAATATTCACGCACGGGTCCGTGAGGGCGCCGTGCGGAATGCCCTCGCGCGAAAGCTCCGAAAAGTGAATCGAGTTGATCTGCGCTTGCCCGACGTCGATCGAGCCGTTCGCGTTGTGATTGATGGCCGCCGCGTCGCCTTTCGATTCACGCCATGCGACGGCGCGCAGAACCAGCGGATTCACGCCCTGGTAGGCGCCGGCCTTTTCGAAGCATTCTTCGGCGGGCGGCGCGGCGTGCGCGGCCGTTGCGCCGAGCGCCGCGAGGCTCATTAGCGTGATCCACACGCGGCGGACTCGCGATCGCAGGCACAGGGCGTTGGTCTGCTGCTGCATGGGTCGAAGCTCCCGGTTGGGTTGACTGCGGGGTTGACCGCGGCGGAGACTGCGCAACGTCACTGCGCGAGAGCGGAATCGAGTTGCTGCTCGATGTCCTTGAGGTAAGCGCGCGAAGTCTCGGAGACAACGAGGCGCGGCGCGGGCATGGCGCAGTGGCAATCGCGCTGGCGCAGCTTCTTCTTGTGCGAGGACGAGCGCGGTGCGGCGGGAAGCTCGTCGTCGTCGCCGGCGGTGGGCGGCAGCATGGCGAGCGAGGGCAGCGGCGGATAAACCTTGTCGGCCGCGGGCACGGCGACGGCAGCGACGGTGGTGGCGCCCCCGGCGGCCGGCGCGCTGGCGGCAGGCTGGCCCGCCCAGGCGGCGCTACTCAGGCAGAGTGCGGCGGCGAAAACGATCGGACGCATCGAGTCAGCTCCCCGCATGCAACGGCTCGATCGAGACGCTGTATGTCTGGTTCGCACCGGCCGTGAGGTTTTCGAGCGTGGGCTTGGGCCCTTGCGCGGGCACGCCGCGCCAGATGGCCTGATTGATGTACTTGAGGTCCTGGCCGAGGGCCGTCACGCGGATCACGGTGGGCTGCTTCTGCGCGGCGGCGAGCGCGCCCGCCTTGGCGAGCACCGCGCTCAGTTGCGGGTCGTGCGCGCCGAGCGCATCGGCGGGAATGTCGAACTTCATGATGACGTTCGACACCGCGGGTTTCCCGGTTTGTGCCGTGGCGGGCGGCTGCAGTTGCGCGCAGCCTGTCATAACCATTACGGCAAGTAAAAGCAAAACGCGCGTCACGGCCGGGTCTCCAAAAATTCGTGGCGATGTACGCGTTTTCGGCCTGGCACGCGCCGACTTGATACCCGGACAGCAAACGTTTGCCAAAAAGAAAGACTTCGCTCGCGGAGTCGCGCTTCCCGGAAGGTCGCTCGCGCGCGACGCAGACTTCGGGCAGAGAACTGCCTCCCCCAGTCGGTCCGGAAATGCCGGACGCATGCGCCTGAAAAGTATGAAGAATGATGGGGCGGCGCGGCACCGGGCCAGGTGCCGTGCGCCGTCTCTCATCAGTTGAGCTTGCCGAGAACCGCGGTGAACTCATCCTTGTTCATCGCGCGCAGCGTTTGCGTGCGGATATTGCCGAGCGACCCGAGCGCGAGGCCGAACGCCATGAAGCTTTCCTCGTCGGGCGCTTCGATGACCGTGACGATGTCGTATTTCCCGAGCGTCCAGTAGATCTGCTTCATTTCACAGCCGAAAGTCTTGGCGAGTTCCGCTGCCTGACCGGCCCGTTGCGCGCTGTTTTTCACAGCGCGAATGCCCTGGTCGGTGAACTGCGCAAGCACCACATAGGTCGACATGACGATTCCCCTTACGATGAGATCGAAACGCGGATTACGAACTCCCCTCGGCCGACCCTTCGGGCCGGATGTTCTGGTTATGGCGGAAAAGATTGTTTGGGTCATAACGCGTCTTGACGGCGACGAGACGCTCCATGTTCGGACCATAGGCCGCCTCCACGCGCGCGCGTTCGTCGTCGGTGAGGAAGTTCACGTAGACGCTGCCGAGCGCATACGGCGCGGAAGCTTCGAAAAAGTCGCGCGCCCAGGCAATGCAGCGTTCGTCGTCGGCGGGGTCGGTCCAGCGGCCGTGCACGTTCATGACGTAGAGCGCGTCGCGGTTCGCGTAGGCCATCGCATCGGGCGCGAAGCGCAACGTCGCGCCGCCGATCTGCCCGAAGAATATTTCGCACTGGGGCGAGGGCAGCGTGGCGATGGCGTCGGTCAGCGTGTCGATGAGACCGTCGGGCAACGCGTCGAGATTGTGCGATTTCCAGTAGTTGCGCTCGCCCGGCGTGAGGAGCGGATCGAATGCCTGCTGCCACGCGGCATAGGGCATCGGGCCGAGATGTTCGCCACAAGGCTTGCCGAAGCCCCGCACCACCTCCACCGCGCCCGGCCCGTTTTCCAGCGGCCCCGAATAGCAGATGGCGAACACGATGACCGGCTTGCCGTGCACCTCGGGCGGCAGGAAGGGTAGCGGCGGCGCGAGACGCGATACGCTCCAGACAGTCAGGTCTTCGGGCATCGTCGCGGCGGCCTCGCGATACTTGGTGAGCGCTTCTTTCGCGGCGTCGAACGGCAGCACGACCAGCCCGCCGTAGATTTGCGGGCCGAGGGGGTGAAGCGCGAACTCGAACATCGTGACCACGCCGAAGTTGCCGCCGCCGCCGCGAATCGCCCAGAACAGGTCGGTGTTTTCTTCGGCGTTCGCGCGCAGCAGATTGCCGTCGGCCGTCACGACGTCGGCTGAGACCAGATTGTCCACCGACATGCCGAAGCGCCGGCTCAGCCAGCCGAAGCCGCCGCCCAGCGTGAGGCCCGCCACGCCCGTAGTCGAGTTGATGCCGAGCGGCGTGGCGAGGCCGAACGCCTGCGCTTCATGGTCGAAGTCGCCGAGCGTAGCGCCTGGCTCCACATAGGCGCGGCGCGTGGCGGGCTCGACTCTGACCGACTTCATCAGCGAGAGATCGATCACGATGCCGCCGTCGCACAGCGCGCTGCCCGCAATATTGTGGCCGCCGCCACGCACGGCGAGCGGCAGCCCCGATTCACGCGCGAGCGCCACGGCCTGGCGCACGTCTGCGCAGCCCCGGCAGCGCACGATCAGCGCGGGGCGGCGGTCGATCATCGCGTTCCAGATTTGCCGGGCCGCTTCGTAATCCGCGTCGCCGGGTTGCAACGCAACGCCTCGCAGCGCGCTTTTCAGTGTGGCGACGGATTCGTTCGACAGGCTTGACATGGCACACCTCTCAATTCATCGGATCGGACAAACGCGCGCACATCACAGGACGTGCGTTTTCATGGACTGAACGGAACTGCGGGCGACCGCTTCAATTGTCGAATCAAATGCGGCTTAAGCACGCGCGCAAGGCGGCGTGCGTCCGGTCGGGAAAGCGGGAAGGAAGGGCTTTCGCAAAGGGCCGCGGGGGCAGCCTCTGGCCGGACCGCGAGGGACCGGGCGGCGAGCGCGTGGTGACTTCGCCGGGCTGCTACCCAGGCGGCCACCGAGCCTCGCCGATTCATTAGCTAACCTAAATTACGCAGCTTGATAAATAAAATCGCGTGCAATTAATTCAGATTATTGTCGCGTTTGGATTCGCGCTTTAATAGTTTAGCAAGCACAATGCATGGATTCTATAATTTTCACGCCCGCACGGGCTGCATGCGTGTGCCTGCCCACACAACGCACGCGAACATACCGCCTCACACCCCACGCGCATCCGGCGCCCGAATCTCGGCGGAGCCCCAGGCGCCCTCAGACTTCAAATTGCCACCCGATCGCCCCGGCACGTTCGTCCGTGGCAGAATGAGCCGCGTCGCGCAGTCCCGACATCAGCGTAAGGCCTTTCCAGCCGGGAGCCGCCCGTGAAATACCCGCTAATCGTTGGTTTGAGTATCGTGATCGTCGATGTCGTCGTGTGGCGTGCGCGGATTCCTCCACAGGATCTGATCAGGCTCTTCATCCGGCTGGCGCTCTTTGCGGCGTTGAGCTGGGTCCTGTTTTCATCGGGCATGAATCCGTTCGGGCAGGCGCCGTACCGCGACGCGCCCGAACTCCACTGGTTGGCCCAGGTTCTGGAAATCGTCTGGTGGCTCATGGCGGCGCGGCTGTTTACCCTGTCGCTCGACTCGTTGCTGCTGCCTCGCGCCTGGCGAAAGCAGCGGCTCTTCTCGGACGTCTTCGGCGCCGTCGTCTTCCTCGCCGCGGTCGTTGCGGCGCTTGGCTTCGTGCTCGAACTGCCGGTGCGGGGCCTCGTCGCAACGTCAGGCGCACTGGCTATCGTGCTTGGTCTCGCGATCCAGAGCACGCTCAGCGACGTATTCGCCGGAATCGTGCTCAACGCCACGGAGCCGTACACCGTAGGCGACTGGGTCGTGATCGACGATGTGGAAGGCAAGGTCGTCGAAATGAACTGGCGCGCCACGCATTTGCTGACCGGCCAGGGCAATACGCTCATCGTCCCGAACGCTTTTACATCCAAGGCGAAAATCTCGAACAACAGCAGGCCGGCAGATGTGCACGGCCTGTCGCTCGTGCTCGAGATCGACCCCGAAGCACGGCCGAAGACCGTGATCGACGCGCTGGAACGCGCGCTGACCGGAAGCAACGCCATCCTCAAGACGCCTGCGCCCTATGCCCGCATGCAGCGCGCAACGCTGAACTCGATCCATTACGAAGTGGTCGGTTTCGTCGACGATATGGGCAAAAAGAGGGCGACCTCCAACGAACTGTTCGACCTGTGCTACCGCCACCTTGCTGCCTCCGGGGTATCGTTGCGTGCGCTGGGCGTGCCGGCGCCGATCATGGAGGCGCACGACGCGAAGGAAGGCTTGCTCAAGCGCGTGTCGTTGTTCGAAAGCTTGAGTGCGGAAGAGGTGAGACAACTCGCGAAGCGTCTTTCGCGCCACGAGTACCAGGCCAATCAACAGATACTCGCCCCGGACACCGTGCCGGACAGTCTCGCCATTATTTATGCGGGCGTGCTGTCGGTGACTTTCCGTGAGTCGTCGGGTGAGCGCGAGCTCGCGCGCATTGGCCCCGGTGAGGCATTTGGGGAGGCGGGCCTGCTGGCGGGCCTGCCCATGCACGTGTGCATTACCTCGCTTACGCCATCGGTCCTGTTCGAGATCGGCAAGGACGACATGACCGCGTTCCTGAAAGAGCACCCGGAAGTCGCGAAGCAACTGTGCCAGTTATTGGCGTACCGGCAAGACAAGATCGCCAAGTTGACGACCGCGCTCCCCGCTGAAGAGGAGCAAGGTCATTCGCTCTTCGAGTGGCTCTTCGGCAAGGTGCGCAATATCCATTCGCTGCACGATTCGTGAATGGGCGTTTTCGCTGCGCGCGCCCGGCCGGTTACAGCTCGGACTCGATAGGCAGCAGGCCGAGGAACCAGACGCTTGTACGCCGCATGAAAGATGCATCGGGCTCCGAATCATATTCGGTCACCGTTGCGTCCGCGGCGGTGTCGATCCAGACGATGCGGGTCTTGCCGTTTGCATCCGTGCGTTGCTCGACTCGCCAGGCAATCTTGTCCAGTTGCGGCTCGACGTCGTCGATCACCTGGCCGGCAATCGCCGGACTGTCGCACAGCACGCCAATTTCCGTATTGAGTTTGCTCGAGCGAGGGTCGAGATTCATCGAGCCAATGAAGATGCTTTGCCGGTCGAACACGTACGTCTTCGCATGCAACGAGGCCCGCGAGGAACCGAAAAACTTTCGTTGCGCTTTAACACCGGACGTACTGACCGGCTTCAGTTCATAGAGTCGCACGCCAGCCGCGAGGAGCGCCTCGCGATAGCGGTCATATCCGGCATTCACGGCGACGACGTCGGTTGCGGCCAGCGAGTTGGTCAACACCGTGACGGTGACTCCGTGTGCAGTCAAATCGCTAATCCACGCCACGCCCGCTTTCCCCGGCACGAAATATGGCGAGATGATGAGCATCTCATGCGCGGGTTTGAGGTTCAGCGCGGCGAAGCGCGTCATGAGGTGGCCTTCCGGGTCGGCCGGGTCGCGAGAGATCTTGGACGGGTCGTCGTACAGGAGCGTGGCCTTTCCCCATGAAAAGCTTGTGTCGCCCGCCTCGAGGGCCTTGGCCAGCCGTTGTCTGGCTTGCACGACATAGGGCGAGTCGTGCTCCGATTGGATGTACTCGTCCAGCTTCGCGCGGTAGCTGGCCAATGCGGAAGGATCCGCCGCATGACCCATCAGTTGTTCGATCGAATAGCTCGATTCGGAATTCCAGAACGCGTCGAAGACGGTAGAGACCTTGCCGACGATGGGGCCGTGCACCAGGACATCCAGATCGCCGAAGGCGACGACTCTCGACGCGCCGAAGTATTCATCGCCGATATTGCGGCCACCGAGAATAGCGGCCTCGTTGTCGGCAATCAGCGCCTTGTTGTGCATGCGCCGGTCGACCCGCGAGAATTCCAGCGCGGATGAAAGTGCCTTGAAGTGGCGGCCCGCAACTGGATTGAATAGCCGGATCTGCACATTCGGGTGCGAGCTGAGCGTGAGCAGCACCTGGTCGTCCGCATTCGTGCCAAGGTCGTCGAGGAGAACACGAACACGCACTCCGCGGTCCGCTGCCTTGAGCACCGCCGCCGCCAGTTCGCGGCCGGTCAGGTCGTCGTGCCAGATGTAGTACTGCAGATCGAGCGAGCGCGCCGCCTTTTCGGTGAGCACGACGCGGGCCACCATCGCGTCGGTTGGGTCCGGCAGCAGGTGAAAAGCGCTTTCGCCGGGATGGCTCGGCTCCTCGGGTGCGAAGAGCGTGCCGAGCGGCGTGGACTCCGTGTTTTGAAGCGCAAATGTCTGCGTCCGGTTGGTCTGCGGCGGCAGATTCGCGCATGCGCTCAAAACACAGGCAGCAACGATTACGATGAGACGCTGAAGCTTTGTCATGTTCACACCTCGCTGGAGCATCCGTCCGGGCAAGTGCCGCTTTTCGCGTGCATCGGCGGTAGGAATCATACGCTTTACGCTGTAATATCGACGCATCCCAGCCCCGCAATGCCCCATGACCGACGTCGCCCCGGACGAAGTACGCCTCGCCGCCGAGATCGAGCGGCTCAAGGCCGAATTTCCCAAAACGCGCGAGCTGTACCGCGAAGTGTGCGCGCTGATGTTCTTTCGCTATGGCATCACGCCCACGGCCAACCGGCTGTATCAGCTCGTGCGCCGCGGCAGCATGAGCACGCCAACCGCCGTGCTTTCGGAGTTCTGGGCCACCCTGCGTGAAAAGAGTCGCGTGCGTATCGAGCACGCCGATTTGCCGTCGGAACTGCAAGCGGCCGCCGGCGAACTCATGGGCGCGCTCTGGATACGCGCAACGGCTGCTGCGCAGGCTTCACTCGAAGCGCTGCGGCTGGAGGTGGAGGACGCGCGCCGCGCAGCGGAAGGTGCGACCGCCGCCGTGCGCACGGACCTCGCGCACACCGAGGTGGCGCTCGAACAGCGCACCGCCGCGCTGCTCACGGCGCAGGTGCGTATTCAGGAGCTGGAACAGGCACAGGCTGCCGCGGTTGCCACGCGCGGCGCACTCGAAGCGGAACTTGAGCGCGAGCGCGAGGCGAGCCGCGAACGCGACAGCGCGCTGAGCGAGGCGCGCCGCGAGTTTGCCGCCGAGCGCGACAAGCTGCGCGCAAGCGCCGAACTCGCGCAAACGCGTTTGCAACGCGACCTGGAAGCGGCCACGCAGCGCGCGTCGCGCACCGAGGAAAGCGCGCGCGCCGAAATTCAGGCGTTGCAGACGCAACTGGGCGATTTGCGCCACCAGGTGGGCATGCTCGAAGGCCGGCTCGACGCGCTGAGTTCGACCCGCGAAGTTCCGGTGCGCGAGCGGCAGAAGGCCGTCGCAAAGCCGTTGCGAGCGGCGCGCAAGACGGGGCCGAAGACCTGAAGCATTGCATCAAGCGGCGATTCGTTCGGCATCCTGATCGAATGAACGCCTGCGTGCCCGCTGCGTGTCACTCGTCGCGCACGCGCACGGGCAGCTCGGTTTTGTACTCCACGCGGCGCAGCGCCACGGAAGTGTGAATGTCACGCACGCCCTCGATCTTGGTGAGGCGCGTCATGACGAAACGCTCGATGCCCGCAATATCGCTCGCCACCACGCGCAGCATGTAGTCGAACGCGCCCGTCATTAAATAACACTCCATCACTTCGTCGCAGTTCGAGATCGCGCGCTCGAACGCGGCTAGCCGCGTCTCGTTCTTCTTCTCGATCGCCACAGACACATACGCGTTGACCGGAAAGCCCGCTTTCTCCTGATCGAGCAGCGTGACGTACTGCGTGATGACGCCGCGCTCCTCGAGCATGCGGATGCGCCGGTAGAACGGGGAGAGCGAAAGCCCGAGCGATTCCGCGAGGTCGGCGGACTTCACGTGCGCGTCGCGCTGCAGGGCGTGCAGGATGGCCACATCCACGCGGTCGAATTTCATTGGCCAGCTTTCCCTGAAAAAGATGAGTTTGAGGCGAGTGTTGCTAATTCGGCAGAAATCTGTGGCTCAGTTTGGCACGAATCGCCGCTATTGGCTACCTAAAATCCGCTAATACCCACAAGCCGAACAGCGGAGACAACCATGAACATGCGAGCCGTCGAGACCGGGCGCCAGATCGACACGGACTATCGCCTCGAAGACCGCTACCTGCGCGAGGACGGCGCGGTCTTTCTCACGGGCACCCAGGCGCTCGTGCGCATCCTCATCGAACAGGCGCGCGCAGACCGGCTTGCCGGGCTGAAGACCGCGGGTCTCGTCTCCGGCTATCGCGGCTCGCCGCTCGGCGGATTCGATCAGGAACTGTGGCGCCAGAAGGCGCTGCTTGCGGACTTCGACGTGCGCTTCGAGCCGGGCCTGAACGAAGATCTCGGCGCAACCATGCTGTGGGGCGCGCAGCAACTCGACGCGTTTCCCGGCAAGCGCGTGCAAGGCGTGTACTCGATGTGGTACGGCAAAGGGCCGGGCGTGGACCGCACCGGCGACGTCTTCCGCAACGCCAACATGCTCGGCACCGCGCGGCACGGCGGCGTGCTGGCCGTGGCCGGCGACGATCACGCGGCGCAGTCGTCGATGTTTCCGCACCAGACGGACCACGTATTCGAAGGCGCGATGATGCCCATCCTCTTTCCCGCCTCGGTGGAGGAGTACATCGAGTTCGGGCTCGCGGGCTATGCGCTTTCGCGTTACAGCGGGTTGTGGGTGGGTTTCAAGGCGATTACGGAGACAGTGGAAAGCGGCCGCTCGATGCGCGTGAACCGCAGCGTGCCGTTGCGCTTGCCCGATGACATCGCGGTCCCGGCGCAGCGCGGTTTCAATTACGACCCGCAATTGCGCTGGCCCGCCGAGCGCGCCGAACTGGAGCGCCGCGTGCTCGACGAGCGCCTGCCCGCTGCGCTCGCGTTCATGCGCGCGAATCCGCTCGATCGCGCGTTGCTGCGGCCCGCGCAGGCGCGCGTGGGTATCGTCACGGTGGGCAAGGCGCATGCGGACGTGCTGGCCGCGTTCGAGGCGCTCGGCCTCACGCCCGCGCGGCTCGAACAGCTCGGTATCGGCCTCTATAAGGTCGGCATGATCTGGCCGCTCGAAACGGAAGGGCTCAAGGCATTTGCGCGCGGCATGCAGGCGCTTTTCGTCGTGGAAGAAAAGCGCTCGTTCGTGGAGCGGCAGATCAAGGAAGCGCTCTTCAATGTGCGCGCCGATGAGCGGCCGTCCGTGCACGGCAAGACGCTCGGCGAGCGCGAGCCTCTGCTTCCCGCGGCGATGGAGTTCGCGCCCGAGCAACTTGCGCGCGCCCTGCAGCGGTTTTTTCAGCACGTTTCGATTGAACTGCCCGTTATCGTTGCGGACGCAACAAGCGCACGAACGGCCACGCAGCGCGTCATCGCACTTGCCTCGGTGCCGCCAGGCGAGCCGCTTACCCGCAAGCCGTTTTTCTGCGCGGGCTGCCCGCACAATACTTCGACGCGTCTGCCGGAAGGCTCGCACGCCGCCGCCGGTATCGGCTGTCACATCATGGCGCTCGGCGAAGCGGGCGACACGGCCACGTTTTGCCAGATGGGCGGCGAAGGCGTGCAGTGGGTCGGCATGTCGACGTTCACGGACATGCCGCATCTGTTCGTGAATCTCGGTGACGGCACCTACCAGCATTCGGGCAGCCTGGCGATCCGCCAGGCCGTGGCGGCGCGCGCGAACGTCACGTACAAGATTCTCTTCAACGACGCGGTGGCGATGACCGGCGGCCAGCCCGCCGAGGGCGGCCTCACCGTGCATCGTGTGGTGGCGCAGGTGCAGGCCGAAGGCGTGAGCGAAGTCGCCGTGGTCACCGACCGGCCCGAGCAATATGCGAACGCGCATGGGTTGCCCGCGGGCGTGACGCTCCTGCACCGCGACGCGCTCGATGCGCTGCAACGCCGCTTGCGCGAGCAGAAGGGCGTTTCGGTGATCGTCTACGACCAGACCTGCGCCGCCGAGAAGCGCCGCCGCCGCAAGCGCGGCAAGCTGATCGATCCGCCCACGCGCGTGGTGATCAACCCGGCCGTGTGCGAAGGCTGCGGCGACTGCTCCGTGCAGTCGAACTGCATTGCGGTCGAGCCGCTCGAAACGGAACTGGGCCGCAAGCGGGCCATCAATCAGTCGAGTTGCAACAAGGACACCTCGTGCGTGAAGGGTTTCTGCCCGAGCTTCGTGACGGTAGAGGGCATGGAGCCGAAGCGCCCGGACGCCGCGCGCATCCAGCGCATCGAAGCCGAACTGCGCGCCACGCTCGCGCCGCCCGCGCGCGTGCCGCAAGCGCTGGAGCAACACATGCGCATGGTCGTGACCGGCGTGGGCGGCACGGGCGTCGTGACGATCGGCGCGATACTCGCGATGGCCGCGCATCTCGAAGGACGCGGCGCGTCGACGCTCGACTTCACCGGCCTCGCGCAGAAGAACGGCGCGGTGTTGAGTCACGTGCAGATCGCGCAGAGCCGCGGGCTCATCACCACCTCGCGCATCGGCGCGCATGCGGCCAACGTGCTGCTGGGCTGCGACGCCGTGGTGGCCGCATCGTCCGGCGCGCTTTCGCGCCTGCCGGCCAGCGGCGCGCGCGCGATCGTGAACGAGCGCATTAACGCTACCGCCGACTTCGTGCGCGATGGCGATCTGCCCGTGAGCAAAGCCGTGCATCAAGCGGCGATCGAGAGTGCGATGGGCGCGCAGGGCGCGGCGTTCTGGGACTGCACGGCTGCGGCGGAAGCGATCTTCGGCGACGCCATCGCCACGAACATGATGATGGTGGGCTACGCGTATCAGCAGGGCCTTGTGCCGCTCACCGAGGCATCGATCCTGCGCGCCATCGAACTCAATGGCGCGGCCGTGAAGATGAACGAACGGGCGTTCCTTTGGGGGCGTTTGATCGCGCAGGACGCGCGCGCACTCGAACGCGTTGCGGGAGCCGAGGTTGCGGTCGAGAACACGCCGTTCGATCTTGCGCGCTTCGTGGCCGGGCGTGAGCGCGATCTCACGCTGTACCAGAATGCTGCCTATGCGGCGCGCTATCGCGCGCTGGTCGAAACCGTCGCGCAGGCAGAGCGCCGGATTGAAGGGGCGAGCGGCGAGCTTGCGCAAGCCGCGGCGCGCCACTACTTCAAAGTGCTTGCCTATAAAGACGAGTACGAAGTTGCGCGCCTGCACACGGATGGTGGCTTCGGCGCGTACCTGTCGGGCTTGTTCGACGGCACGGCGGGCAAGAAGACGTTCCACATGGCGCCGCCGCTCCTCACGCGCCGCGACGCGCAAACGGGACGCCGCAACAAGATCGCACTGCGCGGCGTGTGGGCCGAGCCGCTGCTGCGCGTGCTCAAGCACGGCAAGGCGCTGCGCGGCACGCCGCTCGATCCGTTCGCGCGACAGCGCGACCGCGTGATCGAGCGCGCGATGATCGGCGAATTCGAGGACGACGTGCGCCTCGTGCTCGGCAAGCTTACACAGCAGACGCTGGCGGCGGCCATCGGCCTGCTTGGCGTGCCGGGTGCGGTGCGCGGGTTCGGAATCGTCAAGGAGCGCAATTACGAGCGTTCGCGCGGTGTGCGCGAGCGGTATCGCGCGGAACTCGCCGGCAAGATTGCTTGAATCGGATAACTAAAGGAGGAGAGGCAAATGGTTGTGCAGGACAAGACGTTTTTCATCACGGGCGGTGGTTCAGGACTCGGCGCAGCGGTGGGCCGGCATCTGCTCGAGCGCGGCGCGAACGTCGCGTTCGCCGATATCGATGTTGCCCGTGCGCGTGACGAGGCAGCGCGTGGTGGCGAACGCGCACTGGCCGTCGAGGTCGATGTGACGCAGGCAGCAAGCGTCGAAACAGCGATTGCGCTTGTCACGCAGCGCTTCGGCGCGCTGCATGGCGTGGTCAACTGCGCGGGGATCGCACCGGCGCAGCGCATTGTCGGAAAAGAGGGCGCGCATTCGCTCGACCTGTTCGCGAAGGTCGTAAGCGTGAACCTCATCGGCACCTTCAACGTGATGCGCCTCGCCGCCGTGGCGATGGCGAACAACGCGCCCGACGCCGGAGGCGAGCGCGGCGTGATCGTCAATACGGCCTCGGTGGCGGCGTACGACGGCCAGATCGGGCAGTCGGCCTATGCGGCTTCCAAAGGCGGTGTCGTTTCGCTCACGCTGCCGGCGGCGCGCGAACTGGCGCGCAACGCGATTCGCGTGGTGACCATCGCGCCCGGCATCTTCGAAACGCCGATGCTGCTCGCGATGCCTGTGGAAGTGCAGCAGGCGCTGGGCGCGGGCGTGCCGTTTCCGCAGCGTCTGGGCCAGCCCGGGGAGTTCGCGGCGCTCGTCGAGCATATCGTCGGCAATCGCTATTTGAACGGCGAGGTGATCCGGCTCGACGGCGCGTTGCGCATGGCGCCGCGCTGATACGCGTATTGCGTTGGGCTGGCCGCGGAGGCCACGTCGAAGACCACGTATCGTAGAATCGGAACCATCGACTCACGATATTCGAAAAGCACATGGCCAAAGACGTGACTTTGCGGCAGTTCCGCTACTTCGTGGCGGCGGCGCAGAACGGGCAGTTTTCGATGGCGGCGGCGGCCGAGCATGTCTCGCAGTCGGCGATCACCAATGCGGTGCTCGCGCTCGAGGAGGCGCTTGGCACGCGGCTCTTCGTGCGCCTGCCTCAGGGCGTGGAACTGACGCCCGACGGGCAGGACTTCCTCAATCACGCGCGCCACGTGCTGGAGTCGGTGCGCGACGCGCTGCACAAGGCGCCGTTTCGCGCGCACAGCTTGCGCGGCACGGTGCGCATGGCGGCCTCGTATACGCTGCTCGGCTATTTCCTCCCGGAGTTGCTCGCGCGCTTTCGTGCGACTTATCCCGAGATCGAGATCGATCTGCACGATCTGGACCGCCCGGCCATCGAGGAGGCGGTGCTCTCGGGCCAGGTGGAGCTTGGCGTGGTGCTGCTTTCCAACGTGGAGCGGCGCGCGCGCTTTGGCCATCATGTGTTGATGCGTTCGCGCCGGCAATTGTGGGCCGCTCCGACCCATCCGCTCGCGCAGATGGGCACCGTCACGCTGCGCGACATCGCGCGTTACCCCTACATCCTGATTACGGTGGACGAGGGCGAGGCCTCGACGCTGCGCTACTGGAAAAAGCGGCGCGTTGCACCGAATATCGCATTTCGCACGAGTTCGATGGAGGCCCTGCGCGGGCTCGTGGCGCATGGCTTTGGCGTGACGATTCTTTCGGATATGGTGTTCAGGCCGTGGTCGCTGGAGGGTAAGCGCATCGATGCGTGCGCCGTGGAGGATGCCATTCCGCAGATGGAGGCGGGCATGCTGTGGCATCCGGGGGCGGTGCTAAGCGATCCGGCGCGCGCGATGCAGCAGTTTTTGATTCATGCGTGTGGGAATTGAGTCTCAGCCAGCCCCCCTTTTCGAATTCCTCCGATATTCCCGCCACCCCCATTTCCCTAACCTGAAGCCTTCACCGGAATCATTCGTGCTGGAGGCAATTCATGGGTCCGCAACTGTTGCTCGATACGTCGCATCTGATGAAACACGTCGATGCGCTGGGCAAGTCCATTCACACGCACGCCGATGCGCGGCCCGTCGCGCGCCGTGAGCGCGTCGTCGTCGAATTCGTTCAACGGCAGTGCGCCGAGATCATCAATCTAGGCGTGGCGCTTGGCTGCGCGGCATTTTGCATGGGGATCGTGCTCGGCGCGTACCTCCTGCTCGAACGCCTCTAATCCATTCAACGATTCCATTCCCATGTCCAGACTGCGCGAACGTTACCGGGCCGGGAAAGAACCGGTCCATCCGGACAGCCGCCTCGCGGCGATCATCGAGCGTCACCGCCATCGATATGCCGATGTAGCGATGTGCATGGGCGTATTGGTGGTGGTCGTCTGCATGGTCGTTGCAGCACACGTGATCGCCGACTGGCTCGATCTCGCGGTCTAGTGGCCAGCGGCAGGGCTCATCCTCGGTAAGCGGGCCGACACGCCCGTTCCGCCGCCCACCGCCTTCGTGGCAAGATACGCTTTCCCTCGCGCCACCCCGGGCACCGTACCCAGGGCAAAAACAAGGAAGCGTCATGTCGTCCGTGTCGGCGTTCAAGCTCGTGCTCCTTTCGCTCATCGCCATTATCGCGCTCGAGTTGCTCGCAAAACGCGTGCGCTTGCCGCCCGCTGCCGCGCTGCTGGTGGGCGGCGCCGCCATGGCGTTCGTGCCGGGCCTGCCGCCGGTCGTGATCGACCCCGACCTCGTGCTCATCGTCTTCCTGCCGCCCTTGCTGATGGATGGCGCTTACTTCTTTGTCTGGTCCGACTTCAAGCGTCACCTCGCGGCCATTCTTCTCTTCGCCATTGGCGCGGTTGCGTTCACGACGTGGGCAGTCGGCGTGGTCGCGCATTGGGCTGTTCCGTCGCTGCCGTGGGCCGCATGTTTCGCGCTCGGCGCGGTGGTATCGCCGCCCGATGCGGTTGCCGCGAAAGCCGTGCTCGAGCGGCTCGCGTTGCCGCGCCGCCTGATGGTGCTGCTCGAAGGCGAAAGTCTCCTGAACGACGCCGCCGGTCTCGTGCTGTTTCGCTTCGCTGTGGCTGCGGCATTGACGGGCGCGTTCAGCGAGCCGAATGCGGCGCTCAGCTTCGTCGGGCTCGCGCTTGGCGGCATTGTGGTCGGCGCCGTCGTGGGCTATGTCGTGGTTTGCTTGCTGCGTCAGCTCGAAGATGAATATCTGATCATCACCGCATCGGTGCTGGCAGGCTGGATCGCCTATATCGCTGGGGACATGCTGGGCGTTTCGAGCGTGATCGCCACGGTCACGTGCGGCATGCAGCTAGGCTGGCATCAGCACGAGATTTTTTCCGCCACGGTGCGCAGCCGCGGCACGGCATTTTGGCAGGTCATGGTTTTCGTGCTCGAGGCGCTGGTGTTCGTGCTGATCGGCCTCTCGCTGCGCGGGGTCATGGTGCGTCTGGGCGGGACTGGCAACGCCGTCGCGCTGCTCGGTCCCGCCGCGATGGCCGTGGTGTTCGCCGTTGTCGTTTCGCGCTGCGTGTGGACCTATGGAATCGAGGTCATCAGGGCCGTGCTGCACCGAATGTTGCCAGCCCGCGTGAAAGCGCCTGACTTTCGCGGCGCAACGGTGGTGAGCTGGGCCGGCATGCGCGGCGTCGTCACGCTGGCCATTGCGCTCGCCTTGCCAGAAGCGATGCCGGGCCGCGATCTCATCCTCTTCGCCGCGTTCGCCGTCATTCTGTTCACGGTGTTGCTGCAGGGCACGACTATCGGACCACTGATCAAGCTAATCAGACCTGCGAACGATATGGAAGGGGAGGCGGCCTATCTCAACGAGCCGCAGGCATGGGCCCGACTCGAAGCCGCACAGCTTGCGGCAATCACGCCGCTTGTACATGGACCTGATGGCAGCGTGATTCATCCGCGTTTGCTGGAGCAGTACACCTATCGCGCGAACTTGACGCGCGATTATGAAAACGCCGAGAGCTACCCGCAGGAAATGCGCACCTCGCACTACGACGTCGTGCTGGCGGCCGTGGAGGCCGGGCGTGCGGAACTGTTGAAGCTGCACCGCGCCGGCCTCATTCACGACGAACTCTTGCGCGTGCTCGAACGCGACCTCGATCTGGAGGAGCTTTCAGCGCGGCACGGGAGGGGCTGAGGCTTCCCCTCACGTTCCTCAGGCGTGCACGACGAGCGGCGCAAACAGGTTCGAGAGATCGCGCTGCTGGTCGAGACTCCAGAGAAAGCCCAGGGCATCGTCGGCACGCGCCTTGCCGATCACCGGTACGGTGTTCTTGCGGAACTTCACCTCGAAGTCGCCGCGCTGCATCGGCCGCGTGGCGAAGCCTGGAATGTCGTCCACGCGTTTCGACACGGTTTGTCCGTCCGTGAGCGTGGCGCTCACGATGGTCGCGTAATACTTCGGATAGAGCCGGGTCAGTTCCGAATCCTCCACAACCTTGATCTTCTGCATGAAGGCGCGGATCTTCGGGTCATGCAGCGCTTCGGGGCGATAGCTCGCCAGGCTGATATCGCCGTCGAACATCGCGCGTGCGGTGACGTAGGGCAGGCTGTGATCGGCGGTTTCACTCGTTTCCGGGGCCCATTTTTGCGGGTCCATGCCCGCCGAGAAATAGCCCTCGTGCGACGTGCGAATCTCGATGCTGGCGATGCGGTCGAGATCGCCCACCTGCTTCGCCACGTCGATGCCAGCCGCAATGGCCGTTTGCGTGAGCGCCTGCGCTGGGTAGAACTTCACGGCGCAGTCGGTGATGCGAAACGGACGGCCTTTGCCGCCGAAGCTCGCCGTGTCGATGCTGAACGGTCCGGATACCTGTTTGAAGAGCCCCGCATTGCCCTCGAAGATCGGCGCGGGGCCCGTGAGTCCGTCGCGCGCGAGGGCGGCCGAGAACACGGCGTTGCGCGCGGCGTCGGCATCGGCGAGGCCCTTCCAGTTCGACATGGTCTGCACGCGCGTCTGGTTCAGCGCGAGATGGCCGTTGAGCGCGATATTGACCGCTTCGGCCAGTTGCCGCTCGTCGAGCTTCATGAGCTTGCCCGCCGCAAGCGCGGCCGCGGGCAGGCTGAAGATGGGATGATCCCAGCCGCGCGAGCTGATCGACGCGGCGTCCATGAGACGACAATCGATTTCGTAGGCGAGGGCGATAGCGACGATCAGGTCGCGGCCGTTAGCGCCTTCGGCCTCGGCCTGCGCGAGACACGCCGCGATGTTGTCGCTCGGGTGGCCAATTTCCTTGCCCGCATACACGTCGTTGAGGTCGTAGTAGCGGATCGCCGCGCCATTCGCAAACGTCGCCAGATCGGGCGACGTGCGCCGCTGCGTGCCGAGCACCGTCGCGCCCTTGCCGTCGCCGCTCGTGTAGTTGAGCGCCACCTGGCGCGCGATGCCCACGGGCTTTTCGCCGAGCGCGGCGACGCCGCAGCCCAGCGCGTCGGCCGAGTGAGTCTTGACCGCTTCGATCGTATTGACGTCGAGATCGTCGTAGCTCAACGCGGCGGCGTATGCCGCAAGCCGCTGAGCGATGGTCGACGAAGCCGATGCGGACGCAACCTTCTGCGCGCGCGCCGCGCCCATGCTGCCGAATGTGCCCGCGCCCGCGGCGAGCGCCGTGAGCGACGCCATGAATGCACGCCGTTGCATGCGGTGTCTCCTTGTTCTTTGTTGGTTTGAGGAATGAGTGCCGGTCAAACGAGCAGCAGCAGGGCCGCGCCGAACACTACGGTGCCGAGCAGGAAGGTCATGACGGTGAAGCCCAGCACGCGCTGCACGCCAATCCCGGCCATCGCGACCACGGGCGCGGCCCAGAACGGCTGCATCATGTTGGAGACCTGCTCGCCCATGGCGACGGCCATGGTGGTGGCGGGCATCGAAGCATGCAGCGCGACCGCTGCGGGTACGACGAACGGGCCCTGCACGGCCCAGTGGCCGCCGCCGCTCGGAATGAAGAACGTGACGATGAGCGAGCAGACATAGCTCCAGAACGGCAGTGTGTGCGTGTTCGAAATCGCGATGAAGAAGTGCGAGATTACGTTCGGCAGGCCCGTGGCGTCCATCATGCCCATCACGCCGCCGTAGAGCGGGTATTGCAGCATCATCGAGCCGGTTTGTTTGGCAGCGTTCTTGACGGCATCGGCGTAAGCGAGCGGGTAGCCGTGCAGGATCACGCCCGCGATGAACATCACGAAGATCACGGCGTTCACGCCAGAAAACGCTTCGATATGCTCGATGTGCGCGAGCACGAGGAACGTCACGCCCACCACGCCGATGAATGCACTGCCGATCCACGAATATTCGAGCCACTTCGCGAAGCTCAGTTTGCCTTCGGGGCGCTTGCGCGGTTCCGGGTCGGGGTTCTTCTCGATGTCGAGCACGACGGCGTCTTCGTCACGCGGCTTGAGGAGCGCGAGCACGATGGGCGTGGCGATGAGCATCACGATCACGGGCACGAGGTTGAATGCCGTGAACACGGTGTCGTTGAACGGCAGCACTTCGCCCGTGAGTTTTTGCACGACGTTCATCGCGCTGCCCGGCGTGGATTGCGCAAGCGCGATGGAGCTCGAAATGCCGCTCGCCCACACCACCCAGCCCGAGAATCCAGCCGCTACGATCCATGCGAAGTCTACCCGCATGCGCTTGGCGACTTCGCGCGCGAGCAGTGCGCTGACCACGAGACCAAGGCCCCAGTTGAAGAACGAGGCGACGGCCACGAGCAAGAAGGTCAGCGCGGCCGCCTGTACCGGCGTGCGGGCAATGCCCACAAGGGCCTTGAACACGCGCTGCACGGGCGCCGCGTGGGCGAACGCATGGCCCGTTACGAGGACGAGCGTGATCTGGAACGCGAACGTGAGGATATTGAAGAATCCCTTGTACCACCCGACCACGAGCGTGTTGAGCGTCGCATGCGGGGCGAACATGGCCGAGAGCGCGGCCACGACGGCGGTGATGAGAATCGCGAGCACGAACGGGTCGGGAATGGTGCGCTCGAACAGACTGATTGTCGCGTCGGTAAAGCGTGTCTTGCGCGCGGGTGCGGCGGTGGCGGTGGACTTCACGTATCGTCTCCTGGTGCGGAAAGTGGCCGCGCGTACCTGGCGCGCGGCTGTTTGTATCGGGTGCGCAGTGGCGCTAGTTCATCGGGCGAAGCCGTACAGTTCGGCCGGGTTGTCGACGAGAATGCGCTTGCGCGCCGCTTCGTCCTCGACCCACGTGCCGAGCAGATCGAAGATCGCGGCGGTGTCGGGCTTGTGCGCCTCCGTCACATGGGGCCAGTCGCTGCCCCATACCGTGCGCTCCGGCAGCAGAGCGGCCCATGCGCGCGCGGTGTCGGCGAGGTCCGCATAGCCGCCTGCGAGGCCCACTTGCGAGTCGAGGTAAGCGCCCGATAGCTTGACCCACACACGTCCTGAAGCGGCAAGGCGGCGGACCACGCCATAAGCGGGATGCGCGGTGCCCGCCGGCAAAGGCAGGCGCGCGAGATGGTCGAACACCATCTTGCAGGGCAGGCGCGTAAGCAGGGCTTCGTGTTCGACGATCTGGTCGGCGGTCCAGTGCAACTGCACATGCCATCCGAGTTCCGCTATGCGTCGCGCAAGCGGTTCGACCATGTCGAAGGTGACGACCGCTTGATGCGGCGTATACAGCGTGAAGCGGATGCCGCGGATGCCGCCGCGATCGAGCATGTCGAGTTCGGCATCGCTCACTTCGGGGCGCAGGACCGCTACGCCGCGGGCGTTGTCGACGCCAAGCTGACGGATCGCGTCGAGTGTCACGCAGTTATCGGTGCCGTAGGGTCGCGGTGTCACGATCACCGTGCGCTGCGTGCCGGTGCGTTCCTGAACGCGGCGATAGTCCTCGACCGTTGCGCGATCAACGATATGCGCGCCGTTGCCGGGCGAAGCCGCGAAGCGACGATCGTAGATATGGATGTGCGAATCGCACGCGAAAGCTGGCGCCTGGATGTGCGCATTGGGGGCGTCGATGGTATGGACATGCTGCTCACGGTCCATCGCGTTGTCTCCTGGTTTGCCGCGCGCGCCGATATGCCTGGACGCGCGCGGATGCAGCATTTTGTGTTCAGAGCACGGCGTGCTCGCTTCTCAAGCGCTCGATCTCGGCGTCGTTCCAGCCGGCCTCGCGCAGCACCGCATCGGAATGCTCGCCAAAGGCGGGCGCGGCAATCGGATCGGGTGCGGGCGCTTCGCCGAAACGGATCGGCTCGCGAAAGCCGCGATACGCGCCCACGCCGGGATAGTCGTAGCGCGTGACCATTTCCTCGGCGAGCACCTGTGGGTCGTCGAACATGTCTTCGACCGTGCGCGCCGCCGCGCAGGGCACCGCCTCGCCGAAGTGCGCTTCCCATTCGAGCGCAGTGCGCGCCTGCAAGGCTGCGTGCAACTGCGGCACGATTTCGTCGCGATGTTCCGCCCGCTTGCGAACCGAATCGTAACGCTCGTTCTGCGCGAGTGCAGCGAGCCCGGTTTTTTCGCAAAGCGCCTGCCAGAAATGCGGCGTGTTCGCGGAGATGTAAAGCCAGCCTTCGCGCGTGGGATGAATGCCGGTGATGCCGCCCGAGCGCATGTCGCGCCCTACGTCCTTCGGTTCGTCGTCGGCCCAGATCATGCGCGCCGACTGCATGGTGAGCGCGCTGCGCAACAGCGAAACGCCCACGTACTGGCCCGCGCCGCTGCGCTCGCGCTCGAACAACGCAGACGATACCCCCGCCGCAACGAGCGCGGCGGCGTAGTAGTCGACCACCGAGCCATAAAGAATCTCGGGCGGCCCGCCGCGCTTGCCCTGGAACGTGCACATGCCCGTCATGGTCTGGAGCACCTGGTCGTAGCCGGCTTTGTCCTTGTTCGGGCCCTGGTCGCCGTAGCCGGTGACCGCGCAATAGATGAGCCGGGGGTTCACTTCGCGCAGTTGTTCCCACGCAATGCCAAGGCGTGCGGGCACGCCGGGCCGGAAGTTGTGCACGAGCACGTCGGCCTGTTTGACGAGACGCAGCAGGACCTCCTGCGCGCGTGGCTGTTTCAGGTCGAGCACGAGGCCGCGCTTGCCGCGGTTGACGCCGAGAAAGGCGCGGCTTTCGGCTTCCAGGGTGGAAGGATACTTGCGCAGGTTGTCGCCCGTGGGCGGTTCGATCTTGATGACGTCCGCGCCTTGATCGGCGAGCAGCGTGCAGCCATACGGACCCGCGATATAGGCGCTCAGGTCGAGCACGCGCACGCCCGCGAGCGGGCCGCGCGGCGCTGCATTCGTTTCTTGGGACTGGGTCATTGCTGCACCTCGCCAGACGTTGCGGGCACAACGAGTCCTAGCCGTTCGGCGCTTTGTACGAGTGCGCGGGCGCGCTCGACGAAGGGCGCGTCGATCATCTTGCCGTCCACCACATAGGCGCCCACGCCGTCGCGTTCGGCGTTGCGCGCGGCTTGCACCACGCGAAACGCGTGGGCGATTTCCTCGTCGGAAGGGCGGAACACGTCGTTGGCGAGCGCGATCTGGCTCGGGTGGATGCAGCTCTTGCCGAGAAAGCCGAGCGCGCGGGCCAATTCGGCTTCGGCGCGAAATCCTTCGGCATCCTTGATATTGGCGAACGCAGAATCGTAGGCGAACACGCCGGCTTCGCCCGCGGCGAGCCGCAGACTGAACATGGCTTGCTGCACAGCGGCCGGGTCGCGCCGGGCGATACCCAGTGGCTCGAACAAGTCGCCCAGACCCAGTTGCAAGCCGGCCACGCGTGCATGCGCAGCGGCGAGCGTCGCCGCCTCGCGCAGCGCACGCGGCGACTCGACGTTGAGGAGCAGCTTCACGGGGCGGCTCACGCCGTTGGCGCGCTCCGCGCGCTCGATCGCGGCGGCAGCGGCGCGCACGTCGTCTGCGGATTCGGGTTTTGGCAGATTCACGTAATCGAGGCCGGGCTGAACCACGGCGGCGATATCGTCGGCGAACCACGGCGTGTCGAGCGCGTTCACGCGCACGATCAGCACCTTGCCGCGTTCGCGCACGGCGGGCGAAACCAGCAGCGCGCGCAGCGCCTCACGTGCTTCGGGTTTACGCGCAGGTGCAACCGAGTCTTCCAGATCGAACGACAACGCGTCCGCGGCGCTCGCGAGTGCCTTTTCAAACAGCTCCGGGCGCGATGCCGGCACGAACAGTTTGCTTCTCATCTCCACCCATTCCGTATAGATCACCACTGAAGGGCAGTCTACGATCGGCAACGATTTAGATAAACTATGCGAATCTATCTTTAAACCATAGAGAAGCTACGTTTATGGACACTGGCTTTCTGAGCAACCTGTTGCTGGTCGTGGAGAGCGGCTCCATGGCGGAGGCCGCACGGCGTGTGGGCGTGACGCCCGCCGCGATCGCGCAGCAAATCCAGGCGCTCGAGCGCGAACTGGGCGTGGCGCTCGTCATGCGCGCGGGGCGCACCGTCATTCCCACGGAGGCGGGCCAGCGCGTGGTGGAGCGCGCCCGCTCGCTCGTGCGCGGTTTCGACGAACTGAAGGCGCTGGCGCAGGAACAGGAAATGGGCGGCGAACTGCGTGTGGGGACCATCACGTCGGCGCTATTGAGCGTGCTGCCCGACGTGATGGCGCGCTTCGCCGCGGCTTTCCCACAGGTCAAGCTGCTGATTCGCGCGGGCACCTCGACCGAGCTGTTCGAGGCGTTGCAGCGCGGCGAGGTGGACGTGGCTATCTGCCTGCACCCGGCCTTCGCGTTGCCGAAATCGTATGACTGGCACCTGTTGCGCGAAGAGCCCATTGTCGTGCTCGCGCCTGCAAAGTTTGCTCGCGCCGATCCGCACGAACTTCTGCGCCGCGAGCCGTTCATTCGCTACGACCGCGCGCTTGGCGGCGGCAAGCAGGCCGACCAGTATCTGCGCCGCGCGAAGATCGCACCGCGCGAGTTGTTCGAACTGAACTCGCTAATGGCGATTGCATTGATGGTGGATCGCGGCCTTGGCGTGGCGCTCGTGCCCGATATCGGTACGCCGCTTACGAAGGGCTTGCGGCTCGCGCGCCTTCCTCTGCCCGAGGAAACGGAGCCTCGACGCTTCGGCATTCTGTGGTCGCGCGCTTCCACGCGCAGCCGCGTGATACGCGGGTTGATCGAATGCTCTGGCGAGGCGCTGCGCAGGTGATGGCAATGAGGGGCGGCCGCGCGGGATTCAGGCGCCCGCCGGCCTGCCAACGCGCTTGTACCAAAGCTCGATGAACGACTCCGCGGCGGGCGAAAGCGAATGATCGGCGCGCCGGATCAGGTTGACGTCGCGCGTGACGACGGGCGCTTCGAGCTTGCGCGCGACGAGATCGCGGTGCGGAAACGAGCCGAGCAACATGCCCGGAAAGATCGCGATGCCGAGTCCCGCCTCCGTCATGGCGAGTCCCGTCGTCATATACGACACCTCGTAGTCGATGGACTTGCGCTCACCTAATGCAAAGAGCGTCTCGTCGATCAGGCCGCGAATGCCGCTGCCCGGCTTCACGCCGATCCACGGATAGCCCAGCGCATCGGCCCACGTCACGCGGCGCTTCTTCGCGAGCGGCGAATCCTTGCGGCAGATCGCGCAAAGCCTGTCGCGCGCGAGGCATTGCAGCGTGATGCCTTCGGGTTTGTCGCTGATCGTGCCGATGCTGAACTCCACGTCGCCGGTGAGCGTGGACGCGGTGAGCCGGTCGGGTGCTGCATCGTCGATCGAAATTTCGATGTTCGGATAGAGCGCGCGGTACTCCGCCACGAGGCGCGGCACGATTGCCGCCGCGATGGAAGGTGTGGCGGCGAAACGCAGTTGCCCGCGTTCGCGCCCGGCCAGTTCTTTGACGCTCGACTGGATCGATTCGAGGTCGCGCAGCATGCGCTCGACAGTGGGCAGGATTTCCCGCGCCGCCACGGTGGGCCGCAGCGAGCGCGACGTGCGGTCGAAGAGGCGCATGCCGAGCGCTTCCTCCATTTGCCGGATCAGCACGCTCACGGCCGGCTGCGTGACGAACATCTCGTCGGCGGCGCGCGTGAGCACGCCGAAGCGGCAGACGAGCGTGAAGGCGCGCAGTTGCTTGATGGTCGGTTGCATAAAGTAACTTTATGGAGCCATTGATTTTGTTCGATTGTCTTCATGATCATAGTGCCTTACATTGCATTGCGACAGAGCCGGATGAAGTCGACAACGACCCGCTAAAAGCAGCAATAAAAGCAGGCCAGCCGCGAGCCGGCCGCATGGAGACAGTCGTGAGAGCAATGGATACGCGCATTCGCTGGCGCGGCGCCGTGGCGTCGACGCTCGGAAACGTGCTGGAGTGGTACGACTTCGTCGTATTCGGGTTTCTCTCTATCATCATCGCCAAACAGTTCTTTCCCGGCGACAGCGAATACGCAGCGCTCATGCTGACCACGGCCACTTTTGGCGCGGGGTTTGTCGTGCGGCCGCTCGGCGGCGTGCTGCTCGGCATGTACGCCGACCGCAAGGGCCGCAAGGCGGGCCTGACGCTCGTCATTGCCTTGATGACGCTGGCGGCCGCGATGGTCGCCTTCACACCCGGTTTCCATCAGATCGGACTCGTTGCGCCCGCAATCGTCTTGTGCGCGCGCCTGCTGCAGGGCATATCGGCGGGCGGCGAGTTCGGCACGGCTACGGCCATGCTGATCGAGTACGCGCCCAAGGGGCGGCGCAACCTCTACGGCAGCTGGCAGATGTTCGCCCAGGCGCTGGGCGCGCTGCTGGCCGTGGCGATGGGCAGCGCGCTCACGCACCTCTTCACGCCGCATGCGCTCGAATCATGGGCCTGGCGCATTCCTTTCCTCTTTGGTCTGCTCATTGGACCGGTGGGTTTCTATATCCGCCGCAGTCTGCCTGAGACCGAAGCGTTCGAGCAGATCGAGAAGCGCGTGAAGGCGCCATTTAGCCGCGTGGTGTCGCAATACCCACGCGAGCTTTTTGTGGCCACTGCGCTGAGCGCCGCGCTCAACGTCATGGCTTACGTGATCATCACGTATCTGCCGATTTATTCGGTCCAGAACCTGCACATGCCGGTGACGTTGCCCTTTAACGTGCTCCTCGCGAGCGTGTTGCTGCGCGTGGTCACGATTCCGCTTTTCGGCCATATGGCGGACCGCGTGGGCGGCAACCGCATGATCTGCGGCTCGCTCATCATCTTCCTCGTTGTGCTGTATCCGGCCTATTACTGGATCGTGAGCGCGCCTTCCATCGTTTCGATCATGACGGTCGAACTGCTGTTCGCGTTGCTGATCGGTGCTTCGAATAGCCCGATTCCCACGGCGCTCGCAGCGCTCTTTCCCACCGAAGTGCGCTCCACGGGTCTTGCGATTTCGTACAACATCGGTGCGGCCATTTTCGGCGGATTTTCGCCGTTCGTGCTGACGTGGCTGCTGCACACCACAGGCAACAACATGGCGCCGGCCCACTTCTGCGCGGTGTTCTTCGCGCTTGGCCTCGTTGGCGCATTTATGCTCAAGCGTGAAGCGCCGCATTTGAACGACCTTTCCGCACCTTCGTCCATTTGAGCGGAGCGGCTGAGCCTATGTATGCTCAGCCTCCATCCATAAGATAAGGATGACGAAATGTCATCTTTTCCATTGAACAGGAGAAGCCAGCATGCCCGTGATCGACGTCCATACCCATATCTTCACGCACAAGTGGCTCGATCTGCTCAAGGCGCGCGGCGGCGCCTACAACATTCAAACGCGGCCCGACGGGCAGCAGGAAGTGTTTCGCGGCAACACGCCGGTCGTGATTCCACAGAAGGGCCATTTCGATTTCGATCTGCGCATCGAGCATATGAACGAAGCGGGTATCGATATTTCCGTCGTTTCGCTGACGTGCCCGAACGTATTCTGGGGCGACGAGGCAACGAGCTGCCAGGCGGCACGCGAGACCAACGATACGATTGCCGAGGGTCAGGCCGCTCACCCCGAGCGCATCCGCTGGTTCGCCTCGCTGCCGTGGGAGTATCCGCAACGCGCAGTGCAGGAACTGGAGCGTGCCTGCGCCAACGGCGCGAGCGGCGTGATGGTGCTCGCCAACGTGGCGGGCCGCAGCCTCACGGACCCGATGTTCGCGCCGATCTGGGCCGAGATCGACCGGCGTGCGCTGCCGGTGCTCGTGCACCCCACCGATCCGCCGGGCGCCGAGCAAATGGACATGACGAAGTTCGATCTGAGCTGGTCGGTGGGCTTCATGTTCGATACGACGCTCGCCATCACGCGCATGATCTTCGAAGGCTTCTTCGACCAGTATCCGAACCTCAAGATCATCGCCTCGCATGCGGGCGGGGCGCTGCCGTATCTCGCGGGCCGCTTCGGCAAGGGCGACGACGTGGAAATTCCGCAGCGCCGCCAGATGAAGCGCAAGCCCATCGATTATCTGCGTCACATTTACTACGACTGCATCACGTATAGCCCGGCGTCGCTCGAATTCCTGATTTCGGTGGTGGGCGCGGAGCAGGTGATGTTCGGCACGGACTGGCCGCACCAGGTCCATGACACGCGTGGCGCGTTTGCCAATACGGCGCGTTTGCCGAAGGCGCAAAGCGACGCAGTGCGCGGCAGTAACGCGCTAAAAGTGTTTGGATTCTGAGCGATGGAAACGGCAGGCGCAGCGTTTGCGTTGCGCCTGCGTCCTTCAAAAGCGCGCCTATTCCGCGAAAAGATCCGGCCCGAAGACCTCGTAGTGAATGCGGGCTTCGTGAACGCCGAGATTCTTTAGCGCATCGTGCTGCATGCGCATGAAGGGGATGGGCCCGCAAATATAGTAATCGGCGTCCGGTTGCAGAACGGCCTGCTTGATCTGGCCGATATCGACGAAACCCGCGTAGTCGTAATCGCGTCCTTGCACGTCGCCGGGCAGCGGCTCGTTGTAGAAAATCTGGAGCTGGAAGTTGGCATTCGTGGCCGCGGTTTCGCGCAGACGGTCGCGCATGGCATGCACGCCGCTATTGCGCGCGCCATGCACGAACACCACCTTGCGGTTCGGATCCTGAAGCGCCCGCTTGAGCATGCTGATCATCGGCGTGAGACCCACGCCGCCACTGATGAGCACGATAGGCGTATGCGCGTTCACGTCGATATGGAAATTGCCGTAAGGCGCGGCCAGTTTCACTTCGTCGCCCACGTTCACGTGATCGTGCAGCAGATTCGAAACGTAGCCGGCCGGCTGCGGGCCGCCGGCCTCGCGCTTCACGGAAATACGGTAGGTGCGGGCATTGGGCATATCGGAAAGACTATATTGCCGAATCTGCTGCAAGCCGAGCGCCGGCACGTTCACACCGATGCTGATGTACTGGCCGGGCTCGAAGTTCGCGACTGGGCCGCCGTCGGCCGGTTCGAGCACGAACGAGGTGATGACGCTGCTTTCGGGCCGCTTCTCGCGCACGACGAACTCGCGCCAGCCTGTCCAGCCGCCGAGCTTGTCGCCGGAACCTTCATACAGTTCGCTTTCCATGCCCATGAGCACGTCCGCGAGATTGCCGTAGGCCTGCGCCCATGCGGAGATGATGTCCTCCGTGGCCGCATCGCCGAGGACGTCCTTGATCGCGCCTAGCAGATGTTCGCCAACGATAGGGTAGTGCTCGGGCAGCACGCCGAGGCTCGCGTGCTTGTTTGCAATGTTCTTGAGCACGGCTGCGAGGCTCGAAGGGTCTTCGATGTTTTCCGCATACGCGTAGACGGCGCGCGCGAGCGCCTGCTGTTGCTGCCCCTGTTCCTGGTGCGCCATGTTGAACACATTCTTCAGTTCAGGGTGAGCCTCGAAGAGCCGCGTGTAAAAACGCTTGATGATGGCGAAACCGTGGTCGGCGAGCACGGGCGCGGTCGCCTTCACGATGTCCTTCGTTCGCTGCGTGAGCATTGCCGGTTCTCCTTTCTAGGGTGGGGGAAGCGCGCATACTCATTCCAGTCTAGACAATGACAGGCGCAATCGCAGGGTCCAATGGTCAATCGAGAAATGCACTGCGCCGGAAGAAGCGCACTTCTTCCGGCGCAGACTGATGTTCATGCCGCGCTTCAAACGCGGATCGCTCGAGCCGCTAGATGTCTCAGTATCCCTGCACCCAATGCCCCGGAATCCACACCCACTGGTTGCCTTCCCAGCGGTAATGTCCCTTGGCCCAGGCATAGCCCTGCGCAGGGGCGGGCGGCGGTGTCTCGACTCGCGGCGCTGGCTCCGGTGGGTGGGCGGGTTCCACGATGCACGCGGAAAGGAGGGTGGCGCAGGCGACCAGGATAACGGGGTGCAGTAGTTTTATCTTCATGACGGCTTCCTCCACTGATTGAAGTTGTTTGGTTCTCCGAACGGATTGCCGGTCTTGTCGCGCGCCGGCATCTGAGTCCGCGTAAGGCGGCCCGTTTCCGTGTTTATTTGAAACGGTCATGCCCTTATCAACCCCGTAGTCGCATATTTTGTGCCTGCGTCACCAAACAGCGTCGACGCCGTGCGCTGCGGATCGAGCCCGAGGCTCTCTGCGGCCGCGCCCGCGATCAATGCGTCGAGTGAGGCAGTCGGCTTGAGGTCGCGCGATTCGTAAAGGTCCGAGCTACGCAGCCCCGGCCAGTCGGCCTTCACGCGTCCGCCCGCCACGGCGCCGCCCACGAGCATCGCGACAGACGCCTGCCCATGGTCGGTGCCGCCCGTGCCGTTCGCTGCGGCCGTGCGGCCGAACTCGGTTGCAACGAGCACCGTGGTCTTGTCCCACGCAGGGCCGAGGCCGTCGCGCAGCGAGGCAAGCATCGTGTCGAGCGCCTTTAGCTGATTCGCGAGCCGCGCATGCTGCGCGCTGTGTGTGTCCCATCCGCCGGTTTCGATCATGGCGATGCGCGGGCCATCGGGGCGCGAGAGGAAGCCCGCCGCGAGCTTGCCGACGCTCGCGGGGTCCTGGTGCGCGTTCGCATCGCCCGCGAGCCCACGTGCATTCATGGCGGACGTCCAGAGCGAGCGCAGTTGCGGATCGGCTTCGTAGAGCGCCGAAACGCGCGTGAGCAGATCGTCGGAAGCGCTGGGTAGCGCCGAGGGCGCATACGAACTCACTTGCGCTGTGCCGCGCAGTGCGAGCGGCACGGTGGGCGCGAGCGCAATGGCGCTTTCGCGCGAGGCGGGCAGCATCGCGACGAGCCGGTTGAGCCAGCCGTCCTTGACCTGGTAGGGCGCGCGGCCGCCCGTTTCCAGCACGTTCTGACCGTCGAAGTGCGAGCGGTCGCGATAGGGCGATGCGATCGCATGCACGAAGAGCGCCTGCTTCTCGCCGTACATCTGCGCGATCTGTACGAGCGAGGGATGCAGTGCGAACGTGCCGTCGAGTTTCGTGGCACGGTCGACTTCGATGGCGAGCGGGCCGCGCAGCGTCGCGTAGGCAGGCTCCGCGTAGGGCACGACGATGTTGAGTCCGTCGGCCGCGCCGCGCTGGATCACGAACACGAAGCGGCGCTCGGTTTCGACGCTGGCGAATACGATCTGCGGCGCAACGAGCATGGCGCCCGCGCCAGCGGCGGCGACGCTCAGGAAATGGCGGCGGGAAACCATGGCGGTTATCTCCTCAGGAAATCGGGCGAGACGAGCAGCAGGGCGATCGCAGTCGAGGCGCTTTCGGCATGTGCGACTGCGGTGGCCGTGGGCGCGCTGAGCGTGGCGCCCATGAGGGTGTTGCCGAGCGCGCGCGGATCGAGCCGGTCGCCCACGCGCGCCGAGAAACGCTGCGCGACTTCCACGCGGCGCACGAGCGCGTCGGGCGCGGCCCAGCTTGCCGCAATGTCGTCGTAACCGGCGGGCGAGCCCGGCCGCCACACCGGCTGGCCGAGCTGCGTGAGCAGCGGTGCCGCATTCACGTCGCCGGGTTCGCGCCAGCCGAGCCCGCGCATCGACGATACGGTCCATTCCCACGGCGTCTTGAACTTCGCATCGACCGGAGTCCACGCTTGCGGCGCTTCAACCAGTGCGCGATACACGGTGGGCAGGTCGCCGCCGCTTTGCTCGAAGGCGAGCGCGAGGCGCTCGGTGAGCGCGGGCGGCGGGTTGTCGGCGATGAAATGGCGCGCGAGCTGAAACGCGATATGGCGGCTCGTCGCGCTCGCATGCGCGAGCTCGTTGAGGATGGCGAGCGCCTGCTGCTCGCCCGGCTGATCGTAGCGCTTGCCCATCACAGTGCGCGCGCCCGGCTCGTGCAGCGCGGGGCGAAACACGAAGCTGCCCGGCGCTGCCGCATTGGTCACTGCATTGGCCACTGCATTGGCCACTGCATTCGCCATATTCCCAGGCTGCGGGCCACGCACGCCGGCCACGCTCCAGCCCGTGAGCGCGCGCGCGAATTCGGTCACGTCGTCCTGCGTGTAGCCGGTGCGCACGCCGAGCGTGTGCAGTTCCATGATTTCGCGTGCGAGGTTCTCGTTCAGGCCGCGCTTGTGCGCGGGGTCGCGCTGATCGGCGCGCAGCGCGGCGCGGCTGTCGGGGCCCACCGAGCGCGTCTGGTCGAGAAAGAGCTGCATGGCGGGGTGCTGTTCGACGGCGACCAGCATGTCCGCGAAATTGCCGAGCACGTGAGGGCGTATCGCTTCCATTTCGAATGCGCCCGCAATGCCTGCAATCAGCGCCTTGTCGACCGATACGGCGAAGTGGTTCGACCAGAAATGCACGAGGCGCTCGACGAAGGGCGTCTCGGTCTGCAAGGCGCTCGCGAGGCGCGCGTTGACCGCGCTGCGGTAGATGCCCACGCTCTCGCGGCGGATCGCCTGATTGACCGCGCGGCGTGCGGCTTGTTGGGGGTTGGTTTGGCCGTTGCTTTGTCCGTTCGTTTCTGACGCCGCGCTTGCCACCGCGTCGCCCGCCATACCTTGCTGGCGTTCTGCGCCGAAGCGTGCGGCTAGCGCCAGTGCGCCGGGCTCGTTGCGCCATGCGGCGGGCAGCGGTTCGTACGTGGAGAACTGGCCGAGCAGCCATCCTTGAGGATTGGCGGGCGGCGTTTCATCGGCGCGCGCGCCGAGGCCGAAGCGATTCATGGCGATTGCGCCGGCGCGGGCATTCGAAAGGCTTTCCATGCGCGGTCCTTGTGCTCGTTCGAGCGTTGCGTATTCCCGTTAAACGGTCATCGCTGCTGGTATCCGTCGCTGGTCCGCCAACTTTTTTACTGCGGGCTGCTTGCCTCGCTTACGGCGTGTTGCGCCTGCTTTTGCTGCTGCGCTGGCAGCCGCCACTGGCCGCGCTTTTCGAGCCCCTCGACGAACTTCACGCGCTCTTCTGGCGTGAGCGTGGCCGCGAAATCGACCACGCCGCTTTCGATTTGCGCGCGCAACGCGGTATCGGCCGTGCGCGTGCGCGTGAGCGCGGCGTCGATGGCGTTGCGGTCGAGTTGGGGGGCTGCGAGCAGGTCGAGCAACTGGCGGCGTCCGTCGTGTGCGTCGCGCGCGTACTGGCGGCCTTCGCGGCGCGAGGACTTGAGCGCCTGCGCGAACTGCTGCTGGCGTTCCGGCGAAAGCTCCTCAGTGGCGAAGCGCAGCGCCACACGCTGCGCGGGTTGCGCCTGCGGCTCGCCGTGCACGGCGAACCAGCGCCACGCACCGCCCGCTATGCCCCCGAGCAGAAAAACGTTCAGGAGTACCGAGCCGACGAGCAGCGTCTTCCATGAGCAGCCGTTCATTCGTCACTCCCTTCGGCGCCGGGGTTGAGGTTCGATTCGCTCCAGTCCGAACTCGTGCCGCCAAAGCTCGTGCTGAGATAAGTCTCGTGCGGCGCTGCGGGCGTCGTACCGCCGAGCACGATAAACGATATCGTCAGCGCGCCCGCAAGCGCACCGGCGAGGCCCACGCCCGCGAAGGCCGCACCCGACCACCAGAATCTGCGGCCGCGGCGTTCGGCGGCGGCAACGGGCTTGACCGGTGCGCCCGCAACGATCTGCTCGAAGAGGGCACGAGAAGGCGGCGTGACCATGTCGCGGGAGAGCCAGCTATCGAGCTCCATGGCTTCGTCGAGCGCCGCGCCCGCTTGCGCGCGATGCGCGCGCGCCCATTCGAGCGCGTCGTTGCGCTCGTGCTGCGGCCAGCGCTGCGGGTCTGCGCCATAAGCGGCAACGAGAGTGTGGAATCGTTCGGGTGTCATACGGAGTCCTTACCGGCGGCTTCGCCGGCCAGTTGTGCGCGCAGGGTGCGCCTGGCGCGCGCCAGCAGGCTTTCGAGTGCGTCCACCGAAATATCCATCAGGCTGGCTGCTTCGAGGTTCGAAAGCTCCTGATAATAAGTGAGCACGAGCGCTTCGCGCTGACGCACCGGCAGCGCCGCGAGTGCGGCGCGCACGCGGTCGTCGCGTGTGCGCGCTTCGATCTGCTGGTCGGGCGAGCCCGCGGGATCGGGTGTCGGCTCGCTCATGGCGTGCACGTCTTCTACGGTCTCTTCGCGGCGGCCGCGCAAGCGGTCGTAGCACAGGTTGAGCGCCACGCGATGCAGCCAGGTGTCGAATTTCGCTTCGCCGGTGCGCCAGGTGGGCGCCTGTTTCCAGATCCGCACGAAAGCTTCCTGTGCGACGTCCTCGGCTTCGCTGTGGTCGCCCAGCATGCGCGTGGCGAGTGCGATGAGGCGCGGCAGCTTGCTCGCGACGAGCGCGCGCACGGCAAGCGGATCGCGCGCGCCGACGCGCGCGACGAGGTCCGCGTCCGGATCGCGTTCGTTCAAGGCCTTCCCGGCCTTGTTGGTTTGCAACGATTGGTCCGCAGGCGAACCCGCTGCCGCGCCGTCATAGTCGTTTCTCAGTTTGAAGTCAGGTATTCACGCCTTATGCCGTTCTATGTCACGTCATGCCGGCGTTATGCCGCTTTTGTGCCGCTTTTATGCCCAATGGCCCGGAATCCATCGCCAGTTCGGGCCGTCCTCGACCCAGTGCCCCGGCACCCAGTTGTAGCCCGAGCGGGCCTCCTCCCAGCGACCGGGTTCCCAGACATACACGCCCCGATCCCAGCGCCAGTGGCCTGTCTGCCACACATAGCCTTCGCGCGGCGGCGGGGCGGCTTCTTCCCGCGGCGGAGGCGGCGGCGAAGTTGGCGCGACGATCACGGGCTGCTGAGGCGGCTCGTTCGGTTCGACGATCACGGCCTGAGCGAGCGCGGCCGTTGCGGTGGAGGCGAGCAGGGCGGCGGCAAACGACGAACGCAGTGGTTTGCGGATCATGATTTCTCTCCCTTGATGCAGAGGGGTCAACAGCCCCATAAGGACTTAAACGGCGCCGCGGGGAAAATCCGTCGCGTGCCGTTTATTCCGCATGCAATTTCCGCGCTCGGCATCGAGCTTACCGATCCGGAAAGCATGTTGCTTGACAACTGCAATTTCCGAACCCGAAAGACTTGCACTAAGGGTTTTTACCTAATATGAACCGCCACAAAATTGTTAAATTTCTGTCTTAGAATGGACACTCTAAATTGACTGCGGCGATGCAGCATAAGTTTTCAAACGTAGGAATGCAGCCGCAAGTCATGCCATCGGGGGTTGGCGCTTTAATTAGTAAGACTAACCAAGGAGCATAAGCTGATGTCTGTTTCCGCACCCGAACAATTCCGCGCAAACTACCAGGCCGGTGTCGCAGCGTTCTTTGCGCTGACGAAGCCCGTTTTCCAGGGCGTGCAGGCCGTGATCGATCTCAACGTCCAGGCCAGCAAGGCTGCCATCGCTGAAAGCGAAGCGACGCTCAAGGGCGCCCTGCAGAGCGGCAATCCCGCCGAGTTTCTGACGCAGCAGATTGGTGCGTCGCAGCAAGCGGCTGCCAAGGCCATGTCGTACGGCCGCCATCTCGTCGATATCGCGACGACGACGCAAAACGAGTTGATTCAAGCCGCCCAGGTGCAGTCGGGCGAGCAGGAGCAACGCTTCAAGGCCTTTTCCGAAGGCCTGACGCAAAACGCGCCCGTCGGCGCGGAGTCCTTCGTCGCGGCCATGAATTCCACGTTCGCAGCCGTGAACAATGCCGCCGAGACGCTGCGCGGCGTGACCCGCCAGGCCATCGAAACGGCTCAAAGCAATTTCCAGAATGTCGCCGCTTCCGTCCAGGAAGCCACGCCGGTTGCCGTCCAGCCGGCTTCCGCGAAGGCGACGAGTCAGGCCAAGGCCTGATTTCCGTTCCTGCCAGCCGGGCAGTACGCCAATACCCGCCTTCGTCGTCGCGACTGAACGACGAGGGCGCGGCATTTGCCGGCTCAGCTTTCAAAACATCGATATATCAGCGTAATTGCAGAGCAGGAGCTCAACATGACTGACATTGTGATCGTTTCGGCCGCACGTACGGCAGTAGGCAAATTCGGCGGCTCGCTCGCGAAGGTGGCGGCGCCTGACCTGGGCGCCATCGTCATCAAGGCCGCGCTCGAGCGCGCGGGTGTGAAGCCCGAGCAGGTGAGCGACGTGATCATGGGTCAGGTGCTGACCGCCGGGTCGGGCCAGAACGTGGCGCGCCAGGCGTCGATCAAGGCGGGCCTGCCCACGGCCGTACCCGCCATGACGATCAACAAGGTGTGCGGCTCGGGCCTGAAGGCCGTGATGCTCGCAGCCAACGCGATCATCGCCGGTGATTCGGACATCGTCGTGGCCGGCGGCCAGGAGAACATGAGCGCCGCGCCGCACGTGCTGCCGGGCTCGCGCGACGGCTTCCGCATGGGCGATGCGAAGCTCATCGACACCATGATCGTCGACGGCCTGTGGGACGTGTACAACCAGTATCACATGGGCGTGACGGCGGAAAACGTCGCGAAGGAATACGGCATCACGCGCGAAGAGCAGGACGCGTTTGCTGCGCTCTCGCAGAACAAGGCTGAGGCTGCGCAGAAGGCCGGCCGCTTCGACGCGGAAATCGTGCCGGTGGCGATTCCCCAGCGCAAGGGCGAGCCGCTGCAGTTCGCAACCGACGAGTTCGTGCGCCACGGCGTGACGGCCGAATCGCTCGCGGGCCTGAAGCCGGCGTTCAACAAGGAAGGTACGGTGACGGCGGCCAACGCCTCCGGCATCAATGACGGCGCGGCAGCGGTCGTGGTGATGTCGGCGAAGAAGGCCGAAGCGCTGGGCCTGAAGCCGCTCGCGCGCATCAAGGCGTACGCCAGCGGCGGCGTCGATCCGAAGATCATGGGCATGGGCCCGGTGCCGGCGTCGAAGCGTGCGCTGGAGCGCGCGGGTTGGTCGGTCAACGACCTCGATCTCATGGAGATCAACGAGGCGTTTGCCGCGCAGGCGCTGGCCGTGAACAAGCAGATGGGCTGGGACACGTCGAAGATCAACGTGAACGGCGGGGCGATTGCGATCGGTCACCCGATCGGCGCGTCGGGCTGCCGGATTCTCGTGACGCTGCTGCACGAAATGCAGCGCCGCGACGCGAAGCGCGGTCTTGCCTCGCTGTGCATCGGCGGCGGCATGGGCGTGGCGCTCGCGCTCGAGCGTGCTTGATCCCGCTTGATCCCGCTTGATCCCGCTTGATCACGATTTCAAGCAAGCAGGGCAGTAAGGAGGTATCAGGCGGATCGTCGCGCATAAGCAGCGGCGATCCGCCTGTAGCAGTAACCACGCGCAATACTAGAAACTGACCAGAAGCCGCGCGGTATTCGCCTTGTCTTCGTCCTGGGTGGAAGGATGAAGCTGGGCAACAGTGTATGTGGCGCCTGCACGCGTAGCGCGTAACGCCACGGTTTGATTGACGCTCAACTCTCGCGGATATATAGGATGACTAATCGTATTGCATTGGTAACAGGTGGTATGGGCGGCCTTGGCGAGGCCATCAGCGTGAAACTGCATGATGCGGGCTATCGCGTCGTCGTGACGCATTCGCCCGATAATGCGGGCGCCAAAGACTGGCTGGCGCGCATGAAGGAGACCGACCGCGAATTCCACGCCTATGGCATGGACGTAGCGGACTACGATTCGTGCCAGCGCGGCGCGAAGAAGATCCAGAGCGAGATCGGCCCCGTCGATATTCTCGTGAACAATGCGGGCATCACGCGCGACATGACGTTCCGCAAGCTCGACAAGGTCAACTGGGACGCCGTGCTGCGCACGAATCTCGACTCGATCTTCAACATTTCGAAGCCGCTGTGCGACAGCATGGTCGAGCGCGCTTGGGGCCGCATCATCAACATTTCGTCGGTGAACGGTTCGAAGGGTTCGGTCGGTCAGACCAACTACGCAGCAGCAAAGGCCGGCATGCACGGCTTCACGAAGTCGCTCGCGCTCGAAGTGGCGCGCAAGGGCGTGACCGTGAACACCATTTCGCCTGGCTATCTCGCCACGAAGATGGTGACCGCCATTCCTCAGGACATTCTCGACACGAAGATCCTGCCGCAGATCCCGATGGGCCGCCTCGGCAACCCGGGTGAAGTCGCGGCGCTCGTGCTGTTCCTGTGTTCGGACGAAGCGGGCTTCGTGACGGGCGCAAATATTCCTATCAACGGCGGCCAGCATATGCAGTAAAGCTATGCTAAACATGTATCGCGCATGAATGATGTCAGGCGAATTTCTTCTGATGGATGCGCGGTGCATGTGGCACCGGAAAAGGATACCGACCGCCGCATGGCAGGGAACGTGTAAAGCGTGACCTGCCATGCGGCGGTTTTGCATGGTGCCGCCAGGTTTGCGGGGCACGAACGCGATGAAGCGTGCCGCTATAATTGGCCACCTCAAACGTGACAACCACGCGTGACCGGAGACCGGCCTTTGTCGAGCATTGCGAAACTGCTGTCCATCCTTGAACTCTTTTCCGAGGCGCGGCCTTTTCTTTCCGCCGAACAGGTGGCGGCCGAACTGCAATGCTCGGTGCCGACCGCTTACCGCTATCTGCGCGAACTCGTCGATACGGGCATGTTGCTGCGCTTCGTGGGCGGTGAATATGGCCTTGGGCCCCGCATCATCACGCTCGACTACCATCTGCGCATTTCCGATCCGCTGTTGAAGGCGGGGCAGCCGGTCATGCGCGAACTGGCGGAGCAATCGGGCTTCGACGCCGTGATGTCGCGCTGGTACGGCAATGAACTCGTGGATACCCACCGGGAATCGCACGACGCCGTTTTCGACCTGCGCTATGGACGTGGCCGTCCGCGCCCGCTCTTTCTCGGCGCGGCACCCAAGGCGATCCTCTCGACGTTTCCCAAGGCGAAGCTCGCCGCGCTGTTCGAGCAGTACCCCGAAGACATCGCCGCGAGCGGACTCGGTGCGTCGCTCGAAGAATTCCGCGCGAGTCTGCTCAAGATCCGCCGCGCCGGCTTCTATCTCTCGAAGGGCGAACTCGAAGCGGGCATGTCCGCCGTCGCTTCGCCGCTCTTTACCGATGCATCGGGCGAAGCCGTGGCCTCGCTCGCGCTCGTCGTACCCGAGCAGCGCCTCGCGTTCTTCAACCTGGACCGCGTGGTCGAGGCCGTGAAGGATGCCGCCGCGCGCATTTCCACGCGCGTGCGTGCATTGATCGAGTCATAAAGCGCTGCTGCGGCGTCACGCCAAGCCCATACGCGCCGCCATCTCCTGCTCCCATATCGCGCGCGGCCGGAATCCCGGCAACGTGCTTGCATGGCGCTCGACTTCGGCTAGCAACGCTGCGTCGGGCAGCGTGAAGTCCACGCTCACGCGCATGGGCTGATCCACGTACCACGGCGTGTCGATAAATATCTCCAGACGGTTGCCTTCCGGATCTCGCGCATAGAACGAGATCGCATTGCCGTGCGTGACCGGAACGATTTCCTCCATCCCTTCCTCCACGAAGCGCCGGTGAAAGTGCTTGAGCGTGGCGAGGCTGTCCGCCTCCAGTGAAATCTGGTTGATCGGATTGAACGGCAACTGCTCGGGTCTGCCGCTCGCCAGCACGATCTGGTGATGCACGCGGGGGTCCCGGCTCAGAAAGACCAGGCTGACCGTGCCGCGCGGCGAGGGCAGCGTGCCGCGGTCCGTTACCGTGAATTCGAGTACCCGCGTATAGAAGTCTTCGACTTTCTCCATGTCGCTCACGAAAAAGCCCATGTGGCTGAGCGTGAGGCCCGTGCGTTTGATGTTCTGCAGAGTCATGCTGTCTCCAGTCGTAGTGATAAACCCTGATAAGAATCAAGTTGTGTGCCGCGTTTTTCGTAGTGTATTCTCAAAATACGATAAACGCAGCAAGAAATGCGCGTCTCGATTCCATGGAAAACTCACTCTTTATCATCGGAGCATCATGAAACTCGCCAGCTTTTCCACTCATGAAGGTTCGTCGTTCGGCGTTGTGCGCGACGGCGCGGTTTTCGACCTCAAGAAGCGCCTTGGTAGCCGCTACGCGGACCTCAAGTCGCTGATCGCAGCCGGCGCGTTTGCCGAAGCCGAACGCGCCGCGAGCGAGGGCAAGGGCGACTATCCGCTCGCTGAAGTCACGCTCGAGCCCGTCATTGCGAATCCGCAGCAGATCTTCTGCGTGGGCCTGAACTACGCGGAGCACGTGAAGGAAACCAACCGCGAGACCACCGAGCAGCCCGTGATCTTCATGCGCCTGCCGGCTTCGCAGGTGGGCGCGGGCGAGCCCATGCTGCGTCCGCGCGAATCCGCGCAATTCGACTACGAAGGCGAGATTGCCGTGATCATCGGCGAGGGCGGGCGGCGCATTGCCGAGGCCGACGCCTGGCGTCATATCGCGGGCTATAGCTGCTACAACGACGGCTCGATTCGCGACTGGCAGCGCCACACGGGCCAATGGGGACCGGGCAAGAACTTCTTCCGCACGGGCGCGTTCGGCCCGTGGATGGTCACGAGCGACGAGATCGAGCCGAACGCGCTGATGACGCTCGTCACGCGCCTGAACGGCCAGGAAGTGCAGCGCGCGACCACGGAGATGCTGATACACGGCATTGCGAAGCAGATCGCGTATCTCTCCACCTTCACGCCGCTTTTCCCCGGCGACGTGATCGTGACCGGCACGCCCGGCGGCGTGGGCGCGAAGCGCAATCCGCCGCTTTTCATGAAGCATGGCGACGTGGTGGAAGTCGAGGTGGATCGCATCGGCACGCTCAGGAATCCCGTCGCGGACGAAGCGTAAGTCGAGGACGCCGCCTGCACGATGCGGGCGGCCAGGTCGTCCACGCAGTGATTCACGCAGTGATTCACGCAGTTGTTCGTGCAGTTATTCACGCAGTTAGCCAGGTATCAGGTGAATGGGATGAAGGATGTCGTAAACAATTCGGTATGCAAAGCAAATCCGGCGCCCGACTTTGACGTCGCGATCATCGGCTTTGGGCCGACCGGCGCGACGCTCGCCAATCTGCTCGCGCTGCGCGGCCTGAAAGTCGTGGTGTTCGAGCGCGACAAGGACGTGTTCCAGTTGCCGCGCGCCGTCCACTTCGACGGCGAATGCATGCGCGTGTTTCAGACTGCCGGCATCGCTCAGACGCTGCTGCCCAACCTCTTCGTCGGGCCCGGCATGAAGTTCCTGAACGCGCGCGGCGAGTTGATGATCGACTGGAGCCGCCCCGGCGGCATTGGTCCGCAAGGCTGGTGCGCAAGTTACAAGTTTCATCAGCCGGATCTCGAGCGGGCGTTGCGCGCGCAACTATGCGCGTGCAGCGTGGCGCAAGTGCGCTTGCGCCACGAGGTGTTCGCGCTCGACGAACGCGACGACCACGTGCGCATCCGCTTCGAGGATACGGCGCAAGGGCGTCTTGCCCACACCACGGCCCGCTACGTGGTGGGTTGCGACGGCGCGCGCTCCACGGTGCGCCGCTTCATCGGCACCGAGCTGGCCGATCTGAAATCGCACGAGCGCTGGGTCGTGGTGGACGTGCTGCTGGAGAGCGAGCGCGCCGATCTCGGCGACTACTCGATCCAGTACTGCGACCCCGCGCGACCGACCACGTACACGCGCGGGCCCCACAACCGCCGCCGCTGGGAAATCATGGTGATGCCGGGCGACGACGAGCGCCGCATCGGCACGGCTGAATGGATCTGGGAACGGCTTGCACGATGGATCACGCCGGAGCACGCGCAACTCGAACGCTCGGCGATCTACACGTTCCATTCGGTGATCGCGCAGGGCTGGCGGCGCGGCAGGCTGCTGATCGCGGGCGACGCCGCGCATCAGACGCCGCCGTTCATGGGGCAGGGGATGGCCGCGGGCATACGCGACGCCTCGAATCTCGCGTGGAAACTCGCCGATGTGATCGACGGCGCGCTGCCCGAAACGCTGCTTGACACTTACGAGAGCGAACGCGAGCCGCACGTGCGCACGTTCATCGAAACGGCGGTGCAGCTAGGCAGCGTGATCCAGGCGACCGATAGCGACGCGGTGGCCGCGCGCGATCGCGAGATGACGGCGGCGATTCGCGAATTCCGCACGCCCCAGCCGCGTTTGGGGCCGGGCTGGCACGCGGGCGCCGGTGGCGGCGAGATCGGACCGCAACCCGTGTTCGAAGACGGCTCGCGCCTCGACGATGCCGTGGGCTATCGCTTCGCGTTGATCGTCGATGAAGCGCTAGTGCCGAGCGCACAGGATGCGCTGACAAATGCCACGCAACGCGCCACGCAACGCGAGCGCGTGGCGATCGTGCCGGCTACACGCGAGCCGCTTCGCGCGTGGCTTGCAGACGCCGGCGCGCGCGCCGTGCTGCTGCGGCCAGACCGCTACGTAGGAGGCGTGGCGCACGATGCCAGCGAGCTGGAAGCGCTGCTCGAACGCGCAGGCGTGGCGCGTGTGCCGCAGCGGCGCGAGACCGCGGTAGCCTGACTGGTTTTTTGAAGCCCAGGCGCAGGACGAAGATCCGCTAGCAGGACCCCAAGCGCCGCCAAGTTCATCAATAAGGAGAGCAAATGGAGACGACACCCTCGCTGCCAGCATCGCATGCCGCAGCGCCAGGCCTGACCCGCGCCCAATGGAAGATGATCCTCATTGCGAGTCTGGGCGGCTCGCTGGAATTCTATGACTTCGTGATTTACGGCTTCTTCGCGCACTCGATCGCCGCGCAGTTCTTTCCGGCAAGCGACCCGCTCGTGAGCATGCTGCTCACGTTTTCGGTGCTCGCCATCGGCTATATCATCCGGCCGCTCGGCGGCATCGTGCTCAGCAGTCTGGGCGATCGCATCGGGCGGCGGCCCGTGTTCGTGGGTTCGATCGTCGTCGTGACGTTCGCGACGATCTGCATCGGCCTGTTGCCCAATTACGCACGCTGGGGCATTGCCGCGCCCATCGCGCTGATCGGCTTGCGCGTGCTGCAAGGCTTTTGCGTGGGCGGTGAAATGCCCGGCGCGATCACCTATGCGGTGGAAGCGGCGCCGCGCCGCGCGGGCCTCGCGGCCGGCGTGATCGTCTGCGCGATCAATACGGGCGTGATGCTTGCGACGATCGTCAATCTCGTCGTGCAGTCCGCGCTCAAGCCTGCCGATGCCGCGAGCTACGGCTGGCGCATTGCGTTCCTCGTGGGCGGCCTGTGCGGGATCGTTTCATACGTGCTGCGCCGCAATCTCGACGAGTCGCCCGAGTTCAAGCAGATGCAAGGCGCCGTGGTGAAGCAGCCGTTTCGCGAGACGCTGCGCCACCATCGCGGCGCGGTGGTGGGCGGCGCACTCTCGATTGCGGTGATGGCGGGCTTCAACGGCGTGCTCTATGGCCACATGCCCGCGTATCTGATCGAGACGTTGAACTATGCCCCGCGCGAGGCCGCGCTCGCACAGAATGCGTACCTGCTCGTGAGTTCGGCGGGGCTGCTCGCGGCTGGCTGGGCCGGCGACTTCGTGCCGCGCCGCTACTTGCTGCGTGTTTCGTGCGTGCTGCTCGCCGCGCTTGCGTGGCCGTTCTATACGGCGCTCGCAGCGCACAGCGTGAACGTGGTTGTGCTGTTCGTGCTCGCCGCGTTGGTGTTCTCGCTCGCCAGCGGCACGTGGGCCGCGGTACTCGCCGACCTCTTTCCGGTTCAGGTGCGCTTTAGCGGCATCGCGCTCGCGTATAACGTTTCGGTGGTCGTGTTCAGCGGCTTTGCGCCGTTGCTCTGCGCGGCCTTCGTGCGCATGAGCGGATCGCCGGCCGCGCCTGCGTGGTATGTGATCGGCTCGGCGCTGATCGCCCTCGCGGCGAACGTGGGGCTGCACGCTACGTCACGGGCGCGGGTGGAGCGCTCGGCCGCCGCGGCATCCACGTGAACGGGCGGCACTGAGTCCGCCCGGTCCTCCGCGTCTTACTTCGGCGATACGTCGATGTCGCCGAAGTATTTGTGCGCGAGCGACGTAACGGTGCCGTCGGCCTCGATCTTCGCGATGGCCGCGTTCAGGCGATCGCGCAATGCCGCGTCGCCCTTGCGGATGCCGAACGCCACACCGCTGCCGAGAATCTTGTCGTCGCGGACGGCCTCGCCCACGAAGGCGAAGCCCTTTCCATCGGGTTGCGAGAGAAAGCCCTTCTGGCCCGCGGGCGCGAGCACGAGCGTCGCGTCCAGACGCCCCGCGCCGAGGTCCGTATAAATCTGGTTTTGGTCCTGGTAAGGCACGACCGTCACGCCGGCCGGCTCCCAGTGCACCTTTGCGTAGGTTTCCTGAATCGACGACTGCAGCACGCCCACGCGCTTGCCCTTGAGCGAAGCGGCGGTAGCGACGAGCCCGCTGTCACTACGCGCGATCAGGCGGCTCGGCACGCGATAGATCACGGTGGTGAAGTCGATGGCCTCGCGGCGCTTTTCGGTGGCGTTCATCGCCGAGTTGATGGCGTCGAACTTGCGGCCCTGGAGCGCAGGAATCAAGCCGTCGAACGACGTTTCGACCCATTTGCAGGTCATGTTGGCCCTGGCGCACACGGCATTGCCAATGTCGATGTCGAAGCCTTGCAGCGTACCGTCCGCGGCCTTGGTTTCGAATGGCGGATACTGCGCCTCGACGCCGAAGCGCAGCAGGTTCGCATCGGCGAACGCCGTTGCCGGGCCGAGCACGCCGTACACGCATGCCAGCGCGAGGAGCGCATTGAGTCGCTTCATGGTGATCTCCTTGCCTATCGGTTCTATCAGTTTCGTTGTGTTTCGAAAGCGGAGCTTCAGTGCACTTTAAATCGCACAAAGGCGGCGCGCGCCTTCGAGCAATGTTTCGTCATCCTTGGCAAAGCTCAAGCGGATGATGCCTTCGTCGGTGCCGTCGGTGTAGAACGCCGAGAGCGGAATCGTCGCCACGCGGGCGTCGCGAATGAGCCGCAGCACGAAGTCGCTGTCGCGCTCGTCGGAGAAAGACCGGAAACGCGCGAGCAGGAAAAAGCTGCCTTCGCTTGGCAGCAGTTCGAACCGCGAGGCTTCCAGCGCGCGCGAAAGCAGGTCGCGCTTGTGCTGGTAGAACGCCGAAAGGCCAAGATAACTTTGCGGTTCGGCCAGCGCCTGGGCGAACGCGTACTGCATGGGCGTGTCAGCGGAAAACACCATGAACTGGTGGACCTTGCGGATCTCGTCCATCAGCGCGGCGGGTGCGAGGCAATAGCCTACGCGCCAGCCCGTGACGTGATACGACTTGCCGAACGACGAAACGATCACGCTGCGCTCGGCAAGCTCGCGGTAGCGTGCCATGCTCCGGTGCGGTGCGCCGTCGAACACCACGTGCTCGTACACCTCGTCGGAGAGAATCACGATGTCGGTGTTGCGCGTGAGCGCCGTGAGCCGCGCGATGTCGTCCTCGCCGAAAATCGTGGCCGTGGGATTGTGCGGCGTGTTCACGATGATCATGCGCGTGCGCGGCGTGATGGCGGCGCTCACCGCGTCCCAGTCCACGCGAAAATGCGGCTGCGCGAGCTTGATCGCCACGGGCGTCGCGCCCTGCAGGCGCACGATGGGCGCATAGCTGTCGAACGCGGGCTCGAAATAGATCACTTCGTCGCCGGGATGCACGAGCGCGCTGATCGTCGAGTACAGGCCTTCGCTCGCGCTCGCGAGCACGGTGACTTCGCTCGACGGGTCGTAGCGCGCGCCATGGAGCGTTTCGAACTTCGCGGCGAGGGCTTCGCGCAAGTCGCCGAGACCCGCCATGGGCGCGTACTGGTTGTGGCCCGCGCGCATGGCGGCGGCCACGTCGTCCACGAGCTTCGCGCTCGGGTCGAAATTCGGCGCGCCTTGCGAAAGGTTCAGCGCCTGATGTTCGGCGGCGAGCTGGCCGATCACCGTGAAAATCGTCGTGCCTACATCGGGCAGCTTCGAGCGGGCCTGAGCGGCGCTCTGCATGGTCGGTCTCCCTTCGGGCGGCGCGCGGCCGCATGACTTGACAGGTGCAAGGCCGCAGAATGCGCGAGCCTCGCACGAAGCGGCCCATTACGCCGAAAGAGCGGCCCGCATGCAATCGATTAATTCTCATGCCCGCCATGCACGACGCTCATGGCGGCACTACGGCGTTGCGCGGTCCCGGCCGATCCACTCGCTGAACAGCTGCACCTTCTGCTGCTGGGCCACACACTCGGGGTAGACGAAATAGTAGCGCGAGCCCGTGGGCACGGCGAGTTCGAAGGGCATGACGAGGCGTCGCGTCTCGACATCCTCGCGCACGAGCGTGCGGTCGGTAATGGCGACCCCAAAGCCCTGCATGGCGGCCGTGGCCGCGAGGTCGAGCGATTCGAAAGTGGGGCCGAGATCGGCATCGACCTTGTTTGCGCCGGCGCGCGTCAGCCACAGGCGCCAGTCGGCGTGGTCGCGCGTGGGGTGCAGCAGGGTCTGATGCGCGAGGTCGTCGGGCTTGACGAGCGGGCGGCGCGAAAGCACCTCGGGAGTGCAGACGGGCGTGAGGTATTCGTCGAAGAGCGGCACCGCATGTACGTCGGCGCCGGGCGACGAGCCGTAGATGATCGCTGCATCGAACGGCTCCGCCTGGAAATCGACTTCGTGTCCCCACGTGGTCGTGATCTGGATCTGCAGGTCGGGGTGTTCGTTCTGGAAGCGCATGATGCGCGGCAGCATCCAGCGCATCACGCAGGTCGGCACCTTGAGCGCAAGCTCGGTGCGCTGGCGCGTGAGGCGCTGCGAGGCTTCCTCGATGCGCCCGAAGCCGTCGCGCACGGCGGGCAGCAGTTGTTCGCCCTCGGCGGTGAGCGTGAGCCCCCTGGGCGAACGGCGAAAGAGCGGCAGGCCGTAGTACTGCTCGAGCGCGAGGATTTGTCGGCTGACTGCGCCTTGGGTGAGGCAAAGGTGCTCGGCCGCGCGTGTAAAGCTGCCGTAGCGGGCGACCGTTTCGAAGATTTGCAGGGCGTTGAGCGGAGGAAGGCGTCTCATGGCGGTCGTTGGGCGGCCGGGCGGTGCGCGCATCCGGCGGGAATCGAGCCGCTATGATACGACGGCCGCCCGCCGAGGCCTGGCGCCGGGGCCTGATTCAATCGTCCGCGCCGCCTGAGTTCTGCGCCATGTCTGCCGCGCGTGTCGCGTCGATCGTTGCGCGCGGGCCGAACAGGGCCCGTATGCCGGCCTCGGAGAGGAACATGGCCTCGGCGTTGTGCCCCGCACCCGGCACTTCGAACCACGTATGGCGCAACTGCGGATGCCTCGCTCGCAGGTAGGCGTAATAGGCGCGGGCGCGGGCGAGGCGGTGCGGCCCTTGCGCATTGGCCGCGCACGAGCGGTCGAGTGCCGCGTGCGCCGGATCGCGATCGAGTTCGCCCGCCAGATAGACCACTTCACGCTCGACATAGCGGCGCTCCAGCGCCCCTGCATCCAGCATGGCCGCCGCATAGCGCGGGAGCTTGCGCATGCCGTATTTCCACTCGTCGACGTCGGGACATGCGGCGTGATCCGCAAAGGCGAAGCCGCCATCCGGTTGCGGGCGCAACGAATCGAAATACACCCAGGAAGACGGATTCGCGATCACGAAGCGCAGGGCGATGCCGCGTTGTGCGCATTGCTGCGGCGCGGCGCTCAAGATCGCATAGCGATGCGCGACCTGAGCTCCGCCCGAGTGCCCTGCGATGACGATCTCGCGCAACGCCGGATAGCGCGAGCGATCGGCAAGCTGGGCGACGAGAGCGTCGAGCGCGTCGAACGAACTCAGGGGCGCGGGACCGCGCGCGTCGGCGCCGCCCATCCATGCGGTCCACTCCCAGTGCAGGCTATCGGCAGGTGCGCGGTGGTGCTCGACGTCGGCGCTTGCGAGGAACTGCGGCACCGCCACGAGTGTGTCGTCGTCATGCGCGGAGGAAGCGGCGCGGGCGCGCAGTGTCGAGCGCAAATAGGCGTCGGCGTCGCGCAGGCGGCCGTGCAACACCACGAGCGCACGCGTCGCTCGCTCGCTCGCCGTGCAGCCGCCCACGAACATCGGCACGCTGCCGCTGCCTTGCGCCGTGACGACAGGCAATCGAACATCGCCGATGGCGCGCACCGGGTACTCGTTGCGCGGGCGTGCCTCGATCGCATCGCTCACGATGGACTGCTCGCTCATTCGGACTCCGACTCGGCCGGCCAGGCATTGGGCTCGCGCAGCAGACGCCGGCCCGAAACGCTTGCGAAAACCAGCACGAGCGACACGATGCCTGTGACGATGAGATACCACGCCGGCACGATGCGCGAGCCGGTTACGCCGATCAGCGTCGAGACCGTGAGCGGCGCCATGCCTCCGAACAGCGTGACGGCGATGTTGTACGAAAGCGCGACGCCCGTGGAGCGCGTGGATGTGGGGAAAAGCTGCGTGAGCATGCCGGGGTGCGCGCCCGACATCAGGCTCAGCACGACGGTCGCGACCATTTGCGCGGCGAACACGCGCTCCGGCGTGGGCGCGGCGAGTACCCACGCGAAGAGCGGCCAGGCGGCGCAGATCCACACGAGTGTCACCGGCAGGAAAAGGCGGTAGGCGCCGAAACGGTCGGCGAGCTTGCCCGCGAGCGGATAGCCCACGATGCCGATGAGCCCCGACGCCGCCGTGCCGAGCAGCGCGCTCTTGAGCGGCAGATGCAACTGGTGCTCGACATAGAGCGGCATGTACGAGTGCCAGAGGTAGTTGGTCGCGGCGCCCACGGCGATCACGCCGACCGCGCACAGCGCCGCGTCGCCGCGCTCGCGCAGGAACGCACGCAAGGACTGGCGCGGCGCGTGGCCGAGGCGCTCGCGCAGTTGCACGAACTCCGGCGATTCGGCGACCTTGTGGCGGATATAGAAGCCCACCGGGCCGACCAGCGCGCCGAGCAGGAAGGGCACGCGCCAGCCCCAATCGACGAGCGCTTCGGGTGTCAGCCGCGTGGTCAGCAGGAAACTGCACGCGGAGGAAAGCAGCAGCGCCACGGCCTGCGAAGTCATCTGAAAGCTGCCGTAGAACATCTTGCGTCCGGGCGGCGCGTATTCGGTGAGCATCGAAGCGGCGGTGGCGAATTCGCCGCCCACCGAAAGTCCTTGCAGGATGCGCGCGAGCAGCACGATGAGCGGCGCGGCAATGCCGATCGACGCGTAGCCGGGCGTGACGCCCATGAGCAGGGTGCTTGCCGCCATCAGCACGATCAGCGCGGACAAGGTTCTGCGCCGCCCGTAGCGGTCGGCGAAGGCGCCGATCACCACGCCGCCGAGCGGCCGCACGACGAAGCCGATCGCGAACGTGGCGAGCGTGAGCGTGATCGACAGAAAGCTGCTTTGCACGGGGAAAAACACGTGCGCGATGGTCTTCGCGAAGTAGCCGTAGATGAGGAAATCGAACCACTCCAGCCCGTTGCCGATGACCGAGGCGAGCACCGCGCGGCGCACCTGCGAGTTGGTGAGGCGGGGCGCATCGAGCGCGGCCGGCCCTGCTTCGAGTATGGATTGCATATGTCTCCGGAAATTGTCGTTGGCGTTTTCCCCACAGACTAGGGAGTTGCGCGGCAAATGTAAAATACATATCGGATGGGGTTGCCATATCCAATTCCTATACCTCTACCGGGGTGCCCAGATGGAGCTACGTCACCTGCGCTACTTCCTCGCGGTTTGCGAAGAGCGCCAGTTCACGCGCGCGGCGGCGCGACTGCACATGCAGCAACCGCCGCTCTCGCAGCAGATCCAGGAACTCGAGCAGGAACTGGGCTTCGCGCTTTTTACGCGGCAGCCGCGCGGCGTGGAGCTGACCGCGCCGGGCGAAGCGTTCGCTGATTGCGCGCGCAACCTTCTGCGCACGCTGGAGCAGGGCGTCACGCATGCGCGGCGCGTGGCGCTCGGGCAGGTGGGCAAGCTGCATGTGGCGCTCACGAGTTCGGCTGCGTTTCATCCGCTCGCGCCCGCCGTGATCCGCGCATATCGCGATGCGCATCCCGACATCGCCATCGAACTCAGCGAGATCAATGCGGCCGAGATCATCGAGATGATGATGAACGGTCACGTCGATGTCGCGATTCTGCGCAAGCCGATCGAGACGCCGGCTGAGCTGCGCTTCGAGCGCATCGCCCAGGAGCATATGCTGCTTGTGCTGCCGGTGGGCCACAGGCTGGCGGGTACGCGGCCGGTGTCACTCAAGCGTCTCGCGGGCGAGCCGTTCATCTTCGTGCGGCGGCCTGGCGCCCCGGGCATGTACGCCGATTTCGTGCGCGCCTGCGAAGCGCAGGGCGTGGAATTGCGCGTGGTCGACGAGGTGCCGCGCATGGTCACGGCGATCAATCTCGTGGCCGCGGGCGGCGGCGTGACGCTCGTGCCGGCTTCCATGCGGCGCTATCAGCAGGAGAGTGTGCGCTACTGCCGCGTGGCCGGCGACGACGCGTTTCGCGCGCCGCTTCATCTCGTGACGAAGCCGGCGGTGCGCAATCCGGCGGTGGAGCGGTTCCGCGAAACCGTGTTGGCGTTTGCGCAGCGCTCGCGGGAGGGCGGCTGAGCCGCTCAAATATTTTCGTCTGGCCCCTTTCGGATTGCTTCGACCTGCCGTTAACCCGTATGCCTCGATACGGCTTAAGCGCAATCACAAGAGCAAAACGAATAGACAGTGGCAACGAGAATCATCGAAGGAGCGGCAATGCGGGCCGCCGCCGGGCCGCATGCGCCCACCGTAAGCCGCCCGGCAGCGGTGCGCTTGCTCATCGCGCTACGCAACCACAAGGCGAGGCTGGCGCTGCTGGCCGTTGCCGCGGGCTGCGTCATCACGTTCGCGTCCTGGCTGGAGGGCCAGCTGAGGCCCGCGCTCGAGGCGCGTGAGCGCATGGAACTGAGCGAACAAATGGCCGAGGAGATGCGCGAGGCCGTGGCGCCTTGCGTGCCCAGCGCCGGGCGCAGTCCTACTTCGTGGTGCGGCGCCGTGACGATTCCGCCGCCGCCGCCGCGGCCCGTCACGCCGCTTCCGCTCATCGCGCGTGCGCCCGCGGCGTTCTGCACGGCCAACGGCAGTCCGTCCTGCTGATGTCCTTTTCGCGCGCTGCCGTGCGCTGCGAAGAACCTTTGACGCATACGGTGCGCGAGATCGCTCGCGCCGCCGTGGCGCAATCGCCGGTGGCGCGGACGTTGGGCTGCGCGCTGCGGGTGGAGCTGGCGCAGGCGCACGCCGTTACATGACGACGTTACCCTCGCGCTCCACGCGCCAACCCCTCACACGTTTCAAACAACAACGCCCGCACCCACTGATGCCCCGGTGAGCGATGCGTGCGCTCGTGCCATGCGAGCGTCTTGGTGAACCCTGGTATCTCGAGCGGCGGTTCGACCACGGCGAGCCCCTGCGCATCCTTCACGAGCCGCGACGGCACGACCGCAATCAGATCGCTCGTCAGCAAAATATCGGGCAGCACGAGAAAGCTGTTCACCGACACCGTCACGCGCCGCGCGCGCCCCATGCGCGCCAGCGCCTCATCCGTCACGCCGCTCAGGCTGCCGCCCGCATACGACACCAGCGCGTGATCGAGTGCGCAAAAGCGTTCCAGCGTAAGCCGCCGCGCGGCGGCGGGGTGATCCGCGCGCATCACGCACACGTAACGCTCGTCGAAGAGGCGCCGTGCGTGCAGGTCGGCGGGCGTGGTTTCCGGCGTGATCAGGGCCATATCGACATCGCCGCTCTCCAGTTGCGCCTGCAGGCGCTCGTGCTGCACCGGCACGATCACGGCGCGCACGCCAGGCGCCGTTTCCCGCAGTCGCGCGAGAAACGGCACGACGACAGCGCGCAGCGCGTAGTCGGTCGAGGCGAGCGTGAGCGTCATCTCGGCCGCGGCAGGCTCGAAGGCCTGCGGCTGGAGCATCTGCTCGATCTCGCTGAGCACCTGCTTGAGCGGCGCGGCCAGTTGCAGCGCGCGCTCGGTCGGCACGATGCCACGTTGCGAGCGCACGAACAGCGGATCGCCGAAACTCTCACGCAGACGCGTCAGCATCGCACTCACCGCCGGCTGCGTGAGCGACAGACGCTGCGCGGCGCGCGTGACGTTGCGTTCGTCGAGCAGGGCGTCGAGCGCCCGCAAGAGGTTCAGATCGAGCATTCTGATATCAACACGGTTTATGACGCAAATAATGATCCGCGATTGGATTTATTTCAGCATAGCCCGCATGATTTCTCGTGTCCACCGCACCTAAACCGACAGCATCGAAAGGTAACGAACATGAACGAGATTTTCTGGCCCGAAGACTATTTGCCCGGCACGACCGATAACTTCTGTTCCAACGAAGTGATCGTCGCGGGTCTTTCCACCGCCGACGTCTGGCCTCTGCTGAACAAGGCGACCGTGTGGCCGAGCTACTACAGCAATTCCGCTGACGTTGGCTTCCACGACGGTCAGGGCCCCGAATTGAGCGACGGCGCGCGCTTCCAGTTCAAGACCTTCGGTTTTCCGGTGCAGGCCAAAGTGACTGAGTACGTGCCGCCGGCCGCGGGTCAGCCCGCGCGCGTGGCGTGGCACGGCTGGGCGGACGGCGACGAGCAGACGCGCCTCGATGTGATTCACGCCTGGCTGATCGAAGACCTTTCTGGCGGCCGCGTTCGTGTGCTCACGCAGGAATCGCAGAAGGGCAAACCCGCCGTGGAACTGGCGAAAACGCGTCCGAACCCGATGATCAACGGGCACCAGGACTGGCTCGACGGCCTGATCGACGCCGCGCGCAAGGCCAAGGGAGCACGGCAATGAAGGCCGCCGTGGTGCGCGCGCCGGGTGGTCTCGACCGGATCGAACTGCGCGACATCGCCGAGCCCGGCGCGCCTGGCGCCGGCGAGATCCGCGTGGAACTGCATGCCACGTCGCTCAACTTTCATGACCTGCTGGTGGCCAATGGCGCGATCCCCACGGCAGATGGGCGCGTGCTGATGTCGGATGGCGCGGGCGTGGTGTCGGCCGTGGGCGCGGGCGTGACGGAGTTCAAGCACGGCGATCACGTGGTGTCGTGCTTCTTTCCGCAATGGACGGACGGCCTGCCGTGGCAGGCCGTGGGCAATTTTGCGCAGACGCCCGGCGACGGCGCAGACGGCTTCGCGACCTTGCACGCCGTGCGGCCCGCGAGCGCGTTCACGCTCGCGCCGCGCGGCTGGACTCATGCCGAGGCGGCCACGATCACCACGGCGGGGCTCACGGCCTGGCGCGCGCTGGTGGCCGACGGCGGCCTCAAGGCGGGTGACACCGTGCTCACGCTCGGCACCGGCGGCGTGTCGATCGCGGCGTTGCAGATCGCGCGGATGATGGGCGCTTCGGTCATCGTCACTTCATCTTCGGACGAGAAGCTTGCACGTGCGAAGGCGCTGGGCGCCAACCACGTGGTCAACTACCGGCAGCACGAAAAGTGGGGCGCGCTCGTGCGCGACATCACGGGCGGCAAGGGTGTGGATCACGTGATCGAAGTCGGCGGGCCGGGCACGCTCGCCCAGTCGATCGACGCGGTGCGCGTGGGCGGCCACATCGCGCTGATCGGCGTGTTGACCGGACGCGAAGGCACTGTGCCGACTTCGGTGCTCATGGCGAAGCAGGCGCGCCTGCAGGGCTTGATCGTGGGCAGCCGGCGCCAGCAGCAAGACTACGTCGCGGCGCTCGACCAGGCCGGCATCCGGCCCGTGCTCGACCGCACGTTCGGACTGGACGAGCTTGCCGATGCGTTTGCCCATCAGCAGGCCGGTGCGCATTTCGGCAAGGTCTGCGCGGCGTGGTGAAGCCATGCGGCGCCGCTGTGGCGCCGCGTTTCGAATCGTCCTGAAAGTTGATTTGCATAACGAACTAAATAACACGGCATTCGAAGCGCAATGTTTCCGTTCTTTACAACGAATCACGAAGTGATATAAATAAATAGCACACGGAAAATCCTCGAACCAACCGGCCGACAGCAGGCTGACAGCAAGAGCCGGGTACGTTCCATGCTCAGGAGCCCCACCATGCCGCTTTCCCGTCGTCGCTTCATGATCCTTGCCGCCTCCGTGGCTTCCACGGCGGCGCTTTCCAACGAATCGCGCGCCGATGCGCCGGTGCTCTCCGAGAGCGACCCGACCGCCATGGCGCTCGGCTACAAAGCCGATGCGAGCAAAGTCGACAAGACCAAGTTCCCGCACTTCCAGGTGGGGCAGACCTGCGCGAATTGCCAGCTCTTTCAGGGCAAGCCGGGTGCGCCGAACGGTCCATGCGCGACGTATGGCGGCAAGATCGTCGACGCCAAAGGCTGGTGCAATGCCTACGTGAAGAAGGCCTGAGCCATGCCCCGCGAGGGGCACGGCGCAAGCATGTGAATGACGAGTTTCAGGAGGCGCCATGAAGGCGGTGTGCCCGCTGCACGGGCCAACGACTATCGTCGGTACGAACGCGTACGGGTTCCCGGTGTATGCGTGTTGCCGCGACGACATTCCCTTTGTCATGCCGCCGGACGCCTGTACGCGCGAGCCGGTGCAGTCGGGGGACGAGCCGGCGCCCAAACGCCAGCAACCTCCGAAAGACAAAGAGCAACGCCGATAACCGACACTGATTGCGCGATCGCCACGCACACGAACGCGGTTGCCCGCGTTCGTGTGCGCAGGCATTACGTTGCCGGCGCGGTCAGCGACGTGTTGTACGTGGTGCCTGCGATCACCACATTGGTGAGCGTAATGCCGCTCACGTTGCTCGCGAAGAGCGGACCCGGCGCCGCCGAGGCGGACGTTGCAGACGTCGTCGGAACCGCGCCCGTGCACACCGGGTTGCCGAGGTTGCAGTTCGAGATCGTGACGCCGCTGATCGGGCTCACGGTCGGCACCGGCAGCGGACCGTTGTAGTCGACCGCTTCGGGGCCCTGCATGACGATCGCCTGGAAGCACGAGTTCGACCCGGCGACGAAGCCCGTAGGCATCGAGTAGGACACCGCGCCCGACACGTTGCTCGCGTTCACGTTCGTGATGTTGATGTTGCTGATCACGGACGGACTCCAGCGCACCGCGTCGCCGGACGGACTGTAGTCGCAGTCGAACGTGATCACGCCGCCCTGGCCCGTGGACGGGTTCGTTGCGAGACCGGTCGTGCCCGTACCCGTGATCTTGCTGATCGCGGCGCCCAGCGACCCGCCGCCGTATTTCCCGGCGAGGTTGACGCCGTTGGACAGCGTCACGCCATTGATCCAGACGTTGTTGATGAACCCGCCGCGGTTCATGTTGCTCTTGAACCGCAGCGCGATGTTCAGCGGATTGCTCGCCCAGTTCTCGTTTTGCATCGTCAGGTTGCGAGCGTAGACGTTGCGCACGCCCGCGCTCATTTCGCTGCCGATCGTCAGACCGCCGTGGCCGCTTTGCATCGTGCAGTTCTGCACGACGATGTTCTGCATCGGACCGTACTCGGTGTCGAGGTACTTGCCGGACTTGATCGCAATGCAGTCGTCGCCGGTGTTGAACTGAACGTTCTGCACCAGTACGTGGTTGCATGCGTCCGGGTCGAAGCCGTCGTTGTTCGGGCCGACGCTGTCGGCAAACACGCCATCGATCACCACGTTCGTGCAGTCGGTGGGGTGATGCTGCCAGAACGGGGTGTTCTGCGTGTGGTAGTTCTGCAGATACACGTTCGTGCAGCTGATGAACTCGATCATGCACGGACGCAGATAGTGGCCGTTGCCGAAAATGCGGTTCTCCAGCGGCACGCGCAGCTCGGAGAGCGCGGGCAGATAGTTCTGGTCCTGGTTCCAGCCCGTGCCCGTGAGCAGGGTCATCAGCGAAGTCGTCGCGCCGTACTGGTTCGTAAAGGAGACGTTCGCCTGCGGGTTCTGGATCTGCGAAGCGGGGAGGCTGGTCAGCGCGACGTTGTTCGGATTCGCATAGGCCTGCGAGGGCGTTGATGAACCCGCGCAACCATAGGTGTTGCTGCTTCCCTTGAAGGTCCACCAGCACGAAGTCGGCGCCTGGGTGCTCAATTGCATTGGCGTCATTGCCTGACCGTTCAGCACGCAGGTATTGTCGTCGGCGGTCACGGCAATGTTGGTCTGGCGGAATGCGTAGATCGGCGAGCCGAAATTCAGGCAGTCATTCGCCTGCCAGCGCGTGTGGTACAGGTTGCCGTTCGCCGTCTTGTACGGGCCGTTCTTCGCGTAGTCCGCCGGGTTCGGGCTGAAATAGATCGTGCAGCCCGATTCCAGGTGGAGGTTGACATGGCTCAGCAGCACGATCGGGCCGCCGCAATACCAGTTGCCGGCCGGCACCACCACGCGGCCGCCACCGGCGCGGCTCGCGTCGACGATCGCGGCGTTGATCGCCGCGCATGAGTCGTATTGCGTGCCCGTGTAGTCGCACGGCACCATCACGGCCGAGCCTGGGCTTTGCAGGTCGCTCGTCGGATGCGCGGTCTGTTCCGTGCCGCCCGTCACCCATGGAATCTTGCCGCCCGGCCATGCCGTCGACGTAATCAGCGCCGCGGCGGGGAGTGTGCGCGCACCGTAGCTCGTCACGTGAAATTGGGCGCCGTGGAACAGCGAGCGGTCGACGTGCGCAAGCCGCCTGAGGATGGCCGTGGCCTGGCCGTCCGGGCCCCAGATCGGGTCGCCGGCGGCGTGGCCGGGCGGCTGCGGAAACGGCCCGCCGAATGTGGCAGGCGTGGGAAACATGGCGTCTGCAGCTGCCGCCCCGCGGCTGGCCGCGAAGAGGCTTGCGCCTGCAGATGCGCCGGCAAAGGCCATGAACGCGCGCCGTTTGGGCGACGCGGGCGCATCGGTGCGGGCTTCGGAGAGCAGGGGATCGTCTTGGTCATGCGTTGCCATTTGATTCGTTCTCCTATGTTGTCTCGCTGATTTGTTTTTGCTGATGAGGTGGTGGCCGAAGTTCGGCGGCCATTGGGCCGCGTGGCCACGCTAATGCGAACGGGAGAGGCACGGGTTACAGCGATGCGATCGAACAGGAGCGGCTGGACGATCACCATGGATATTGTTGTCAGACGACATCGAAATCGTCAATCAGATTTATCTAGGTGATGTACCTGGTGCAGCCAGTTTTGAGTTACGGCGCATAGCTACAGGTAGCTTACGGCATCGGGAATTTGTCTGACGAGCGGGGTGAGGTTCTCTGAGGTGGCGTGGCGCGAGAGGATAGCCGTAGCATCGTCTGGTGTGAAATCGTGTCGGGCATTTGTAATGAAATCAGCGCCGACGTTAAGCCTTATACGGCGTTGTTGGGACGTTACTGCAAACGTTCGGACTCCTCATGCGAGCTCGGCAACCTTTATGCCGCGTAGTGGTCAACCCTGGGAGATTTTGGCGCGAAATAAAAAACGACTTGAACCGGCTCGATGAAAAATAGCGGCTCCTTGCATCGTCGAAGAATCGTGACTGCATCTGATCGGTAGTCCTGAATTAAGTATGTCAAGCCAAATTTCGTCACTTCTCTCTGGTGTCACCCCGGATGAGGTTCGCGACCGGGAACAGTCCTTCGGACAGTGTTCCGATGCACCGCTCCATTTCGACAACATCCACAACTTGCGCGATCTTGGAGGGCTGAATGGCCACGAGGGCAGACGCATAAGCGCGGGGCGACTTTTCCGCAGCGGCAACCCGGGGATGGCCAGTTCGCGCGACATTGATCGCCTTCGGACGCTTGGACTGGACGTAGTCATCGACTTCCGTTCTCCCGAAGAGAAGTCCGATGAAGAAAGCGGATTTGGTGCCGCGTTTAGCTGGCTGCCATTGCCGGTGCTGGAAGGCAGCATGAGTATGGCCGAACTGGTGCCGCGCCTGAGAAGCGCGACACGGCAGGAAATGGACAACTTCATGCTGCAGGTGTATCGCGACTTTCCGCTGAAGCATCAGTCGGCCTTCGGTCGATTCATGAAGGCGGCCGAAGCGGGCCTTACGCTGCTTTACCACTGCAGCACCGGCAAGGACAGGGCGGGCTTCGCCACGCTCCTGCTCCTGTCAGCGCTCGACGTGGCGCCCGAGACGATCCTCGCGAACTACATGGAATCCAACCACCGGAACAGAAGGCTCGTCGGAGGGCTCTTGACCCGTCTGAGTTCGCTTGGCATTGCGCATGACGTAGCGACGCCGCTGCTGGAGGTCCGGCCCGGCTATCTGCTAGCGTCGCTTGAGACAATTCAGCAGGAATGGGGCGGCACCGCAAGGTTTCTCACTGGAGCTCTGTCCGTGGATATCGAAAAACTACGCGCGCATTACCTGGAGAGCGTCAACTGAACTCGACAGCGAATGCGGTCTCCAGTGTGTGTCATCGTACAGAACCATTTCATGTGATACCGTGTGTCTTCGGGGCCAGCACGACGTTTCAGCCGAAAACCAGAAGGAAGCTCATGGAATTCAACAACGGCGCTGTACTTGAAGCTCTTCGCCTTGCTTTGCATCGACAAATACCGTGGCACAAGCGACCGGCAATTTTTACCTGGCTTCGCTCGCAGGGTCTGATCCAGACCATCGAACAGAAACCTACCGCCAGTACAACGTATCTCCCGGCGCACCAGATTGCTATCCTGACCGATAAGGGACAGAAAGAACTCCAGCGCATTGAGGCCTCAAAGAACGTTTCTGGATGGCTGGACGACGACTACTTCGCAACGTTCCTCGCACAGGTTACGTTTGCCTGACTACGCAGCATCGCGTGCTTGCGAATTCAATTTCGGAGAACGAGCGGGCGGGGATGCCCGCTCGCGGCCAGTCGCATCATTCGCGAACGACCTGAATCTTTCCCGACTTCACCGCTGCCTTTAAAACAGTCCAGTCGGCTTCATTCTGTTCAGCATAGGCAAGCGCGAAACGCTCGATGGCTTCGTCGAACGCAGTCGACTTTCCCATATATCCGAAGAGCAAAGCGGGGTCGCCCGCTTTCGCCATCGAGTGGGCGAGCGCGTGAGCGCATGACACGGCGTATTCGCCGAGATCTTCAATATCGAATGTGGAAAAGTCGAACGCGCCCTTCATGTCGCGCAGTTGGCGCACGTAGAAGTCATTGCCCGTGTGCCGCATTTTCGACCATCCGAGAAAGATGTCACTGGCCGACTGCAGCAGACGCTGTCCGTTCACCACACGCTGGCCGTGATTGGGGAAACGGCTCGGCGGCACGTAGCCCTCCAGCACGGAAGCTCGCGCCTCCTTTAACTGAAGGAACAACGGGCAGTCTCCATCGGCCATGAAAAGCGCCTGATAGCAGCGCGTTCCGACCGAACCCACGCCAACGACGCGAATCGCGACGTCCACCAGTTCATAGCGATCGAACAACGCACGCCTGTCGTCGGGGAGTGTCAACCGGTAGTCTGCGAAGAAGCGCCGGACCATCGCGTCGTATATTTTATGATCCTGCCGGCTCTCCAGTGGGATGTGATACACAAGAGGAGGCACGTCCTTGATGCGCAGCTTGCCGTTGACGGTCTCGGTTACGTGAGTCATCACCGTCCGTGAGGACTGCTGGCTCGCCTTGGCGATGACCGCGAGTTCCTTTTTCTTTTCCTGCGGCGAAGCGGCGATCGCCAGCATGCTCGCCGCGCTGAACTGGTAGTACCAGACGTCGAGCGTATCCATCCGGCTGAACTCGGCAATTCTTTGGCGAAAGGTCTCGCACAGCTTGCGCACGACGGCGCGCTGCTCGCGTATCGCAAATCCGCGCTCGCGCGCTTCGATCACGAACGATGCGGCGAGCCTGCGCACATCCCAGTCAAACGGGCCGGGCAGCGTCTCGTCGAAATCGTTGGGCCCGAAGAGTATGTACCGCTCGGGACTTGCGAACAGTCCGAAATTCGCGAGATGCGCATCTCCGCCCAGTTGCACGTTGATGTCCGAACGCGGCAGCTTCGAGAGGTCATAGGCCATCAGCGGCGCGGCGCCTCGATAGAATGCGAATGGGCTCGCGACCATGCGCCCGTAGCGAATCGGGATCAGCTCGGGCACGCGTCCCACGTTGGATGCATCGAGCAGCACGAGGGGATCGCGGCTATCGATCCTGCATTCGGCCAGCTTCGCACGGGGCACCTTCCTGCGCGCCGCTTTGCCCTGATCGATGCGCGACGCCAGCGAAGCCCGCCCGGCGAACAGGGTGGAAGGATCTTCGTGCGCCGCCAATGTTCCCGGATCGGCCGGTGCCGTAGCAGGCTGATTGCGCTTCGCTGCAGCGATCTCGGACACGTGTCACCCCCTTTAAGGTTCATTGCCAACAGGCGTGGCTTCGCCGCGCTCAGGCGTGCGGCGCAGTGGGCGGCGATAGATTGCCGAGCGCGTCGATCGCGGCATCGACCGTGGGGAAGATCTCGCGATGGATCTCTGGCGCACGCAGCGCCTTGTACCGTTCGAGCTCATGCCGCACACCCGTCGGAAGGGCGACGACGGCGAAACCCACGCCGCGCCTGTCGAGTTCGCCGCCCAGCTGAATCAATGCCTTGCACGCCGTGTAATCGACGTTGTTGATTTCCGATGCATCGAGGATCACCCAGCGCAACGGAGAACTGGCCTCATTCACGAGCTTCAGCACTTCCTCCGTGAAGCGGCCGCTGTTCGCATAGAACAGGTCCGCTTCGAACTGGTAGACGACGATGCCGGGCGCCGCGAGCAGATTCGGCTCGACACGATGCGAGATCCAGTGGCCGGTAGGGCTGCGGGTGAGCACGCGCGTGCGCAGCTGGTAACTGTTGCGGGCGTGTGCGATCAGCGACATCACGATGGCCGCGAGAATGCCGTGCATCACATCGACGAACACGACCACGCACACCGTCAGCAACGCGACCACGAATTCGTCCTTCTGCACGCGAAAAAGCTCGGCCATGCCCTTCAGGTCGATCAGCTTCACGCCGATCATGAACACGATGGCCGACAAGACTGCGGCAGGCAGAAGACTCAGCGGTCTCGTGAGGAATAACAGCACCAGCAGCACGATGACAGCCGTCGTGAGATGGGCGACCTGGGTGCGGCCGCCCGCGTCGTCGACCATCTCGGTCTTGGTCGGGCTTCCGTTCACGACGAAGGTGCCGGTGAATGCCGCAGCGGCGTTTGCCGCAGCAAGCCCGATGATGTCGGCATTGTCGTCGCCTTTTTCGTTGTAGCGGTTGGCATACGCGCGCGCGGTCGCGGCGCTCTGCGCGATGATGACGATGAAGCACGAGGCGGCCGTGGCCAGTACCTGGTTGATCTCGCCCGAATGGATCGGCGGCATGAACAGCGACGGCAGGCCGCCCGGCACTTCGCCGGTTACGGCAATGCCACGCCCGGCGAAATTGAACACGCCACTCGCCACGATGGATCCGATGACGGCGATCAGCGCGCCCGGCGCACGTGGCGCGAAACGCTTGCAACCGACGATCACGGCAAGGACGGCAATCGAAAGGAGCGTGGTTGGATAGTTCGCCCCGGCAACGCGTTCGACCACGGACACGATTTGCATCAGCGGCCCATGCCCCTGCTTCTCGAGCCCGATCAGCCCCGCCAGTTCGCCTGCCGCGACCTGCACGCCCACGCCTGTAAGGAAGCCGATCAACGCGCTGCGAGAAAGGAAGTCGGCCAGGAACCCCAGACGAAAGATGCGCGCAATCACGAGCATCACAGCCACTGTCAAGGCCACGGTGCTCGTCAGGCCGACATATTCCTTGCTGCCCAGCGCGGCGACCGCGGTCAGCGTACCGGCGAGAATGGCGGCGGTGGCGGAGTCCGCCGCGACGACCAGTTGACGCGACGCACCAAAGACCGCGAACGCCAGGAGCGGCAGCAGGATGGTGTAAAGCCCCGTGACAGTGGGCGTGCCGGAGATCTTCGTGTAGCCCATCACCTCGGGAATGCCGAGAGCCGCGAGCGTGATGCCGGCAATGATGTCGTGCGGGAGTTGCGCGGGACTGAATGGCAAGAGCCCCTGCAGAAACGGCATGCGATGCAGATGGGATTGCGCGGAAGCCGCTGGTTTCATGGCGTCACCTCGATTTCAGCCGACGAGTGAAATCCGACCCGTGCGAATTGATTGGAGAGTTGTTCGAGCTTGCGCTCCTTCATTGCGTTGGATCGGCCTGCGAATGTGCCAGGTCTGTGCCCGCATGCGCCAGGCGGGCCGATCGATTGTGAACCGGCGTGGCGACGGTTAGCCGCCCAGCTTGATGATTGCCATCGTCAGCAAAATGCCGAGCGCGATCATTACGACACCGGCCTTCATTCCCCCTGCGCCGGTATAGCGCCCGAGCGCAAAGCCCGCGATGAAAAGCATCGCGAGTGTGAGCACGCGCGAGGCGATGAGTGCCGTCGTCACGTCCCTGATGACGAGAAACGGTATGGCGACCGGGAACGTTCCCAGGACCACAAGCAGAAAGATGCCCAGCGCGCCGACGAAATCAGCACCCACAAAATTCGCCCGGGGAGGCAGTGTCGAGGCGAGCGCGAGGCGCGCGCGGATTCGCTCGAGTTCGGCATCGTCGACGAGCTGCTCCAGCTTTTCCGGGAGTGCATCGCGCAACACGCGTACCGCGACCGCTGCGTCCTTCTCGTCCCTGACGGTCTGCGCGAGTTTCAGGCGTTGCCCTCGATCGGCGAGCGTGCGTACGAGGTACATCACGGCGTCCGCGAGGCCCCACGCCAGATTGCACCCGAGCGCGGCGAAGAACATCTTGTAGCCCTCGTCCGCACCTGCGGTGACCGCCTTGACGGCGCCGACGAACGTCAGGGCCATGAACAGACCAAAACATATTTCGCAGACGCGGTCGACGGTATTGAGAATCGGTACGCGCCGTTCGGGTTCGGCGTGTCCTGCCGGCATGATCGTGCTCATAGGGCCTCGACTCGATGTTGGTAACGAGACGTCGCGCTAGCGGTCAGCATGGGCTGCTGGTACGAGCAGTATATGAAAGAGTCGGCAGTTTGCTTCCCTTATTTTTTTGATGGACCGGGAGCACCAATGGCATGCGGGCGTGGATGTTCGCAAGCAAGTCACGACCGGCCAAATGACGGTTGTGCATCGTGCGGGTTGCGCAGCGTGTTTCCTCAGGTCCGGCATCGAGCCAAAGAAGCGCTTTGCCTGCAACCGCCCATTCGACAACGCCCGGCGCGTCTTTCTATGATTGAATGGCCAGCGAGTTTTAGACTTGCGATCCCCGCGTTCAGAATGCGGCCGCTTCTTGCCCGTGCGCTCCCCCAGAAGACGGAGTCGATCATGCTACACAACGTACTGGCCGCCGCTCCGGCCATGATCCTGTGCCTGCTGCTGCAAGCCGTGGTGGTAGCCGTCTGCCTGCGCCGGTACGCGCGTTTTCGGCGCGACGTCAAGAATCAGGATTTGCTGTGGGTGGATGTCCTGCTATTGGTAACCGTGATGCTGCTGACCTTGCTCTGCAATTTCGCCCAAATGGCGATCTGGGCTGCACTGTTCATGCTCTTAGGCGAATTTTCCGATTTCGCCACGGCGCTGTATCACTCCGCGGTCAACTTCATCACGCTGGGCTACGGCGATATTGTCATGTCCAAACGGTGGCGCATGCTTGGCCCAATCGAAGCGGCCAACGGCATTCTGATGTTCGGCGTCTCAACCTCGGTGATGACGGCTGCGGTCATGGATGTGATCAAGTTCCATCACGCCCGGCTGCAACAGGAGTAGCGGCGAAGCAAGCACGTACCTGGCGGCGGCCATTCACCCAGCAACGGACTTTACACGTTGTTACCGTCGCGCAGCGCACGTTCGGGCGGCCTTTCCGTATACTGCCGCGCAACCGCCTTCCTCATTACGCTTGCCGTGCCCGGCGCGGCGGCAATGCGAACTACACCGTGATGCCCATGTTCTCTACCAGGTCCGTCCTCGCCGCTGCGCTCGTCGCTGCAGCCAGTCTTTCGTTGTCAGCATGCGTTGCCCCGGGCTACTCGCCGTATGGCGCGCAGCAAGGCTACCAGGGGCAGTATGCAGCGCCTGCCTACGCGCAACCCGGCACCGTGCAGCAACCGGCCTACGCGCCGCCGCCTGCGCCGCAACAGCCGTACGACACGCAAAGCAACGGCCAGTACGGATCGCAGTACAACTCGCAATACGGCAACCAATATGGCACGCAGTACGGCACGATCTCGAGAATCCAGCCCTTGAGTAGCGCCACGGGCGCCTCGGGCATCGCCGGCACCGTGGTCGGCGCGCTGGTTGGCGGCGTTCTCGGCAATCAGGTCGGAGGTGGCCACGGTCGCGACGCCGCGACCGTCATCGGCGCGCTCGGCGGTGCTTATGCAGGCAATCAGATCGGCCAGCAGATGGGGCAGCCCGCAGGCTTCCAGATCGACGTGCAGCTGAGCGACGGCTCGACCCGCGCGTTCAACGTGTCGACGCCCGGCGACCTGCGTCCGGGCGACCGCGTACAGGTCAACGGCAGCCAGCTAGCGCGCTACTGATTCGGGCTGCCGCCACAAAGCGGTGCGTGAGTCGGGCTTATCACTCACGCAGCGAAGTCCGTCGACGTCGACAGTGCCTTCCACGTTTCGGTTTCCTGCGTGACGTAAGCGTTTTTCGCAGCGATGGCGGCCAGCGTGTCCGTGCCGAGCGGAAGGCGCAGCGGCGGGTTAGCCGCGTCGACGAGCGTGAGCAATGCGGCCGCAAGCTTCGTCGGGTCGCCGGGCTGGTTGTGATTCATTTGCACGGCCTTGCGGCGAACTGCGCCCGAGGTCTCGTCGTAATCGTCGATCACCTCGGGCGCGACGACCAGCGAGGACGCATCCAGAAAGTCCGTGCGGAAATACCCCGGCTCGACAACGGTCGCGTGCACGCCTAGCGGTTTGAGCTCGGCATGCAAGGCTTCAGTAATGCCTTCGACGGCGAACTTCGTCGACGAGTACGCGCCAAATCCGGCCGCGGCGCGATAGCCGCCGATCGACGAAATATTGATTACGTGGCCCGAGCGGTTCGCGCGCATTGTCGGCAGCGCGGCGCGCGTAACGTTCAGCAGTCCGAATACATTCGTGTCGTACATGCGGCGGACGTCCTTGTCGGCGGATTCTTCGATCGCGCCCAGCAGACCGAAGCCGGCATTGTTGACGAGGACATCGACGCGGCCGAATTTTTCAAGCGCTAATTGCACTGCCGTTCTGGCCTGGGCCTCGTTTGTCACGTCCAGCGCAACCGGCAGCAATGCGGCCGACTCGCCGAGACGCTCGACGATCGCCTGGACGTTACGTCCGGCGGCCACAACCGCGTTGCCGTCCGCGAGCGCCGCTTCGGCAATCAATGCGCCAATGCCGCGCGACGCGCCGGTGATGAACCATACGCGCTTGAAACCCCCTTGTTGAACGTCCGCCATGATGTCTCTCCTACGTGTGTGATGAGGTGACGCCATGGTAAGCGTGACGATTGACACAAACTAGCCGTATATTACTGGAGTGATAATCAACGTTTGTTTGCGAATCGGGGGCCCCGGAAATGAACGAAATCCGCGCGATCACTACTTTCGTCCGGGCCGCGGCGCGCGGCAGTCTGCGCGCCGCGGCAGTCGATCAAGGCATCTCGCCGCAGGCCGCAAGCCATGCGGTGATGCAGTTGGAGAAGGAACTGGGCGTGCGGCTCTTTCATCGGACCACTCGCAAGCTGAGCCTGACCGAGGACGGCCAGCGGCTTCTCGACAGCGTGGAGCCGGCGCTCGCCATTCTGTCGACGGCGCTCGACGAGGCCCGGCGCTCGAAAGAGGACGTGGCCGGCATGCTGCGCGTGAGCGCGCCGCGCGCATTCGGGCTGCCGGTTCTGTGGCCGTACTTCGAGGCATTCCAGAAGCGCTATCCGCACGTGCAACTCGAAGTGCAGTTCGACGATCAATTCACGGATCTCGTGACCGAGCGCGCCGACGTGGGATTTCGCGGTGGACCGCCGCCTTCGGGCGGCTCGATCGCACGCCGGCTGGTGCCGATTCAACTGATCGTGTGCGGATCGCCGGACTATATCGAGCGCAACGGCGCGCCACGCACTATCGACGAACTCGCTCAACATCGCTGCACCGGGTACCGCCGCGCAAACACGGGCAAGCTCGCGCAGTGGCAGTTCCGTATCGGCGATGAAATCGTCTATCGCGATGTGCCCGCCGCCATCTGCGTGAACGATACGGAAATGGAAACGCAGGCTGTGCTTTCTGGTCTCGGCATCGGGCAACTGGGTAGCTTCAACGCCACGACGCATATCAGAAGCGGTCGACTCATTCCGTTGCTGGTGCAGCACGTCACCGAATACGGCACGCTTTACATCTACTACAAGCATCGAACCGAACAATCGCTGCGCGTGAAGACGTTCATCGACTTCATGGTCGAGCACATGGCCGGCAACCGAAACTTTTTCCTCGATCCGTCCGAACTTCGCGCGGCGCAGCCGCAGCAGCCCAAACGCGCAGCGAAGCGACGCGCATAGTTGCCTGACGCAGCCCCTGTAAAACAAGAGGCCGATGGTGCGCCGCATGCTCGCAGACAAGGCCCCGCTTTGTATGTGCGTGTATCTGCTGGCTGCGTTCGTACATGCGCATACAAAACCGCCGTTTCAGGAAACGAACGAGACACATCCGCGCGTTCCAATACGCCTGCGAAACATCGGTTTCAATCTGCGGGGTGGCGATGCTCCGTCACGCGAAAGAGAGGATTTTCAGTTATGGGTTCATTGAGCATTTGGCATTGGATGATCGTGCTATTGATCGTGGCACTCGTTTTTGGCACGAAGAAGCTACGGAACATCGGCGGCGATCTGGGCGGCGCTGTGAAGGGATTCAAGGAGGGCATGGCGCAAAGCGAAATGCCCGAAACGCAGCGTGAATTGCCGCTCAGCGCTGTCGACAGGGAGGCAAAGGACGTGACGCGTTCGGGCAACTTCCGCTAGCGTTATCCGCCTCAGTGCTGCTTCGGGAGCACTACGCGCTAGTCACGCGTAATGGCTGCCTCGAGCAGACAGCCGAACTCGGACGCAAATTCGACCGAGACGCGTGCATGGACAGCGCCTTGCTTGTCGAAGAATCGCTGGGTCCCGTCCAGCGTGAACACGCCTTCATGCCAGATGTTGGGGTGGATATAGAGACCCTGCCGTCCGTCGAAGCGAAAGCACACGAACTTCTCTGGCGTTATATCGTCGCCGGGCAATGCCAGCGGGACATAGAACGGGCGACGATCGAGCGGAAAAAACAGCTGCCCGCCATCGGGGTGATAGTTAGCATGCCAAAGCAACATGCGTTCCGGTGCGGCGGCGCTGTTTTCGCGCGCGTCGTCCGGCTCCGTTGCGTAGGCGAGCACATAGTTGCCGCCTACGGCTTCGTTTCGGCCGTAGAGAATGTCGCCGCGCCATTCGCTCACAAATGTGCCTTCCGTCGTGCCCGCTTCGTCACCGGTCCCTGGGTCGATCGGTCTTGAGCCCACTGCGGGCCACTGCACGATTTCCACTTCGCATGCGTGCGGGTCGTCCACCAGCTTGCCGTAGCCATTCAGCGTTGCGTCAGTCGCGTCGACCACGGGCATCGCCACTCGCCGGAGGCCGCGCGGGAGGGCGGGATTGAGGTAGTCGATCTCTTTGCTCATTACGTTTCACCAGGAGTCAAAAGGGGCGGGCGCGTTCAACGTGAATCGGGCCGGGCGCCAGTTGGCGCGATCGTGCGGAACCGCAACGGCACCGAGCTTAGAACGTGTCGCCGGCGGCAGTCAAATTAATACGGATGCTATATTTTCACATTGAGATTTATATGGCGAGGTTCGAGTGGCGATGCGTTATTTCCAGCTCAGGGCGTTCGACGCGGTGGCGCGCGAGGGCAGTTTCTCGAAGGCGGCAAATCTTCTTGGCCTGACGCAACCGGCGATCACGGCGCAGATTCGCAATCTCGAAGAGGATTGCAAGCAGGCGCTCTTTGTTCGCACGAACGAGGGCGTTTATCCAACCGATGCCGCGAAGCCGCTCTTTGAATTGACCCGCCAGATGTTTGCGGCGCAAGAGCAGATCGAGGACATGGTGAGCCGGGCGACGATGTTCCAGCACGGCAGCCTCAAACTCGCCGCCGACGGGCCACAGGTGGTCCTTCAAGTGGTGGCTGCCTTTCGCGCGCAATATCCGGACATCGAAATATCGGTCTCGTTCGGCAGCCAGCGCGAGGTCTGGGACGATCTGCTGGCGTATCGGGTAGACGCGGTGGTCATCGGCAACGCGAAAAGCGATGCGCGTGTGTCGTCGATTCCCATCGCCCGGCAGGACATGCGTGTTCTCGTGCCAGAGCATCATCCGCTCGCAGCGGCCGGGAGCGTATCGCTGCGAGATCTCGGGGCGTATGCCGCGATTCGCCGGGAGGCGGGCTCCAACACGCAACGACTCGTCGATGAAGCGTTGCGGCGTGCGGGGATTTCGCTCCCGACGGCAATGAAACTAGGGAGTCGCGAGGCCGTTCTGGAAGCCGTCAGGCAAGGGCTCGGCATCGGGTTCGTGCTCGAACGCGAGATTCCCGAGGGCGCGCGTTCCGTTGCCATTGCGGTGGAGGAGCTGCGCGGCTGCAATATCGATTCGGTGGCCTGCCTGCACAGTCAACGCAAGCGCGGCATCGTGCAAACCTTTCTGGGCGTCGCGGCGACATCGGCGACGCTGTAGTGCTGCGGCGGTGCAACGGCGATGCAACGGCGCGATTCGAGCGCTGTCGGAGCGAGTGTTCGGATGGTGGTGCAATATGGATCGCGGCCGGCGCATTTTTGCGCGGCGTTGACAGGAGCTGGTCATGAAATCGAACCTGCGATGTGCCTTGTGTGCGTTTCTTCTGTTGAGCTCGGCTGGCGTGGCTTATGCCCAGTCGGCAAGTGCGCCAGCGGACGCCTCGATGGCGCCCGCCGCGACGCCGGCGGCGCCCAGCGCGGCGAAGTCAGACCGCGCACTCGCCCGTGCTGTGCGGCACGCACTGTCCAGAGCGCAAGGATTCAACGTTTCCGGCGTTTTCGTTCGCGCGCGAAGCGGCGCCGTGACGCTGAGCGGCACGGTTCGCACTGCCGACCAGATCCGGCAGGCGGAGGACGTTACGCGTTCGGTGCAGGGCGTGACTTCGGTGTCGAACAAGCTGACGCTCTTTCACGGCGGCAACGGCTGAATACGGTGCGCCGCTCTCTCAAGGCGCGATTCCTGCGAGCGCGATCACGGCGACAAACACACCGAGTGGCACAAGGTGCGTGTAGTCGCGGTGACGCAGCACGGTCAAAACCGCGGCCGCAATGATTAGCGCACCAAGCGCGAGGCCAACCATGCGGCTAACAGGAAGCGCAATCAGAGCGGCGCACACCATCTCGAGTGCGCCGGTCAAGCGGCCCCACCAGCGCGGGTAACCCCACCGGGCGAAATCGCGTTGCGTCGCGGGCGTGCCGAGCGCATTGAAGAGACCTGCGCCAAAGAAGCCGGCAACGAGAAGCCAGACCGAAAGCGTATGGATCATCTCAGCGCCCGCCCATCATCAAAGAAGCCGCCGTGAAGACCATCAGCACGGCCGTCGCGCCGTGCATGCCGAAAGCAGCCTTGGTGGAGCCTTTCGCGCCAAGAATGACCAGCATGTCGCCAACGGGAACAAAGGCCAGCACAAGCAGGACGATGCCGGCCCCAAGAGGCGTGCCCCACACCATGAACGCCAGGACCGCCAGTCCCGACGCAATGTCGCGCACGCCCTTGAGACGAAGCCACCAGGCGACGTTGGCGCCGTTCTCCGGCAGCGGCAGGCCGAAACTGCGAGTCGCAGTCATTGGCCGCGCAAGATATTGGGTGCCGATCGCGATAATTGCGAGGGCCAGAAACAGCGCCAGTCCGATCGAAAGTCCGTGCATCGCATCGCCCCATGCCTCGTGATGTAGTGATGGAATATAATCTAGCATTGCTAGATTTTCAAGCTTCCGTATCATCGCGGGGCATGTCGACCATTCTGGTCAGGGAGATGAAAAGTTGAGTATCGCCGAGCGCAAGGGCAGGCAACGGGCGGAGCGCGAGTCCCGCATCATTGCGGTTGCGCGCGCGATTGCGGAGCGCGAAGGATGGGATGCCGTAACCGTGCGCCGCCTGGCCGTTGAGATCGAATACAGTCAGCCGGTCCTCTATTCGCATTTTGAGAATAGGGACGCGATCGTGACAGCGGTTGCGATAGAGGGCTTCCAGGAGCTGACAGTGGCGCTTCGGGAAGCGGCCGATGGATCGAGCGGCCAGGAGAACGCCATCGAGAATGTCGCGATGGCCTATCTCGGCTTTGCATCGCGTTGCACCGCGCTCTACGAGGCCATGTTTACCCTCCCGACCGATCTGCGGTTTGCCGACGCTGAAACGCGCCCGGAACTTCGGGCTGGTTTCGAAGCGATCGCGTCGGTCGTCGCGCCGTTCTGCGCCAATGTCGACGACGTGACCGAGACTTTCTGGGCAGCGCTGCATGGGCTCGCCGAGCTCGAACGTTCAGGCCGGATCCGGCCCGGCGCGCGGGTCGAGCGCATCATGCTCGTGGTTCGGGCCGTCACCGCCGCGCGGTAATCCTCGAAGCGAAAAAAATGGCGCCGCAGGCATCGAGCCTGCGGCGCCATCGTTTGGCGCAGCGGCGCAGAGCTAGAACAACAACTCCGCGCCGTACTCCAGCGTCACACTTACATCGTCACCGTGTCGGCCACTTCCTTGAAGTCGGCGATCTGGTCGAAGTTCATGTACTGGTAGATCTTGTCGCCATTGGCGTTGAGCACGCCCATGTCGGCCATGTACTCTTCCTTGGTCGGGATCTTGCCCAGACGCGAGCAGATCGCCGCCAGTTCCGCCGAGCCAAGATACACGTTCGTGTTCTTGCCCAGACGGTTCGGGAAGTTACGCGTGGACGTCGACATGACCGTCGCGCCTTCGCGCACCTGTGCCTGGTTGCCCATGCACAGCGAGCAGCCCGGCATTTCGGTGCGTGCGCCTGCCGTGCCGAACACGCCATAGTGGCCTTCTTCGGTCAACTGCTTCTGGTCCATCTTGGTCGGCGGAGCGACCCACAGCTTGACCGGAATGTCGCGCTTGCCTTCGAGCAGCTTCGACGCGGCACGGAAGTGACCGATGTTGGTCATGCACGAGCCGATGAACACTTCGTCGATCTTGGCGCCGGCAACATCCGACAGCGTCTTCACGTCGTCCGGGTCGTTCGGGCAGGCCACGATCGGCTCATGCACGTCGGCCAGGTCGATTTCGATGACCGCGGCGTACTCGGCGTCCGCATCCGGTTGCAGCAGTTGCGGGTCGGCGAGCCATGCTTCCATCGCCTTGACGCGGCGCTCGAGGCTGCGCGGGTCCTGGTAGCCCTGGGCCATCATCCACTTCAGCAGCGTGATGTTGCTGTTGAGGTATTCGATGATCGGTTCCTTGTTCAGGTGCACCGTGCAACCGGCAGCCGAACGCTCGGCCGATGCATCCGACAGTTCAAACGCTTGCTCGACCTTCAGGTCGGGCAGGCCTTCGATTTCGAGGATGCGGCCCGAGAAAATGTTCTTCTTGCCTTGCTTGGCAACCGTCAGCGTGCCTTGCTTGATCGCCCACAGCGGGATGGCGTTGACGAGGTCACGCAGCGTGACGCCCGGCTGCATCTTGCCCTTGAAGCGCACGAGCACCGATTCCGGCATGTCCAGCGGCATCGTGCCGGTGGCGGCCGCGAAGGCGACCAGACCCGAGCCTGCCGGGAAGCTGATGCCGATCGGGAAGCGCGTGTGCGAGTCGCCGCCGGTGCCGACGGTGTCGGGCAGCAGCATGCGGTTCAGCCACGAGTGGATCACGCCGTCGCCGGGGCGCAGCGCGATGCCGCCACGGTTGCTGATGAAGTTCGGCAGCGTCTGGTGCGTCTTCACGTCCACCGGCTTCGGATAAGCGGCGGTGTGGCAGAACGACTGCATGACGAGGTCGGCCGAGAAGCCGAGACACGCCAGGTCCTTCAGTTCGTCGCGGGTCATCGGGCCCGTCGTGTCCTGCGAGCCGACCGAGGTCATCTTCGGTTCGCAGTACGTGCCGGGGCGCACGCCCTGGCCTTCCGGCAGGCCGCAGGCGCGGCCAACCATCTTCTGTGCCAGCGAGAAACCCTTGCCGCTGTTGGCCGGCTGCTGCGGCAGGCGGAACAGCGTCGACGGGGCGAGACCCAGTGCTTCACGCGCCTTGGCGGTCAGGCCGCGGCCGATGATCAGCGGAATGCGGCCGCCGGCGCGCACTTCGTCGAACAGCACGTCGGACTTGACCTGGAATTCGGAGATGACTTCGCCGTTCTTGAGTGCCTTGCCTTCATACGGGCGCAGTTCGACCACGTCGCCCATTTCCATCTGCGACACGTCGAGTTCGATCGGCAGGGCGCCGGCGTCTTCCATCGTGTTGTAGAAGATCGGGGCGATCTTGCCGCCGAGGCACACGCCGCCGAAGCGCTTGTTCGGGATGAAGGGGATGTCTTCACCCGTGAACCACAGCACCGAATTGGTCGCCGACTTGCGCGAGGAGCCGGTGCCGACCACGTCGCCCACGTAGGCGACCAGGTGACCCTTTTCCTTCAGCGATTCGATGAACTTGACCGGGCCGCGCTTGCCGTCTTCTTCCGGCGTGATGCCGGGGCGCGCGTTCTTGAGCATCGCCAGCGCGTGCATGGGGATGTCCGGGCGGGTGGTCGCGTCCGGGGCCGGCGAGAGGTCGTCGGTGTTGGTTTCGCCCGTCACCTTGAACACGGTGATGGTCAGGCTTTGCGGCACTTCCGGACGGCTCGTGAACCATTCGGCGTCGGCCCAGCTTTGCAGCACGGCACGTGCATTCGCGTTGCCCTTGTCGGCCAGTTCCTTGACGTCGTGGAACTGGTCGAACATCAGCAGGGTTTTCTTCAGCGCGTCGGCAGCCACGGTGCCCACTTCGGCGTCGGACAGCAGCTCGATCAGCGGGGCGATGTTGTAGCCGCCCAGCATCGTGCCGAGCAGTTCGGTGGCGCGAGCGCGCGAGATCAGCGCGCAGGCGGTTTCGCCCTTGGCCACGGCGGCCAGGAACCCGGCCTTCACGCGGGCGGCTTCGTCAACGCCTGCGGGCACGCGGTTGGTGATCAGGTCGACGAGGGTTTGTTCTTCGCCAGCGGGCGGGTTCGTCAGCAGTTCCACCAGTTCGGCGGTCTGCTGGGCCGTGAGCGGCAGGGGGGGAATGCCGAGCGCGGCGCGTGCGGCTACGTGAGCGCGAAAATTTTCAAGCATTGGGGGACCTACTGGTATTGCGTTTGAAGGCGAAGGCTTTTCGGGCACTCCGAGGCTTTTCCAGGCACTGCTTTGATCGCGATTTTAATTGGAATGCTCTATAACGTCAAATGTCTTATGTCTTATATAAGAGTTGGGCTGCAACGCCGGTGCCTGCGTGGAAAAGCCTGAGATTTTCCTTCAGGGCTTGCGGCCAAACGCTTCGCGCAGCTTTCCTTTTGCTTTCGCGAGCGTGTCGCGCCGCGTTTTAGGCAGGTTTTTGCCCGCCCGATTGATGTAGAAGTTCAGCATCGACATGGCCGACTGAAACGGTGTGCCCTTGCGCCGCCGGCTGTGCAGCGACGACTCCTTGAGCGACCGGGCAATCTGTTCGGCGCTGCCGGACTTGAATAAGCCGGATTCGATGTCCATGGCGTCGCTCGTCTCGTTCACGTGCTTCGACCATTTGTTCGTGGCGCTGCTAGCGGCGCTTTTCGTGTGACCTTTAGCGGCGCTCGCATGGGCATGACGCTGGCGCGCGGGGCGGCCGCCCTTGCGCCGCGTAGAAGGATGCTGGCTCGTGGTCATAAGTGCTCCCTTTCGACGATTCACCCGCTGCGCAAATGCAATACCGTCTGCGGCGCGAGTGCGGCGGGATCCGGCACGCCTCATGCGTTCTATCGGGTGTGCACGCGCGAGACGTGAGGAAAACGGCTCGCGCGCGCGGAACCGGCAAGGGAGGCAGTCGATCATGAAGTCAACTCCACGCTACGAAGTGAATGTGTGCGGGGGCGATTTCCAGCATGTCAGGGAATGCTTTCGCGAATGGAAAACGGAAACGCTCATCTACCGCAGGGACCAGAAGATGTTCGAGGGACGCAACGAGGTGCGTCCGCTGGAACGGCGCGATTACGACAACACGGAGCAGGCGCGCAAGGCGCTGCAAAACGCCTGCAGCCCGCACGATCGCTACGCGCTAGCCGCCGAAGTGAGCAACGGCGAGCGCGATATGTGGATCGTGATGGCGGCATATCGGGAATAGCTGGGCGCAACGTTGAGCGCAAAGACGGCGTGCAGCAGCGCAGAACCAAAAGATCAGACGGACGCAGAGCGGGGTAGAAAAATTACAAGCGTGGCAGGCGGAATTGCAATTGCCGCGCACGAGGGAGGGATCAGATGAAAAGCACTACGAATCGACGTCCAGGCCAGGGCCGGCGGCGGGCCGGCGTGTGGCTGCTCGGCGCGGTTGCGCTCGCGCTTGGATGCACGGCCTGCAAACGTGTGAACGAAGGCGAGCACCCGCAAACGCTGGACTCCTCTTCGAGCAGTCAGATGTCGGCGCCGGCCGGCGCGCAAGCGACGCCGGCCAGCGGACCGAAATCGTGAGCAGGATGGCCGCGCAACGATGTTTTACGCACACCAGGGAGCGAGTATGGGTCCTTCGACACAAAACCCGCGGCCGGACGAGGCCAGCGAATCCGGCGACGATCCCGGCGCGGGCAAGCAACTGGCGAAGCAGAAACCCGCACGGGGTGCGCCGGGCAGCTTCGATCAACCGGAATCGCGGCCCGAGTTCATGCCGCGCGAGGGCGGACCGCATCCGGAACAATCGGCAGAGGTGCCGCTCGGCCACCACGGCAGAGCGGAGCCGCCGGGGTCGTTCGGGCACAACAGCGCGCCGGTGAGGAAGAAGGGCGGTTAGCGTTGGCTGCCGTCGAGCGGCGGGTTCTCCATCGTGAGCACCATCCGGAACTGCGCCTTGCCGGATTTCATCTTCTGGTAGGCGTCGTTGGCGCGCACAAGCGGGAGGACTTCGATTGTCGGGCGCACGCCGGTCAGTACGCTGAAGTTCAGCGTTTTCTCATTCTCATAGGGCGAGCCCGTGAGCGACCCCAGCACGCCCTGTTCGCCCACGACAAGCAGTCCCGGCGATACGGCCAGCGCGTCCTTTCCCGCGCCGAGCACCACCATGCGGCCCTGAGGCGCGAGCGCGCGCATCAGTGCGCTCACGCTTGCGGCGTCGCCGACGGTCGCGACGATGGCCTGTGCGCCCCCCAGCGCCAGCAGTCGTGCCGCTGCATCGTCGCGGGTGGCGTCGATGTAGACGTGCGCGCCGAGTGCGAGCGTGTCGGCGGCAACGTCGTCGCCGCGGCCAATGGCTATCACCTCGAAGCCCATGCGGCGCGCGTACTGCAGCGCCATGTGGCCGAGCCCGCCGATGCCGAACACGGCGACGCGATCGCCGGCTTGCGCACCGCATTTCTTGAGCGCGTTGAACGTCGCGATCCCGGCGCAGAGTATCGGCGCGGCCGCCTCGGCGCTCAACGCTTCGGGGATAGAAACGAGCCCGGTGCTGCGCGCCACCATCATTTCGGCGTAGCCGCCGTCGCAACTGGCGCCCACGAAGGGCTGATTGCGACATAGCTGAAACTGGCCGCGCCGGCACGCATCGCAGGCATTGCAGTGGCCGCCGAGACGGCCCACGCCCACGCGCTGCCCCATGCGCCAGATTGGCGGCGTACCCGCGCCGATCGCAGCAATGCGGCCTACGACTTCGTGGCCCGGCACGCGTGGCGCATCGAGTGCTGGGTCCGGCTGCTCGATGTCCATGGCGTCTGCGCCGCACACGCCGCACGCCTCGACTTCGAGCAGCACCTCGCCGGGGCCGGGCTCGGGCGTGGGCCGCTCCACCAGTTCGAGCATGCCGGGCCGCGTGATCTGCATGGCACGGTACGTTTTCTTCATGATGCAGGATTCCTTATGAATGAAGCAGCGTGCCCGGCGGCGAACGAGTGTGACTTTCAGACTTTCGGCAAAGCGGCGTGTGCGTCGAGAACACGCGCCGAATACGTGAGCGCCGCGCCTGCGTTGAGCGCGATCGCCACGCCCAATGCTTCGGATATTTCCTCGATCGTCGCGTCGAGCTCGACAGCCTTCTTGGTGTGTACGGCGATACAGCCGTCGCAGCGCGTGGTGACGGCAACCGCGAGCGCAATGAGTTCGTGCATCTTCGGTTCGAGCTTGCCGGTTTTGGCCGCCGCGCCGTCGATCGTCATCAGCCCGCGCATCACATCGGGAGTGATCCGTGCGTATTCGCCTACGCGCGCGAGCATTGCGTCGCGATAGAGGTTCCAGTCTTGCATCTTCGTCGTTTGTCCGGTTTGTGAGGTTGGTCAGGCTGTGCGGTTGCTTCAGGCGGCTTCGTACACGCGCACTTCGGGCGCATCGTCCAGCAGCGGCGCGAGCGCGCCAACGACGTCTGCCGTGAACAACGTGCTTTCCAGGTAAGCCTGCGCACGTTCGATAGTGTCAAAGCCGTGCAGCACCTGCACGTCCGCTTCACGCACGAGCAGTTCTTTCGATTTGGCTCCCGCTATCGTTTCGAGAAACGGCGCCTTGTACTGCCGGTAGACGCCTGCTGCGGCCGCGCGGTTGCCTGCCGCGATCTTCAGGGTGATTTGCAGATAAACCATGTCTTGCTCCTGTGTCGAAATTTCGATGAGTCGAAAGCGCTTCAGGCGTGGCGGCCGGCCATCACGCCGCCGTCCACGGGCAGCACGGTGCCCGTAATCCACGAGGCGTGAGGCGAGGCGAGAAAGAGCATCGCTTCGGCGACATCCGCGGGTTGCCCGTTGCGTCCGAGCGGATGAAACGCGTTGAATCCCGGCAGCGTCTGCTTGACTTCGTCTTCCGTCATGAAAGTGCGATAGACCGGCGTTTCCACAACGCCCGGCGCGACGGTATTGATGCGGATGTTCGAGGACGCCAGTTCGATGGCGAGATTGCGCGTGAGCGCATGCACGCCCGCATTTGCCGCCGAATAGGCCGCGGAAGGCGTGGCGCCGATGGCTTGCAGCGCCCAGAGCGAACCCGTCTGCACGATCGCGCCGCCGCCGCGCTTGAGCATCGCCTTTGCAGCCGCTTGCGCCATGAAGAACTTGCCTTTGAGGATCGTGTCGAGAAAGCCGTCGTATTCAGCCTCGGTCACGTCGAGAAACGCTTTGGGCCGGAATATGCCGGCGTTGTTGATGAGAATGTCGACGCCGCCGAATGCCTCGGTCGCGAGGTCGACGAGCGCAGCCGCCGTGGCAGGCAGCGCGATGTCGCCCGCAAGGAAGCGCACGTTCTCACCCGAAGCGTCGATTTGCGCGGCCGCTTCGCGCAGCTTTGCCTCATCGCGCCCGCCAATGACAACGCGCGCGCCGCCCTTCACGAGGCGCGCGGCGACCTCCTTGCCGATACCGGAGCCGCCGCCGGTGACGATGGCGACCCTGGACGTAAAATCGAAAGAAAAACTTTGGCTCATGACGGACTCCTCGAAGCAGTAAATGGTGGACGAAGCTGGCGGAACGGGTTGTACGCCGCGTTATGTCTATGCAGTCATTCTGTGCGCGTCCTCAAGCGGCCACAAATCAGATATTCTGTCTCTCATTGATAGAAAATATTTAGATCATGAAGACGCCGGTCTACCTCAATGCCATGCGCGCATTCGAAGCGAGCGCGCGGCATCAGAGCTTTTCCGCCGCTGCGGCCGAGTTGAGCGTGACACCTGCCGCCGTGGGCCAGCTCGTGCGCAGTCTCGAAGACTGGCTCGGTACGCCCTTGTTCGTCCGCGGCAGCGGCGGACGGGCGCGGTTGGTGGCGACAGAGGTGGCCGAGCGCGCGCTGCCCGACATTCGCGCGGGTTTCGATCGCTTGAGCCTGGGGCTGGAGCGCCTGAAGGAAGGATCGGCGAACGGCGTGCTCACGGTCACGGTAAGCCCCGCGTTCGCCGCCAAATGGCTCTTGCCGCGCATCGACCGATTTCAGGCGGCATGGCCCGACACCGATGTGCGTCTGGACACGAGCCTCAAACTGCTCGACTTCGTCGCGCAGGGCGTCGATATCGGCGTGCGCTATGGAGCGGGCGCGTGGCCGGGGCTCGCTGCCGAAAAGCTCATGGACGAGGAGATCTATCCCGTCTGCTCACCGGCCGTGCGCCGGGCCGGCAAATGGCGCGCGCCACGCGATCTTGCCCGCGCGCCGCTCATTCACGATCTCTCCGTGGACAGCCATGCGGGCTTCGCTTCGTGGCGGGCGTGGTTCGAGAGCGTGGGTGTGACGCTCGCATCAGCCAGCCGCGGCATGAAGATCAACAACTCGGCCGCGGTGCTGCAGGCCGCGATTGAAGGGCATGGCGTTGCGCTCGCGCGCAGCGTCATGGCGCGCGACGATCTCGCGGCCGGCCGGCTCGTGCGGCTCTTTCCTGAGGTCGACTTCACGTCGGCGCTGGCGTATTACGTGGTCTATCGGCCGGAATGCGCGAGTCTGCCGCGCCTTAAGGCGTTTCGTGACTGGCTCGTCCAGGAGGCCGCAAGCGAATTGCGCGAGCGGCCGTAATGCGAGCTTCGCGAAGCTGGCGAAAATGCCGATATTCCTGGCAAAATGTGCATGCATGCTACGCATGCTGATCAACCCGCATGGCGGCAACCCGCCATTCACTGCATAGTCGCGGCTTTCGGAAATACAGGCAGGAAACTCAACATGATCAGCCTCGACGACGTCGATCGCCAACTCATCGCGCTCTTGCGCGACAACGCCCGCACCTCCGTCGTCACGCTCGCGAAGCAACTGCGCGTGGCACGCGCCACCGTGCAGAACCGCATTGCGCGACTCGAAGAGAACGGCGTGATCGTCGGCTACACGATCAGGGTGAAGCCCGTGGCGGAAAAGCATCGCATTCGCGCGCTGATGTCGATTGCGGTGGAAGGCAACCAGGGCGCCGAAGTCGTCAAGGCGCTGCGCGGCTATCCCAACGTCACGACCATCTACAGCACGAACGGGCGGTGGGACCTGATCGCGGAACTGCAGGCCGACTCGCTGGAAAATTTCGATCGCGTGCTTGGCGCGATCCGCCTGATCGACGGCATTAACAACACCGAAACCAGCATCCTGCTTTCCACGCATAAGGCTTGAGCGGGCGCGCAGCAGGGCGCAACCTGCCAGCGAGACATGGCAAAGTGACACATTTGCCGCGCAATTTGCCAGCTTTGCGCGCTTCTGGTTGGCGCGCTTCATCGAAATAATCTCCTTATCAGCGGCGCAACGCCGCGTATCCATCAGGCATCGCACAGGAGACATTTCATGACCCGCTTTCTCGACGTTCCTGCTACCAGCCATCTAATCGCGCGAATCGGCGTGCGCCGCTTCCTGAGTGAACTCGTCGATACGCTCGAGGCCGACTACCGCCGTTGGGCCGACTTCGACAAGTCGCCGCGCGTTGCGTGCCATTCGCGCGACGGCGTGATCGAACTCATGCCGGTGGCGGACTCGAAGCTCTTCGCGTTCAAGTACGTGAACGGTCACCCGATCAATGCGCGGCGCGGTCTGCCCACCGTGATGGCGTTCGGGGCGCTCGGCGACGTCGAGACGGGCTATCCCGTGCTGCTCGCGGAACTGACGCTCACCACCGCGCTGCGCACGGCCGCCACCTCGGTCATGGCCGCGAAGCGTCTTGCGCGTACCAATGCGCGCACGATGGCGCTGATCGGCAATGGCGCGCAGAGCGAGTTTCAGGCGATTGCCTTTCACACGCTGCTGGGCATCGACGAGATCCGTGTGTTCGACATCGACCCGCTCGCCACCGACAAGCTGATGCGCAATCTCGCGGCATGGCCGCGCCTGAAACTCGTGCGTGCCGCTTCGACCGCGGATGCCGTGCGCGGTGCCGATATCGTCACGACCGTCACGGCGGACAAGGCATACGCGACCATCGTCACGCCGGAGATGATCGAGCCCGGCATGCATCTGAACGCGGTGGGCGGGGACTGCCCCGGCAAGACCGAGTTGCACGCGGACGTATTGCGCATGGCGCGCGTCATTGTGGAATACGAGCCGCAGAGCCGCATTGAAGGCGAGATCCAGCAAATGCCCGCCGACTTTTCCGTGACCGAGTTCTGGCGCGTGCTGCAAGGCGAAGCGCCGGGCCGCGAGCATGCGGCGCAGGTGACGGTATTCGATTCGGTTGGCTTCGCGCTGGAGGATTATTCTGCGCTGCGCTACCTGTATGCGCTGTCCTCCGAGCACCACGTGGGCAGCGAGATTTCGCTGGTCCCGCCCGCCGACGATCCCAAGAACCTCTTCGGGTTGATCGGCGAGGTCGCCGAAACGGGCGCAACGGCACACGCAGCAGAATGCGCCGCCTGAGCGAAGCCATGAATCTCCCTTCGATCCAGGCGCCGTCTGCCGTCGTGATGATCCGGCCGCACCGCTTTCACCCCAACCCCGAAACCGCCGCCGACAACGCGTTTCAATGCGCGGCGGCCGCTACCTGTAGCGAGGCCGCGCAGGCCATCGCCGAGACCGCGCGCGACGAGGTGACCCAGGCGGCCGAGGCGCTCGAACACGCGGGCGTGCGCGTGCATCTCTTCGACGACTTCGGCGAGCATGGCACGCCCGATTCGGTATTCCCGAACAACTGGTTTTCCACCCATGCGGGCGGGCATGTCGCGCTTTATCCGATGTATAGCGGCAACCGCCGCCGCGAGCGCAGGCCCGATGTGATCGATCTGCTCAAGACGCAATATCGCGTCGCGGAGGTGATCGACTTCTCGGTTCTTGAGCAGGACGAAGTATTTCTCGAAGGCACGGGCGCCATGGTGCTCGACCATGTGACCCGCGTGGCTTATACGGCGCGTTCGCGCCGTGCCGATCCAGCGGCGCTCGAACGCTTTTGCGAGCGCTTTCAGTACGAGCCGATGTGCTTCGATACGGCCGGCGCGGACGGTAAGCCCATCTATCACACCAACGTCATGATGAGCGTCGCGACCGACTTCGCGCTGATTGGCCTCGATGTGATTCCCGACGCCACGCGCCGCGCCGAGATTCGTCGGCGCCTCGAGCAAAGCGGGCGCACTGTCATCGGACTCGAGCGCGAACAGATCGGCAATTTTGCGGGCAACGCCATCGAACTCACGGCAAACGGCGCGCGCGTGCTCGCGCTGTCGCAGCGCGCGTACGACTGCCTGAGCCCAGAGCAACGGCGCTTGATCGAACGATCCGCGCAGCTCTTGCCGCTAAATGTGCCGACGATCGAGATGGCTGGCGGTTCGGTGCGCTGCATGCTGGCCGGCATTCATCTCGCGAGGCGTCACTAGACGTGCGTGAAAGCGCTCAAGGCGCCAGCATCCAAGCCGTGATGCCGTGTACGACGTCGCTCTCGATGCCGTTGTAGCCGTGATACGCAAACGCCTCGCACGGGTCGCCCCGCGAGGCGCCGCCGGAGACGAGCATCAGCTTCGTTCTCGGCGACTGCGTGAGCTTTTGCATGAGCGTGTCCGTTTCGGAAACCGGACAGAACTTGCAGGCGTCGTCCTTGTGATGCACCACGAGCACGGGGATCTTGAGCGCGGAGAGGTTCATGCTCGTGACCGGATTGCCGCCACGTTTGTCTTGCAGGATGGTCGAACTCAGCACGATGCCGTCCGGGCCCGCGCCGGGGGTTGCATTCGGGTTTGCGTCGTTCCCTAGCGCAATGGCGATGGCCGCGACCGACTGCGTGCCGCGGCTCGTGCCGACGAGCCAGACCGGCACGTGTAGTTGCTCGCGCAACCATGCAATCACGGCGCGGGCGTCCTCGGCGTGTTCGGGCGTGCTGCGAAAGCCGTCAAGGTAGGGCGGCGATTGCCGGTCGCTCGGTGCGTCGATGACGGCCACGGCAACGTCGTCGTTCACGAACAGCATGCGCGAACGCACGAGAAAGTTGTTGGCGCCCCAGCCGAAGCTGCCATTCGGGTTCAGTTGCAGGCCGCCGTGCCCGCCCGCATAGAGTATCGCGACCGCCTTCGGAGTTGCGGGCGCAATGAAAAGAAATCGCTGGGTGACGCCGGGCCGGGTAGGGATGTCGACGACTCTGGGCGCGCTTTGCGCATGGGCCAGCAATGACGAGGCCGCGCTCAGCCACGCGAGCGCGAACGCCAGCAGCGCGGCGCGCAGCCATTGCGAAGGTATGCGAGCGCTCATGGCCGCGCAGAAACGCTCAGCGCCCTGCGAGCATGCGCCCGCCGAGCCCGATCAGCACGACGCCCACCACCGAGTCGAGCGCAGCTTTGCGCCGAACGAGGAACTGGCGCACGGCGGGATGCGAGGCGAGCAGAGCCATCGTGCAATACCACCCGCACGAGATGAGGATCGCGATCACGACGACGGCCGCTTCGAGCCACCGCGGCGCGCTGGCGGGCACCATCAACGCGAAGATGCTGCCGTAAAACGCAATGGCCTTCGGGTTCGTCATGCTGACGACATAGCCCTTTTTCGCTGCGGCCCAACCCGACGCGCCCGCCTGCGCCGCAACCTGCAAAGGCTGGCGCGCGGTGAGCAGCATTTTCGCGCCGAGCCAGATCAAATAGGCCGCGCCCGCAATGCGCAGCCCGGTGCCGATCCACGCGACATGGCTGACGATCAGGCTCAAGCCCGCGATGGCGATCCACGCCCAGGTGCCGGAGGCGGCGGCGAGGCCGAGGCCGGTCGCGAGGCCCGCGCGGCGCGAGGCCACCGCCGTGGAAGTGACGATGACGAAGTTCGGCCCCGGACTGGCGACGCTCAACAGCAGGACGCCCGAAAGCGCGAGCAGGACATTGAAATAGTTCACGATTGACAGGTTCCGCGGCAGGGTGGAGGCGTTGTAGAAAGACGCGATGTTCAGCGTGTCATATTACCCGAGCGCGGCGGCGCGACCCGCCGGACCGTGACGATCGCCGTGGCTCAAGTCCCCTTCATCAAACGCCAAAGTGTCGTGCGCCCGATGCCGAGCGCACGGCTGGCGGCCGCCCGATTGCCGCCGTGCGCGGCGAGTGCGCGCTCGACATCCTCCCGGGTGACCGGTGTGGCGTCGTCGCGGCGCGCTCCGTTGCGCTGTGGCGCATCGGTGGCTTCGTCGCTCTGCGCGAATTCCGGGAATACATCGTATAACGAACTATCTCCGGGCATGCCGCCAGTTTCATCTGCGAGGAAAATGGCCGCGCGCGCCAGCAGATTTTCCAGTTCGCGAACATTGCCCGGCCACGCATAGCGCGTGAAATACGGCGCGAACAGCGTATGCACGCGCTCGATCGCGACGGCGCGCAGCCCGTAACGATCGGCCATGCGTTCGAGCAGATGGCGCGCGAGCGCGGCCATGTCCTCGCGGCGCTCGCGCAAGGGCGGCAACGGAATATGCAGCAGATTGAGCCGGAAATACAGGTCGGCCCGGAACGCGCCTTCCTGCACCAGTGCGCGCAGGTCGCGGTGCGTGGCGGCGATCACGCGCACGTCCACGGGCGTGGCGCGGCTAGCGCCCAGCTTCATCACCTCGCGCTCCTGGAGCACGCGCAGCAAGCGGCTTTGCAACGCGGGCGGCATCTCGCCGATTTCGTCGAGAAAGATCGTGCCCGTATGCGCGGTTTCCACGAGGCCGGGCTTGCCGCCGCGCCGCGCGCCCGTGAACGCGCCTTCCTCGTGGCCGAACAGCTCGCTTTCGATCAGCCCCTCGGGCAGCGCCGCGCAATTGAAGGCGACGAATGGATTGCCGTGCCGCCGGCTCGCGTTGTGGATGCCTTGCGCGACGAGTTCCTTGCCCGTGCCGCTTTCGCCCGTAAGGAGCACGGTGGCGTCGTGCGCGGCGCTCATGGCCGCGAGGCGCCGCACGCGCGCCATGGAGGGCGCCACGCCTACCAGGTCGTCCAGTTCGTAGCGCGCCACGAGATGCCGGGGCCGCTGGGTCGTGCGCAGCGACCGGTCGATGCGCTGCGCGACGAGCGCATCCTGCGCCGTGACGACCGCGCCCGAGCGCGCGCCTTGCTCGACGATCGGCACGCAACTCACGATGAGCGAGCGCCCGCCGATCTGCTCGATGCGCTCGTCGACTGCCGCCTCGCCGCCGGCCACCTCGTTGGCTACTTCACGCAGCAGCGGGCCCAGCGAGCGGACAAGCTGCGCACTCACGTCGCGCGCGCGGTCGAGGCCGAGCAAGTCGAGCATGGCGGGATTGACCGCTTCGAGCTGACCGGCTGCGTCGAAAGCGGCCACGCCGTCGCGCAGGTGCGCGACGATCGTGTTCAGGCGCACGCGCTTGGACTCTTTCTGGCGGCTCACGCGCGCCAGCTCCACGGAGCGCTCGAACGCTTCATGTACCGCGCCCAGCGAATAGAGGAAGACGCTTTCGAGCCCCGCCTCCTGGGCGAGATCGCAGGCCATGCCGGGGCCGATGATGACGCGGCATCCCTCGGCGGCGAGCGCCGTGACGGCGTCGCGTACTTCATCCACAGTGCGGTAGGCGCGCTGCGTGAGGCGCAGCTTGAGCCACGCGCCCAGGTCGGCGAGCTCGTGCGAAACGCTCTCGTGCAGGATCAGCCCGATCGGCGCGCCGGGCCAGGTGGCGTTCGCGTGCGTGATGCCGGCCAGCACGTCGAAACCGTTCACTTTCACCATGACCACGGGCACGCTCAGGTTGTCGCGCAGATACGCGCCGTTGGACCCGGCGGCGAGCACCACGTCGACAGTGCCCGCTTCGATATAGGGCTGCAGCGCCGTAACGGCGTCGCCATAGCCTTCGCGCACGTTGAAGAAGCGCGCCTCATTGGCGTAACGCGGCGCAACGGTTTCGCAGAGATTGCGCAGCCGGCTGATGCTCACGAGCGCGATGCTCGGGCGGCCGGCGGGCTGGGGCAGGCTGGGTTGAGGCACGGCAAAATCCTCGGTACGAAGGGGTGTTCTGGAACGTTTCATGAAACGTTCCACCGATTGTGGCATGAAACGCTGCCGTGCGCAGGGACCGGCTAAGGTGTTGTTTTATATGGCCTGGCCCCGGCATCTGCCGGTTGGCATACATCCTGCAATTGTCTGAGCCATCTCAAAACCCACTTCACGGAGTCATCGCGATGACCACTTCCACTGCCGCGCGCCGCGCCGCTTTCCGCGCCAAGGTCAACGAACGCCGCGGCCTGCTCGTGCCGGGCGCCTTCAACGCCATGAGCGCCCGCGTGATCGAGGACGCCGGCTTCGAAGCGCTCTACCTCACGGGTGCGGGCGTCACCAACATGTCGTTCGGCCTGCCCGATCTCGGTTTCGTCGGCCTCTCCGACATCGCCGAGCACACGGCGCGCGTGCGCGACGCCGTCAACCTGCCGCTCATCGTCGACGCCGACACGGGCTTCGGCAACGCGCTCAATGTGCGCCAGACCGTGCGCACGCTCGAGCGCAGCGGCGCCGACGCGATCCAGTTCGAAGACCAGGTGATGCCAAAGAAGTGCGGCCACTTCGCCAACAAGGAAGTGATCGGCGCGAGCGAGATGGTCGGCAAGATCCGCGCGGCCGTGGACGCGCGCGAAGACGGCAACCTGCTCATCATGGCGCGCACCGACGCGGCCGCCGTGCACGGCATCGAAGACGCGATTGCGCGCGGCCATGCGTTCATCGAGGCTGGCGCGGACATTCTCTTTATCGAAGCCACGGAAAAGCTCGAAGACATCGAGCGCCTGCCGAAGCTCATCGACGCGCCGCAACTCATCAACATCGTGATTGGCGGCAAGACGCCGGTGCAGTCGCGCGAAGCGCTGGCGGGTCTGGGCTACGCGCTGGTGCTGTACGCGAACGCGGCGCTGCAAGGTGCGTTGGTCGGCATGCAGCGTGCGCTTGGGCAATTGCGCGCAAACGGCCGCCTCGACGAAGACGCGAATATCGTCGCGCCGTTCGCCGAGCGTCAGCGCCTCGTGAACAAGCCGCTCTTCGACCGGCTCGATAAAGAGTACGCGCCGAAGGACTGAACGCCACATCCCGACAATTTGAAAATCAAGAGGAGGAGACGCACGCATGTCGAATGAAACAGACTTCGGAGTCCGAATAAATAATCAGGCAGTAGAAGCAGATGCTGCGCCAATAGCGCGGCCACGCATCCGTTCGATCGTCGGGGGCCTGGCCGGCAATCTGATCGAGTGGTACGACTTTCTGGCGTACAGCATTTTTTCGATCTACTTCGCGAAGTCGTTTTTCCCGAGCGACAAGCCTACCGTGCAGCTCATGAACACGGCTGCTATCGCCGCCGTGGGCTACGTTGCGAGGCCGCTCGGCAGCTGGCTCGTGGGCTTCTACGCCGACCGCCACGGGCGCAAGTCCGCGCTCACGTGGTCGGTCACGGCCATGTGCATCGGCTCGCTGATGATCGCGCTCACGCCCGGCTACGCGAGCATCGGCGTGCTCGCGCCTGTCGTGCTGATCGCCGCGCGCCTGCTGCAGGGTCTGAGCATGGGCGGCGAATACGGCACCAGCGCGACTTACCTCAGCGAGATCGCGCCCGCCAACCGTCGCGGCTTTTATCTCGGCTTTTTGCAGGTGAGCGTGGTGGCGGGGCAACTCGTTGCGCTCGCACTCATGCTCGTCATGCAGAACCTGCTGATGACGGCCGAGCAGATCGAGCGCTGGGGCTGGCGCGTGCCGTTTCTGCTGGGCGGCGCGCTCGCGCTGTTTGCGCTCTACATGCGGCGCAACGTGACGGAAACCGAAGCTTTCGAGCGCGGCAGGCGTGCAGCCGGTCCGCCGGTGCTGAAGCAATTGCTCTCGCACTGGCGGCAGATCTTGCTTGCCATCGGTATTACGGTGGGCGGCACGGTGGGCTTCTATACGTTCACCGTGTACATGCAGAAGTATCTCGTGAACACGGTGGGCCTTTCGAAGGAGATGTCGACGCTCGTTTCCACGGGCGCGCTGCTGCTGTATATGCCGCTCCAGCCGCTCTTCGGTCTTGCCTCCGATGTGTTTGGCCGCCGCCCGGTGCTGATCTGTTTCGGCCTTTCGACCACGCTATTCTCCGTGCCGCTTTTCACGGCGCTCAGCCATACGCGTGATCCGCTGGTGGCGTTCCTGCTCTCGTTCGCCGGGCTCGTGATGCTGAGCGGCTTCACCTCGGTTCACATGCTCGCGAAAACGGAACTGTTCCCCACGCGCATTCGCGCGCTCGCGGTGGGATTGCCGTACGCGCTCACCACGGCGATTCTCGGCGGCACGACGGAGTTCGTCGCGCTGCGCTTCAAGGCGAGCGGGCACGAGCAGTACTTCTACTGGTACGTCACGGCCTGCGCGGCGATCTCGCTGATCGTGTATTTGCGCATGCCTGAAACGCGCGGGCGCCCGGCAGAGTCCGTATAACGCCGGTTAGTGGGCGCGGCGCCTCACGAAGCGCTGCTCCGTGACCTTCGTGCCCCACTGGTCCCCTTCGAACTCCTCGGCCAACTGAAAGCCGAACGACTCGTACAGATGCCGCGCGGCGTCGAGGCCCTTGAACGTCCACAGGTAAGTCTCGGTGTAGCGCGCATCGACGAACTGCATTGCGCCTGCCATCAACTGCTTGCCGATTCCGGTGCCGCGCAGCGAGTCGTCCACGATGAACCAACGCAAATGCGCAACGCCGCTCGCGTTTCCATCGATGGCGAGCGAAGCCAGTATGCGATCGCGCTCCACCGCGAGCCAGAGCGCCTTGCCCTCGGCCGGCAACGCGCCCGCGAACTCGGCTAGTCCCGTCGCCACCTTCTTCTCGAAGTACGCGCCGAAGCCCCAGTTCGCCGCGTAGTAACGCCCATGCAGGCTCGCAATATCGCCGATGCAGCCGGGCCGGTAGCCTTCCACGATCTGCACGCCCGCCGTCGGCGCGGTTGCGCCGGCCTCGTTGGGGTTGTCGTGCGCGAGCGCGTCGGCGTAGAGCGCGAGCGCGCGCACGAGCGCCTGCTGGTCGGCGGGAACCAGCCGCCGCAGCGCGTTGGAAACCTGGTCGGTTGCGAAGCGGTCGATCTTCGCGCGCAGTTTCTGGCCTGCCGCGCTCAGGCTCAGTTCCGAGGAGCGTGCGTCGTCGTCGGCGGTCTTGCGTTTGACGAGACCGGCCGCTTCGAGCCGTGCGACCTGGCGGCTCGTATTCGACTTGTCGAGCCGCAGGATGTCGCCCAGCGCACGGGCGTTGATGCCGGGCTGCGCGCCGATTTCGATGATCGCGTGCACGGCGGAGGGGGCGAGATCGCTGTCCGCGAGCGTCGTGCGCATGAAGCCCAGCTCGCGCACGAGCCGCCGCGAAAACTCGCGCAGCTCCAGGATGGTCGTCTCGCGGGGCTGGGTGGGCACGTCGACAAAATCCATGGTGGTCTCCGTTATGGTCCTATATGCCAATGGTTGCGAGTCGCAACCATTGGAGAGAAATATAGGCGGGACCTACGGAGAACGCAAGATCCGGGGTTACGATGAAGCGAGAAGGGCGGGCGACGCAATTTGCGTTCGCCCGCCCTTTTTTGGCACTGCACGCGTTTCAGGCGGCCTTTCAGTCGATCGCCTTGTTGCCGGTTTCCTCGAACATCGAAACGGCGATGAGCGAAATCAGCACGCAGCCGATCATGTACCACGCGGGGGCCATCTTGCTGCCCGTCGCATGAATGAGCCAGCCGGCCACAAGCTGAGCCGTGCCGCCGAACACCGAAACCGCAATCGCGTACGCGCTCGACATGTAACCTGCGCGCAGATGTTTCGGAAAGTTTTCCGGCATTAGCGCGTAAGCGGGGGCGGAGCCCATCGTGTAGCAAAGCATGAGCACGATGAGCGCGGCGAGCACGACCGGCAGCGAGGGAAAGTGCGTCATGAGCCAGAACGCCGGGTAGAGCAGGACGATCAGCGCGACGCGGCCGATCACCGTGAGCGGCTTGCGGCGCCCCATGCGGTCCGACCACGCGCCGTAGATCGGGCACATCACGAGCGAGATCGTGCTTGAGGCCACGCCCGCCAGGATCGACATTTTAGGTGGCAGTCCCAGGTACTGGATGCAGTAGGTCGGCATGTAATACATCATCACGTACGTCGAAACCGACATGCCCATGATCGCGAAGATCGTGAGGAACCAGTTGCGCACGTACAGGCTGCGCTTCGGGTCGTTGCGGTCGGCGACGACGCGCTGCGCGGGCGGCTCCTCGCGAATATGCCGGCGCAGATAGATGCCGACCGGCGCGATGAGCGTGCCGAGCAGGAACGGAATGCGCCAGCCCCAGCTATGCATCGTCTCCGCTGAAAGCAGAAAGCCGAGGCTCGCCGCGAATCCCGAGCCGAGCAGCGCCGCCGCGCCCTGGCTTGCCAGTTGCCAGCTCGCGCGAAAACCGCGGCTGGCCTGACCGCCCATTTCGAGCAGCGTGGCCGTTGCCGCGCCGAACTCGCCGCCTTGCGCGAAGCCCTGCACGAGACGGGCGACGACGATCAGCAGGGGCGCGGCCAAGCCGATCTGCGCGTAAGTGGGCGCAAGACCGATGGACGCCGAACCCACCGCCATCAGCAGGATGGTGAGCGTGAGCGCCGGCTTGCGGCCCGCGCGGTCCGCGTAGCGGCCGAGCACGATGCCACCGAGCGGGCGCATCACGAAGCCCACGGCGAACACCGCGAACGCGAGCAGCAGCGACGTGACCTGGCTGTCGGCCGGAAAGAACTGATGGCCGATCGTGAGCGCGAAATAGCTATAGACGGTGAAGTCGAAGAACTCGAGCAGGTTGCCGATTACCGCCGCGAGAACGATCTTGCGCTGGTAGCCGGGCGAGAGCGCGCCTTCTTCGTCCGCTTTCTGAAGCGGTTCGATGGCGGCGTTCATGCACGGCCCTTGCTGAGGAAGCGCTCGACAAGACGCGTCCAGAACGCGGCGCCAATGGTCAGGTTCTCGTCGTTGAAGTCGTAGCGCGCGTTGTGCAGCATCGGCCGGCCTTCGCCATTGCCAAGGCGTACGAAACAACCGGGGCGCTGCTGCAGGTAGTACGCGAAGTCTTCGCTGCCCGCGATCGGCGGGAACGGCGCGATGACGTGCTCCGGCCCGACCAGTTCCTCGGCGACCTGGCGCGCGAATTCGGTTTCGGCTTCGCTGTTGATGAGCACCGGATAGCCGCGGATGAATTCGATGTCCACCGTCGCGCCGTAGCTTTGCGCCTGCGCTTGAACGAGCGCGCGGATGCGCGCTTCGAGCGTCGCGCGCACTTCTGGCGAGAACGAGCGCACGCTCATTTCGAGCACGGCGTCTTCAGGAATCACGTTCGGCGCGTGGCCCGAGCGGAACGCGCCAACAGTCACGACCGCGGCTTCGTTGGGATCGACGTTGCGCGACACCACCGACTGCAGGGCCATCACGATGCTGCTGCCCACGAGCACCGGGTCGACGGCCAGATGCGGGCGCGCCGCATGGCCGCCCTTGCCGTGAACGCGCAGCTTGACGGTGTCGCACGCGGCCATGAGCGGGCCGGCGCGAAAGCCGAAGGTGCCGGTAGGTACGCCCGGGTGGTTGTGCAGCCCGAAGATGGCTTCGCAGGGGAAGCGCTCGAACAGGCCGTCGGCGATCATGCGCTCGGCGCCGCTGTCCGAGCCGGCTTCCTCTGCGGGCTGGAAGATCAGGTGGACGGTGCCGTCGAAATTGCGCGTTTTGGCGAGCTGGCGCGCCGCGCCGAGCAGGACCGTGGTGTGGCCGTCGTGGCCGCACGCGTGCATCTTGCCCTCGTGAACGCTCGCGTAGTCGAGGCCGGTCAACTCCTGGATCGGCAGGGCGTCCATGTCGGCGCGCACGCCTACCGTGCGCGCGCTCGTGCCCGCCTTGAGCGACGCCACCACGCCGTGCCCGCCCACGTGGCGCGTGACTTCGTAGCCCCAGGCCGCGAGCTTGTCCGCGACGAAGCGCGACGTGTCGGCTTCCTCGTACGACAGCTCGGGGTGCTTGTGGAGGTGATGACGGATTTCGTCGAGTTCCGATCGGGCTTCGGCCAGGTCGGCGACTTCGCAATAGGGGTGCTCGCTCACGGGGGACTCCGTTTATTGGAATAGGTTTGGGCAAAAGCCAAAGGCCGAGTATTGCACCGACGAAAAACTCGACCCATGACGGAAAAGCGCCGAAAATGTTGACTTGAAGTCAACGGTCGATTGTCGCGGCGCAGCAACGCAACGCGTGCGAAAGGAGCAAGGCAGTGCGAGGAAAGGCAGATCGGGAAGATGCGGCGCGAGGTGCGATCGACGATATCGGCGAGCGGCCGCTGCGCTATCTGGCCGAAATCGCCGCGGCGGGTGGCGTGCGTATGGCGGCCGAGGCGCTGGGCATCAACGCCTCGGTCATCAGCCGGCAGGTGGCGGCACTGGAGCGGCGGCTGCGCTTTCCGCTGATCGAGCGGCGCGGCCGCAACGTGGCCGTGACCGAAATCGGCCAGCTTCTCGTGGACCACTATCGCGACGGCCAGCGCCGCCAGCGCGATCTGGCCGCGCGCCTGGAGGAGTACCGCCACCTGCAGCGCGGGCGCGTGGCGCTCGGCGTGGGCGAGGGCTTCATCGGCAATCTGATCGCGCGGGCGCTGCAGCGGTTTTCGATGACGTACCCTGACATTCTCGTGGAGATCCGCTCGGGGCCGACGCCGGTCGTGCTCTCGCTCGTGCGCGACGACGTAGTCGATATCGGCTTGTGCACGCGCACCTCCGACGACCCCGCGATGCGCATTCATCCCTTCGCGTCGAGGCCGCTCTGTGCGCTCGTCGCGCCTTCGCACCGCTTTGCGAAGATGCAGAAGGTGGCGCCTGCCGAACTCGCGAGCGAACGCCTGATATTCATGACCGAATCGTTCGGCGTGCAGCACTTCGTGCAGTCACTGTTCGACGACGCGCGCCTGAACGTGATGCCCGCGTATCGCGTGGATCTTTTCAACACGGCGCAGACGCTTGCGGCGGCCGGGCTGGGGGTGGCGTTCATGTCGTCGATCACGGCGCGCCGCGGCATCGATCTGGGTGAATTGGTGGCCGTGCCGATCGATCATCCGATCGCGGCGGGTTTTTCCAGCCAGATGGTCACGCGCGTGGGGCGCAGGCTCTCGCCAGCCGCCGATCACTTGAGGAAGCAGCTCGCGCAGAGTTTTCTGGAGTCGGCAACGAAGTAACTGTTCGACGTTGCGCGCGCAACGGACAAGAATGGCCGTGCGCTCCTCGCTTCTGTTTCTATTCTTGCGCCGCAGGCGTATCCCCAATCCTCAACACCGCATCGCGTTTCGCAAGCAAATGCTGCCGCAAGATCGCCGCGAGCCGCTTGCCATCGCGCGCGTCCAGCGCCTCGAGCATTTCGCCGTGCTCATGAATCGCACGGTCCCACTTCGGGGTCTCGAAGTTCGAACGAAAGCGCAGCGCCTGCAAGCGGCGGTTCACGGCGATATACGTTTGCCGCAGCGCCGAGTTGCGCGCCGCTTCGTTGATCTTGTCGTGAATCGCCTGGTTGCGGCTGTAGTAACCGGCCAGATCGTTCTGCGCGCGGCACGCGAGCATGGCGTAGTGCAGCGCCTTGATCTCGGCGATCTCGGCCGCGGTGATGCGCTCGCAAGCCAGCTCGCCTGAAAACGCTTCGAGCCCGCTCATGAGTTCGAAGGTCTCGCGCAGCTCCGCCTCCGACATCTTCGAGACTGAGGCGCCGCGGTTCGGCGAGATCTCGATCAGCCCTTCGGACGCGAGCACCTTCAGCGCCTCGCGCAGCGGCGTGCGCGAAATGCCCAAGGTTTCGCACAGCTCGCGTTCGTTGAGCTTGCGGCCGGCCTCGAGCACGCCCTCCACGATGAACCGCCGCAGATGGTCGACGACGGTGTCATGAAGTTGCTGGCGCGGAATGGGCGGCAGTTCCGGGCTAACGACCGGGCTAATGGCGGAGGGGTTCAGGTTCGGATTTTGCATGCAAAAGGCATTTCCATCGATTTCCAGCGAATTCTAGCCCAAGGACAGGACCCCAATGAAGCAAGCTGTCATTGGGGTAAACCACGTCAGAATTGTCTGTCTACACGTGGGCTGACTGGATTATAGTTTTTTGCATGCAAAATTCAAAACAGGAGCGATTGCATGTTGAAGCTCGATTTCCATCCCGCTGGTCGCCACTTCCTGCAGATTCCCGGGCCGAGCCCGGTGCCCGATCGCATCCTGCGCGCGATGAGCTATCCGACCATCGATCATCGCGGTCCCGAGTTCGGCGTGCTTGGGCTCAAGGTGCTGGAAGGCATCAAGAAGATCTTCAAGACGCAGCAGCCGGTGGTGATCTACCCGGCCTCGGGCACTGGCGCCTGGGAAGCCGCGCTCACCAACACGCTGAGCCCCGGCGATACGGTGCTCATGTACGAAACGGGTCATTTCGCGACGTTATGGAAGCAGATGGCCGAGCGCCTTGGGCTGAAGCCGGAATTTCTCGGCTTGCCCGGCATTGAAGGCTGGCGGCGCGGCGTGCAGGCCGACATGATCGAAAAGCGTCTGCGCGAGGACGCGCAGCACGCCATCAAGGCGGTTTGCGTGGTCCACAACGAAACCTCGACCGGCGTGACCTCGGACATTGCGGCGGTGCGCCGCGCGATCGACGCCTCCGGGCATCCGGCGCTGCTGCTCGTGGACACGATCTCGGGTCTCGCAAGCGCTGACTATCGCCACGACGAGTGGGGCGTGGACGTGACCGTCTCCGGCTCGCAAAAGGGCCTCATGCTGCCGCCGGGCATCAGCTTCAATGCCGTTTCGGCGAAGGCGCTGGCGGCTAGCGAGCACGCGAAGCTGCCGCGCAGCTTCTGGGGCTGGACCGAGATCATCGAGATGAACAAGAGCGGCTACTGGCCGTACACGCCGAACACGAACCTGCTTTACGGCCTTTCCGAAGCGCTCGACATGCTGCAGGACGAAGGGCTCGACAACGTGTTCGCGCGGCATCAGCGTCTTGGCGAGGCGTGCCGGCGCGCGGTGCGCGCGTGGGGCCTCGAGATCCAGTGCGTGGACCCGGCCGTGTACAGCCCCGTGCTCACGGGCGTGATGATGCCCGAAGGCGTGGACGCGGATGCGGTGCGCAAGATCATCTACGAGCGTTTCGATCTTTCGCTCGGCACGGGTCTCGGCAAGGTCAAGGGGCGCATGTTCCGCATCGGGCACCTGGGCGACTGCAACGACCTCACGCTGCTGGCGGCGTTGGCCGGCTGCGAAATGGGCCTGCGCATTGCGGGCGTGCCGTTGAAGGACAGTGGCTTGCCGGCCGCGATGGAATATCTCGCGGCGCAACCCAACGTGGTGTCGCTGAAAGCGGCCTGAAACAAGGGCTTTTTGCACATGCCGCGCGCGGGGCGCGGCATGACAGGCTGATTTCCCAGGCGGTCCCAGGTTGTTCCCTTGCCGGACGCCCCTGAAAGAAGGGCGACGCGGCCGATAGAACCAGCAACGGAGACAGACGATGAAACGGTATCGATTGACGAGCGCGAGCAGCATCGTGCTGATCATGCTCTGCATCATGTACTTCATCACCTACCTGGACCGTGTGAACGTGAGCACGGCGGCGGCGGGCTTCGGCAAGGAGTTCCAGCTCTCGCATACCCAGGTAGGGCTGGTTTTTTCGGCGTTTGCGTATCCGTATCTGCTGTTTCAGATCATTGGCGGCTGGGTGAGCGACCGCTTCGGCGCCCGCCGCACGCTGCTTTTTTGCGGCGCGCTGTGGGGCGTGGCGACAGTGCTCACGGGGATGGCAGGCGGCCTTGCCTCGCTGCTCGCCGCGCGCCTGTTGCTCGGGTTCGGTGAGGGCGCAACGTTTCCCGCCTCGACTTCGGCCATGTCGCGCTGGGTCGCGAAAGAGCGGCGCGGCTTCGCGCAGGGCATCACGCACTCGGCTTCGCGCATCGGCAATGCCGTGGCGCCCGCCGTCGTGGTGCTGGTGATGGCGCGCTACGGCTGGCGCGAATCGTTCTACGTGTGCGGCGCGCTCAGCCTGCTGTGGGTGGTGGTATGGGCGTTCACGTTCACCGAGCATCCGAAGGATCACCCGCGCATCACCGAGGCCGAACTCGCGATTCTGCCGCCGCCCAAGCCGCGCTCGACGGGCCTGCCGTGGATGGCGCTCTTCAAGCGCATGATTCCGGTGACGATCGTCTACTTCTGCTACGGCTGGACGCTGTGGCTTTTCCTTAGCTGGATTCCGCAATACTTCCTGCACAACTATCACCTGCAACTGGGCAAGTCGGCGATCTTTGCGTCGGTGGTGTTCCTCGCGGGCGTGGTGGGCGACACGCTCGGCGGGCTCGTGACCGACTGGCTCTTTCAGCGCACGGGCAATCTCAAGCGCGCGCGCAGCTGGATGGTCTCGGTGTGCATGCTCATCACGCTCATCGTGATGGTGCCGCTGATGTTCGTCCACGATCCGGTCATTTCCATGGCATGCCTCGCGGCGGGTTTCTTCTTCGCCGAGATGACCATCGGGCCGATGTGGGCGATTCCCATGGATATCGCACCGGAGTTCTCGGGCACGGCGAGCGGCATGATGAACACGGGCTCGGCGCTGGCTGCGATCATCTCGCCTGTGGTGGGCGGTTTTCTGATCGACCGCTTCGGCAACTGGGATTTGCCGTTCGTCGGCAGCATGGTGCTGATGGGGTGCGGTGTGATTCTCGCGTTCCGCATGCAGCCGGACAGCCGCTTCGAGCTGGGCAAGCAGGCTGAAGAACCCACGGGTTCCCGTCAAGGAGTGTGAACGGCGATGGAAGGCGCACGTACTTCAGGCATGCTGGTCAAGCCGATTCATCTGGTTCCTTCGAGCGCGGGCCACGGCTCGCCGCTCGCGCGGCGCCTGCGTGATGCACTGCGCGGCGACGTGTTCTTCGACGCGGCGAGCCGCGGCCGTTATGCAACCGACGCCTCGATCTACCAGATCATGCCCATCGGCGTGGTGGTGCCGCGCGATCAGGACGACTTGCGCGCCGCGCTGGAAGTGGCGCGCCTCGAGCATGCTCCCGTGCTGGCGCGCGGCGCGGGCACGAGCCAGTGCGGGCAGACGGTGGGCGAAGCGCTCGTGATCGACACGTCGAAGTGGCTGAACAACATCGTCGATTTCGATGCCGATGCGCGCACGGTGACGGTCGAGCCGGGCGTCGTGCTCGATCATCTGAACGCGTGGCTCAAGCCGCACGGGCTGTGGTTTCCCGTGGACGTTTCGACGGCGGCGCAGTGCACGATCGGCGGCATGGCGGGCAACAATTCGTGCGGCTCGCGCTCGATCGAATACGGCAACATGGTGCACAACGTGCTCGGCATCGACGCGATTCTCGCGGATGGCAGCGAGGCGCGTTTCCAGTCCCTGAAAATGTCGCACGAAGGCACGCGGCTGGCGGCGCTGCTCGAAGGCGTGCAGCGCATCGCCACGCGCGAGCGCGGCGAGATTGCCGAGCGCATGCCGAAGGTGCTGCGCCGTGTGGCGGGCTACAACATCGACCTGTTCGACTGCCAGAACCCGCTCGCCTATACCGACGACGGTGTGGCGAACCTCGCGCATCTGCTCGTGGGCTCCGAAGGCACGCTCGCGTTCAGCCGGCAGATCACGCTGAAGCTCGCGCCGCTGCCCGCGCACAAAACGCTGGGCGTGGTGAGTTTTCCCTCGTTCTGGCAGGCAATGGATTCGGCGCAGCACATCGTCAAGCTCAAGCCGACCGCCGTGGAGCTGGTCGATCGCACGATGATCGAGCTTGCGCTCGGCAATCCGGGCTTCAAGCCGGTGATCGAAAAGGCGCTGGTGGGCAGGCCCGATGCGATCCTGCTCGTGGAGTTCGCCGGCAATGAGCGCGATGAGCAGGTGCGCCGCCTCGATGGCCTGGTCGAACTGATGGGCGACCTCGGCCTGCCGGACTCGGTCGTGAAGATGACCGACGCGAACGAGCAAAAGGCGCTATGGGAAGTGCGCAAGGCAGGCCTGAACATCATGATGAGCATGAAGGGCGACGGCAAGCCCGTCTCGTTCATCGAGGACTGCGCTGTGCCGCTCGAACATCTCGCCCAGTACACGAGCCGCCTGACCGAAATCTTCCATCAGCACGGCACCGAAGGCACGTGGTACGCGCATGCGAGCGTCGGCACGCTGCACGTGCGCCCGATTCTCGACATGCGTCGCGACGGCGCGGCGAAAATGCGCGCGATAGGGGAGCAGGCTGCCGAACTCGTGCGCGAGTATAAGGGGGCGTTTTCGGGTGAGCACGGCGACGGCCTGTGCCGCGGCGAATGGATTGCCTGGCAGTACGGACCGAAGATCAACGCGGCGTTTTCGGAGATCAAGCAGTTGTTCGACCCCGAGAACCGCTTCAATCCTGACAAGATCGTGCGCCCGCCGAAGATGGACGACGCGAAGCTATTCCGCTTCGCGCCGGGATATCGCGAGCGCCAGATGCGGCCAATGCTCGACTGGTCGGCGTGGGATGTGAACCGCGATCCGCAAACGGGGGTAGAGACGCCGCCCGGCACTGGCGACGACCTGACCGGCGGCCTCGCGAAAGCCGTGGAGATGTGCAACAACAATGGCCACTGCCGCAAGTTCGACGCGGGCACCATGTGCCCGAGCTATCGCGTGACGAAAGACGAAAAGCACGTGACGCGGGGTCGCGCGAACACGTTGCGGCTCGCGATTTCGGGGCAACTGGGCGAGGACGGACTCGCGAGCGACGAGGTCAAGGACACGCTTGACCTCTGTGTATCGTGCAAGGGCTGCAAGCGCGACTGCCCGACCGGCGTGGACATGGCGAAGCTGAAGATCGAAGCGCGCGCGGCATGGAACACGAAGCATGGCCTGAAGCTACGCGAGAAGATGATCGCGTTTTTGCCGCGCTATGCGCGTCGCGCGGCAAAAGCGGGCGGCTTGGCGGCGGCTGGCGAGCGCATCCCTGTGGTATCCGCGTGGGCGAAGCGCGCGCTCGGCTTCGCGCCGCAACGCTCGCTGCCGCAGTTACAGCCTTCGTTCCTTTCGGAGGTTGCGGCCGCAAAGCAGGACCCGGCAGCGGCAACGAAGGAAGTGGTGCTGTTCGTCGATACCTTCAACGACAACTTCGAGCCCGAAAACGCCCGCGCCGCGCAACGGGTGCTCGAAGCGGCCGGCTATTTCGTGCACTTCAACGTGCGCGGCGATGAACGCCCGCTATGCTGCGGCCGAACGTTCCTCGCAGCGGGACTGGTGGACGAGGCGAAGCGCGAGGCGCGGCGCCTCCTCGATACGCTCATGCCGTTCGTGGCGCGCGGCGTTTCGATCGTCGGGCTGGAACCGTCGTGCCTGCTCTCGATGCGCGACGAGTTCCTGCAATACGGCTACGGCGACGAAGCGCGCGAGCTTTCAGCGGCGGCGTTTCTGTTCGAAGAATTTCTCGTGCGCGAGAAAAGCGCGGGCCGATTCGATCTGGCCTTGCACCAGCTAGACGCGCCGCGCGCGTGGGTACACGGCCACTGCCACCAGAAAGCGTTCGACGCTTTCCGGCCTGTGCTCACGGTGCTGGGATGGATTCCGGGCCTCGATGTGCAGCCGATCGAATCGTCATGTTGCGGGATGGCAGGCAGCTTCGGCTATGAAGCGGAGCACTACGAAGCATCGCTCGCAATGGCTGAGATTTCGCTGCTGCCCGCCGTGCGCAAAGCCGATCGCACCGATCTCGTCGTGGCGGACGGCACGAGTTGCCGCCATCAGATCCACGACGGCGCAAACGCCACGGCGCTGCACGTGGCGAGAGTGCTGGAAATGGCGATGCGTTAAGTCGCTAGCGTGCTCGTGCCCTGGCGCGAGCACGCGGCGTCCACTGCGTGCAGCATCTTGCCGAAGAACGCATCGGCGAATTGCGAGTCGAGCCAGCGCACGATCAGCGCGATCTTGCGCTCGGGTTCGATCCACATGAACGAACTGCCCGCGCCCACGCCGAACCAGCTCGACTCAGGCACGCCCGGAAACACGCGCCGCTCTGTGTTGAGCCAGACCAGCGAGCCATAAAACGGCGCGAGCGGGCAGGGCGTGCGCATGCGCGCGATCCATTCGCTCGAAAGCACGCGGTGACCCTGGGCCACGCCGTCGTCGAGCAGCATCTGCGCGACCTTCAACTGATCGTTGGCGCTTACCGACATGCCGCCGCCCCAATGCGAGCCGCCTGGCACCGATTGCACGCGCCTTCCGCCCATATCGATCCATGCGTCGTCGTAACCGACCCATTGCCAGTTTTCGCTTGCGCCAACGGGCCGCATGATCGTCTCGCGAAATACTTCGGGTAACGAACGACCGAACAGATGCAGAAGCGCGAGCGAAAGCTGGTTGATGCGTACGTCGTTGTATTCCCAATACGTGCCGGGCGCTTGCAAGGGGCGCAAATCGCCTTTCTTCCCGTTGGGCGGCTCGCCGAACGTGACGGCGCGAAAGTGGTCGGCTTGATCGGAGAGGCCGAAGCACTCGCCTTGCCATTCGCTCGTCTGTTGCAGCAGATGCGTCCACGTGACCGACGCATTGTGGTCATCGTCGAAGCCGATGCCAGGCACGCGCACGCGTACGGGCTCGTCGGGATCGGGCAGGAGGCCGCGGTCGTGCGCGACGCCCGCGAGCAGCGCCAGATACGTCTTCGCGATGCTGAAGGTCAGATCGGGCCGGTCGGGCTCGCCCCATTGCGCAAGCATGTGCCCATCCACGGCGATTGCGCCCGACACAGGGCCGCGATCGTGGATCGGGCCGAGCAAGCGGTTCCACGGCGGCGGGTCGTTCACATGCACGCCGAAGTTGCCATCGGCGTTACGGTCCCAGGCCGATTCGTGATCGACGGAAAACTGAATGGCGTCCTGAACTTCCTGCGGCAAATCGTGTTGCATACGTGCGTGTTTCCTTTTTCGTGTTCTCGTATTGTGCTTGTGCCGCGCCGGGTCAACGGGCGCCCAGCTTGACGCAGGCCCAGGTCAGTGTAACGAGGCTCAACACGGCGGCGAACATCAGCCAGAGTCCCGGCGCGAGATTGTTGCCCGTGACCGCGATGATCGAGGCCACGGCCAGCGGCGTGAACCCGCCGAATACGGTTGTGCCGACGTTATAGGCGAGTGCCATGCCCGTGGTGCGCGTGCGTGTGGGGAAGAAACTGGCCATGAGCGCCGGAATCGAGGCGAAATAGCTGACCTTCAGCACCGCGACCCAGATAACGGCGGCGAGCAGCATGGGCAGCGAAGGATGGGCGTTCAGGATCATGAACGCGGGATAAACGGTGAGCAGGAACAGCACGCCCGCCACGAACATGATGCGCGTGCGGCCCACCTTGTCCGACCAGTGGCCCACAATCGGCGTGAGCACGATGGCAATGAGGCCTGCCACGAGCGTGGCGATAAAGCCCGACGAAGGCGCGAGGCCGAGCTGTCGCGCAGCATAAGTCGGCATGTAGAGGAGCACGTATTGAGCCGACGTGGTCAGGATCAGCACGCCAATCGATGCAATCACGCCCGATTTTTGCGTGGCGAACAATTCGCGCACCGGCGACTCGGCTTTTTCGATGCGCTCGAATTCGGGCGTTTCGTCCATGCGTCGGCGGATATAAAGACCCACGGGGCCGATCAGCACACCGAACAAAAATGGAATTCGCCATCCCCAGCCTTCGAGTTGCGGCTGCGTGAGCATACCCGTCAGCACCGCGCCGAACAGGGAGACGAGCAGCGTGCTCGCGCCCTGGCTCGAGAACTGCCAGCTCGACATGAAACCGCTGCGCTGCGGCGCGTGCTCGACCAGGAAGGCGGTGGAACTGCCGAACTCGCCGCCCGCCGAAAAGCCTTGCAGAAGGCGCGACGCAAAAATGCCAATCGGCGCGAGTATGCCGATTGTCGCGTAAGTGGGCATGAGCGCGACCATGCCGGTGCCGATCGTCATCATCGCGATGGAGAGCGTGAGCGACGCCTTGCGGCCCTTGCGGTCGCTGTACGAGCCGAGCACGAGCGCGCCGAACGGCCGCGCGAGGTAGGAGAGCGCGAATGTGCCGAGCGTGAGCAGCAGCGATATCGTGGCGTTGTGAACGGGGAAGAAGAGCTTGGAGAGCGTCGTGGCGAAGTAGCCGTACGCCAGCAGGTCGTAGAACTCCAGCGCGTTGCCTATCGAAGTCGCGAGGATGAGCCGCGAGACGTTCTTGCCGGAGCTGCTTTGCGCGGACTCTGACCAGGGCTCGCTGCCGTGATGCGCGGGTAGGGAATCGATGCTCATTGCGACGTCCTCATGCAAGCGTTGGCGGATGCGGTGCGGGGTTGGACGCGCCGGCCTCTCTTGCGCCGAGGTCCCAGAAGAGGCCAGCCATGATGCGCAGGCCGTCGCGCACGACCGGGCCGAGCAGGTGCTCGTTCGGCGCGTGCTGCGAGCAGCCTGGATACGAATGCGGCACCCAGAGGGTGGGCATGCCGAGCACTTCGGCGAATACGTCGTTGGGCAGCGTGCCGCCCAGGTTCGGCAGCAGCACGGGCTCGCCTCCGGTGGTTTCGCGCAGTGAGCGCAGCGCCCATTGCACCCAGACGTTGTCCGGATCGACACGTGTGGCCGGCGCGCCGCGTTCCACTTCGAGTTCGACCATGCCGAAGCCGTGCGCATCGAGGTGCGCGCGCACGATGTGTTCGAGGTTCTGCCAGTCCGTGCCCACGACGAAGCGGATCTGCATGTACGCGATGGCGGTCGGCGGAATCGCGTTTACGGGCTTCTCGGGGTTGCCCGTGCGGAACGCGAGCACTTCCAGATTGTTCCAGCCGAACACGCGCTCGGTGGGCGTGAGGCCCGGCTCGCCATAGTCGTGATCGACGTCGGGCTCGCCCGGATTGCCGCCCACGCGAATATCGGCGAGCGCGCGGCGCACGGATTCCGGAATGGGCGGCGGGCGCAGGCCATCGACGAGAATCTTGCCGTTCGCATCGACCATCGCGGCGATTGCATTCGCGAGCACGACGCCCGGATTGCGCAAGAGGCCGCCCCAGTTACCCGAATGATGGCCGCCCTCGCGCAGCGTGAGTTCGAGCTTGAAATTGACGAGGCCGCGCGAACCGAGAAAGATCGTCGGACGGTGGGCGGAGAGGCGCGGGCCGTCGGAGGCGATCAGCACGTCGGCGGCGAGTTCGTCGCGCAGTTGCGTGCACAGTTCGTGCAGACCCGGCGAGCCGACTTCCTCGCCCGTTTCGAAGAGCAGCTTGAGGTTGAAGCCGAGCTTGCCGCCGCGCGCGTCGAGCACGGCCTTGAGCGCGGCGAGGTTGATGCTGTGCTGCCCCTTGTTGTCGGCGGTGCCGCGGCCGTACCAGCGCTCGCCGTCGACGGTCACGTCCCACGGCGTGAGGCCTGCGCGCCACTGCGCGTCGTAGCCGCGCACCACGTCGCCGTGGCCGTAGCTGAGGACGGTTGGCAGCGCATCGTCTTCGTGGCGGTGGGCAATCAGGAACGGGCCCGCGCCTTTGGCGGGGTTCTCGACGACACGGCAGGTGAAGCCCCATTGCGTCAGCAACGGCGTGAGTTCTTCATCCAGATAGCCGCGCAAACGCTCAGCGCTTTCCGGCTCCTGGCTCTCGGTACGAAACGCCACGCGGCGTCGCAGATCGTTCAGGAAGTGTCCTGAATCATATTGACCGGTTGCGGTTTGAATGGCTGTGTCACGGGTCAACGCGCGTCTCCCTGTTTGAAAGCCGTCGAGCGATCCTGCAACCGCCGATATTTCTGCACAATTACAATATTTGTGATCTATCGTTGCCGAAACGGCAAAGCGGACGAGGCCGCTCCCATCGACATGGACAACACCGCACTGCGTTATTTTCTGGAGGTGACCCGCAGCGGCTCGCTGAGCAAGGCCTCCGAGCGGCTTTACGTGGCCGTTTCGGCGCTCAGCCGCCAGATCGCCCGGCTCGAAGAGGAACTGGGTACGCCGCTATTCGAGCGGCGCCCGCGCGGCATGGTGCTGAGCGAGGCGGGGCGTTTGCTCGCCGAGCACGCGCGGCGCAGTCTGCTCGAAACGGAGCGCGTGGTCGGCGAGATTCGCGGGCTGAGCGAGGGTGGCCGGGCGACCATCCGCGTTGCGAGTTCCGAGGGCCTCGCGCCGGATTTTTTGCCGAAGGTGTTCGCGCACTTTCTCAGGACGTATCCGCAAACGCATTTTCAGCTGGACGTGTCGGCGCCTTCTGTTGCAACGCAGCGCGTGAGAGAGGGAACGGCCGATATCGCGTTGTGCTTCAACGTCGCGCCGGAGAAGGAAATTGCCGTGCACTATTCGCAGCGCGCGCCGATCTTCGCGCTCATGCGGCGCGACCATCCGCTGGCGGCGCGCGAGTCAGTGTCATTGCGCGATCTGCTCCCCTGGCCGGTTGCCATGAACAGCGAGGGCGTGACGATCCGCCAGCTTCTCGACATCGCGTGCAGCCTCGAAGGGTTGATCTTCGAGCCGGTGTTCGTCAGCAACTATCATGTCGCGCTGCAACGGTTCGTACGTCTGACCAATGCCGTGACGTTCGCCGGCTTTCTGACCGTGCGCGGCCGTCTCGATGTGGAAGAGCTTGCCGCCGTGCCGATCACGAACCCGGAACTGCACCAGCGCACGTTGCAGGTCCAGACGATGGCGGGCCGCACGCTGCCGCAAACCATGCAGGCATTTCTCGACCTGCTTACGCGTGCGATCGACGACGAGCAACTCGTGTGCGGCTGATCTCGCTTAGGCGGTGAGCCTCGCGGCGAGCCTGCCCATGCCGGCGAATACGGCGTCGGAAACGTCTTCGGGAAAACCGGCGGGGATCTGCCCCGCGACGGCTTCGATCACACCTGGCGTTTGCGCCGCCAACTGCGCGAGCATCGCTTCGACTTCCGCTGCGGCGAACCCCACGCGCTGGCCTTGCGCGATCCAGTGCCGGGGATAGATCTCCTCGACGCGATAGTGCCGGTTGCGCCCGCGCACGGCCATGGCGAGGCTCACGCGCTGCGGCGCAATATGATTGCGGCCCCGGCCGACGATCGGATGCGCGCTGAGCACGTCGTAAAGCGGTGTGGCGGCATACTCGCTGCCGGGCAGCAGCGCGATGCTGTAGTTCTTCGCGTGGCCGTCTGTTGCTGCGAGCAGCCAGAAGACGATTTGCGTGACGAAGAAGTGGCGGCGGTCGGCTGTGGCCTGCGCGGAGCCGTCCAGCACCTGCATGATCGCGTCGATGCCGGGGCCGCCATCGGCCTCGTATTTGGCGAGCCCCGACGTACCCGTGGCCTGGCACAGGTCCTCCTGCGGCAGGCGCACGATCCATTTGGCGTCGCTGGAAAGGCGCCGGTCGAAGCGCTCCACGACCAGCGCCTTGACGTCCTCGAATTGCGCGATCTCGCAAGGTGCGACCGGCAGGCCGTAGGCCGCGATGATTTGCGTGCACAGCCATTCGTTTTCCACCGAGGTGCGCATGTCGGCGCGCATGTTGCCGACGAGGCCGAGCGGCAGCTTCAGGATGTGCGTGGTCGGCGTGCTGCCTTCAGGAAGCAGCCACTGTCCGCCATGCCACAGCAGTGCCGTCTTTTCCTGCGCCCCGGCGATCGATAGCCGCAGGCTGTCCACGGCATCGTGCGCGCCCGCGTGTGGCGTGGCGGTGGTTTCGCGCAGCAGTTGCGCGATGTCCGTTTCGCTCAGTGCGCGTCCCTTGATGCTTCGCAGGCCGGCGGGCGCCTCGCCGGCCGGAAGAATCTGCAGCGCGCCCACGCAATCGCGGCCAAGCGCGGTGAGCAGCTCGAACGGCGAAATGCCGCCCGTCTGATAGCGCGCGGCGATGCGTCTGCGAATGCGGTCGCTGTCCGGCAGCAGATTGTCGAAATAGTCGGCGACGATCTTGCCGCGGTAGGGCTGGTTGCCGGGCGTGAACGGCAGCGAGAGTGAGAGGGGGCGGCCTTGCTCGTCGTCGAGCCAGCTGTCGAGGTACGCGAGGCGTTCGTTGCCGCGCACGCTCTCCCAGTAGCCCACGGGCAGGCCGTTCATCCACAGGTCGAGCCGGTTGGGTAGACGTGCGCGTGTGCTCACCAGTTCTCCCTCGGCTTGCGTCGCGTGGCGGCCTGGCGCGGCGGCGTTCCAGCCGTTGGCGTGGCGCGGGTACGTTTGCGGGCGGCCGGGGGCTTGGTAGCGCTCGACGTCTTGGCAGCGGCTGCCGGGGCTTTAGCCGGGCGGGGCGTGGCTTTCGACGCGACCGGCGAGGCCTTGGCTTCAGCCGTGCCGAGCTTGATTTCTACGTCGACGAGCCGCAGAACCCGTACGAGCCGCTCGACGCTCGCCGCTTCGGGATTCGCCTCGAACGCGGCATAGCTTTGCTGCGAGATGCCGAGCCGCGCTGCCACGTCTTTCTGGGTGAGGCCGGCTTTCTTGCGGAAGCCGACGAGAATCGGGCGCAGTTGGCTCAGGGTCTTGAGAGGGTAGTCCACGGCAACTCCGGGCGGCTAAATGCTGAGGCAAGCGGCCGGTGCAAACGGAAACGCGCGGCGCAGTCGAATACAGTCTATACGTTGTAAAGTAAAAATACAAACTCCAGGCTGTAATGTGAATATACAGCCTATAAGTTGTATCTAGCGCCGGGTGAGTGCGGCGACGTGCGCGTCGCCGCCATAAAGCTGCAACTAACTGTCTGGCGCCGCACGACACCGCCAAGCCGCTTCGCGGCCAAAGCGGCCTGCTTTCAGGCTGTCGAGCCGGTTTCCCCTTTTTATCAGGAGTCCGATCAGAGTTCGGCGCCTTGCATCGGCTCGCCAAGCACGAACGGCCCGCCCTGGTACTGCTGGGCAGCGTCGGCAAGCTCGGCGTTCGGCGCGGTCGCCGGGAAGCGGTCGGCGTATGGCGCCGAACTGTCGCGCGGACGATAGCCCAGGAAACCGGCCTTGCCATTGTCCCACCAGCTTGCCGGGTTGTCGGACACGCCATAGACGACCGCATGACCCACGCGGTTGGTGAACAGCGAGCAGCGCACGAGTTCGATGAAGTCGCGATAGCTCAGGAACGTGACGAGCATGCGCGCGTTGCGCGGTTCTTCGAACGACGAACCGATGCGCAGGCATACCGTTTCGATGCCGAAGCGATCGAAGTAATAGCGCGACAGCGATTCGCCGAAGCATTTCGTCACGCCGTACAGGCTGTCCGGCCGGTGCGCGGCATCGGTATCGAGCACGTTCGTCACAGGATGGAAGCCGGTGACGTGATTGGAGCTCGCGTAGACGATGCGCTTGATGCCGTGCTTGCGCGCGGCTTCATAAAGGTTGTACGTGCCGCGAATATTGGCTTCGAGCAGATCGTCGAACGGCGCGTCGATGGAAATGCCGCCCAGGTGCACGATCGCATCCACGCCTTCCACGAGTTGCGTGACCGCTTCACGATCTGCGAGGTCGACGCGGCGCGTTTCCTCGTGCGGCGCAGCCTCGCCCAGCTCCGAGATGTCGCTGACACGGACGAAGTCGGCCCAGTTCGCGAGCGCGCCGCGCAACTGACGGCCCAGATTGCCGCCCGCGCCAGTCAGAAGAAGGCGGCCGAACGGTTTGGCTGAAAGTGAGTGTTGCGACATCGGGGCTCCCTGGGAATTATTTTGATATTGAGAAATAATAGGAAAACGTTTTCCGAATATAGCCATCGGGAGTCACAGCGTCAATGGAGGAATACCTGCGGCAAACACAGGGGTTCACCCCAGGTCTGTTTCTGCGACAATGCTCGCCGTCGATCCTCCAGGGCGTTGCCAATCTATGAAAAGTGGTTCCCCGACGATTCGCGATGTCGCCGCCATGGCCGGCGTCTCGGTCGCGACGGTATCGAAGTACGTGAACGGCACGCAACGCTTTTCGCCGGCGGTGGAAGCGAAGGTGAAGGACGCCATCGAACTGCTCGGCTACCGCTCCAATCCGCTTGCGCGCTCGATGATCACGGGGCGCACGCGCACCATCGGCATTGCCATTCTGGACATCGCGAACCCGCACTTCACGAACGTGGTCAAGGGGGCAAACCGCGTTGCGCTCCAGCACGACTACACCCTGCTGCTCGTGGACGCCGAAGAGAATCTCGCGCGCGAACGCTCGCTCATCGAAGCGCTTGCGCCGCGCGTGGACGGGCTCATCGTCAGCTCGCGCGCTTCCGAGGAGATCGCGAAGTGGACGATGAAACTGGGTAAGCCTGTCGTCATGCTCAGGACCGTGCGCGGGCTCGACATTGCCGCGGTCGGCTTCGACAACCGGCTCGCGACTTCCATGATGGTGCGCCACCTGCTCAATCTCGGGCACCGGCATATCGCCTATCTCGGGTTCGCCGCGGCGACCATCAACGACGAGCGGATTGCCGGCGCAACCGAGGCGCTGGCCGAAGCGGGCCTCACGCTCGATGTGTACGAGACGCACGCGCCGACCGCCGAGGCGGGCGAGCAGGCCTGCTCGCGCGTGATGCTGGGCCCGAAGCGCCCGCAGGCGGTGATCTGCTACAACGACCTCATCGCGCTCGGCTTCATGAAGGAGGCTCGCTCGCTCGGCTTTCGCCTGCCGCAGGACGTCTCGGTCGCCGGCATCGACAACGTGCCCTATGGCGAGTATGTCGAGCCTCGCCTCACCACGATCGATGGGCAGAGCGAGCGAATGGGGGAGCTGGCCATGCAAAAGCTCATCGACGTCCTGGCCGGCAAGCCGGATGTCGAGCAGGTCGTGCTCGAGCCCCGCCTCGTCGTGCGCGACTCGACCGTCGCCTGCCGCTGATTTCCTGATCGCCGAACTTCCCGCGCGCTGGCCGCCAACAGGCGGCCAGCGGCCTCGTCACGCCTGTTCGATCCGCGCCGGTTCGCGCAGCCGCTCCGCGTAACTACCTACTAGCCATTTCGAAAGGAACGCATTAAATTCGAGAAAACGTTTTCCAGAAATGACATGCGAAGAACAAAACGAGACTGGAGGCAGGCAACGATACGCAGATCATCAACGCGACCGCGACGATCGGCGGCGGCTTCCAGACCAGGCCGTCTTCGTCTCGCAGCAGGGTCGCAGTAGGTGCAGACATCATCCGCCGGTTCTGAGACAGCCGGTTGGTCAGCTAATGCTCAAAACAACTCTTCCATTCATGGGGCAAGCGATGCAAAAGACCTTTCGCAATTCACGTAGTGCAAAGACCGCAATGACCGTTCTGGCTGCGGCTCTCGCGCTCACCGCAGGCGCCGCGCACGCACGCGTGTTTCGCGTAGCCGACGTCCACAGCGACACCTTCCCGACCAACATGGCGCTCAAGCACATGGGCGAGGAAATCTCGCAGGCCACGGGCGGCAAGGACTCCATCAAGGTGTTCGGCAACAGCGCACTCGGTTCGGAGAACGATACGATCGATCAGGTGCGCATTGGCGCGCTCGACATGGTGCGCGCCAATGGCGCCGCCTTCAACGAGATCGTGCCGGAGTCGATGATTCCTTCGCTGCCGTTCCTCTTTCGCGACATCGACCATTTCCGCAAGGTGATGTACGGCCCCGAAGGCCAGAAGATTCTCGACGCGTTCAAGGCCAAGGGCATGATCGCGCTGACGTTCTATGAGAGCGGCGCGCGCTCGATCTACGCGAAGCGTCCGATCAAGTCGCCGGCCGACATGAAAGGCCTGAAGGTGCGCGTGCAACCGTCCGACCTCATGGTCGACGAAATCAAGGCCATGGGCGGCACGCCCACGCCGATGCCGTTCGCCGAAGTCTATACGGGCCTGAAGACGGGCCTCGTGGACGCAGCCGAAAACAACCTGCCCTCGTACGAGGAAACCAAGCACTACGAAGTGGCGCAGGTGTACTCGGAGACGGATCACGCCATGACGCCGGAAGTGCTCGTGTTCTCGAAGAAGGTGTGGGACACGCTCACGCCGCAGGAGCAGGAAGTCATCAAGAAGGCAGCGGCCGACTCGGTGCCGTACTACGTGAAGCTCTGGACGGCGCGCGAAGATACCGCGGGCAAGACGGTGGAAAAGGGCGGTGCGACCATCATTCCGGCCACGCAGGTCGATCGCGCGGCCTTCGTGAAGGCCATGCAGCCGGTCTGGACGAAGTATGAAAAGACCGCAGACATGAAGAAGATCGTGGACGAAATCCAGGCGATTCACTAAAGCCGGGGCTCCGCGTCTGAAGCGGCGCGGAGCCGAAGAAACGCAGTTGTGAAGTCTGTACCGTGCAAGGATGGATCATGACCTTCCTGAAACTCCCCAACGATTTACTGTTTCGCCTGCTGACTGTCGTCGCCTCGGTCGCGCTCGCCGCGCTCACGGTGCTTGTCTTTTACGGCGTGATCATGCGCTACGTGTTCGAGAGCGCACCCGATTTCGTCGAGCCGATCGCGTTGCTGCTGGTGGTCACCATCGCCATGTTCGGCGCTGCGCTCAAGGTGCGCGAGCGCGGGCATATCGGTCTCGATTCGCTCGTCAAGAAGCTTTCCCCGCGAGGACAAGTGATCGCAGAGGCGTTCCAGCACCTCTGCCTGATCGCGCTTGGCGTGGCGATTTTCTTCGGCTGCCTGCAAATGGCGGAAACGACCATGGATGACCGCATCGCGATTCTCGGCGTGCCGGAAGCCGTGCGCTATGTCATTCCGGTCGTGGCCGGCACCTGCATCGTGCTGTTTTCGCTCGAGCATTTGTTGGCGCTCTTCGTACGCAAGGCAAAGTAGGGCAAACATGGAACTCGCAATTCTTTCGCTCAGTTTTTTGGTGCTCCTCGCCGTTGGGGTGCCGGTCTCTTTCTCTTTGGGTCTAGCCTGCGTCAGCACGTACCTTTACGAAGGGCTGCCCGCCGCGACTGCCATGCAGTCGATGGTCTCGGGCATGAACGCGTTCTCGTTTCTGGCCGTGCCGTTCTTCATCTTCTCCGGCGAGTTGATGCTGCACGGCGGCATTGCCGACCGCATCCTGCGCTTTGCACAAGCCGCTGTGGGGCATTTCCGTGGCGGCCTCGGCATGGCCAACGTCGTCGCGTGCACGCTGTTCGGCGGCGTTTCCGGTTCGCCTTCCGCCGATACGTCGGCCATGGGCGGCGTGGTCATCCCGCTCATGAAACGCGAAGGCTATAGCGCGGCCTATGCGGTCAACGTGACGACGCACTCGTCGCTCGCAGGCGCGTTGATGCCGACCTCGACGAACATGATCATCTACGCGTTCGCGGCCCAAGGCATTACGGGCACGCTGAACGGCCAGCAGATGAGCGGCGTCTCGATTGGCGACCTGCTGTTCTCGGGCTTGCTGCCCGTGTTGTGGGTCATGGGCTTCGTGCTGATTGCCGCGTACTGGCAGGCACGCCGCTTTGGCTATCCGCTCAGCGCGGATGGCTCGACCAAACTGCAGGTGTTCCCCGGCTGGCTTGCTGTGGTGCGAGCGTTCCTCGGCGCGCTGCCCGGCTTGCTGGTGATCGGGATCATTCTCTTCTGCGTGGCTCGTGGTATCGCAACCGCAACGGAGGCGGCCGCGATTGCCGTGGTGTATTCACTCGGGCTCACCGTGGTCGTCTATCGCTCGATGACGAAGGAGAAGCTGTTCTACGCACTCTCGCGCGCCGCCAAGACCACAGGTGTCGTGCTGCTGCTGATCGCGGTGTCGAACATGCTGCGCTATCAGATGGCTTATCTGGAGATTCCGGAGGCCATCGAGCGCGTGCTCGAACACGCCACGACGCTTCCCTGGCTGATGCTTCTGTACATCAACATCATCCAGGTGTTTCTGGGCACGTTCATCGACATGGCGGCGCACATCCTGATCACGACGCCGCTCTTCCTGCCGCTCGCCATGCATAGCGGCGTGGGCCCGGTGCAGTTCGGCATCATGATCCTGCTGAACTGCGCGCTGGGACTCGTGCATCCGCCAATCGGCTCGGTGCAGTTCATCGGCTGCGCAATCGGCGACGTGTCGATCGGGGAGACGACCAAGGTCGCGTGGCCATACTATCTCGCGATTTTCAGCGCGATCAATCTGGTCACTTACTTTCCGTTCTTCTCGACGTGGCTGCCCAGCGTGATCAACGGGCATCCGGTTTTCTAACGCAACCGGCACGATAAAAACGAAGCGGGCACCTTGAAGGGTGCCCGCTTTTTTTAAAGCGTTAGCGCATCACGCCACGCGTATCACCACCTTGCCGAAATGCTTGCCGGCTTCGAGCCACGCGTAAGCCTCGGGCGCTTCGTCGAAACCGAACACGCGATCCACCACGGGGCGAATCTGCTGCGCGCCGACAAAACGCGTGAGGTCGTCGAGCATCGAGCGGCTGCCGACCATGAAGCCGTGCAGGCGCTTGAAGCCGCCGATCACCGGGAGCAGCGGGAGTTCGGGGCCCGCAAAACTCGTCACGCCACCGATGATCGAAACGAGTCCGCCCATCTTCGCGGCGGCCACCGAGCGCGGCAGCGTATCGCGACCGCCCACTTCCACGACGATATCCGCGCCTTCGCCGCCCGTGAGTTTCAGCACTTCGTCCTGCCATTCGGGGTGCGAACGATAGTTGATCGTCTCGTTCGCACCTAGCGTGCGCGCGCGTTCGAGCTTCTCGTCGCTCGACGAGGTGATGATGGTGCGCAAGCCCGCGGCGTGAGCAATCTGCAAAGCCCAGATCGACACGCCGCCGGTGCCGAGCAGCGCCACAGTCGCGCCGGGCTGCGCCTGGCCATCGGCGAAGATCGCATTCCATGCCGTGATGCCGGCGCACGAGATCGTCGCGGCTTCCTCGTAGCTCAGGTGCGAGGGAATGGAAACGAGCGAGGACTCCGCGGCGACGAAGCGCTCGGCCAGCACGCCGTCGAACTGCGCGCCGGGCGTCTCGCGCACCTTCGATGGCGTGGGCGGGCCATCCAACCAATGCGGGAAGTACGTGTTGATCACGCGGTCGCCGGGCTTGAAGCGCGTGACGGCCGCGCCGACTTCGAGCACTTCGCCCGCGCCGTCGGCGACCGGCACGAGCGGGGTGTCGCCAAGACCGAGGTAATCGCCGCGCGCGAACATCAGGTCGCGATAGTTGAGCGAGACCGCGTGAATCTTCACGACCACGTCATGCGGGCCGGGCGCGCGCGGCGTGAAGTCGGCGCGCGCGAGTGCGCCATAGCCGCTGCCGGCCTTCAGTTTCCATGCGTTCATGACTGCTCCAGTACGAGTGGGAGCACCTATGATAGTGTTGCTTGTCAGGCGACATTGGTGAGATTCTGGCGCTTCGTTGTCGCCGTGAAGGATACAAAAGGAGTGGGGATATGAACGACCGCCTGAGCGGCGTGGCCGAATTCGTGGACGTGGTGGACGCGGGCAGCTTCTCGGCCGCGGGTGAGCGCCTTGGCGTGACACGCTCGGCGGTCGCGAAGATCGTCGCGCGGCTCGAGCAGCGCCTGGGCGTGCGTCTGCTGCAGCGGACCACGCGCAGCTTGAGCCTCACCGATGAAGGCCACGCCTACTACGAGCAGTGCCGCCGCGTGCTGGGCGAGCTGAGCGCCGTGGAGGCTGCCTTCGACCATGGAAGGCGCGAGCCTTCGGGACGCTTGCGCATCAGCGCGCCTGTGCTGTTCGGCCGCCAGTGCGTGGCGCCCGTGGTGCGTCGCCTCGTGGAGGCGTATCCGCGTCTGAACGTCGAGCTCTCGTTCAGCGACCGCGTCGCCGATCTCGTCGAGGATGGCTTCGATCTGGCGGTGCGCATCGGCACGCTGCCCGACAACGGCACGCTCGTCGCGCGCCGGCTCGGCGTGCAGCGCATGGGCATTTGTGCGTCGCCCGCGTATCTCGCGCAGCACGGCAAGCCCGCCGACGTCGCGGCGCTCGCCGCGCATACGGGCATCGCGTACGGCCGCGCGGGGCAGACCCCGGCGTGGCGCGTGCGCGGCCCGGACGGCGAAGTCGAGGAGTGCCGGCTCGCGTCGCGGCTGTGCTTCGACGACCTGCTGGCGATTGCCGATGCGGCCGCTGCCGGCGCCGGTCTCGCGTGGCTGCCGTGCTGGCTCATGGGCCCGTATTTGAGCGACGGACGCCTCGAACTCGTCATGGACAGCAAGAGCGTGATGGGCGACGAAGTGCACGTGGTGCGGCAGAAGGCGCGGCATATGCCTTCTAAGGTGCGCGTGGCGGTGGATGCGCTAGTCGCGGATATTTCGCGCATGCTCGGCGCCGATCAGACCCACGCGGACTATATGGAGCGTACGGACCACGCCGATCTGGCAGGAAATTGACGAAATTTCATCAAGGTTTCCGTTGAGCGCGTGAGGCGCGCCGCTTATGTTTGATCCCAAGAAGACGTTGCCGCTCGAAGCACGGCCAACCGGATCAAGGAGACATCGGTGTCGAACACGGAAACCAGCGCACGTAACGCGTACAGGCTGATCGGCGGAAGCGGGGACGCGGCGCGCGCCGCGGGGCTCGTCAATGCCGAGTGGTACAAGTGCCCGGTGCCGCGCGCCACGATGAAAGCGCTCATGCAGCGCGGCGACGCGCGCGCCATTCGCGACACGTTCATCTGGTACGCAGCCATCGTCGCGAGTGGCGTGCTTGCGTGGTTCGCGTGGCACGCGCATTCGCTGTGGGCGATTCCCGCGTTCTTCCTCTACGGCACGCTCTATTGCAGCCCCGCCGATTCGCGCTGGCACGAATGCGGACACGGCACGGCGTTCAAGACGCGCTGGATGAACACCGTGGTCTACCAGTTGGCTTCCTTCCAGGTGTTTCGCCGCCCGACCGTCACGCGCTGGACGCATGCGCGCCACCATACCGATACGCTCGTCGTGGGCCGCGACCCCGAGATCGCCGCGCCGCGCCCAACCGACTGGGCCGCGCTGCTGCTCAACGTTTTCGCGATCAAGCATGTGGCGGGCGAAGCGCCGAAGATCGTGGCGTGCGCGTTCGGCCGTATCGGCGCGGAAGAAAAGACCTATGTGCCCGCTTCCGAGTGGCCCAAGGTCGTGCGCGAAGCGCGGCTCACGCTGCTCGTGTATGCGATCGTGACTGGCGCGAGCATTGCGTTGCGCTCCCCGTTGCCGCTCTTGTATATCGGCCTGCCGAGCCTTTACGGCGCGTGGCTCTATCTTTACTTCGGCCTCATGCAGCACGCTGGCCTGCCTGAGAACGTGCTCGATCATCGCAAGAACTGCCGCACGGTCATGATGAATCCCGTGTTCCGCTTCCTGTACTGGAACATGAACTATCACGTCGAACATCACATGTTCCCGATGGTGCCGTTCCATGCGTTGCCGCGACTGCATGACGTCGTCAAGCCGGATATGCCGCCTTCGTATGGCAGCACGATTGCCGCCTACGCGGAGATCCTGCCCGCGCTCGTGCGCCAGACTCGCGATCCCTCGTATCACATCAGGCGGCCGGTGCCGGGCGCTGAGTTGAGTGAGTTCAAGCAACCAGAAGCGGCGTGAAAACCCAGGGAGACACGAGATGGAACGGGTGATGGCGATCGTCGGGGCGGGCCATGTCGGCGGGCGTGCCGCGCAGACATTGCGCGAAGCAGGGTGGCGCGGCCGCATTGCGCTGATCGGTGCGGAGCCGCATCTGCCGTACGAGCGGCCGCCGCTTTCCAAAGCACTCCTGACGGGTGAGCGCAGCCCGGAGCAATGCGGTCTACGTCCGCTGGAGGCGTGGCGCGAAGATGGCGTCGAGCACATCGTCGCGACGGTGCAGGCGATCGATCCAGCGGCGCGTACGCTGCGACTTGGCGACGGCGCGACGCTCGCCTATGAGGCGCTGCTGCTGGCAACCGGCGGTCACGCGAGACGGCTGAGCATTCCAGGGGCAACAGGCGCGGGCGTGCTCAGCCTGCGCACGCTCGACGATGCAGCGGCGATCGGTCCGCGGCTCGCGCAGGGTTCGCGCATAGTTGTCGTGGGCGGCGGGTTCATCGGGCTCGAAGTCGCGGCCTCGGCCCGCGCGCGCGGCTGCGACGTGACGCTCATCGAAGGCGGTACTCGGCTGATGGGCCGCGCCGTGCCCGCCGTGATCGCGGCGCGTGCGCATGCGCTGCATGAACGCAACGGCGTGCGCATTCTCCTGAACTGCGCGCCGCAGGCGTTCGAGCGGCTGAGCGACGGCACGCTCGACGTGCTGCTGGAAAACGGCGACACGCTTCGTGCGGACACGGTGATCGTCGGCATTGGCATCGAGCCTGCCGATGCGCTTGCGCGTGAGGCTGGCATCGAAGTCGAGCGCGGGATAGTCGTGAACGAGGAACTCGCCACCTCGGCGCGCGGCGTCTATGCCGCTGGCGACGTGGCAGTTTTTCCGAGCCGCTTCGGTTCGCATCGCATTCGCCAGGAGACCTGGCACAACGCGGAAACCCAGGCGCGCGTAGCGGCGCATAACATGCTCGGCGCGCACGATGCCTATCGCGAGCTGCCCTGGTTCTGGTCCGATCAGTACGACCACCAGTTGCAGGTCGCGGGCGAGCCTGCGCTCGGCGCGAGTTCGATCGTGCGCACGATCGGTAGCGATACGCAAATCCATTTCGAATTCGATAAAGAAGCGCGCCTCGTTGGTGCAAGCGGCTTTGGACCCACCAGTGCGCTTGCCAAAGACATGAAGCTGGCGCGCATGCTGGTGGAGCGGGGCGCTTCAGTTGCGGCAGAGCAGTTGGGAAATCCCGAGGTGAAACTCAAGAGCCTGCTTTAAAACGAAAAACGGAGACATGATGGCGCAACGACTCCTGGTGTTCCAGTCGCTCTGGTCGATGGAACGCCGCCATACCGATGGCTACGAGCGCACGCTCGAAGACAACGTGCGAATGATCGCCGAAGCGGGTTTCGACGGCGTGAGCGCGCATTGTACGAACCGCGAGGACGTGAAGCGCCTCGCGGAACTACGCAAAACATACGGGCTTGCGGCGGAAGGCCAATGCTTCCCCACGACCGTGGACGATTTGCAGCCGGTGCTCGAGCTCGCAACCGAATTCGGCCTGCATCACGTCGATCTCCAGCCCGACGTGCGTCCGCGCACGCAGCGCGAGGCGCTCGCCTTGCTGGACGGCTGGCAGCGGCTGGCCGAGCAGGTGGATATACCCGTCTACATCGAAACGCATCGCGACCGCATGACGACGGACCTGTATTTCACGCTCGATTTGCTCGACGCGCGGCCCGGCCTCAAGCTGCTTGGCGACATTTCGCATTACCTCGTGGGGCGCGAGTTCGCGTGGCCGGTTTCGCAGGAGAATCACGCGCTCATGCATCGCATACTCGATGCTTCGTGGGCGTATCATGGCCGCGTGGCGAGCCGCGAGCAGGTGCAGATCGAGCTATCGTTCGCGCCGCACCGCAAATGGGTCGATCTCTTTCTCGACTGGTGGCGCTACGGCTTTCGCTCGTGGCGCAAGCGTGCGGGCGCGGACGACACGCTCGCGTTCACCTGCGAGCTGGGGCCGCAGCCTTACGCGATAATCGGTCCGGACGGCAACGACACGACCGACCGCTGGCGCGAATCGCTGCTCATGCGCGACTGGATTCGCGAACTGTGGCAAGAGGTCGAAAAGGAATCGGCGCGCGAAAGTGCGGCGGCTTGAAACCAGGCACTTAGATCCCAACGCCCAGATACGGATTGCGCCGCACATTCGCCGAGCAGAAAATCCGGAACTCGACTGGCCCCGGAGGCGCGGGCGTTTCGAGCACGCCGCATGCGTTGAGCGCGTGCTGCAACGCTGAAATGACCTGCCCGTCCGGGTCCTGGTCGATGGCGATATCCATCGTCCCCTGTTCGATGTACTGGCGGTGCAGGTCGAGCATTTCATGGCCTGCCCACACGATTTTTCCCGTCGCGCCCACCTTGCGCAACGCGGCCTCGATTCCCGCCGACGCATAGCCGCTGTTGTAAATGCCGACCACGCCGCCGCGCTTGAGCGACTTGAGCACGGCGCGGTGGCACAGGTCCACGTCGTCGAGCGTTTCCACGGCTTCTTCGTCGCAAACGAGGTGCGGAAACGTTTCGGCCAACTGCTCACGGCATCCGCTGATGCGTTCGATATGCGCGTGATAGTCCTTGCGCGAGCAGATCAGCAGCACGCGGCCCGGTTCTTTTGCGAGGCGCCCGACGAAATAGCCCGCGGTGCGGCCCGCGAGCCGGTTGTCGATGCCCGCGTAATGCACGCGCTCGACATCGTCGATATCCGTGACCATCGTGACCACGGCCTCGCCCTGGGCGATCACGGTGCGTAGCGCGTCGCGCACCGCCGCCGTGTCGTGCGTGGTGACGATCAGGCCCGCGCGCTTGTAGTTCGGCTGCAGGATGGCGCGCGTAATCACGTCGTCGTCGGCTTCGGGCAGGAACTGCCGATGCAGGACGATGCGCCGGTCGAGCATTTGCATGGAGCGCTCGAGGCCTTGCGTCAGCCGCTGGAAAAACGGCGTGCTGTTTTGTGGCAGCAGCACGTCGATATGCACGAGCCCGTGATGCGTTTCGGGTAACACGCGCGGAACGCCAAGCTGGCGCGCGGCCGCCACGACGCGCGCGCGCATCGCGGCGGACACGCTGCCGCGCTCGTTGAGCACGCGGTCGACCGTGGCGGGGCTTACGCCCGCGGCTTCGGCAATCTCCACGAAACGCGCCGTGCGCTTGCGGCGCGGCGAAGCGGGGTCCGTCATGGGGTGTCTCCGTCTGTTTTGTTGTCTTGCACAGCGATGTCGCATTGCAGCACGAAGCGGTCATTTCCGCCGCGCTGCCGCTGACGAAAAATCATCAATCTTTTCGTTGAGGCGCGTCAATGGGTCGCCTACCTTTTCTACATCGCGCAGGTCATTGAAGAAATCGAAAAGGAGACAACGATGCGAGAAGTGCAGCAGTTTTCCCTCAACCGCATGAGCGCGCCGAAGCTCGGCTTTCCCGAGTATGTGGCGCTGTGCCAGCGTCTGGGCATCGATGCGATTGAGATCCGCAACGATCTACCGGGCATCGAAATCACCGACGGCACGCCCGCCGCGCGAATCAAGGACGCGTGCGAAGCAGGTGGACTCACCATTCTCTCGATCAACGCGTTGCAGCGCTTCGAGCAGTTCGATGAGACGCGCATGAGCGAAGCCGTAGCGCTCGCGCGCTATGCCGCCGATTGCGGAGCGAAAGCGCTGGTGCTGTGCCCCACCAATTCGCTGCTCGACAAGCGCACGCCGGCCGAGCGTCACGCGGATCTGGTGGCCGCACTCATGCAGCTCAAGCCAATTCTGCAAGACCACGGCCTGCTAGGTCTCGTGGAAACGCTCGGCTTCGAAGAGTGCGCGCTGCGCCGCAAGTCCGACGCGGTAAAGGGCATTTACGACGCGGCGGGCGAGCGTCATTTCAAACTCGTGCACGACACGTTTCATCATCACCTTGCGGGCGAAGACATCTTTTATCCCGATCTCACGGGGCTCGTGCATATCTCCGGCGTGGAGGAGAGCGCGCTGAAAGTCGACGAAATGCGCGACGGCCATCGCGTGCTAGTGGGCCGCGACGATCGCCTCGGCAACGTGCGCCAGCTTGCGATTCTGCGTGCGCGTGGCTATCGCGGTTATGCGTCGTACGAACCGTTCGCCGATGAGATCGCTCAGGCCAGCGACATCGAGCAGCGTCTCGCGGCGAGCATGAGCCATATCCGCGAAGCGCTCGAAGCCGCGAGTTTGCGCGAGGCCGCATAAGGCCCATTCGCCTCTTTCTGCATTAACCCGCAATACCGAAGTCGTAACTGACCGTGCGTTCGCACGGCAGGAGAGGTTTTGTGCGCCGAATTAAAGCCCTCTGGCGATTAACCGGCGCACAAAACCCACAAACATACGGAGACAGCCATGAACATCCTCACCCGCTCGCTGCTCGCGTTCGCGCTGGCCGCAGCCATCCCACTTTCCGCTTCGGCAAGCTCGACGATAGGCGTGACGATGGCGCACTTCGACGACAACTTCCTCACCACCGTGCGCGAGTCCATGGCCGCCGAAGGCCGTGCGAAGAACGTGACGCTCGACTTCGAAGACGCGCAAGGCGACGTAGGCCGCCAGGTGAGCCAGGTCGAAGCCTTCGTCGCGCAGCACGTGGCGGCCATTATCGTGAACCCGGCCGATGCGTCCGCAACGAAACGCATGACCGACGCCGCGCGCAAGGGCGGCATTCCGATCGTGTACGTCAATCGCAAGCCCGACGAACCGATGGGCAACGGCGCGTATTTCGTGGGCTCCGATAGCCTCGTGGCGGGGCATCTGCAAATGGAGTACCTCGCGAAAAAACTCAATGGGCACGGCAATATCGCGGTCATGCTCGGCGAACTCTCGACCGACGCCACACGCGACCGCACGCGCGGCGTGAAGGACATCCTCTCGAAGAATCCGGGCATTCATATCGTCGCGGAGCAGACGGCGAATTTCGACCGCAGCCAGGCAATCAATCTCATGAGCCAGTGGCTCAGCGCGGGCAAGAAGTTCGACGCCATTGCCGCCAACAACGACGAAATGGCGCTCGGCGCGCTGATCGCCATGCGCCAGGCCGGCGTCGCGCCCAAGACGGTGCTGGTGGGCGGCGTCGATGCCACGAAGGACGCCTTGTTCGCGATGTCGAAGGGAGACCTCGCCGTGACCGTGTTTCAGGACGGCAAGGGCCAGGGCAAGGCGGCCGTCGACATGGCCGCGAAGCTCGCTGGCGGCGACAAGAGCGTGCAGAGCGAAGCCTGGATTCCCTATCAGCTCGTGACGCCCGAGAACTACAAGGACTTCGTGAACCGCTAAGCCGCTCGTTGCGGGCAGCGTGTCTTCTCAAGCAGTTTCTTCAGGCGAGAGCGAAATGCCAGATTCGACTATCGCAGCACAGATCAACCCGCTACTCGCGGCTCAGCACGTCCGCAAGGCGTTTCCAGGCGTGATCGCGCTCCATGATGTCTCCATCGACATCCATGCGGGACGCGTTCACGCACTGATGGGCGAGAACGGCGCGGGCAAGTCTACGATGATGAAGATCATCGCAGGCGTGTACACGCCCGACGGCGGAACGCTGCGCTTCAAAGGCGAGCCCATCACGTTGAAGTCGCCGCGCGATGCGCTCGACCGCGGCATCGCCATGATCCACCAGGAGCTGAACCTCCTGCCGGACATGACGGTCGCGGAAAACATCTGGATACGCCGCGAGCCGCGCAGCCGCATCGGCCTTGTCGATCACGGCGCACTGAACCGGCACACGCGCGATCTGTTCGATCAACTCGGCATCGAAATCGATCCGCAAATTCAGTTAGGCAAACTGAGCATTGCGAACCGGCAGATGGTCGAGATCGCGAAAGCCGTGTCGTTCGACTCCGACTTGCTGATCATGGACGAGCCGACTTCGGCCATCACGGAAAAGGAGGTCGAGCATCTCTTTCGCATCATTGCGGAGTTGAAGGCGCGCGGCAAGGCGATCATCTACATCACGCACAAGATGGACGAAGTGTTCCAGATCGCGGACGATATTTCGATCTTCCGCGACGGGCACCATATCGTCACGCGCGCCGCGAGCGAATTTGACAAGTCTTCGCTGATCGCCGCGATGGTGGGGCGTGAACTCACACAGGTCTTCCCGAAGGAGACGGTGCCGATAGGCGAAGTGGCGCTCACGGTACGCAAACTCGGCCGGCGCGGCGCCTTTACGGACGTGAGTTTCGACGTGCGCTATGGCGAGATTCTCGGCGTGGCGGGCCTGATGGGATCGGGTCGCACCGAAGTCATGGAATCGATCTTCGGCATTTACGCCGCGGATGAAGGCGAAATGCTGTTCGACGGCAAGCCAAAGGCGATTCGCTCGCCCGCCGACGCCATTCGCGCCGGTGTCGCGTTCCTCACCGAGGACCGCAAGGGCACGGGTCTTTTCCTCCAGCTTTCCGTGGGCGAAAACATGCAGATCTCTTCGCTCAAACGTCATTGCGCGTTCGGCTTCGTGCGGCAGCAGCGCATGGACGAGGAGTGCGCGCGCATGTGCCGAAGCCTGAAAGTGAAAACGCCTGGGCTCGCGCAGATCATCGAGAACCTGAGCGGCGGCAATCAGCAGAAAGTGCTGCTCGCGAGGTGGCTGCTCAATCAGCCAAAGCTACTCATTCTCGATGAACCCACGCGCGGCGTGGACGTAGGCGCCAAAGCCGAGATTCATGCGCTCATCACCCAGCTCGCGCGCAGCGGCGCCGCGATCATCATGATTTCCTCGGAGCTGCCGGAGGTGATCGGCATGAGCGACCGCGTCGTGGTCATGCATGAGCGCACGGTGAGCGGCATTCTTCCGCGCGAACGCGCCACGCAGGAATCCATCATGACGCTCGCATCGGGCGAGCGACCCTGAATTCGACAATTCGACAATTCGACAATTCGACGAAAGAGAAGGAGACGGACATGCGAGTATCAGCGATCAACGGCGCCGCCGACGCGGCGGCCCCCGCGCCCCGCAAATGGCGCTTCCCCCAGGAGACCAGCATTCTCGTCGTGCTGGTCGCGATTGCGCTCGTGTTCGAGGCGCTGGGCTGGATCGAACGTGGCCAGTCGTTTCTCTACAACCCGCAAGGCTTGCTCATCATGGTCCTGCGCGTATCGGAGATCGGGCTCATAGCGGTTGGCGTGACGATGGTCATTATCGCGGGCGGCATCGATCTGTCGTCGGGTTCGCTCGTCGCGTTGTCGGCGATGGTGGCGGGCAGCTTTGCGCAGGCCGGCGGTTTTGGTTCGACCGTGTCTCCTGGCGTGGCGGATTTGCCGGTGCTCGTTCCGGTGCTGGCCGGCGTGCTCGTAGGCAGTTTGTGCGGTCTCCTGAATGGTGCATTGATCGTGCGCTCGAATGTGCCGCCGTTCATTGTCACGCTGGGCATGATGGTTTCGGCGCGAGGTCTGGCGCGTTACTACACGCACGGTCAGCCGATCTCCATGTTCACCGACGCCTATTCGGCGATTGGCTCGGGCGCCCGGCCCGTAGCGATCTTTCTCGTGGCGGCGCTGATCTTCCATATCGTGCTGCGCTATACGCGCTTCGGCAAGTGCCTCTATGCGATTGGCGGCAACGTGCAGGCCGCGCGTGTTTCGGGTATTGGCGTGGGGCGCAACCTGATCGCCGTGTATGCCATTGCCGGGCTGTTGAGCGGTCTTGCCGGTGTGGTGGTGTCGGCGCGCGCGCAAACGAGTCAATCGGGCATGGGCCTTTCGTACGAACTCGATGCAATTGCGGCAGCCGTGATCGGCGGCACGAGTCTCGCTGGCGGCGTAGGGCGCATTACCGGCACCGTCATCGGCGCGTTGATTCTCGGCGTGATTTCGAGCGGCTTCATTTTCCTCGGCATCGACTCTTATATTCAGGAAATCGTGAAAGGCGGAATCATCGTTGCTGCCGTGATCGCCGATCAATATCGCAAGCGCCGCGCGCGTTGAAACCCCATTCGTTGTTCACCAGCATCGCAGTGGAAACCACGTCTAAAAGAGACATAACGGAGAACGTAATGATTGAGTTTGCTTTGTTCGGTGCAGGTCGAATCGGCAAGATTCACGCTTCGAATCTGGTTCGCCAGCCGGGCGTGCGGTTGAAGTACGTGGTGGACATGCACGCGCCTTCCGCGCAGGCGCTCGCGCAGATGCACGGCGCGCAGGTGGCCAGTGTCGCGCAGGCGCTGGACGATCCGGCCATTGGTGCGGTGGTGATCGCTTCGAGCACGAATACGCATGCGGATCTGATCGTCGCCGCCGCGAATGCAGGCAAAGCGGTGTTCTGCGAAAAGCCGGTCGACTTGACGGTTGCACGCTCGCGTGAAAGCGCCGAGGCGGTGCGGCGCAACGGCGTGGTTTGCATGATCGGTTTTCAGCGGCGCTTCGATCCGACCTTCGCGGCACTTAAGGCACGCATCGAGCAGGGCGAAATTGGCGACCCGGAAATGCTCATCATCACGAGCCGCGACCCGGGCGCGCCGCCCGTGGATTACATCAAGAGCTCGGGCGGCATTTTCAAGGACATGCTGATTCACGACCTCGACGTTTTCCGCTGGATTCTTGGCGACGAGGCGTTGAGCTTGCACGCAACCGGTAGTTGCCTGACGGACCCGAAGGTGGCCGCGGCGGGCGATATCGATTCGACGGCGGTGACCATTCGCACGCAGCGCGGTCTGCTTTGCCAGATCAACACCTCGCGGCGTGCCGCGTATGGCTACGATCAGCGTTTTGAAGTGCTGGGCAGCATGGGCATGCTGCAGGCGGGTAATGTGCGCCCGACGCAGGTGAGCGCGTGGACCGCCGCAGCGGTTTCGACGGATGTGCCCGAGCCGTTCTTCCTCGAACGTTATCGCGAGGCGTATGCCGCAGAGATGGCGCACTTCGTGGAAGCGCTGACGAAGGGCGCGCCGGTTCGCACGACGATCGAAGACGGCGTGAAGGCGCTCGAACTGGCGGAGTTGGCTACGTCGTCGTGGACGAACGGCGCGGCTCTCGATGTCGCAGCGGATGAGCATCGCCAACTGGCGACAGCGGCGTAGGCGAGGCATCCATCAATGCAGTAATGACGTCCTTTGTTAGACTGCTGAAAATGCGCGGCTGGTATTCACGCCGCGCAAACTCATGCAGACAGACAAGAATCAGAATAAGGAACGTCATGGTAAGGAATGGCAGATGGATGTCCGCCCTGCGGACTGCGATTGGTCTGGCAGGCTTGCTGACTGCACACGCTGCGCTGGCCGATGGTCAGTCATCCTACGATGACTGTATGCTGGCTGGATTGCGCGACGCCCGCAATGAGGTCGCATCGAACTATGTCCAGCGCTCGTGCTACGCGCTGTATCGGAACGGCGAGATGCTGTTGCCGCGCGAGAAGGCATATCACGAGTGCATTCTGCAGAACATGCCCGGCGCGAGAGAACCGTCTGCGATTTCGCGCATCGCGCAGATCTGTTCTCGCAGGGGCCAACTGTAAAGCCGCACCCACGGATCGCCTGAGCGCAACATTAAAAAAGCCCACTCGAAAGTGGGCTTTTTCTCGCACAGAAAGCGCTTACTTCGCCACCGGCATCGAAAACTCCGCACCCTTTTCGGTGCTTTCCGGCCAGCGCTGCATGATCGACTTCTGCTTCGTATAGAAGCGCACGCCTTCTTCGCCATACGCGTGCATGTCGCCAAAGAGGCTGCGCTTCCAGCCGCCAAAGCCGTGCCATGCCATCGGCACCGGAATCGGCACGTTGATGCCCACCATGCCCACTTCGATCTGGCGGCCGAACTCGCGCGCCACGTGGCCGTCGCTCGTGAAGCAGGCGACGCCGTTACCGAATTCGTGATCGTTGATCAGTTGCACGGCTTGCGCGAAATCCTTCACACGCACGCAGGCGAGCACCGGTCCAAAGATTTCTTCCTTGTAGATGCGCATCTCGGGCGTGACGTTGTCGAACAGCGTGCCGCCGGTGAAGAAGCCTGCTTCGTGGCCCGGCACCTTGAGGCCGCGCCCGTCCACCACGAGCTTCGCGCCTTCTTCCACGCCGCTCGCGATATAGCCCTCGATGCGCTCGAGCGCCTGCTTCGTGACGATCGGGCCCATTTCCGCATCGGCTTCCATGCCGTTCTTCACAATGAGGCTGCGTGCGCGCTCGGCGAGACGCGGCACGATCTTGTCAGCCACGTCGCCCACCAGAACGGCCACCGAGATCGCCATGCAGCGCTCGCCTGCCGACCCGTAGCCTGCGCCGATCAGTGCGTCCACGGTCTTGTCGATGTCAGCGTCGGGCATCACGACCATGTGGTTCTTCGCACCGCCGAGCGCCTGCACGCGCTTGCCGTGCTTCGCACCCGTTTCGTAGATGTAGTTCGCGATCGGCGTGGAACCCACGAAGCTCACGGCCTTCACGTCGCGGTGCGCGAGGAGGGCGTCCACCACGATCTTGTCGCCTTGCACGACATTGAACACGCCGTCGGGCAGGCCCGCTTCCTTGAGCAGACGCGCCATGAAGAGCGAAGCCGAGGGATCGCGCTCGCTAGGTTTGAGGATGAACGTGCAGCCCGCTGCGAGCGCCACGGGGAACATCCAGCACGGCACCATGCAGGGGAAGTTGAACGGCGTGATGCCGGCCACCACGCCCAGCGGCTGGCGCACGGTCCAGTTGTCCATGCCTGTCGAAACCTGCTCGGTGTAGTCGCCCTTGAGCAGTTGCGGAATGCCGCAAGCGAATTCGATCACGTCGATGCCGCGTGCCACTTCGCCTTGCGCGTCGGAGAACACCTTGCCATGCTCGGCCGTGATGATGGCCGCGAGTTCGTCCGCGTGACGGTTCATCAACTCGAGAAATCGCAGCATGACGCGTGCACGGCGGATGGGCGGCGTGTCGCGCCACTGCGGGAATGCGGCTTTCGCGCTCGCCACGGCGGCGTCCACGTCGGCAACTTCGCCCAGCACGAGGCGGCGCGCGGCGGCGCCGGTCGCGGGGTTGAAGACCGCTTGCGTGCGGTCGCCCGCGCCGCGTTCGGCTTTGCCGCCGATGAAGTGGACCACGTCTGCGGAATCGGTAAAGGCCTGCATGTCATCTCCTCGATTGGTGAGTGCGTGCCGCCAGTCTACGGAGGGCGCAGGGGCGAGGAAAGACTCTGGCGCTGAATTGATTGTTTTCATCTGTGAACAATCTCTCGCGCAGTCTGTGAAAAGTGCCCGGGCGGCGTGCTAGTATCGGCGCGGGGATCACGAGTTTTGACGCGGACTTTTCATTCATGGATACGCAGCGAGTCGAGGCACTCTGGACGCATCTGCACTGGCTCAATGTGCTGGCCACCCAGGGCAGCTATACCGCGGCGGCGACGCGCCTCGGCGTGAGCAAGGCGGCCGTGAGCCAGCGCATTGCCGAACTGGAGCGCGTGGCGGGCGTACCGCTTGTGCAGCGCACCACGCGCAGCGTGCGCTTCACGGAAGCGGGATTGCGGCTCGTGGAAGACACGCGCGCGCAGTTCGACAGCATCGCGGCGAGCTTCGCGAGCGTGCGCGAGATGGCCGATGTCGCGCGCGGCACCGTGCGCGTCACCGCGCCCGTGGCATTCGCACGCCAGCAGCTGGTGCCGCGTCTCGCGGAGTTTTCGCGCACGCATCCCGAAGTGCGCGTGCAACTGGAGCTTTCCGACCGGCTCACCTCGATTGCGACCGAAGGGTTCGATCTCGCGATTCGCCATAGCGCGCAGGTGCCGGAAACCCACGTGGCCTGGAAGCTGTGTGACACGCGCTCGGTCATCGTCGCCACGCGCGCTTACCTGAAGCAGCGCGGCACACCGCAAACGCCCGCCGATCTGGCGCAGCACGACTGCCTGTTCTATCCACGCGCGCTGGGCGCGGGCGCGTGGTCGTTCGAAAAAGCCGGCCGCCGCGCGGAAGGCGCGCGCGAGACCGTGACGGTGAACGGCCCGTTCTCGGCGAACAACAGCGAAGCGCTGCGCGACGCGGCGCTCGAACATCTCGGCATCGCGCTGCTGCCCGATTTCAGCGCGCAGGCTGCGCTGCAGGCAGGCAAGCTCGTCGTGCTGCTGCCCAACTGGCGCCCTGTTGGGGCGTTCGCTTCGCAACTGCACGTCGTGCGGCCATATGGGGCGCAGGTGCCGCGTGCGGTCAGGCACTTTGCGGAATTCCTGCGGCAGACCTTCAAGGATGGTTTTCCGCTGGAGTGACTCACGCACTTAGCCATGCGGCCAGCTTTCTGATGTGTTTTTGATGGATTTTTGGTATCCACAGCGCCCGGTGCCGACGTTATCCTTGACTCGTAACGGAGGCAGACGCATGAATCAGCACGAAACCCATGTGGCGGATTTGGGGCGGCAATGGTATGCCGAGCGCGATTGCTCGCTCGATACGTTCGTGAGCCGGCTGCGGGACGACGGCAACCCGCTGCGTTTCGCATGCGATGTGCGGCAGCGTATTCCGGTGTACGACTGCCAGGCACTCCAGGGCGCGCTCGAGGACGCGGAGCAGCGCGCGCAATTGCAGGCCGAATGGGCCTACGTGCTGCGCGACGGCGCGGGAGTGCTGGTGCTCGAGCGCGCTTACGGCAACACGCAGCCCGTGGACGAAGCGACCGCCGTGTTCGAATCCATCATCCGTGCCGAGCGGGAGCAGGGCGCGAGCGGTGCGGATCATTTCGCCAAGGCGGGCGCGAACGACCGCATCTGGAATGCGCAACAAAAGCTGTGCCTCGAAGCGCCCGCCGTATTCGTCGATTACTTCGCGAACCTGCCGCTCATGGCGATCTGCGAGGCATGGCTCGGCCCGTGCTATCAGATGACCTCGCAGGTCAACGTGGTGCGTCCGGGCGGCGCGGCGCAGGAGGCGCACCGCGACTATCACCTGGGATTCCAGACGATCGAGGAGGCACAGCGTTATCCGGCGCATGTGCATCATGTCTCGGCCTATCTCACGCTCCAGGGCGCGGTTGCACACAGCGACATGCCAATCGAGAGCGGGCCGACGAAACTCCTGCCTTACTCGCAACGCTATGCCGAGGGCTACCTTGCCTGGCGTCGCAGCGATTTCCGCGCGTATTTCGAAGCGCATTGCGTGCAGTTGCCGCTTGCCAAGGGCGACGCCTTGTTCTTCAATCCCGCGCTATTTCATGCGGCGGGCGCGAACCGCACCGCGGACGTTCAGCGCATGGCTAACCTCCTGCAGGTTTCATCGGCAATGGGGCGCGCAATGGAGGCGCTCGAGCGCACGAGCATGTGCGAAGCGATTTATCCCGTGCTGCGCGAGCGGCGTATGAGCGGCCGCCTCGGCGACGCGGCCGAACTCGCGGTCATCGCGTCCTGCGCCGAGGGCTATCCTTTTCCCACGAATCTCGACCGCGATCCGCCCGTGGGCGGCCTGGCGCCGGAAAGCCAGCAGGCCCTCATGCAGCGCGCGCTGCGTGAGCGCTGGGAGCCGGGCAGATTCGCCGAGGCGTTGCGCGCGCAGGGCGCGCGACGCGACCCCGCGTAAGCGCCGAGACGCCCAGCGTGGGGCGTGTCTCGTGGCCGCGATGGACCACGAGACGGTAAGGTGAGGATATTCAGGATGGCTATCGATTCAACCTGAAGCTCACATGTCGGCGAAACGCGCTTCGTCCAGATCGGCGATGAGCGTCGGACCCGTCGGACGCCAGCCGAGCCGCGCCTGGGTGAGCGCGCTCGAAGCAGGCATGTCCATGCCGACGAACATGCCCATCCACCCGAAATGCGCGGCCGCTTCCTCCGGTGCGATCGAAACGGCGGGCAGGCCGAGCCCGCGGGCCAGCGCCTCGGCAATGTCGCGGCTCGTTACGCCTTCTTCGCCGACCGCGTTGTAACGCGCGCCGGGCTGCCCTTTTTCGATGGCGAGCCGATAAAGGCGCACGACGTCGGAGAGATGGCCGGCCGGCCAGCGGTTCAGGCCGTCGCCCACATAGGCGCATACGCCTTTTTCTCGCGCGATGGCCACGAGCGGCGTAATGAGTCCCTGCCGGAACGGGTTGTGGACCTGCGGCAGCCGCACCGCGCCCACATTGAGCCCTTGGTCCAGCAGCACCTGCCCGGCCAGCTCGGACGCAATGCGCGGGTTGGGGTGGCTCGTATTGAAGACGTCCTCGCTCGCCAGCTCGCCGTGCGCTCCGTTGCCGATGCCCGTTCCGGACGTGATGAGCAGCGGGCGATCGGAGCCGGCGAGCGCGGCGCCGAGCGCCGCAATGGCGCGCTTGTCCTTTTCGCAGTTCTCGACGAAGCGCGAGAAGTCGTGATCGAAGGCCGTGTGGATCACGGCGTCCGCATGCTCAGCGCCGCTGCGCAGGCTCGCCGGTTCCTCCAGCGTGCCGCGATGCACGCGTGCGCCCGCCTTGGCGAGCGCCTGTGCGCCGGCTTCGGAACGGGTCATGCCGGTCACCTCGTGACCGGCTTCGATGAGTTCCGGCACGAGCGCCGAGCCGATGAAGCCGGTCGCGCCGGTCAGAAAAATACGCATGGTCATCTCTCCTGGGTCATGACTGGCGTACTATCTCCAAATTTTCTATACCGTTAAAGTAGTGAGTTCATCATATTAAGATGACTAACAGGCTTTCCATTCCGATCCATTCGGCGGGGTCGCTCGGCGACTTCCTGAGGCGCTGCCGCACGCGGCTCGACCCCGCGAGTTTCGGCTTCAGCGGCCGCCGGCGCACGCCGGGACTACGCCGCGAAGAAGTGGCGCAGCGGGCCAACATCAGTCCGACCTGGTACACGTGGCTCGAACAGGGGCGCGGCGGCGCGCCTTCGCCGGAAGTGCTCGAGCGCATTTGCAGCGCGCTGATGCTCACCGACCCCGAGCGCGAGCACCTCTTCATGCTGGGGCTCGGGCGGCCCCCGGAAGTGCGCTACAAGGCCGTTGACGGGGTCAATCCGCGGTTGCAGCGCCTGCTCGACTCGCTGCGCTTCAGCCCGGCCATCGTCAAGACGGCGACATGGGAGGTCGTGGCCTGGAATCGCGCCGCGGCCATCGTTCTCACCGATTACGGCAAGCTGCCACCCGGTCAGCGCAATATCCTGCGCTTTCTGTTCTGCAACCCGGACGTGCGCGCCAAGCAGCACGACTGGGACAGCGTGGCGCGCTTCGTGGTGGGCGCGTTCCGGGCCGACGTGGCGCGCGCGGGCCTCGTGTCGGCCGTTGGCGAACTCGTCGATGAACTGTGCAGCGTCAGCCCCGAGTTCGACGCGCTGTGGCGCGACGCCGAAGTGCATACGCACGCAGAAGCCGACCACGTCAAGCGCCTGCACCATCCCACGCTCGGTCTGATCGCGCTGGAGCAGTCGGCGTTTGCCGTCGATGGCCGGCCGGACCTGCACATGATCGTGTACAACCCGGTCGACGCCGGGCAAGCCGAGCGCATCAAGGCGCTGATCGAGCAGTCGTGACGCTGCCGTGTGAATTCGCACCGCACGCATCCTGACCCCGCTGGCCTGTCTTGCGCGCGCCGCGCCGGGGTTTATCCCTGGTCTTCGGATCTGCCGCGGTTCAGGGCCCAGGCCGCGCCGAGCGCGAAGCCGACGGCGGCGGCGAGCCCGAGTGCCGTCATGGGCTTGTCGGCGACGTTGTCGCGTGTAACGTCGGCGGCATTGTTCAATGCCTGCTGGGACTTGCCGTATAGCACCTTCGCCTTGCCGGCCAGTCCCATCGCCGGGTCGCCCAGCATGTCGCCGGCCAGATGCTGCGCTTCTCCCGCGACCTCGTTCGCGATGGCGTGTGCGTTTCTCGTGCTCATGATCGTGCTCCTGTGTGCTCAGGGTGGGTCATTGAATGTGCGCGCTCCACTGGCGCAATGACGGTGGAGCAACGCGAATGCCCGCCGGGCGGCGATCGATGAATCAGCGGCGAATCAGGAGCAAATCAGCAGCAAATCAGCAGCAAATCAGCGCTCGCGCGTGAGCGCCAGTGCGGCGGTGAGCTGATCGAGGCCAACAGGTTTGACGAGGTGCCGATCGAAGCCGGCCTGCGCGCTGCGCAGCGCGTCGCCGGCTTGCGCCCAGCCGGTCAGCGCGACGAGGCGCAGGTCGCGCAAGCCTGCGCGCGCGCGTACCTGTTGCGCAAACTGGCAGCCGTCGATGCCCGGCATGTCGAGATCGACGAACGCGATCGCGGGGGTGGACCGTTCCAGCGAATCGAAGGCTGCTTTTCCATCGTAAAACACGGCACATTCACATCCGAGTACGCCAAGCAGTTCGCCGAGGCTGTCTGCGGCGTCGCGGTTGTCGTCGACGATCAACACCTTCGTGCCGTCGAGTCTGGCGACTTCGGCTGTGCCGCCATTGGGTGCGGCCGGCTCGAACGCGTAGTCGACGGGCAGTGAAACGACGAAGCGGCTTCCCTGGTTCCTGCCTTCGCTCGTTGCGGAGATCGTGCCGCCATGCAGTTCGACGAGCTTCTTCGACAACGCGAGGCCTACACCGAGTCCGTCCGTGTGCCGCTCCGTCTGCAGACGCCCGAACAGCGTGAAGAGCAGGGGCGACTCCTCCTGCGTGAAACCCACGCCGTTGTCCTCGACCGTCACGATCACGCGGTCCAGGCCGCGTTCCACGGCAATGTCGATGCGGCCGCCCTCGGGCGTGTATTTCGCCGAGTTGTTGAGCAGATTGGCGAAGACCTGGGCGAGCCGCACGTCGTCGCCATGCAGATGCAACGGCGCGGCCGCCTTGCTCACTGCCAGCGTATGCCGCGCATTCTCGATGGCCGGCCGGCTCAGGTCGAGCGCGGTCTCCAGCACGGTATGAATATCGACACGCCGCCGGCGCAGCGCAATGGCGCCGCTATTGATGCGCGCCACCTCCATCAGGTCGTCGACGAGTCGCACGAGATGGCCGAGCTGGCGATCGAGCATGTCGAGCACGTGTTTCCCGTCGCTCGGGTCGGGGCTCGCGCGCAGGATCTGCAGGCCGTTGCGGATGGGCGCGAGCGGATTGCGCAACTCGTGCGCGAGCGTCGCGAGAAAGTGGTCTTTCATGCGGTCGACGTGCGCGAGCTTCGCTTCGCGCTCGCGCAGCAGCGCCTCGGCCTTCGTGCGTTCGATGAGGCTCGCCGCCTGGCTCGCAAGAATGTCGAAAAGCTGGAGTTGCTGCGCGCTCGGTGAATAGGGCGTGGCCCAGTGCGTGGAGAGCATGCCGATCAGCGTGCCGTCGCGGGCGCGCAGTGGCGTGGTCTGCATGCTCCGGATGCCTGTCTCGCGGAACATGTCGAGGTCGGCCGTGCCGGCGAAGTCGGGCCAGGTTTCCGCGTCGGGGACGATCACGCGCTCGCTGCGCGCCCAGGCGGCGCCGCAACTCGTTGTCGAGTCGATATAAACGACGCGCCAGTGTTCGGCCGCAGCCAGCGTGAAGCCGCAATGGGCAATGAGATCGAGCCGCTTGCGCCCGTTCTCCGGGCCAGAAAGCATTTGCAGGCTCGCGAAATCGGAGCCCATGAGTTGCCGGGCCGCCGCGACGATACGGCTGTATAGCGCCACCGGCTGATGCTCCACCAGCAGGTGAAGCGAGAGTTCGTGCAGCGACCGGCTCGCGGACAGATCCTCGTTGAGCAGGGCGATCAGCGTTGCGGGGTCGGTGCTGACCGCCGGGGCCGGGCCCATTAGCGGATCTGCGTCTCGCGTCGTCATCCTGGTTCCGTACGGGGGCGCCCACTTCCGGCAATCCGCGTATTCTATGCGGCTTTGTAATGTCCATGTGTTGCCCACCCGTAAGTCGGGTTACATCCAGTTGCACTGGCAACGACACACGGCGGCGCGAGTGTCCGACCGGCAGCCCGCACCATGCTGCGATATACTCGACCCATGGATTCGAAACCGCAATCGCTCGACCTGCAGCATTGGTGGCACGCCTGACCCAGGCGGCCGGTTTCCCCATGTCAATCGAAAACATGATGCCGCCAGCCAAGGCGGCATTTTTGTTTCCCCGCGCTAATGGCTGGTGGTGTCCGAAATCTGGAACATCTCACCATGACGCTAGCCAATCGACCCATTATTCTCACTGGCGACCGCACGACCGGGCCGCTGCATCTCGGCCACTACGTCGGCTCCCTGAGTGCGCGGGTGCAACTGCAGCACGAGGCGCAGCAGTTCCTTCTGCTCGCGGACACGCAAGCGCTCACCGACAACGTCGGGCGGCACCAGCGGGTGACGGAAAACGTCGTTGAAGTCGCGCTCGACTACCTCGCAGTAGGCATCGACCCGGCAAAGTCGACCATTTTCATCCAGTCGCAGGTGCCGGAGCTGGCCGAGCTTTCACAGTATCTGCTCAATCTCGTTACGGTCGCGCGCCTCGAGCGCAATCCGACCATCAAGGCAGAAATCCGCCTGCGCGGGTTCGAGCGCGATATCCCGGCTGGTTTCCTGACCTATCCGGTCAGTCAGGCGGCCGATATCACCGCGTTCAAGGCGACGCACGTACCGGTGGGCGACGACCAGCTGCCCATGATCGAGCAAACCAACGAACTCGTGCGCCGCTTCAACCTCACCACGGACCGGCAGGTGCTCGTCGAGTGCGAGGCGGTGCTCTCGCATGCGCCGCGGTTGCCCGGCATCGACGGCAAGGCCAAGATGAGCAAGTCGCTCGGCAATGCCATCACGCTTGGCTCGGCCCCGGACGAAATCACGCGGGCCGTTCACGACATGTACACCGATCCGAAGCACTTGCGCGTGAGCGACCCGGGCCAGGTCGAAGGCAATGTCGTCTTCACGTTTCTGGATGCGTTCGAGCCGGACACGAGCCGCGTGGACGAACTCAAGGCGCAGTATCGTCAGGGGGGCCTCGGCGACAGCGTCGTCAAACGGCTGCTCAACGAGCGGCTGCAGGCGCTGCTGGAACCCATTCGCACGCGTCGTCGCGAGTTCGAGCAGGATCGCGCCGAAGTGCTGGCGATCCTGCGCCGTGGCACGATGCGCGCGCGCGAGGCTGCCGGCGCGACGCTCTCCGAAGTGAAAAGCGCGTTGGGGCTGAATTATTTCGATGCATGAAATGCCCGCTGCGCAGGAACAGGCGATGCGAATTCAAAGGCGCGAGGGAGCCGTCATCGCATGGTTCGCTCTCCAGATTAAATCCCCCGATTTGTCTGGTGGATTCGATGAGGACGAAGTGCGACCCATGCTGGCATTGCCGCCACCGGCCAGCCTGCGCTCACGGGCCGAGCAGACCCTGGGTTGGCAGCGACAGCTTGCCGTGGTCGACGAAGCGAGTGCCGCCGCCGATGCCGCCTGCGAGGCGCCCGCGGATTTCGTAGGGGATGCTGCCGGACTGGGCGCTGCCCGCAAAGGCGAACGCCTGGCGCACGGCGGCGAATGCCGGCACGGTCAACGGCACGACGATGACTGCCTCACCGAAGCGCGGCACGACGCCGCTTTGATCGCTCACGCCGCTCGCGAACGATTGACCGTTCAGATCCAGTTGCAGCGACACGCCACTGAATTCGACTGGCGCGTCATTGGGATTCTGGACGCGCAGCTTCACGTTGAAGCGCATCTCCATGCCTTCGCCCTGCAGCGGCTCGAGCCCCGCCACGTTGACCCGCAGCGGATCCTGACCGAACCCCGCGCAGCCGCCAAGCCAGAAAAGGACGCAAAGCAAGGCGCAGAAGAGTCGAATCGAGCGCCCGGTATCAGGTTCTGGCATGGAAAGTCCCTCGTCCGTAGAGTGCGCTGGAGGCGCTTAGTGTAGCGTCGATCGAAACCTGCGATACGATACGTCCCCGAGGCTAATGCGACATGCGCGACTCGCGGCCGGAATTCCTTGCAATTTGCTTTCGTCGGCCGCGCACCGCATCGCCCGTCCCGATTCTCTTCTTTCGTTGCCCGGCCCGTTCTCATGCTCAGCGCCTTCGCTCTATTCGGGATCTTGATCGTATCTTGCCTGATGAGCGTCGCCATCCTGGGCTCGCTGATGCGAACCGCCGTGCCGGGCGTGGCCCGCTGGTGTCTGGGCTATGCGCTGCTGGCCGCGGCTTCCGCCTGGATCGTGCTCGCCGGCGTGCGGGCGGGCGGCATCACGATCGTCGGCGCTTCGACCGCGATCCTGGGCGCCGTGGTGCTGCTCGTGCAGGGCACGCGCCAGTTCTTCGGCAAGCCTGCCGTGTGGGGTGTGGAATCCGGGGCGTTCGTCGTGGTCTGCGCGGCGCTCGTGTATTTCACGTGGGCGTCGCCGAAAGTCGACGCGAGAGGCGTGCTCATTTCGCTGGGCCTTATCTATGGGCGGCTCGCGGTGGGGACGTTGGCGCTGCGGCATGCTTCGCGCGAGGGTACGCGCTATGCATGCCGGCTCATCGCCGTCGCCGCCGGGCTCGGCGCGCTCGTTTCTGTCGCGCGCATCGGCGCGATCGTCTTCGGCGCCGTGCCGTCGCTTTCGTTCCTGCAGCCGTCGCCCTGGAATGTGGCGCTTCTCGGGCTCGCCATCTGCACGTTACCTTGCATGTCGATCGGCATGGTGATGCTCGCTCACGACCGGATCCTCGGGCGCATGGAAAAGCTCGCGACGATCGACGAATTGACGGGCGCGCTCACGCGCCGTGCGTTCATCGACCGCGCGCAGGTTCTGCTCGCCCAAGCGCGGGAGAAGGGCGATCCCGTGTCGATCGCGATTCTCGACATCGATAACTTCAAGGCTGTCAACGACGGGTTTGGCCACGCGGTCGGCGACCGCATCCTCACGCACGTCGCCTCGGTCGTCGCCGCGCAATTGAGGTCATGCGATCTGTTCGGGCGGCTGGGCGGCGAAGAGTTCGCGATCCTGTTCGCCTACGCGCAAAAGCACGACGCAGCGACGTTGACGAATTCGCTGAGGCTCGCGCTCGAGCGGTCGTCCGCCGAAGGCGTGCGCTGCACGCTCAGCGCGGGCGTCGGCAGGTTCGTGCCGGCCGACACGCTGGAGAGCGCGATGGTGCGTGCCGACGCTGCCCTTTATGTCGCCAAGGCGGCGGGGCGCAATCGCGTCATCATGACGTCGGATGCCGAAGAGGGCGAAGCGCGCTACCTCGCCGAATCCGGCTGAATTTTGCTGAATTTCGCCGACTCTCCCTGAATAAATGCTTGCCCGGGGAATTTATTCCAGGGAGAATTCGCGCTGACGAAACCGGCATCGACGCCGGCTTTGTGCGACCCGGCGCGTCGTACCGGGCAGGTCAATCCTTTTTCGGGCAATGGCGTCCGCAACGGTGGTCATGCCGGACAACTGCCCATGTTCAAGCGCCTCTTTGCCGAACTTGCCCGAGTCTTCGTCCCGGCTGGGCGAACCTGCGACTTCCCCGCTCTGATCGACTTCCCCTGCGGTGCGTTCGACGACGCCGCCAACGAGCGGGAAAGCGGGCTGTCCCGATTGCGCGACTGTGCAGGCATGCGTGCGGCCCGCTCGCGCCGCCGCGTCTGGAGGCTTCGCGCAGTCCGCCACACCATTCGTCCTTTGCCGCGCCGCTAATGCGCCAATACGCCCGCCCGTAATCAGGGGCGCAGGGATAACGCGACGTGGATTCGTCATAGAAAAGCTGCTACTGTAATTTGCACAAAAACCCGGCTCGAAGGACCGTTGCCAAAACAGGGTTTCAATTGCTTTACGGTGAATCGCCAATATGGATGAATTGCTTGAGCGGCTTTCCCAGAAGGTTGTCGCGGCGGATAGTCTGGAAGGTCTCGTGCGGCCGCTTCTCGAGATGCTTGGAATATTGACCGGACTCGAATCGACCTACCTGACATCGGTCGACTTCAGCCGCGAAGTGCAAACCGTCCTCTATTCGCGCAACGAAGGCGACGTGCACATCATGGAGGGCCTGCAGGTTCAGTGGTTCGACACCCTGTGCAAGCGCAGCCTCGAAAGCGGGCGGCGTGTCGTCAGCAACGTAAAGGATATCTGGGGCGATTCACGGGCGGCCTCCGAACTCGGAATCTGCACATATGCCAGCGCGCCGGTCTGCGCGGAAGGCGGCGCCGTCATCGGTACGTTATGCGGCATTAGCCGCGAGAGCCTCGAAGTCAACTCGCGGGCGCGCGGCGCGCTTAACGTCTTTGCCAAGCTGATCTCGGAGCATATCGGGCGCGAGCGGCTCATCGAACAACTCACGCTCGCCAACGAGCATCTCGCACAGCGCGCCCTGATAGACGACATGACGGAACTGCCGAACCGGCGCGCGCTGCATGAGGAACTCGGCCGCCTGATGGCGCACGCCGCATCGGACGGTTCCTATGTCGTGGTGTGCATGATCGACCTGGACGGCTTCAAGGAACTGAACGATCAACGCGGCCACGCGGTGGGCGACCAGTTTCTGCAAACGTGCGCCGGGCGACTGCTCGCCGCGACTTCCGATAGAGGCCTGCTCGCGCGCATTGGCGGCGATGAGTTCGCATTCGTTGCAGCTGGGCCGGGCGATTACGATCAGGCAGCGAGCCTGGCAGACGTCATCGCGAACCATGTCGCCGCCGTGACGGCGGGCGAATACACCTTGCCGAACATGCGCCTGCATTACGAGGGGGCGACCGCCGGTTGTGTCGCGGTTCGCTTCGTGAGCGCCCAGCAGGCGCTCGACCAGGCGGACCATGAGATGTACCGCGTCAAGCGCTTGCGGCGCGCGGCTCGCGCCGGCAGGAGCAACTGGACGTTCAGGTAAGCCGCCTTGAATCCACTTGCATTCGTCCAGGGTCTTCCCTGCCATGAGGGTGGGCGGGCCGTTTCATCGCGAGTTTTTCTCAGGGTTCTCCCGGGCAACCAGGTGTTTCCTCGTGTTTTTGACAACTCGACGCGAGTATTCTGGACTGCTACCTTGCCGGGCGCAGGTGCACCCGCAGCGTCGATCACGCTGGGGGCGCGCGCCGCGGGGAACGTCCGCGCCGCAACCATGCGGGCGGAGTCCATGACTTGACCACCCTGTATATCGAGAACCAAGGGAGATCCCATGAAAAAGTTGTTTGCAGCCGTGTCTATTGCCTTGATCTCCGCCACGGCCAGCGCCGGAGCCTTTGCGGCGGACACCATCCGCTTTGGTGTCGATGCGAGCTATCCGCCGTTTGAATCGAAAGCGCCGGACGGCAAACTGGTCGGCTTCGACATCGATCTCGGCAACGAGATCTGCCACCGTCTGAATGCGCAATGCGTCTGGATCGAAAACGACTTCGACGGCATGATCCCGGCGCTGAAGGCGCGCAAGTTCGACGGCGTGCTCTCGTCGATGTCGATGACCCCGGCGCGCAAAGAGCAGATCGCGTTCTCGGACAAACTGTTCAACACGCCGACGCGCCTCGTCGCCAAGACGGGTTCGGGCATCAAGCCGACCGCGGAATCGCTCAAGGGTAAGCGCGTGGGCGTGGAGCAGGGCACGATTCAGGAAGCCTATGCGAAGGCGCATTGGGCAACGGCGGGCGTAGAGGTCGTGCCTTACCAGAACCAGGACCAGGTGTATCAGGACCTGCTGGCCGGTCGCGTGGACGCGGCGCTGCAAGACGCCGTGCAGGCCGAAGTGGGCTTCCTGAAGTCGCCGCGCGGCCAGGGCTACAGCTTCGCGGGCGGCGACCTGGATGACCCGGCCACGCTCGGCAACGGCGCCGGCATCGGCCTGCGCAAGGAAGACACCGCGCTCAAGACGAAGATCGACGGCGCGATCGCCAGCATCATCAAGGACGGCACCTACAAGAAGATCGAGAAGAAGTACTTCGACTTCGACGTGTATGGCAAGTAATGCTTGATCGATGATGCGCACGGCGCGAAAGCGGACGTTTCGCTTTCGCGCTGTGAGTCACCGCAGCAGCCTACGCGGCTTCGCGTATGGCCTTCGCCTGGTTCGATTCCTTTTTCGGCGGCGCGCCAAACATCCGCGCGTATTCCCGGCTGAACTGCGAGGCGCTCTCGTATCCCACTTCGAATGCGGCGGCCTGCACGCTCATCGAAAGCGAGAGCAGCAGTCTGCGGGCTTCCAGAAGCCGCAATTGCTTCTGGTATTGCAGGGGCGGCAGCCCAGTGAGCGCCTTGAACTGTCGATGGAACGCCGACGCGCTGAGCTGGGCGAGCGCCGCCAGGTCTTCCACCCGCACGGGCTCGGCAAACCGTGAGCGCAAATCTTCCACCGCGCGCATCAGGCTATGAGAGGGACTTTCGGTCGACGCCAGTCTCGCGATTTCCGATCCATTCGGACCCCTTAGCAACCAGTAGCAAATCTCGCGCAGGAGCATGGGGTACAGCATGCCGATGGCGTCGGGCGTATCCAGCAGGCGCACGGCGCGCAGCGCGCAATCGGCAAGCGGGCCGTCGAAGTTTGCCACGAACACGCCGCGGCTGGCGTCTGCCGCAGGAACGGGCGCAGGCGACATCTCCTTCGCCACGGCTCGCAACATGGCCAGATCCAGTTCGAGAATCAGAACCAGGCAAGGTTTGTCCGGGCTCGCTTCGAACACGCGGCCCTGTGAGGGCGTTTCCACGCCGACCACCAGCGCCTGGCCGGCCCGGTACTCCAGTTGCGCCCCGCCAAAACTGGCCCATTTGGCGCCTTGGGCGACGATGCACAACGCCGGTCGCGCCGAGCGAAACGAGGGCGGGGCGGGGTGGTCGGAGCGCAGGATAAGCAGTCCGTCGACAGCGGTGCTGTATGGGCTCGTGCCTGGCTGCGCTTGCGTGTAGCGCAGCAGGGCGGCGGCCAGTTCGTTAGTCATGGCGGCTCGATCAGGAACGTGCGTCGGAAAGTGCGCGTCGGCCCATCTTAGTCAGCGAAGCAGGATTAGGCAAGAATCGGGCAGGTTCGGGTATTCACTCGCCGGTGGTGTCAAGCGGAGAATCGACGCTATCGAACCTACCGGGAGGTGCCAGATGGCAACGCACAACAGCACGCAGTCGGACGCACATTCGGGCGCACAATCGTTCCCAAAAATCGCGGTCGTCACGGGCGGCAGCCGCGGCATTGGCCGCGATACCGTTCTGCGGTTGGCAAGCCGCGGCGTCCATTCGGTTTTCACATACAACACCAATCGAGCCGAAGCAGAGAAGGTCTTTGCGCAGGCTGCTGAAGCGGGCGGACGCGCGATTGCCCTGCAATTGAACATGGCGAATTCAGGCGCGTTCGACGACTTCGTTACGCGCCTGCGAGAAGCGCTTGGCATGCTGAACGCCGAGGGCTTCGACTACCTGGTGAACAACGCCGGTATTTCATCGACAGCCACGCTCGCAGCCGGCACCGAAGCGGAACTCGACGCGCAGTTCGCGGTGCATTTCAAGGGGCCGTTTCTGCTGACGCAAAAGCTGCTGCCGCTCATTCACGACGGCGGCCGGATTGTGAATATCTCCTCGGGCCTCGCGCGCTTCGCGTTTCCGGGCCGCGCGATATACGGTCCGATGAAGGCGGCGGTCGAAGCGCTCACGCGCTATATGGCGCTCGAACTCGCGCCGCGCCGAATCGCGGTCAACGTGGTGGCGCCGGGCGCCATTGCGACCGACTTTAGCGGCGGCATCGTGCGGGACAATCCGGAGGTCAACAAAGCCGTGGCGGAACATACCGCGCTGGGACGCGCGGGATTGCCGACCGACGTGGGGCCGGTTATCGCGGGTTTGCTATCGGATGACTTTGGCTGGGTGAATGCGCAGCGCATCGAGGTAGCCGGCGGCATTCATATTTGACTTCGTTGCTTATGGCGTGACGCTTTTGCCGGAGGCGTCGACTTCGATACCCCAGTCGCCCTGTTCGAGCCAGTCGTCGCCGAGCAGTTCGGCCGGATGCTGCGTGCGGCTCTGGCCGTTGCCGCATCGCATGTCGTTGGCGGGGCAGTAGTGGTCGCAGCCCCAGCACAAACGCTCGGGATGCAGTGGGTGAATCGGAAACTTCTTTGCCATGATGTCGCCCCTGTGCGATCCTGGAAGGAACGCAATGTGAGAATTGTGTTCCTTCCGCGGCCCGGTGGCAGATGGCAGAGTGTCGCGCCCGACTGGCACGGGCGCCGCTCGCGCTCACGACACGGGCAGTTGCCGAGCGCTGCAGCAAATTGCCACAGGGCCATGCTATGGTCGTACGGCGTCCGGCCGATCCGGTCGCGGCGCCTGGAAGCGCTGAACCAAACGACCCGCGTGTTCCTCCATGACCCGTTCGAGCCTTTCCCCGCAACAGCGGCGCCGCGCGTGGCCGCTGATCCTGTTGTGTGCCGTCGTCATCGTCCTCGCAGCCGTGGCGCTGGCGGGCTGGCTGACGTTGCGCGCCAGTTTGCCGGAACTGGACGGCACGTATGCCGCGCCACTCTCCGCACCGGTCACGATCGCGCGCGACTCACAAGGTGTGCCGACGGCGCAGGGCCGCACACGTGGCGACGTCGCATACGCGAGTGGCTTCCTTCACGCGCAGGACCGCTTCTTCCAGATGGATTTGCTGCGCCGGGTCGCCGCCGGCGAGATGGCGGCGCTCATCGGTCCGGCGGCGCTGCCTCTGGACCGCCGCGACCGTCCCTTGCGCTTTCGCGAACACGCGCAGGCGGCGCTTGCTGCGCTCCCGGCCGACCAGCGGCAACTGATCGAGCGCTATACGGCGGGCGTCAACGACGGCCTGCGCTCGCTTCGCGCGCGGCCGTTCGAATACTGGCTGTTGCACTCGCAACCGGCGCCGTGGCGCCCCGAGGACACGGTGCTCGCCGTCTATGCGATGTACTTCGATCTTCAGTATGACCAGGTGAGGCGCGCGCTCTCTCGCGCGGCGCTGCGCGAGCGCGTGCCTGCCGATCTGCTTGCGTTCCTGCTCCCTGAAACGAGCCATTGGGACGCCCCGCTCGACGGGCAGCGTGCATTGCCGCAGCCACCGGCCGCGCTGCCCGCTGCGCCGCCGTCATGGCTTCCGCAAACACAGTCCGCTGCCGATGCCGAACCGGATGCCACTGCGCTTCTCAGCGGCGTGCCCGGTTTCGTCGATGGCGGGGGCGCGGTCGATTCGATGGTGGGCAGCAACGGCTTCGCGGTCGACGGCGCACACAGTGCGCACGGCGGCGCGCTGCTTGCGAGCGACATGCACCTCGGCCTGTCGTTGCCGAACATCTGGTACCGCGTCTCGCTCGTTTATCCCGCGCCCGACGGCGGCGAGCGGCGTATCACGGGCGTCAGTCTGCCGGGTACGCCGTTCGTCGTGGCGGGCAGCAATGGCCATATCGCGTGGGGCTTCACGGACAGCTATGGGCGCTTCGTCGATCTGGTCGAACTTCAGCGCGATCCGGCCGATCCTCTGCGTTACCGCGTCCCGAACGGCGATTGGGAGACGGCGCAGGTGATCCACGAGCGCCTTGACGTGAGCGGCGGCGCGAGCGTCGATCTGCCGGTCGTGCAAACGCGCTGGGGGCCGCAGCTCGTTGCCGGCGAGCATGCCTATGCATTGCATTGGGTCGCGCAGGATCCGCAGGCGACCAACATGAATTTCGTGCGGCTCGAAGGCACCACGAATGTCGCCGACGCGTTGCGCGCCGCGCAGACCTTCGGCATGCCGACGCAAAACTTCATGGTGGCCGACGCGCAAGGCCATATCGGCTGGACGCTTGCCGGGCCGCTGCCGCGCTTCGCTGACGCTGCTGCCGACGGTGGTGCAGCAGCGCTCCCCGGCTTGCCGTTCAGGTCCGACACGTATGCCGGTTGGCAAGGATATCTCCCACCCGATGCGTATCCCATGCGCATCGATCCGGCGGCGGGCCGCATCTGGACGGCGAACAACCGGACGTTGCCGCTGGACGAGGCGGCGCGCATCGGCGACTCCGGCACGGACCTCGGCGCGCGCGCAACGCAGATCCGCGACGACCTGCTCGCGTTGCCGCACGCGAGCGAGCGCGACATGCTCGCGGTGCAGACCGACGACCGCGCATTCTGGATCGAGCATTGGCGACGCGTCGCGCTCGACGCACTCGATGCACGCGCGCTCGACGGCCATCCCGAACGCGCCGAATTCCAGCGGCTGGTTCAAACGTGGGATGGCCGCGCCGATGTGGATGCCGTCGGCTACCGCCTGGTGCGCGCGTTCTACGACTCGCTCTACGAAACATGGTTCGGTGTACTGGACAAGCAGATGGCAGCGATCGCGCCGGACCTCAGCTACCGCGCGGCGAACTCGCGTTTCGAAGCGACGATGGAGACGCTCGCCGACCAGCACGCGTGGATACCGGGCGGTTTCGCGGATTGGCGTGCGTTCATGCTGGACCGGATCGACCACACGATCGCCAGGCTGCAAAAGGGCACGAGCGCAGCGAAGCTCGACAAGGTCCGCTGGGGCGAGCGCAACCGCTCGGCCATTGCGCATCCGTTCGCGCGCATGGTGCCGGCGTGGCTGCCGTGGGTTCGCGACTGGCTCAGCGCGCCGCATGACCCGCTGCCGGGCGACACCAACATGCCGCGTGTGCAGACGCCGGTGTTTGGCGCGTCCGAGCGTTTCGCGGTGTCGCCGGGGCGCGAGCAGGACGGCATCTTCGAGATGCCGGGCGGACAGTCGGGCAATCCCATGTCGCCGTATTTCCTTGCGGGGCATGAAACGTGGGTGCATTCGGGCGCGGCGCCGTTTCTGCCGGGTGCCGCCGTGCATACGATGAAGCTCGTACCGGCTGGCGCGCAGCGCCAGGCTGGAAGCTGAGCGCTCAGCGGTAAGCGGGCGCAGCGGCGATCCTGTTGCGGCGGCGTATGTTGTCGCATAGAATCACGGGGTTTTCGGAGATGGCATTCCTCCCGTAACCGCGCTGCATTCCCGCAGCGCTGATGATGCCTACGAGTTCCTGGGTGCAGGAGGTCGTAGGCCGTCCACGCGACGCCTCCTGTCGCCCAGGTTCGACGCACACGCTTACGCATAAGCAAACGCAAACCTGGACCGCAATGAAACCCCTGAAGTCAATCGAGCAATTCGCGATGGTTCCGTACCTCGCGCGTTGGCTGCTGCTCTCGTGCATGCTCGGTGCCCTGGCGGGCAGCGCATCCGCCTTGTTCCTCTACGCGCTCGACCGCGCAACCGATATCCGCGTGGCTCATGCGTGGCTGCTCTGGCTGTTGCCCGTTGCCGGCTTCGTGACCGGCTGGATCTATCACAGCGTCGGCAAGCCGGTCGAAGGCGGGAATAACCTGCTGATCGACGAAATCCACGACCCGCAGAAAATCGTACCCAAGCGGATGGCGCCGCTCGTGCTCGTCGCCACCGTGGTCACGCATTTGTTCGGCGGCTCGGCCGGGCGCGAAGGCACTGCCGTTCAGATGGGCGGCGCGCTCGCCGACCAGGTGACGAACCTCTTCGGCCTCGAACGGGAAGACCGCCGCATTCTGCTGATGGGCGGCATCGCCGCGGGCTTCTCGTCGGTGTTCGGCACGCCGCTGGCCGGCGCGATCTTCGGGCTGGAAGTGCTCGCAATCGGGCGCCTGCGTTATGACGCGCTGCTCACCTGCGTGGCGTCGTCGCTGGTCGCGGACCAGGTGTGCCGGATGTGGGGCATCCATCACACGGCCTACGTCATTTCGTTCGTACCGCATGTCTCGCCGCTCGGACTGGGGTCGGTCATTCTCGCGGGCATTGCGTTCGGCGTCGTGGGCATGCTGTTCGCCGACTCGACCCACGCGCTCTCCGCCTTCATCAAGCGCAAGATCGCATACGCACCGGCACGCCCGTTCGTGGGCGGCATCGTCGTGGCGGTTGCGGCCACCGTGCTGAACGTGCCGCAATATCTCGGCCTGGGTATTCCGACGATCGTCGAGTCGTTCAATCATCCGTTGCCCGTCTACGACTTCGCGGGCAAGTTCGGCTTTACCGTCGTGACGCTTGCCTCGGGTTTCAAAGGCGGCGAAGTCACGCCGCTCTTCTATATCGGCGCGACGCTCGGCAATGCGCTGGGTCATGTGCTGGCCTTGCCGATGCCTGTGCTCGCGGGTCTCGGTTTCGTCGCCGTATTCGCCGGCGCCGCCAACACGCCCATCGCTTCGACGGTCATGGCAATCGAGTTGTTCGGCGCCGATATCGGCATGTATGCGGCGCTGGCCTGCGTGGTGGCGTACCTGTTTTCTGGCCATACGGGCATCTACCGCGCGCAACGCGTGGGCGAGGCGAAACATCCACTTCTGCCTGCCGGCATGCGGCTTTCGGACATTCCCGCGTTGCGCCGGGCGCGGCGCAGCGATTGAGCCCCAACAACGCGCCATGGTTGGCTCGTCCACCGCGAAATGCAGCGCGCGTCGCGCGTTAGCAGAAGTCCGCGCACGCCGCTAGAAGCGCCGGCTGATTCTCCCTATATCTGTTCCTCTCCTACCGTTGATGGGGGGGATTGAGTCAAGCTTGCCGCGCTCGCGTCGAGGCAATGACTCGCCGCGAGCCATATAACAGGGAATCGAATAAGGGGACAGCCATGAAGTGGCTCGATCGCATGACGGTGTTCAAAAAGCTGCTCACAGCCTTCGCCGTTGTGATCGTATTTGCGGTGGCCGTCGGCGTTGCCGGGGTTTCGTCGCTGGCGTCGATGCACGACATCGCCGATGAAATCTGCAACCGGCACATGAGCGGCCAGTTCTGGCTGGAGGAAGCGGCTCGCAGCAAGCTGAGCACCGACCTCGACGCCGCGAATCTGGGCTACGCCGACGAAGCGGGTCGCAACCGTCTGAAGGAAGACATCGTCGCGCAACTCAAACGCATGCATGAATCGCTGGATCGCTACGCCGGTGCGGGCGTGTCGGCTGGCGACCGCAGCCTGTACGACGACGTGCTCCGGAAAACCGCTGCATGGGAGGCGATCGTGCATCAGCAGATCGGTTTCGCGCCGGTGCCCGCAGGCGTGGACAACGCCGAACTCGTGCGCCGCGCAATTGCGGCGAGCGTTGCGCTGGGCGACAGCGTGGCTGCGCTGATCGATTCGCTGCAACGCGAGGCGAAAAGCGCGCAGACCGAAGCCACGGCGCAATTCCAGCACATGCGCACGCTCATCATGGCGATTCTGCTTGGGGCGGTCGCGACCGGCGCGTTGCTAGCCTGGCTGATATCGCAACGGCTATCGCGTCAGCTGGGCTGCGAGCCGTCTCATGCCATGGAAATCGCGGGCCGTATCGCGTCTGGCGATCTTTCGGTGTCCGTAGAAACACGCCGCGGCGATTCGAGCAGCCTGTTGTACGCGCTGGGCGAGATGCGTGTGCAGCTCACGGGCATCGTCGCCAACATTCACGACTCGAGCGGTTCCATCCTTCTCGCCGCGCGCGAAATCTCGCAAGGCAATACGGACCTTTCGCAACGCACCGAAGAGCAGGCGGCGTCGCTCGGCGAGACCGCGACGAGCATGGAGCAACTGACCTCGACCGTGCGGCAGAATGCCGAGAGCGCGCGCCAGGTGGGCGGCCTCGCCCGCGGCGCTTCAGAGGTTGCGGCGCGCGGCAGCAAGCTGGTGAGCGAAGTGGCGAGGACGATGGGCGAGGTGGCGCAGGACGCTAAGCGCATGACCGACATCATCGCGACGATCGAGAAAATCGCCTTCCAGACCAATATTCTTGCGCTCAACGCCGCCGTCGAGTCGGCGCGCGCAGGCGAGCAAGGGCGTGGCTTCGCGGTCGTGGCGGGCGAGGTGCGCGCGCTCGCGCAGCGCAGCGCGGCTTCGGCGCGGGAGATCAAGGAGCTGATCGAAGCCTCGACGGCTGGCGTCTCGAACGGCGCGGCGCTGGCTGAACGCGCAGGCTCGACGATGGTCGAGGTGACGGCGGCCGTGCAGCGCGTCACGGACATCATGGGCGAGATCGTCGCGGCGTCTGGCGAACAGAGCACGGGCATCGAGCAGGTGAATCGCGCGGTGGCGCAAATGGACCAGGTCACGCAGCAAAACGCGGCCCTCGTCGAACAGGCCGCCGCCGCGGCGAGTTCGATGGCGGATCAGGCGGCGCAGTTGCAGCAGGCGGTATCGGTATTCAGGTTCGCGGGCGCTTGACGGGAGAGCTGAAGCCGCGGCGCTTGCCGCGGCAGCGGGGCATCATCGGGAAAGGCCGCGTGCGTCGATGGGCCAGATCGCTTCCACGCGATCGCCCCGGAAGCACACGTACTGATCGTAGAGATTCACAGTCGGGTCGCAGTGCCCCGGCGTGACGAGAACGCGCTGCCCGAGGAGGTGCGAAGTATCGGCATCCGGGGAGCCGACTATTTCCAGCTTGCCGTGCTCGTCGTTGGCCGCGATGTACGCGAGCGGCGGACCTTCTTCGGAGGCCGTCCACGTCACTTCTCGCGGAAGCCCTGCATCGACGGCCAGCCCCTTGAGGCCAACGTCGCACACCGCCATGCCAGGGCGGGTTGCGCTCATGATGGTGGAGAGCACGAACAGGCTGTTGCGCGGCCGGACGGCGCCATGCCACTCAATGCCGCCGTATTCGCCGTCCATGATCGCGTACGAGCCCGGCTGCACCTCGGTGTACACGCCGCTGGCAACGTCGAATTCAAAGGTGCCGGTGCCGCCGCCCGTCACGCGCGCGCAACGCACGCCGCGCGCTTCGAGTGCGTGGACGAACGACCCGGCGCGCTCTGCGGCGCGGCTGGCCGTGTCCTTTCTTGCCGCCCAGCCCGCAATATGCTGCGCCCCGCCGTGGTAGGCCTGCAGCCCCGCGAAGTGCAGGCTCGAATGCGCGGCAATGGCGTCGATCAGTTCGAGCAGGGCGTCATGGGTTGTCACCCCGCAACGGTTCTGCCCGACATCGATCTCAGGTAACACGTCGATCGCGACGCCTGCCGACGCCGCCGCTTCGCCTAGTGCGATTACCTGCGGCATGGCGTCCACGCAAACGCTTAGTTGTACGTGCGATGCGAGTTCGGTGGCCATCGAGAGTTTGTCTTTGCCGACAAACTCATTGGTCACGTAGATGTCACGCACGCCGGCAGCGGCAAACGGATACGCTTCGCTCAGCTTCTGGCAACAGATGCCCACGGCGCCGGCTTCGATCTGCCTCAGGGCGACGGCGCTGCTCTTGTGGGCCTTGGCGTGCGGCCGCAAGGCGACGCCGTGACCGGCGACGAATGCCGCGGTGTCGCGCAAGTTCGCTTCAAATGCGTCGAGATCGATCAACAGCGAAGGGGTGCCGACCGAAACAAGCCGGTCGCCGGCGAGGGCGGCGGCAGGGGGAGTGAGAGTCATCAAGGCTCCGTTCAGGATGCGCAAGCATGTCGCGCGTGCGCAAAGTCAGACGCGCGTATCGGAAGGCGCGCGACGCTACCACCGTACGCGAACGCCCGTGCTGCGCCAGTATTGCACACGGCGTGGCCGGCCCAGGCGGCTCGAATCGTTCTCGGGTATTTTGCGTGGCTCAAATAGCCGGCATGCTGTTCGCTTCACGCGGTGTGCGCTGCTTGCCCAGCCATTTTGCGAGATCGCCGGCGGACATTGCCTTCGCGTAGTACCAGCCCTGGCCATACTGGACACCTTTGTCGCGCAGCCACGTCACCTGGGCGCCCGTCTCCACGCCCTCGGCGACGATCTCCAGGCCCAGCTCGTGGGCCATCGAAATGATGTGCGGCGCGACGACGCTCGAAGCGGTGTCCTGGACAATCGTATCGACGAACGACTTGTCGATCTTCAGCACGTCGATCTCGAAGGTCTGCAAATACGAGAGGCTCGAGTAGCCGGTGCCGAAGTCGTCGATATAGATGGGATGGCCGGCGGCGCGGAATGCCGCAATGACACTGCGCGTGGCTTCGGCGTTCATGAAACTGCGCTCCGTCGCCTCGATGCGGATTTGCGCGGGCGCGATGCCGGTTCCGTCCAGCGACGCGGTGAGCAGGTTCAGAAAGCGCAAGCTCTGCAGGTCTTCGCCGCTCACGTTGATCGAGACATAAAACGAGGGGTTCGCCGTGAGCAGTTTCCCGATTTGCGCGATGGTCTTTTCGAGCACGAGATCGGTCAAGGGCTCAATGAGGTGATTGTCTTCGGCAACGCGCACGAAGACCTCGGGCGAAATGGCGCGCCCGTTCAGCGTCCACCGCACCAGCGCTTCGGCGCCGGCGCACTGGTTGTCGGCGAGCCGCACGATGGGCTGGAAAACCACGTCGAGCTTGCGCCGCGAAATGGCCCAGTGCAGTGTTGCCGGAAACGAGAGCTGCCGCAAAACGCGCTTGTAGGCGAGCCAGCCAAGCGCGGCGCCAAAGAACACGCCGACGGTCAGCCACGCTGCGAGCAACTTGGGCCAGTCGCCCGCGACGCTGCTGCGCGGCGACTTCACCACGACGCCGAGCGGTCTCGTAGCCGAGTGGGCGACCGCGTAATTCCAGTCATTGCTGTTCACCTTGCCGCCGCGCTTCCACGCATCGAGCATGTCGTCAGGGTCAGCGCCGGGCGAAATGGCGAGGAGCCTTCCCGTCGTGATCTGGATCACCGCGATGGGGCGTCTCGCCGGATCGATGAGATCGACAAACGAGCCTGGATCGATTGAGACGTAGTGGCCATTGCGGCCAATCTGAATGTCCTTGCGGATGTCGCTTAGCGGGCTCTTCTGCTGGAACCACACCAGGTAGCCGTCGTTGCTGCGATAGTCGGGCGGCGGCAGCGTGAAGTCCTTGTTGCGCACGTCGCCAAGCAGGGGCGAGCAGAGGTAGTGCCCGTCCTCGTAGGTGCCGGCATCCTGAACATAGCGGTAGTTGTAGATGACACGCGCGGCGAGTTCGAGATTGGCGGGCGTACAGGGCGCGCCGGGTTCCCGGTCCAGGTCGGAAAGGGCGGCAAAGGCCTGGTAGGTGACGAGGTCTGTGCGCATGACCGCCTTTTCGGCGAACTCGCGCAGTTCGGTTCGGTCGCGCCGCTGGACGTCCTTGTCCGCGACATAAAGACTCGTGAAAACGGGGACGAGCGTGGCGAGGCACCCAAGGGCGACCGAAGCCGAAATCAGCGTGATGCGCTTGATCATTTCGCACCCCGGAGGGATGGAACGTTAGAGAACGAACCACAGGCAGGACGCGCGCGGGCGCTTCCGATGTACGGGATGCCGAACATCAGACCAAAGCATACACTCCGGCGCTTCGTTTTCAACGGGCAGACGCGCTGCCAGGGCTTCCTCCAGGGCCGCCACAGGCGGCTTGCCGGTAGGACCATGGTCCGATTGTCCGCGTCCGCCTCGGCCCGCATGATCTGGCTGTGTGGCTCGCCGGGTTCGCTGCTCAGGGGGAGCGTGAATGGGGACTCTTTCCGACATCGTGAAGCACGTATGGCTTGCCGCCGCTGTGGCGCTCGTGGCCGGCTGCGCGCAGCCGTGGCAAAACGTCGAACCCGGCACCGACCAGTCTGCGCTGATCGCGCGTCTCGGGCAGCCGCGCGAAACCTATAATCTGCCGGACGGCGGCAAACGGCTCATGTGGTCGACCCAGCCGATGGGGTCGACGAACACCGTTGCCGACATCGACGCGAGCGGCAAGGTCGTGAGCGTGCGCCAGGTCTTGCAGGAGCGCGAGTTCTATCGCGCACAAGTCAACGTGTGGACACGCGACGATGTCCTGATCAATTTCGGCCGGCCTGCGGAGACCGCATACTTCTCGCGCATGCAGCGGGAAGTCTGGTCCTACCGCTACGTCGAGAACAACATCGATTGGATGATGTTCCACTTCTACTTCGACGATCAGGGCATCTTGCGGCTCACGCAGAAGACGCCCGATCCGATGCGCGACCGCAATCTGAGGCGCGGGTTCTAAATCGGGCACCGTTCGGAGGCGTGCATGCGTAGCGCCCGGCAGCCAACGCCCATGCAACGCCTCGCGCACATGTGGCTAATCGCAGTTCTGCTCATGCTGCCCGGCATATCGCGGGCAATGGATTTTAAGCTCTATTACCAGCCCGATCTCAAACTGAAAATGGTGATCGGAAAGGGCAAGATTCAGAGCGGCGATGCCGAAAAATTCCGGGCGGCTGCCAAACTTGCCGACCGTGATAGCGAAGGACTCGTTCCCCTGGTGCTGGACAGCCCAGGCGGAAATGTCGAAGCGGCTTTCCGCGTAGTGGATGCGATGGACCAGGTCAAGGTCTATACGATCGTTCCGGATGATGCGAAGTGCGCGTCCGCATGCGCCTCGATTCTGTTTGCTTCAGGGGTGCGCAGAAGCGTCATGGGTTCGGGGCAACTCGGCTTTCACAGTTGTTATCGGCGCGCCGGGAGCACGTACGCAGAGGACTCGCTTTGCAATGAAATCATCGCGGCAAACGCCATGCAGCGAGGCGTGAGCCACGCCGGCATCAATCGCTTTGTCGAGCAATATGGCGCGGGAGAGATGGCGTGGGTCCATCGCAATGTCGCGTGCACGTTGCTTCAGGGGCTTTGCAGGCCGGGGCTGCTGGAAACGCAGCCCGCAACGAAAGCGGCGCTCGCGCAAAGCTTCGATTGCAGCGAACTCATTTCCCTTCAGGCGCAGCTCGTTTGCGGCGATCCGGAGTTGGCCCGCATCGATCAAACCATGGCCGAAGTCTTTAACCAAAAGCTGAAGGTATCGACCCGCAAGGCGCAATTGAGAGCGGAGCAACGGGCATGGCTTCGAAACTCCCGCAATGCATGCGCCGACAAAGCGTGTTTGCTGAAAAGCTATCAGCTTCGCCTCGCTGAACTGAAGCGGCGCGGGTAGCGGCGATTAATGGCAATACAGGTCGTTTTCCGCATTGAACATATCGAACGCGAGGCTGATTGCCTGATCCTTGCGCACGGTTGCGAGCCACCGGCTACGTTGCCAATGCGTCACCGTGTTGCCCACAAAGACTGTGCTTGCCGTGTCGCCCGCGCGCGTCGCGATGAATGCGGCCTGCGCGGCGATCGTGCCGCGCAGCGGGCGATAGTACGACCAGTCCGGCTGCTTGAGCAGCGACTCGATCACGAACTCGTCGTCGACCAGCGCGGCGCAATCGCCCGCCTGGAACGCCAACAGCGCATCGAGCGGCCGGTCGAATCCGTGCACGCTCGCGTGGAACTCGCGCGCCGCGCGCTCGGCATACGGGTTGCCTTGCGACGCGCAAATCGTGCGGCCGCGCAGGTCGCGCCATGCTCGCACGTCGCCACGGTTCAGGACGAGCGCCATGCCACGGCCGCTCGTGTACGAAGCCGGTGCGAACGCGACGTGCGCATCGGGTGAGAAACGCAGGCCGGCGATGGCGGCATCGGCTTTGCCCGACTGCAGGGCGGCCCGTGCGCCGTCCGGTTCGGCCAGCAAAAACTGCACGGGCAGTCCCAAGCGGCTTGCGAGGTCCGTGGCTAGCGCAGCGGCGAATGGATCGGGCGCGCGCACCGTCCGGTCGACCTTGCCGACGTAAAGCGTAGGCGCGGCGCGCGGCGGCACCGCCACGATCAGCACGCCGCGCGCTGCCGCCGCCGCGAAGGGACGTTCGTCGTCTAGCAGGTTGCGTGCAACGTCGTGCTTCAGTGCCCACGCGAGCAGCGCGAGCCCTGCGAACGCAAAGGCTAGCGCGGTCGCCGGCCGGCGCAGGCGCCTTGGGTCCGCCGGACCCGCGAGTGGCGCGTGCCTAGCCATTCTGCGCGAGCCCGACGCGCCAGCGCAGCAGTTGCCGTTCGAGTATCGACAGACTCTGATTGATCAGCAGTCCAAAGATAGCGAGCAGAACGATGCCCGCGTACATGTCCGGAATCTGAAACGTCTCCTGCGAGTTGAGCGTATAGAACCCGAGTCCCGAACGCGCGCCGATCATTTCCGCCGCCACCAGTGCGGTAATGCTGTACGCGCCCGCCAGGCGCACGCCCGTGAGGATTTGCGGCAGTGCCGCGGGGAGCACGACCTTGGTCGCGATAAAGCGCTGCGAGGCGCCCATCGAGCGGGCGCAGTCGATCAGCACGCGCTCGACCTGCTTTACGCCCGCAATGGTATTGAGCAGGACCGGCCAGAACGCGGCCCACACGACAATTGCGATCTTCGACGACTCGCCGATGCCGAGAAACAGCATGAAAACGGGAAAGAGCGCGAAGGCCGACACCTGCCGTAGCAGTTGAAACACGGGGTCGACAATGCGCTCGACGCGCCGGAACCATCCCAGCAGGAAGCCGCACACGATCCCGCCGGCCACGGCGAGCAGCAGGCCGCTCAGGGAGCGCACGGCGCTCGCGCCGATATGCGTCCAGGCATCGCCGTTTTCGAAGAGCCGCGCGATGGCCAGGGCGACCTGCGAAGGCGGGCTCAAATAAGCCGCGTTGACCACGCCGAGCCGGGGCAGCAACTCCCACAACACCAGGAAGGCGATGAGCGCGATGGAACGCTCGACTCCCGCGAAAACGCGGGCAATGGACGAGCCAGCGCGCGCACGCCGCACGCCGCGCGGCGAAAGAACGCGCGATTCGCGGACCGCACCGGGGTCGGACATGGAATCGGACATCGAGTCAGACATGCTGGGCTCCCGCTAAAGCATGGGTTTGCGGCTCTACGTCGAGTCGCGCGTCGAGTTCCGTGCTGAGGCTCGCCCATGCGCGCTGCCGCAGCGCGACAAACGCCGCCGAATGACGCAGCGCGGCGTCGCGCGGGCGCGGCAGATCGACGTCGATGATCTCTTTCACGCGTCCGGGGCCGCGACCGAGAATGGCGATGCGATTGGAGAGAAAGATGGCCTCGTCGATGCTGTGCGTGACGAACACGACGGTCGTGGCGCTTTGCTCCCAGATCGCGAGCAATTCCTGCTGAAGCAACTCGCGCGTTTGCGCGTCGAGCGCACCGAATGGTTCGTCCATCAGCAAAATCTCGGGGCCGTAAGCGAGCGCGCGTGCGATGGCCACGCGCTGGCGCATGCCGCCGGAAAGCTGATGCGGGTAGTGGTCCGCGAACTCCAGCAGGCCCACGAGGTGCAAGAAGCGTTCGGCCTCGCGGCGGCGCTCGGCGCGCTTCATGCCGCGAATTTCGAGTCCCGCTTCCACGTTCCGGCGCACGGTGCGCCACGGAAAGAGCGCGTAGCCCTGAAACACGAAGCCGAGCTTTTGCCGCACGGCGCCTACGGGTTCACCGTCCACGCGAATATCGCCCGAGGTGGGCGGCGTAAGGCCGGCGAGCACGTTGAGGAAGGTCGACTTGCCGCAACCGCTCGGGCCTAGCAGCGAAAGGAATTCGCCTTCGCGCACGGAAAGATCGAAGCGCTTGAGCACCGTATGGTGCGTGTCCGTTTGCGCATTGGTGTAGGTGAGCGAGAGATCGCGCGCAACGATCTTCTCGCGTATTGCCGTTGCCGTGCTCACGAGCGCGTTCCTTCAGGCAAGGTCGTCACGCTGGCTTGGGCCTCGTGCTTCGCAAACGGATTGAAGTCGTTTGTATAGACATCCTTAACGTTGACCTTGCCCTTCGGAATCTTGCCGGCCTGCTCGAGGATATCGATGTAGTACTGGATGGGCGGCTCCGTGACCACGAGATCCTTCACGTAGGCATAGCGCTCCACGAGCCGAACGTCGATGCCAAGCCGCTCGGCTGTGAGCGTGCGTGCTTCGTCGGGATGCGCGTTGACCCAGTTGCCCGCTTTCGCAATGGCCGTGACGAAGTCGCGCACCGCCTGCGGGTGGGCGCGTGCGAACGCGCCGTTCACGCTATAGGGCGCCATGCCGCCAAGACCGTGGTCCTCGTCCCAGTCGCTCCACAGCTTGCGCAGTTGCGGATCGGCTTCGGCCGAGCCGGAAAAGGGCGGGTGAATGATCGCGACGTCTACGTTCTTCGTGACGAGCGCCTGCTCTGACTGGTTGTCGGGCACGACGAGCCAGTTCACCTTCGAGACATTCACGCCGTGCTGCGCCAGATACTTCTTGGTGACGAACTCCGCGCACGCGCCGAAGCTGTTGAACGCCACCGTTTTGCCTTCGAAGTCCTTCGGCCCGAGAATGCCGGAGTCCTTGCGCACGAAATACTTCATGTGCGGCGCGTCGGGCAGCGTTTCGCCGCCTGCGGAAATGACCTTGATATCCGCGCCGCTGGCAATTGCGGAAATGACGAGCGGCACCATGCGTGTGCCGAAATCGATATCGCCGGTGCCCACGAGCGGAATGATCTGCGGCGCCGAAATCTTGCCGACATATTTGGGCCGCGTGCTCGTGTTGTCGAAATAGCCGAGCTTGTCGGCGAGATAGACAAGGTCGAACGCGGGATTGTCGGGGTACTTGAAATATGTGATTTGCTGCTGTGCCGACGCTTGCCTGGTCGTTGCCGATGCGTCTTGCGCCTGCTCCGAACGCGGTTTGCAACCGCTTTGGAAAATCAGCGCCGCAGCAGCGCACGCGGCAAGCAGGAGGGTTCCGGCGGAGCGCCGACCGGTTTTCGAGGAGAACGCCTTCATGTGCGGAGACTCGGCAGCGAGCAGAGTAGGTAAGTGAATTGACGAAGCAAGATGATTGTCGATCTGCAACGATTTCAGGCAAACCAACGAATTATGATTTGCTTAGTTGTTCGTATCGACAATGCGCCAATTCGGCTACTTCTGCTGTTGCTTCGAAATATCCGTTACTGCAAAGGGGCGGGCCGCACGCCACGCCCCTTTCACACACTCAAGGCAGCGAGATCGTCAGATTCGCCGATTGCGGCCCGAGCTTGATGAGCTGCGTATACGGCGCGAGCATGTGCACCGTGTTGTCGCGCAGCCAGGTGCTGAGGCCGAGCCACGCGAGCAGACCCACCAGCGCGAACACCGCGCCGATCGACCACAACGGCACCTCGCGCTTGAGCCGGTGTGCAACCTGATCGGGCAGCGGCCAATGCGGCGCGAAGGCCGCGCGCTTGCCTTTGATATGTGCGATCTCGTCGCCCAGGCGCGCCGTGAGGTAGGCGAGCTTTTCCGGTCCTTCGAGAATGTACTTGCCCTGGAATCCGAGCAGCAGGCACATATGGAAGACCTCGAGCGACTGCAGCCGCGGTGCACCCTGCGCGCGGCATTCCTCGAGATACTGGAAGAACTTCTCGCCCGCGAGCTGCTCGCCGAAGAGGGCGAGCTGCAAGGGGCGGCGTTCCCACTCGGCGCGAATGCGGAACGACGATGCCAGCACCGATTCGTCGAGCGCGGCGCAAAACGCGAATTTGGCCGCGTACACGTCTTCGGCCGCGACGTTCAGCTTTTTCGCGCCGCGCTCGAAGTCGCCGAGAAACTGCTGCACGCGCGCGCCGAATTCTGCAGCGTCGCCGGGCTCGCGGCCGTTCTTCAAGAGGAACAGCATGAAGAAGCCGTCGTAGAGCAAATCGAGCAGCGAGCGCACCTGGTAAGCGGGCTCGGCGGCAGGTGAGGCGTGATTCGCGGCGGGCGGCGCGTCACCGAAAAGGGAAGGGGCGTTGCTCATGACGTCACCGCGATCAGTTCGAGTTTGAGATCGTTGATGCCCGAAGGCGCATAGACCATGGCCGACTGTGCCTGCACCATGCGCTCATAAAGCGCGCTGCGCGCCTCGAACGCGAAATAGCACGCACCCGGCCGCACGGGAATGGCGGGCGGCACCTGGGGCGTGTAGACGAGCCGTACGCCCGGCATGGCCGAGAGCACGAGCTTGTCGACGTCGTCGGGCGCGCCGACCTTGAAGCGCGTCGGTACGGCCTCGACGAGATCGACGGCGGGCATGTCCGCCGAAACGGCGAGATAGAACGTGGTCTTGTCGTCGATCTTGCCCGAATCGAGGCGACCGATTTGGAACGATGGGCGCACTTCTTCCAGCGCAATCGCGAAGTATTGCGTGGAGATCACCGTTTCGAGCAGGTCGCGCAGAATCGTGTCGAGGCGCGCAAAGCCGGGGCCGGGATCGTCGTGGCGGTACGCGGGCAGGTCAGCCAGCGCGTAGCCCTTGGAGAACGTCATGAGCTGGCCGGCGAGGCGCAGCAGTTCATGAAAGAGCCGCTCCGGGTGGAGCGCCGCGTGCTGATAGAGATGCGCGAGCGTGGCGAACGCGCCGCTTGCCGTATGCAGCAGCCAGAACGAGGCGATGTCGCCCGAGCGGAACTCGATGATGTTCTTGGTCGGCTCGCGATGGAAGCCATAAAGCGCGTTGACCTTGGCCTGAAGCGCGTCGATGAGGCGTCGCAACCGCTGGTGCAGCAGCGGCGACGCTTCAATGGCGAGACTTGGCGGCACGAAGCTTTCGTCGACCTCGAAGCCCGAAGTCGCGGTGCGCCGCACGCGCGCGACGGGCACCGAAAGCAACTGGTCGCGCGGTTCGCTGTGCGCAATCAGCTTGACGTTCGTTTTCAGGAACGTCACGTCGGCCTGCGCGGCGTCCGTGTAGTGGTCGGCCACGCTCGCCTGCTCGCTCACGTAGCGCGTGACGAAGCCCTCGTTGCGGTCGGGCGCGTAGTTCGTGCCGGTTTCGCGCATCTGGTGCAGGGCGAGGTAGAACGTGAATTCATTGATGCCCTCGGGCAACGTGTCGAGCGCAACGGGCGGCGGCAGGTCGTCGGCCTGCGGCGCGCTATAGAGCGTGCCGTCCGGAAACACGAGTGCGAGCTCGCTCATGCGCAGCATGTTGCTGCCCAGCGCGTCGTGATCGAGTCGCGCGGTGCGAACGCCCCAGTTGTACGGCGCGATGGCCTGGATCGATTCGAAAAGGCGCGCTTCGTGATAGGCGTCCTGCCGCTGGAAGTGCTGAGGCCTCAGGAACAGGCCTTCTCCCCATAGCACTTTCGAGGAATAACTCATGTTAAATCGGCTATATGCGTGATTCGGCCCGTGCCGCTCGCAGCCGGCGATCGGCGGACTGAAATGGTTAAATATCCCGCTTGCTCGTTACTCTGCTCGTGGCTTTCCCCGTTATTCACCCGCAAGTCACCGACGAAAGCAGATTCAGCTGCTGCGGCGGTAATCCCTGGTCCCGAGAAATCACCGTGCCGCTCGTGACGGTCATTGCGCAGTTATGCAGGCCGACCATTATGCCGGATTTCTCGGATTTCGCAGGGTCGAAGGCGAACTTCCAACGCTGCATGGCCGGATCGCGGAATAGCGCGACAATGCCGAATGCCTGCGCCTCGCGTGAAATCTTTTCGGTGGCGTTATATCGCTGGCCAGGAATGAGCGTCACCTCGCGCACGCCGAGCAGGTCGCCGCCCAGCGCGCTCTTTTCTTTTACGGGGTCGGTGAACGTATCGAAAGACGCTTGCTGGAATGACGTGGGGTCCTTCAGCACATAGAGCCGCACCACGAGCGCAAGCGGCTTGTTGTCGGTCGCCGCGTTGAGGTTTTGCGCCGCAAATAGCGTAATACCGAGGTCGCGCGGGGGTTTCTGGCTGTCCGGCACGTCGGGCTTGCCGATGCCCGCGAGCTGCAACGCCGCGGACGCCGCGCTGCCGAGCGCGGGCACGGCCGCCGCGCAGCCGGCCAGGTGGGCCGTGACGATAAGGAGCGATGCGAAACGAATAACACGCGCATTCATTTTTATTGGCCAGGCATGAATGCCCGGGGTCCGTTTAGTGGTGGTATGCGATCCGGATAATGCTATCCGCATAAAAGCGCATTTATCCCCGCTTTGCGCGATTAGCGGCTCATTAATTGACGCGGCAAACTTTTCCGGTTCGCTCGTGTTTTCAATTACTCGAGCGAGAAATTATTTCCTGTATGAATTTCTTGTGGCAATTTGTGGCAGTAAACCCCGCTTCAGAGAAGCTATTTAGTGTCGCCGCATTACATTAAGAAGTTGAATTATCAAAATTTGGGCTGTACTATACCCGCGCGCTAGAGCTAAAGCAAAACTCTAGTTCCCTCCCATCGAATTAATAATTACACGTTGGTGAAAGAATGATAAACCGGGTCATTTCAAGGCTCTCCGGGGTGGTGCTGGCATGCGGGGTAATCGCGGGCTGCGCTACGCAGGACCATAATCTCGCGGCATCGCCAGACGCATTCAACAAGGCGCTAGCCGACGCTGATACTGCGGCGAAGGGTGGTGATCAGGATCGCGCGATCGCGCTTTATCAGAAACTCGCCGCGGCGGACCCCACGCGCGAAGAGCCGTGGTCGCGTATCGCGCAGATCCAGTTCCAGCAGCAACACTATGGACAGGCCATCGTCGCCGCGCAGGAAGCACTGCAGCGCGATCAGACCGACCGCGCGGCGAAAAGCGTGCTGGCCGTGGCCGGCTTGCGCGTCGCGACGCAGTCGCTCGGCGAATTGCGTCAGGACGCCTCACTGCAGGGCGATGCGAAGTCCGACGCGCAGGCGCTCGCAAAGCAGTTGCGCGACACGCTCGGCGAGGATGCGCTGTTCCCGCCCGAGCAGGCGGAGAAGGCCACGCCGAAGAAGCGTCGCATCGTTCGCCATGTGCAGAAGCCGGCGGCAAAGCCCGTTGAAACGGCAGAGGCCGCGCCGGCTGCACAGCCTGCGCCTTCCGCACCCGCGGCCCCCGCGGCAGCGGCGCCCGCGCCTGCAAAGGCGGCGCCGACCAAAGCGGCTGCAAGCGGCGGCGCGTCCGATCCGTTCAGCGCGCTGCGCTGAAACGCCTCGCGGTGAATTGCTGACAACAGGTCTTGAACGATTCGAACAGGGGAGCCCTCGATGGCCAAGAAAGAAAGTATCCAGAAGCGCTTGCAGAAAGTGCGGCCGCCGCGCGTCCAGTTGACGTACGAAGTCGAACTCGGCGACGCGATTGAGGTGAAGGAGCTGCCGTTCGTGGTCGGCGTGATGGGCGATCTCGCGGGTCAGTCGGAAGTCGAACAGCCGCGTCTGCGCGATCGCAAGTTCGTCAATATCGACCGCGACAATTTCGACGACGTCATGAAAGGCATCGAGCCGCGCGCGGCGTTCCAGGTCGAGAACCGCTTGAGCGAGACGGGCGGCAAGTTCGCCGTGGACCTGCGCTTTCATTCGATGGCCGACTTCAATCCCGACGAAGTTGTCGCGCAGATCGAGCCGCTGCGCCGTTTGCTCGAAGCACGTTCGAAGCTCGCGGACCTGCGCAACAAGCTCGCCGGCAACGACAAGCTCGAAGACCTGCTGAGCGAGGTGCTGGCCAATACACAGCAATTGCAGGCGCTCGCTGGCAACACCGGCAGCGCGGGCGAAACGGATCGTGGCGACCGCAACGATCCGGGCAACGATCAATAAGCGCCAGGGAGATCGACATGAACCAGCAAACTGGCGCAGTGCGCGCACCGGCCCTGGAAGAAGCCCAGGCCGCGCCGTCGTTGCTCGACGAGATCGTCGAAAAGAGCAAGGTGGCCAAATCCGAATCTGAGCACGCGCGCGCGAAAGACTTGATCGGCGAACTCGTGCATCAGGTGCTGGACGGCACCGTGATCGTCTCGAACAATCTTTCCGCGACGATCGATGCCCGCGTGGCCGAACTCGACCGCCTGATCTCGGCGCAGCTGAGCGCCGTGATGCACGCGCCGGAATTCCAGAAGCTGGAAGGCACATGGCGCGGCCTCGAGTATCTGTGCAAGGAAAGCAATACCGGCTCGACCATTAAGATCAAGGCGCTGCACGCACCCAAGCGCGACATCGTGCGCGACTTCAAGACCGCCGTCGAATTCGACCAGAGCGCGCTCTTCAAGAAGATCTACGAGGAAGAGTTCGGCACGTTCGGCGGCGCGCCGTTCGGTGCGCTGATCGGCGACTACGAAGTGACGCGCCAGCCGGAAGACATGTATTTCATCGAGCAGATGTCGCACGTCGCGGCGGCGGCGCATGCGCCTTTCGTCGCATCGGCCTCACCCGAGCTGCTCGGGCTCGAGTCGTTCGCCGATCTCGGCAAGCCGCGCGATCTCGGCAAGGTGTTCGACACCGTCGAATACACGAAATGGAAGTCGTTCCGCGACGCGGAAGATTCGCGCTACGTGGGCCTCACGCTGCCGCGCTTTCTCGGCCGCCTGCCGTTCAATCCGAAAGATGGCGCGACGGCGGAAGGCTTCAACTTCGTCGAGGACGTGGACGGCACCGACCACGCGAAATACCTGTGGTGTAACGCGGCATGGGCTTTCGCGGCGCGCCTGACCGCGGCGTTCGACGACTTCGGCTGGTGCGCGGCGATTCGCGGCGTGGAAGGCGGCGGCCTCGTGGAAGACCTGCCCACGCACACCTTCAAGACCGACGACGGCGAAATCGCGCTGAAATGCCCGACCGAAATCGCCATCACCGATCGGCGCGAAAAGGAACTGAGCGACCTCGGCTTCATTCCGCTCGTCCATTGCAAGAACTCAGACTACGCCGCATTTTTTGCCGCACAGTCAGTGCAGAAGCCCAAAAAATATAGTACCGACAACGCGAATGCGAACGCTGTGCTTTCGGCGCAGCTGCAATACATCTTCTCGGTCTCGCGCGTGGCGCACTATCTGAAGGCGATGATGCGCGACAAGATCGGCAGCTTCGCTTCCGCACAAAACGTCGAAGTGTTCCTGAATCGTTGGATATCGCAGTACGTGCTGCTAGACGACAACGCCTCGCAGGAGCAAAAGGCGCAGTTCCCGTTGCGCGAGGCGTCGATCCAGGTCAGCGAGATTCCGGGCAAGCCGGGTTCGTACCGGTCGGTTGCATTCCTGCGGCCGCACTTCCAGCTCGACGAGCTGTCGATATCGCTGCGGCTCGTGGCGGATCTGCCGAAGCCGGCAAATTCGTAAGCGCGCGCATGAGTTGAGCGCGAGCGGTCCGCCATCGGGCGCATCGCTTTGAGAAGCAGCCCGGGGCATCGCCCCCGGGATCGCGTTAAAAACTACCGTAAACCACCACTCTGGGGAGTCGAGGCGTTATGAAGGACATCTATCTAAAATTCGGCAATCCGGCCATCAAGGGCGAGTCGCAGGACAAGGACCACGCGGGCTGGATCGAAATCGATTCGTGGAATCACTCCATTCTGCAGCCGCGTTCGGCCACGGCCTCGACGGCGGGCGGTCACACGGTCGAGCGTTGCGAGCACGCCGACATGCGCTTCCTGAAGGACATCGACGTCGTGAGCCCGCTGCTATATCAGCACGCTTCGGGCGGCACGACCTTCGACGAAGTCACGATCGACTTCATGCGCTCTGACGGCGAGGGCAACCGCATCAAGTACCTCGAAATCAAGCTCAAGTACGTGATCATTTCGAGCATCACGCCGGAAGTCGTGGGCGTTGGTCTGCCCACTGAGCAGTTCTCGCTGAAGTACGCGGCCGTGCAGTGGAAGTACACGCAGCAGAAGATCGGCGGCAATCAGGGCGGCAATGCGCAAGGCGCATGGAGCCTCACGAAGAACGACAAGACCTACGCGGTCTAACAAACCGGGCAAAGGCGGCGCGCGATTGCGCTCGCCGCCTGCACCGGATGCACTGGCTGATCGACTCAAATTGAACTCATGAAGCGTTTCGAGCCAGGACTGCTGGACAAGCTCTTCGACGACGACCCGCACTCGCCGGCACCGGCGGCAGTGCGGCAGTTTTCGATCGAAGAGCTCAAGGGGAGCGTCGCGCGCGATCTGGAGTCCATCTTGAACTCGCGCATCGCGTTCACCGAGCACGAACTTGCGATGTTGCCCGAATGCCGCCGTTCGATCCTGACCTATGGGCTGAACGACTTCGCGGGCTTGAGCCTCGCGAGCCACTACGATCGCGCGTTCATCTGCAAGTCGATCCAGCAGGCGATCGAGCGGCACGAACCGCGTCTACAGCGCGTCACGGTAACGCTCGAACTGAACGAGCGCTCGACCAATGCGCTGTACTTTGCGATTCAGGCGCTGCTCGTGGTGCATCCGGCGCAAGAGCCGGTGAGTTTCGACGCGATGCTGCAGCCTTCCACGCTGCAGTATTCGGTCACGCGCGCACGCGCAAAAGCATGACGCTGCCGCGGGCTGCGGCGCGCGACCTGACATGACATAAAGGCGGTTTTGGGGGCGGGAGCGTACCGATGGAAGAGTTGTTGCCGTACTACGAGCGCGAATTGTCGTTCCTGCGGCGTTATTCGCGCGAATTCGCCCAGCGCTACCCGAAGATCGCGGGCCGCCTCGCGATGACGGGGGAGCATTGCGAGGACCCGCACGTCGAGCGGATGATCGAGTCGTTTGCGTTGCTCGGTGCGCGCATCAACAAGCGACTCGACGACGACTATCCGGAGTTCACCGAGGCGCTGCTGGAGGTGCTGTACCCGCACTATCTGCGCCCGTTTCCCTCGTGCTCGATCGTACAGTTCGGCGCTGCAGGCGCGTCCGGCAATCTCACGGAGCCGGCCGTGGTCGAGCGCGGCACCGAACTCAAGTCGCGCCCGCTGCGTGGCGTGCAATGCCGCTTTCGCACCGCCTATGACGTAACGCTCGCGCCGATCCGCATTTCGGAGGCGCGCTACGTTCCGGCGGCGATCGCACCGAGCGCGACCGTTCTGCCGCCGAACGCAACGGGCGTCATGTCGATTACGTTCGAATCGACCTCGCCGCAGTTCGATCTCTCTGCATGGAGAAGCGGCGCACTGCGCACGTATCTGCACGGCGAGCAGTCGTTCATCGCGGCGCTCGGCGACTGCCTGCTCGTTCATGCGATTGCCGCCTACGCCGAGCCCGAGCGCAATGGCCGCTGGCGCGCGCTTTCCGCGCTGCCGTTCGCGCAGGCGGGCTTCGATGAGGCCGACGCGCTGATCGACTATCCGGCGAAATCGCACCCGGCGTACCGCCTGCTCACAGAGTATTTCGCGTTTCCAGACAAGTTCGATTTCGTCGACTTCGACCTCGCCGCGATGACCGCGGCGGCGGGGCGCTGCCATCGTCTGACGCTGCACATTGTGCTCAAGGACGTGCGCGGCGACTCGCACGTGGCGCGCCTGCTCGACGCGCTCGCGGCGCACCACCTGCGGCTTTTCTGCACGCCCGTCGTGAACCTCTTCAAGCAGCACGGCGAGCCGATTCGCCTCGATCATCAAGCGGTCTCGTATCCCGTCGTGGCAGAGGGGCGGCGCGCGTTCGCCTATGAGGTGTATTCGATCGACTCCGTGCAACTGGTGCGGCAACGCGCGCATGAAGAATCGGTCGTCGAGTTCAGGCCTTTCTATTCGCTGCGGCATGGCGAATCGATGCGCGCCGGTCACTACTGGTTCGCCCGGCGCGACGAGGCGGTCGCGCAAAAGAGTCCCGGCTACGAAACCGAAATCTCGATCGTCGATATTGACTTCGAAGTAGATGCCGAGCAGAACGAAACATTGAGCCTCGACCTGACTTGCACCAACCGCGATTTGCCCACGGCGCTCGCGACCGGACTCGATGGCGGCGATTTGTTTCTGGAAGGCGGCTCGATGACGAGCAGCATTGCGCTCCTGATGCGGCCCACGCCATGCGTGCGTTTCGAGCGCCGCCAGGCTGCGCACTGGCGGCTCATTTCGCATCTCGCGCTCAACCATGTTTCGCTTGCGAACCACGGCGCCACTGCGCTCAAGGAAATGCTCGCGCTCTATGACCTGCGGCGCACGGCGGTGTCGGCGCGGCACGTGGACGGAATCGTCGACGTCGAGCAGCGCGCCGCCGTGCAATGGCTGCCCGGCAAGCCGTTCGCGACCTTCGTGCGCGGCATCGAGATCCGCCTCACCGTCGACGAGGATCACTTCGTCGGCACCAGCCTCGGAACGTTCGTGCGCGTCATCGACGTGTTTTTCGGGCTTTACGTGCACATCAACAGCTTCGTGCAACTGGTCGTCGTCTCGCGGCGCACCGGCGAGGAGATCATGCGATGCAGTCCCCGCAGCGGCGAATCGATTCTGGCGTAATCGAGCGGCTGCTCGAAGAACCGCACCGCTTTGGATTTTTCCAGGCGGTGCGTCTGCTCGAGCGCTGGTTCGTCGACAAGGCCGGCGCGCGGCAGCGCGACGTGCTCCCGCAGCGCATCGGCTTTCGCAATTCGTTGTCGCTTGCGTTTCCGGCCAGCGAAATCGCGGGCGCCGTGTCTTACGACGCGGCTGGCGCACCGCTTGCCGATGCCGACCAACGCGCGGCCGCGCTCGATATGGGCGAACTCGAACGCGTGGATCTCACGCCCGCGTTCTTCGGGCTGCTGGGCGCCCAAGGCGCGCTGCCGCTGAACTATACGGAGCAGATCGTCGCGCGTGAGCAATTGCGGCGAGACCGCGCCGCGCGCGAGTTCTTCGACGTGTTCTCGAATCGCGCCACGGCGCTGTTCTATTCGGCGTGGAAAAAGTACCGGCTGCCGTTGCACTACGAACTCGATCGCGATGAACGTTACTTGCCGTTGCTGCTCGCGCTCGCGGGCGTGGCCAACGACACGTCTCGCGAGAGCATGCAGAATGGCGGCGGCGCACTGTTCGACGAGGCGATCGCGGGTCATGCCGTGGCCGCGCGTCATCAGCCGGTTTCCGCCGCGTATCTGCGGCAGACGCTCTCCGATTATTTTGGCGTGCCCGTGCGGGTCGAGCAGTTCGTGGGCAAGTGGTACGACGTGCCGCCCGACCAGCTTTCCATGCTCGGGCAGCGCAATGTCATGCTCGGCGCAACGGCGCTCGCGGGCGAGCGCGTCTGGCAACGCGACATGCGCGCGCGCCTCGTGATCGGGCCGCTTTCGAAGGCCGACTATGAGTCCTTCCTGCCTGGCGCGGAAAACGCGCTCGCACTCGAACGCATGCTCACGCTGCTCGCGCGCGTGACGCTCGAATACGAGGTGTTGCTGGTGCTGCGTCGCGAGGAAGTCGGGCCTAGCCGCCTGGGCGCGGGAGCGCGTCTCGGCTGGGACGCTTTCCTGTGCACGCACGCAGCCGAGCGCGACCGCCGCGACGCGCGCTACGAACTGCACGTCATTCATTGAACACACGAGACCTGAGGCCGGACTGCACGACATGAGCACGCCCCTGAAAACCCTGATCGCGAAGCTGAACACGACCTGCCGGCTAGTCACCGAGCGCGCGGCGAGTGCGTGCCTTTCTCGCGGACACTATGAAGTGGACCTCGAGCATGTGCTGCTTGCGCTGCTCGAAGAACCGGCCAGCGACCTCGCGTGCGTGTTGCGCGCGTCACGCGTCGACGCACATGCGCTGCGCGCGGATCTGGAGCGCGAACTGCAACGCCTCAAGACGGGCAATACACGCACACCTGTATTCTCGCCGCATTTGATCGCGCTGTTCGAGCAAGCCTGGCTGATCGCTTCGCTCGACTCGCAGATCGGGCGCATCCGCTCCGGTCATCTGTTGCTCGCGCTCCTGAGCGCACCCGATCTTGCGCAGTTCGCGCAGCGCATGTCGGCGCGCTTCGCGGAGGTACCTGTTGCCGAACTCAAGCATCGCTTCGATGAAGTGACGCAAGGTTCGGTTGAGGCCGAGCCGCGCGAAAGCGCGCAGGAAGAAGGAGATGACGCTGCGGGCGCAACGAGTGCCGTGCCGTCGAAAACGCCCGCGCTCGACACTTACACGACCGACCTGACCCAGCGTGCGCGCGAAGGATACGTCGACCCGGTCATCGGGCGCGAAGCGGAAATCCGCCAAACGATCGATATTCTGATGCGCCGCCGCCAGAATAACCCGATCCTCACGGGCGAGCCGGGCGTAGGCAAGACTGCGGTGGTGGAGGGGCTCGCACTGCGCATCGCCGCGGGCGACGTGCCGCAGGCGCTGTGCGGCGTCGCGCTGCGTGTGCTCGACATGGGGTTGCTGCAGGCCGGCGCGAGCGTGAAGGGCGAGTTCGAGAACCGCCTGAAGAGCGTGATCGACGAGGTGAAGAAAAGCCCGCAGCCCATCGTGCTCTTTATCGACGAGGCGCATACCATCATCGGCGCGGGCGGTCAGGCGGGCCAGAACGACGCGGCGAACCTGCTCAAGCCCGCGCTCGCGCGAGGCGAACTGCGTACCATCGCCGCGACGACATGGAGCGAATACAAGCGCTACTTCGAAAAAGATGCGGCGCTGGCGCGGCGCTTTCAGGTGGTCAAAATCGAGGAACCGGACGAAACGCTCGCGGCGGCCATGCTGCGCGGCATGGTGGGGCTCATGGAGCGCCACTTCGACGTGCGCATTCTGGATGAGGCGATCACGGAGGCCGTGCGGCTTTCGCATCGCTACATCAGTGCGCGGCAATTGCCCGACAAGGCCGTGAGCGTGCTCGACACCGCATGCGCCAGGGTGGCGCTCGCGCAAGGCGCGACGCCGGGTGCGATCGATGACGGTAAAAAGCGCATCGAGCGCGTCGAGGCCGAGATTGCTTCGCTCGAACGTGAGGCCGTGCATGGCGCCGCGCACGACGAGCGACTCGCCGCGCTGCGCGAGGCGCGCGACCTTGCCGGGCGCGAGCTTGCCGAAAACGAAGCGCGCCACGCTGAGGAGCGCGAACTCGTGGCGCGCATTACGCAACTGCGCGGCCAGATCGACACGGCTCGCGAGGACAGTACGTCATCCGAACGAATGCGCGAAGCCGATGCCGCACGTGAATTGTTGCCGTCGCTCATCGAGCGGCTGCACGCGCTGCAGCAGAACACGCCGATGGTGCCGCTGCAGGTCGACGCGCACGTGGTGGCCGAAATCGTCGCTTCCTGGACGGGCATTCCGCTTGGTCGCATGGTAAAGGACGAAATCCATACCATGCTGAATCTTCATCCGTTACTTGCCGAGCGCGTGATCGGACAGGATCACGCGCTCGAAGCCATCGCGCAGCGCGTGCGCACGGCGGGCGCGAATCTGGAGGACCCGAACAAGCCGCGCGGCGTGTTCATGTTCGTGGGGCCGTCTGGCGTGGGCAAGACGGAAACGGCGCTCGCATTGGCCGACATTCTCTACGGCGGCGAGCGCAAGCTCGTCACGATCAACATGAGCGAGTATCAGGAGGCGCACAGCGTGTCGGGCCTGAAGGGCTCGCCGCCTGGCTATGTGGGTTACGGCGAGGGCGGCGTGTTGACCGAGGCCGTGCGCCGCAATCCGTATTCGGTCGTGCTGCTCGACGAAGTGGAAAAGGCCCATCCCGACGTGCTGGAAATGTTCTTCCAGGTGTTCGACAAAGGCACGATGGATGATGCCGAGGGCCGTGCGATCGATTTTCGCAACACGCTCATCATCCTCACGTCGAACGTGGGTTCTGCAGCGGTCATGCAAGCCTGCCTGAACAGGCCCGCTGAAGAACTGCCAGATGCACAGGCGCTGGCAGAACTGTTGCGCCCGCAACTGTACAAGACATTCAAGCCCGCTTTCCTCGGACGTATGAAAGTCGTGCCGTATTACCCGATTTCCGACGACGTGCTTGCGGAAATCATCGACTTGAAGCTGGAACGCATTCGCCGCCGCGTCGAAACGAACCACGGTGCCGCGTTCGAATGGGACGAGTCGCTCGTCGATGCAGTGCTCGCGCGATGCACTGAAGTCGATTCGGGCGCACGAAACGTCGATCACATTCTGAACGGAACGCTCCTGCCGGAACTCGCGCAGCAGATTCTGGAGCGCATCGCGCAGGGCACGTCGCTCTCGCGCGTGAGCGTGCGCGCCGATGATGCCGGCGAGTTCGAATACACGGTGCAATGACCATGACCACGACTGACACGACCGCGCTGCTTGCGCCCATTAACGAAGCGTCGCCCTGCGGCGCCGACTTGCTGTTTTCGGTGGATTTCGATGCGATCCAGCATGCACGCCGCTTCGACGACCCGTCGCTCGATCAGGGCGAGTGGATCACCGAAATCAAGGAAGCCGACTGGCCCTTCGTTGTCGAGCGCTGCACGGCGTTGCTGCGTACACAGACGAAGGATTTGCGGCTCGCCGTTTGGCTTACCGAAGCGCTCGCCATTCAGGAGGGCGTGCCGGGACTCACCCAGGGCTATGGGCTCTTGACCGGACTTGTCGAGCAGTATTGGGAACAGGTGCATCCGCTGCCCGAAGGCGACGATACCGAGTACCGTCTCGGCAACATTGCGTGGCTCGCGGGCCGCACGGCGGAGTTGCTGCGTTCGGTGCCGCTCACGCAGTCTGGCGTGGCGTTCAGCGCGATCGACTGGGATGTCGCGATGCATGTCGCGCAGGCCGTCAAGCGCGACCCCGATCACGCGGACGACATTGCGCGCGGCAAGCCTTCGGTGGAGCAAATCGACGCCTCGAAGCGCGCCACGCCGGCTTCATTCTATCGAACGCTGCTCGCACAACTGAATACGTTCGAAGCGGCGCTCGCGGCGCTCGACGAGGCGCTCGAAGCCCGAGCCGGCGACGACGCGCCGAGCTTCCGCCAGGCGCGGGAAGCCTGCGAGAGCGTGTACGGACTCGCGCAGCGGTTCGCGCGTGACGTGGGTGTGAACCTTCAGGCAGAGGCTCCGGAGCTTGTCGCGCAGCCTGCCGGTTCACCTGCGATGGTCGAACGCGCGGAGCCGAGCTTCAAGACACCTTTGCCCGTTGAGGACACCATGGCGGATCCGATTCAAATGCTGGTCCGCTCGCACGCGGGCATACAGAGCCGTGCTGAAGCCGTTGCGCAACTGCGCGCGGTGGCGGTTTTCTTTCGCGACACCGAGCCGCATAGCCCCGCCGCCTATCTCGCGGATAAGGCGGCCGAGTGGGCGGAAATGCCGCTGCATAAGTGGCTTTCGACCGTGGTGAAAGACGAGGGCACGCTCGCGCAGATTCGCGAGATGCTGGGTGTGAAGACGGATGATGCGGGTTGAGCGTGGTGAGCGCGTCGAGCTGGCCTGCGAAGACAACAATATGGAATTGGCATGAACCTGACTGAACTGGTCCAGATCATTCAGGGCGGTTTGATCCAGCAGGACCGCCTGATCAAAACAGATATTCCAGCATTGCCGGATAGTGCGCTTGTGCCGCGCAGGGCAGTGCTTTATTCCGATCTTGGGCGAGATTTCAATGGCACGCTCGACATGGTATCCACGGCAGGAGACATCGAGCTCAAGAAGCTGATTGCGCAGCCGATGACGCTGTGGATTCAGCAGGCGGACAAGTCCTACCTTCCGGTGAACGGCTATATTCATACGGCTCGAAGGCTCGGTGCGGACGGCAGCTTTTCCAGTTATCAATTGACCTATGCCTCGTGGATGCACTTTCTCCGGTTCCGCAGCGACATGCGGTACTGGCAGGACAAGAGTGCCGACGCCATCATCACGGACGTATTCAACCAGCATCCGCAGGCAAGAGGCCAGTTCCAGTTCGCCTTGAGCAAGCCGCTGCCGCAACGCTCGTATTGTCGCCAGAGCGAAACTGACTGGAACTTTGTCCACCGGCTGATGGAGGAAGAAGGTCTGTTCGGATTCTGGCGGCAGGCGAAGGACGGCAAATCCCATACGCTGGTCGTGACCGACGACATCCACTCGCTCGATGAGGTGTCGCCCAATCCGGTTACGTTCTACCGGTCGGGCGCTGGCAGCGAAACGGATGCCTTCACGCAGTGGTCGGGCACGCGCACCTTGCAGAGCACAGTGCACACCACGCGCACGTTCGACTACAAGGCGCCGTCTTCGGCGGTCAATCCCAAAGGGACAACGCTGCCGACGATGGCCGGTCAGGGCGACCTGCCTGAGCAGACCGAGGTTTATGAATACACCGGCGCGTACACCTTCTCGGACCAGAGCCGCGGCGAGCAGCTTTCGAAGGTTCATCTAGAAGAGTGGGAGTCGCGTGCGAAGCGCTTTTACGCTGCCGGCGGCGTACGCGGTATCGATGCTGGCCTGCGCTTCGAACTGACCGGTCACCCCGAGCATGATCACGACCCGGCGAGCCAGCGCGAATTCGCGGCGATCATGGTGCGCCGGTACATCGAGAACAATCTGCCGCTTTCGGATCACGAAGCGAGCTTTCCTCATAGCTTGCAGAACGAGCTGGCGCGGGCCAAGGCCGCATACACGGGAGAAACCGTTACCCAGGAGGACGGCTCCACGGGCTTCTATCTGGTCGAGGTCGAGGCGCAGCGCGTGACGGTTCCGTACCGTAGCCCGTTCGAGCACACAAAGCCGGAGATGCACCTGGAGACGGGTATCGTCGTGGGGCCGCAGGGCGAAGAGGTCTACACGGACGAACTGAACCGTGTGAAGGTGATGTTCATCTGGGACCGGCAGAACTCAGGCGATGCGGGCGCCTCGTGCTGGGTGCGGGTCGCACAGTCGGATACGGGGGGCGGATACGGGAGTGTTCATGTTCCCAGAGTTGGCGAGGAAGTGCTGATCGGGTATGTGGGCGGCGACTGCGACAGGCCCATCGTTCTGCATCGTGTGTACAACGGAAGTGCCCAGCCGCAGTGGCACAGCAACGGTATTCTTTCGGGCTATCGGTCGAAGGAGTATTCGGGGTCCGGCTTCAACGAAATGGTTCTCGACGATGCGACGGGGCAGAATCGTGCGAAGTTGTTCAGCAGTACTGGCAATAGTCTGCTTCACTTGGGGTATCTGGTCGATCAGAGCGGTAACACGCGCGGTTCGTACCTCGGCTCGGGTTTCGATCTGCGCACAGATTCATACGGTGCAGTGAGAGCGAACAAAGGGCTGTTTGTGACGACGCACACTACCTCGTCGGGAAGCCAACCCTTTGATACTGCCAGTGCACAGCAACAGCTCGCGCGTGCCGAGAACGTGACCAAGGGTCTCTCCGATGCAGCCAGACAGCGCAATGCCGAAGATCTGCAGGCTGAACTCGACTCGCTCAAACAATACTCGTCGGCGGCGCAACATACCGTATCCGCGTCCTCGAGCGGCGGGCGCACCGCAGGAGGAGGGACCGGAAGCGCAAATGCGTTCCAGGAGCCGCTGATATTGTTGGCCAGCCCGTCCGGCGTAGGCATTTCCTCGGAGAAGTCGACGCGCGTCACGGCCGACCAGCACCTGAATCTGGTCAGCGGGCAAAGCACGCATGTCGCATCTGGAAAATCGTTGATCGTCAGTGTGGCGGAGAAAATTAGCCTGTTCGTGCAGAATGCCGGCATGAAGCTTTTTGCGGCGAAAGGGAAGGTCGAGATACAGGCACAGAGCGACGGGATGGATCTGATCTCGGAAAAGCAATTGCGGGTGACGAGCGCGGGGCAGGATGTGCTGGTTGCGGCGAGCCAGAAGGTGGTAGTGACGAGCGGAGGCGCCAGTATCACGATCGAGAACGGCAATGTCGAAATTCGCTGTCCGGGTAAATTTACGGTCAAGGCAGCCTCGCATTCCTTCGAAGGTCCTGCGAGCCTCGATACGCCGCTGCCATCGCTTCCTCAGGGCGATCTGAAAATCAGCAACGTCTACAACCTGTCACGATAAGAACGATGATCATCAGCCCCCCCTTCCTGCTTGCAGGTGTGACCGACAACGCCGGCCCGGACGACGATCCGCTAACGACAGCGGTAAATGCATTAGAGCTTGCACACGGAGTCTATCCGATCGCGTTTGATCGGCGCTGGCATACCGGTGTGCACCTTATGCCAGAGAACAAAGGCGACCCCGTGCGCGCGATCGCCGACGGAGAAGTTGTCGCGTATCGTGTGAGTCAGAAGGCGATCGACGGAGGTGCGGGGACGCTCGACAGCAATCCGGGCTTCGTGCTGCTCAAACATCACACCGACACAGGTGACGGCCGGTCCATCACGTTCTACTCCCTTTATATGCATCTGTTGGACCTGGACAGTTACGGGGCTGCCGGGGCAGCGTCCATGGTCCAGGCGTTGCCGAAATTCCTGCAGAAGGCCACGCCTGATGAAGGGGTTGCGGGCAGCAGCACACTGAAGGTGTACCGGAAAGACGTACTCGGTTTGCCGGGAGCCTGCCATGGTCAGCGGCATATCCATTTCGAAATCTTCATGCTGCCGGCCGACTTCAATACTTACTTCGGCAGAACGAAACTCGACGACAAGCAGCCCACTACGCCAGGTAGCACTGACTACTGGGGGCATAGCTACTTCATCATTCCGGCCGGCCAGGCGTTCAAGAAACTGCCCGACGGCACCGCTAGCCGCCACAAGCCCCACGGCGGGATCGTATATTCGCTTAACGGCGTGGAATTTGTCCCGTTGGAGGACGGAGCGAACGACGGATATGCGTTGCACGTGGAAGCGTGGTTTTATAAAGGCGACAAATTCACGAGCGTATGGACCGTCTCGCCGGATGGCACGCGAACTCTGATCACTTCGCAACCCGTACGAGAGCAGGGATATGAATATGATCTTTACCACAGGGCGAAGGGTCTATATCCGAGTTGCCCGAGCGATGGTTACGAACTGCTTCGCTTCGGCCGTATTCTGTCGCCTCAGCCGACGCTACCGGCTGGCGCAGGGCGCGTTACCTGGACGCGGGTGACGTTTGCAGCTGGGAAGGAAGGCTACATTGACATTAGCCCAGATTCTGTTGTCAAGCTGTCGGATGCCGATTTCCCGCTCTTTATGGGCTGGGAGAAAATCAGTGAGGGCAACACGCCCTACAGTGACGATGGCATATGCGATATCGACGAACTGCAGAAGATCCTCGGCGATGTCCAGCCGAAGTCCGCTGACGCGAAGGAATACGAGGACGAAGACGTGTTGAGCGACTACGTTAAGGGTAACAGGTCGGTTCAGGCAAAACTGCGAAGGTTAGTTTGCGAGGCTCCAACGGAATGGAGCAAGACACACAATGCCACTCGATACGCGAAGTTAAACGAACCCGATGGCTTCTACGGCAAGCAGCAGCAAACGAATCCGGATGGCTACGGTGAGTTCCTCACACTGCTGGAAAAATTCCAGTTTTGGGATAAGACTGGACTCCCCGATGGCAAGCTCTGGTTCTTCCACCCGCTGCAATTCATTCGCACCTTCCGCGGGTGTGGCTGGTTGAGCATGAAGGAATTCGAGCAAATCTATTCGGATAGCAGATATAGCAGACACAAACGTTCGCAGGCTCCCCAGCTGCGGTCGACGTACCTTGTGCCTTTGAACCTTGCTGTGCGAAAGTATGGGTTGACCTCGCCGGTAAGGCTGGCGCATTTCCTTGGACAAGGGGCCGTTGAGAGCGGATGGCTGGCGTCAATGCAAGAAACGAGTATGCTTGGGCAACTCGATACGACAGGCTTTCATGGAACAGCCGAAAATCCCGCGTCTACGGTAGCGGAGTCGGGCTTGGGGCATTGGTACGGAGCGACCCCTGCTGAAGATGATGCTTGGTTCCGCTCCAAAAAATACAACAGCCACGGTGGGTATATTACGGGTTCGTACGACTGGAAATTGGGGAATTGCGATTTCGAGGATGCACAAAAATTTAGAGGCCGTGGATTCAAGCAACTGACGGGAAGAAGCAACTACGCGGACTACTGGCTCTTTAGGGGATGGTTGTCGGAATCCGATTTCACCAGAAATTGGTGGGATGACCCGGCGTATCATGCACGCCACAGAAGTAGCATGACGCGGAGGCCGGCGGTGATCGACAGTCCGCAGAGAGTGGCGCTTCCGGAGAACTGTATTGACAGTGGTGGATTTTATTTACGTTGTGAGCGACCCGGTGTTGCAAAAGCGATTGATGCGGACAACGCAGAATCTGCAACAAGCGACTCGGGGAAAATGGCTGAATTTGCGATTTCTCAGAGTGTTACGCGAGCAATTAATGGTGCATTGTTGGCGGACAGAAATAGATGGGAGGATACACGTGTTGCGAAAGATATTTTGTCTTAATTCACTGATTATTCTTTCTCTCGCGATTGCGTCTGCGATTTCTTCGAAGGAAATTTGTGCAGACGAGAATCTATCAATTAACGGGAAGTTCATTGATGCATCATTGAATGGAAAGAATATACATTGTGCTCTCGATGCTACGCCAGCGTATGCGGTGGAGAGCGCGGATGGCCAAGCCGTCATCGTGTCGGAGCGCGGCTACGTACTGATGTCTGATCTAGAGAATTGTCAGGCGGGGAACCCTCTGCACGTCGCTGAGATTCCAAAGGGTGTTGGATTTCTGTCGGATATCAACGTATCAAAGGCTGTCTATGTTTCCCTTGATTTCGTCAGCACGCAGCCAATGACATACCTTGCAACGGTTGCAAGGATCGGGAGCAAGAATAATCTGGTGAACCTGGATGGCGCATATATAGCGGGGAAGAGCGTCAATCAGCTGAAGAAGACAGCGTTCTCGGCATCAGGCGATGCGGGTTCTTCAACTATCTCGCCTGATGGCCGCTATGTCGCGCCTGGCGGTCAAATAGACTGCAGCAACGATGCATATCCGGGTGTTTGGGATATCGCTAAAAATAAGCGGGTGTTTGTCGATCCCGAAGCCTGCAATGCTTTATTCAAGCAGGCTAAATAACGAGGGCGGAGTCCATGTCGCAAGGAACAAAAAGCGCGTGGACACGTCATTCATAAGTGAATCCGGATGCGCTAGAAAGTAATTCGAATCCTATGAGACGCTACTTGATCCTCAGCGGCGATAAGACCGCAGTTAACGGAACGGTGGTTGCTGCACCAACCACAGTCCAATTCGAGGGTCGCGACATTGCCCACGAAGGTGACGATGTACAATGCCCCGCATGTGATACCACGGGGAAAATCAGATGCGACGAAACTCATCAGATGACAGCGCCGGATGGTCGGCGCGCGGCATTGAGCGATGATCTGTGCATCTGCAAATGTGATCCGCCGCCGAAGCTTGTGGCTTCGCAGCAGTCCATGGCCATCGACGCGTAATGCTCCACCATTGCCGGTGTAACTGACTTACGCAACCCCGTTCTCAATGGACGCCTGCAAGAAAACTAATGTACGTTTGACCGTTCAGATGGTATCGACGGACTCTATCATTTAAACAACAAGCTGAGCGTAATTCCTTGCTTACAGGCAGACGCTAAAAATAAGCAGCTTATCGGCACCTGCTTTCACGAAGTGCCTGTGAGAATTGGCAAGAGCGGTACTTGATCAATTCACCAGGGACGCTCTCGTTACGTGCGGGATTGCACGTGCTGGCGAAGCGGTCGTCTCGTGTGATACTTCATCCCGCGTCGATGTAGTCCAGCCGGGCATGATTTCCGTCGTTGGGAAAAACGGGAGCGCTGTAAGCGCCAGGATCGATCATCAAGTGGAAGGTGGGAAATTCAGCCCCGACGGCAAGTATCTGGTGCTGTACGGGCAACCATTGAGGATAGAGCCGAAGAATGCTCAGGCTACGTTCCTCACGCTCTATGCGATCGGCGGTGGAACGAAGAAAGGGCTCACGCGAACCTATGGAGCAGGGATCTATTTCGCGGACTTCAGCGCGGACGGAAAATACCTCGTTGTCTCCTCGGTATCCTCCATCGACGTTCTTGATATCGCGAGTAAAAACTTCGTATCTTACGATCCAACTTACGTGCCACCGTTCTCGATGGATGCGTGCAACAAGAATTGACGCACGCATCCATTCAGGTCGCGCGCCGCCTGAGCCGCCTACAACCCCGCCCGAAACTCGATCCGCCGATTCCGCGCCCGCCCGTCGTTCGTGTCATTCGAAGCGATCGGCTGATCGGGGCCCACGCCCGTCGCCGTCATCTGTTGCGGCGAGATCCCCTTGCCGACGAGGTAGCCCTTAACAGCATCAGCACGCGCCTGACTCAGCGCGATATTCGACGCGCGATTGCCCGAATTGTCCGTATGCCCGATGATCGCTACGGTACGCGTGTTCATCTTCACGAGCACAACCGCCATCTGGTCGAGAATCGAGCGGCCTTGCGGCGTGAGCGTCGCGCTGCCCGTTTCGAATTCGATCGTGCGATTCGCGAGCGTCTGATCGAGCAGGCCCTGTTCAGACGCGCTCACACGTAGCCCGTTGCGGATCGTGTAAGTGGGATTGAGCGCGGTGGCCATATCGCTCGCGATCTGCTGGCGTGCGGCCTCGTTGCCCACCTCGCCGCGCACGTCGATCTGCGTGCCGTCGATCTTCAGTTGTCCTTTGTGGATCTGTTTGAGCTGTACATTGAGCAGCTTCTGCACGTTGTCCGACCAGTTGGGCGGCGTCGCAACGTCGCCCACTTCGATCTGATCCACGACGTTGGCCGCACCATAGGTCTCGCGCAGGCGCGCGAGCACGGCCGCGTGCGTGGCTTCGTCGGGCACTTTGCCGCCTGCCACAACCTGGCCCGGCACCGTATCGACGGGCGCGGGCGTGGATGTGGCGGACGAGCGGGGCGCTGTTGCGGCAGCAGAGGCCACCGTATTCGCGGAAGGCAGCTCGGTCGTGCTGACCTGCGCGCCGCTGTTGTTCACAGGCGTGACGCGAGCAGGGCTCGCATCATCGGCCCATGCGTGCGCGCCCACGAGCCCGAACAAACCGGCCACGAGCGCCGCAGTCATCGCCGTGCGCACATGACTCCAAGCCTGTTTATCCGCGCCGCGCATTGCCAGCCTCCCCAACGAACGCTTCCTGGAACGTATCGATCGCAAGCCGCAGCGACAGTTGCGGCTGATCGAGGTAGCTGACGAGTTTGCTGATGCCATGGTCGCTTTGTGCGTGACCGTCGACCCATTCGGGATCGTCGATATCGATGTTGTGGGCGGCGTAGGTTTGCGGATCGACCACGCTGTGCAGGGTCCGGGCCGAGGCGCCGTTGAAGCCGACGATCAGCCGCTCGCGCTGCGCGATGGTGCCGATGAAGATCGCAAGCTCGAAGTCCGCCTTCGAAACGAACGGCGCAATCAGCTCCAGCCAGAACGCAGCCACGAGGCTGCGGTAGAACGGATCGGTCGGCAGCGGCAGCGTGAGGCCGCGCTCCAGATGCGAGGAGCCGCTCGTCATCACGGGCCGCAACAGCGAGCCGAGCGCGAGCATCGCGCCGCGCAGGCGCACAGGATGGCCGCTCGCGAGCAGCATGCGCTCCAGGCCTTCGAGCGTCTGGTGTTCGACGAAGTCGTTGAAGGTGCCATCATGCGGGTTGCCCACGCCGCCCACGTCCACGCTCACCTGGGTTTCGCCGAGCGCGTGCAGCGCGCCCGCCGGTTCGCTAGCGCCAAGCAGCGGCTGCATCTGCTGCGCGGCGCGCGACCACAGCCGCGCGAACGCGAGCGGGCTGCGCGCGAGAAAGGCGAGCGGCTGCTCGACTTCGAGCGCCGTGGCCGCGAGAAACGGAAAGCGCCGCGAAGACTGGTCCTGGCTCGCCACCATGTGCCCCGCGATGGCAAGCTTGCTCTGCGAGCCGAGAAACGCGAAGTGCATGGGCTGCGCTTCGCCGTAGACGATCTTCCAGCGCGGATCGTCGGCGAGTAGTTCCATCGCTTGCGCGATCCAGCGGTCGAGCGTTTGCAGCAACTGCGGATTGTGAGCACTCTTGACGAAGTCGCCGCGTGACGGAATCTTGCCGAAGTACGCGATCTGCGCCTGAACGGACTGCGTCATTGCGCGGTACCTCCTTGCTGGGTGGGGGCCGCAGTCGTCGCTGCGGCCACGGCGGCGGGTGCTGCGCTCGCGCCAGTCGTAGTCGCTGCCGGATTGTTCACCGTCCCGACGCTCGCGATCGACGAGGGCAGTTGCACGCCGCTCAAGCCCTGCTGCTGGGGCGCGTTGCCGCTCGCGGCCGTGGGCTGCGAGGTGCTGACGATGCGCATGCTCACCGACACCGTCACGTTGCCCTGCGTCCACGCGAGGTCGAACGTGCCGTCCGGATGGCGCGTGCGCTGCGCCGAGTTGATGAGTTTCTCCAGACCGAAACGGCCCGGCTCGTTGACGAACTGGATCGTGCGGCCGTCGAACGTGGTGGCCGAGAGCGTCGCGCCCGGCGCGCCCTGCGGATTGGGCCAGACGAAGTTCGTCCATTGCGGCGGCGTGTTGCGGTAGCGCAGTTGCTGGCCGTCGATAGCGATCGTGTACTCGGTCGTGCCGGTGGACGGCTGCGGCAGGATCTGGAACACGGTCTGCGGCTCGGACGAGCCTTGTCCCGCGCCCGCTGCGCCGCCTGCAAGCGGCGCCACCCAGCGTGCAAAGCCGCTCGTGAAGTCAGGCGAGAGCGTGAGGCCCATGTCGCCCCAGGTGCGCGCGGAGAGCGTGTCACCGCGGCGCACGGCGAGCGGCCCGAGCGTCGTGCCCACGAACTTCGAGATCGCGCCGTCCGGCCCGAACATCTGGGCGATTTCGGTCGATCCGGCCTCGACTTTCGCGCTGCCCGCAAACGGATACTTGTTCGCAAGTGAGGCCTGGAATGGTTGGTATACCTGTGCATTCCATACCTTGTTCACTTCCACGCTCGCCGGCTGGATCACCACGGCATAGGCCTGCATGAGCGGGCGCACGAGCAGCGGGCGCAGGGCCTTCTTCTGCGGGTCGGTCAGACCGGTGAGCATCTGCTCGTCGACGAACTTGAGCGAATCGGAGAGTTCGGAGCCGTTGCCATCCAGCGTTTGCTGCATGAGCTGGCGCGCGCCGGGCCCCGGGTCGCCCTGGTTCTTGATCACGTTAAGACGCGTGCGCACCTTGGAGAGCGAGTCCATATAGCCGCCGAGCAGCGACGCGTTGTCGTGCGTCACGACCATGCGGCCCAGACCCGCGAACGCCTGGCCGATCGGGCCCATCGTCGGTTCGACCGGATTGCCGTTGAGGTCGAGATTGGCTGTCGCGGTGTTGCCCGACATGCGCGAGAACCATTGCTTGACCCAGCCCGTCACGCCGCTTTCCGCGCGCTTGATGCTCACGCTCGCAAGCGACGGGTTGTCCCACGAGGTCTGGTCGTACGCAGTCTCGAGGATCTTGCGGATCGGCGAATCCTGCGGGTCGCCCAGGCGGTTCATCGCATCGACAGCTTGGCCGAACGTGCCGAAGTCCTGCACGGCAATGCCCTGCATGAACTTCTGCCAGTTCTGCGCGTACTCGGTCTTGTACATCGACACCAGCGCCTTCTGGATCTGCTCGGGGCTGCCTTCGAGCGTGAGATCGTCCTGCGCCGAGGTGTTGAGCACCCAGTCCTTCGCTTGCAGTTCCTTCGTCGCGGCGTCGCGGATGGCGGGCTGCACGTACTGGAACCATGCCTCGCGCGTGAAGGTGCCAGAAATGGCATAACTGCCCGCAATCAGCGAGGTATTCGTGTCGCCGACGATGCGCGCGACCGTCATCGGCGCGAATCGCGTGGAGGCGCGCGCCTTGATCTCTTCGTACACGCGCTGGCGTGCCGGCATGCCGCGCACCACGTGGCGCAGGTTTTCGCGCGTTTGGTCGACTAGCGCGAGATTTGCGTCGACCATCGGCCAGTCGTCGTCGGACACGCGTGCGAGGTAGAACGTGATCATGCGCTCCGCGCTGCGGATCATCTCGTCGCGAGGCATGTTGCCGCGATTCGTTTCGAGCCAGCCGCGCCAGAAGCGCGCGATCTGGTCGGTGAGGTGCGCGGCCTCGACGTGACGCTTGTCGGAGAGCATCAGGTAAGTTTTGAGCGCGTTGTAGGCGTCTTCGACGCTTGTGGGCGAGGCGGCGCTATACAGACCGCCCTGGCTCGCACCAGCCATTGCCGTGTGCGCCGAGACGGGAATCGCGCCCGAATCGGGCGTGTGCGACATCGGCGCGAGCAGTTCGGGATGCGCGTCCACGTCCTTGAGGAACGAGGCGAGATTCTGCGAGACGGGCGTGAGCATGATCTGCCGCACGCCGCTGTAATACTCCTGAAGCAGATGCTGTTCGAGCCGGTCGCCCTGGTAAAGGCCGAGCGAGACGGCGAGCGGCCGGTCGCGGCGGAACTGCTCGAGCTGCTCGATGCGGTCTTCGAGAATGTCCATGGCCTGCAGGCGCGACTGCAGGTCGTTGCGGTTCTGCTGGAGGCGCTCGACGTTGTCGAGATCGGCCTGCACGTTCGCCACGAGCTGCTGGTTGCCGATGGTGGACCACGTCCAGCCACCCAGCGCGAGCGCGAGCACCGCGACGAATCCGAAGAACGTGGCGTAGCGCAGTCGCGTTTTGGCGGGGCTCGCGAACTGCTTCACCGTTTGCCGGTCCGCGAAGATCACCTTGGAGAACAGGTCGCGCAGGAAGAAGCCGTTCTTCGAGAACGCGCTATGCGGCTTGGGCAGGCCCTCGGCCGAAAGCACGAAGCGGTTCGCGATGCGCTGTGCGGCGGCGCTGCTCGTTTCGCCTTCCTGCAGCGCGCTCGTGAAATAGAAGCCGCGGAAGATCGGCTTGTACTGGAACGGGTTGTTTTCGAACAGCGTGGCGAGGAACGCCCGCAGCGCGGGTTTGATCGCCGAGAATTCGAGCGGGAAGCTCAGTTGTCCAGGCGTTAGCTGCTTGCCGCGGCTAAGCGACATCTGCGCGATGCTGATTTCCTTGAGGCCTTCGTAAAGCTCCTCGAAACGCTCGTCGAACAGCGCGACGATATCGCGCTTCTCGTCCGGCTCGTAGGGCAGGGTGGCGCCCCACACGCGGTCGTACTCCTGGCGGTCGTTGCTGCTGAAGAATTCGGTGAAGCCGGTGATGAGGTCGGCTTTCGTGAACATCACGTACACGGGCGCGAACACTTCGAGCTTCTCGGTCAGTTCCTGCACGCGCTGGCGCAGATTTTTCGCGAGATTGATGGCGAACTCGGGGCGGTTGCCCGTGAGTTCCGCAATGCTCGCGGTGACGATGATGCCGTTGATCGGCGCCTTCGGACGATGGCGCTTGAGGAGGCCGAGAAAGCCGAGCCATTCGCTGCGGTCTTCCTCGTGGACCGAATAGCGGCCCGCGGTATCGAGCAGAATGCCTTCGGTCGTGAAGAACCAGTCGCAGTTGCGCGTGCCGCCGATGCCGTGCACGACGGCGTCGTGTTTGTCAGCGAAAGGGAACTGCAGGCCCGAGTTCAGCACGGCGCTGCTCTTGCCGGCCGCCGGATTGCCGATGACGATGTACCACGGCAATTCATACAGCGCCGAGCCGCCCGAAAGCTGGCCGATCTTCGAAGTCTTGATGGTCTTGACGGCATCGACGAGCCGGGTGCGCAGCACATCGAGCTCCGCTTGCCTGGCGGGTGCGGATGCGGGAGCGCCGTTGTCGGTCTGCGCCTGCTGCTCGAGCATGTCGCCGAGCTTGTGGTTCGCGCGCCGCACGCGCGCGCGGCGCCAGAGCCAGAATGCGAACCAGATCGCGAATAGTGCGCCGAGTATGGCGGCGGGCCAGACGGGGCTGATTTGCAGTGCGTCGGCGGCGATGAACAATGCGGCCGTGAGCGCAATGACGCCGACCACGGAGAGCGTGCGCGTGTTGATCAACACGTTGAAAAAGCGTTGCATAAGCCGTTCAGGTCCTGGTGCCTTGGGTGCTGTGTGTGGTGGTGTGCGGTGTGCTCACGCAGCAAGCGCTTTTGCCGCCCGGCAGAATGAATGAACGCCCCATAAACTCCCCATTTATTTCCCGCTGCGCCTCATTTAACGCTTGCTGGCGCGCGGCCCAGAACGAAGCCGGGTTTGTGATATTCGACGTGGCCCAGGTCCATCAATTTCCAGCGTCCGCCCCAGGTCAGGCCAACCTGCTCGGCCACTTGACCGTATAACTGATAGCCGCGCATCGCCCAGGGATCTTTTTCTGAAATGACGAGCTTGCCGTCACGCAGAAATGCGTTATCGGCCGCGAGTCCATATTGGTGATAGCTTTGGAAAGCTGCCGCGTTTGTCACATTACCGCCCATTTGCGCAAGCCTGTTTTGCCGCTCGGGGCTGCGGTAACCCTCCAGCAATGCCATTTCATAACCGTATTGCTCGCGCATGATTTTGTAGACGAGCAATAGCCGCGTGCGGAAATCGGCGTCCAGCAAATTCCAGTCGCGGCTTGCGTCGTGCAGCGCGGGCCGCACCTGCTCGACCTCCTTGGTGGCGAACACCTCGGGAGGCAGCGGCGGCGGTGGAACCAGCTGCTCGCCGTTGAGCAAGGCAGCGATTTTTTCGTCCGGCACTCGGGGCGTGTCATCGTATTGAAATAACTGATGACCGCGCAATGTAATTGCAATCAGCGGCGGCGTCGCAAGAATACCTGCGGTAATGAAAATCAGCAAGCGGCGCTTGATGAGTATATTTTTCATATCGGCCATTCTCAAATGAGAAATTTTTGCCGACTTAAAGAACTGACTCCGGGCTTGAGTAGCGCTTGTTGAAGCGCGACGCATAATTACATTATGCAATTCGAATAACGTGCTGAAAATCGACGCACGTACGGCAGGCAGCAGCAATAGTGCGGCCAGCGGTACGGCAATGGCAAAATAGACGACAAGAGCAATGGCGACCAAAAGCGAACCCGCGTAGTGGCAATTGTTTTTTGTAATGCTTGATTTTAGAATCAGCGCTGCCCGAAGCTGGGCCGCCTCGTATTATTGCGGTGAAACACGCTCAATTCAATGAGCACAATGAGCACGATTCCAACGAGACAGTGAATGAGTGCGCCGGACAACTCTACCCCCAAAGCTCCGCCCAGCCTCCTCGCCGACACGCCTGCCAGTGTGCCGGGCGCGCAGCCGGGCGGCTCGCGCATCCTCGCGAATCTCGAGGGCCGTGTCGTGCCGCCGGCCACGCCGCCGGGCACGGGGCGTCGCTCGCGCGCCCCGATTCTGGCCGGGGCGCTGCTTCTGATCGCCGCTGCCGGTTTCGGCGCCTGGCACGTGGCCGAGCGCAGTACACCGGTGGGCGACGGGACGCACGCGGCTGCCCCCGCCGTTGCTGCGCCAGTGGTCGCAAACGCGGCGAGCGCGCCCGATACGGCGTCGGCTTCCCACGCGGCCACCATCGTGAGCGACGACGAAAGCACCGACAACGCGAAGCCCGCTGCCGATACCGTTGCGTCCGCAACGGCACCCGACGATGGCCGGCTTTCGCGTGCGTTGGCCGATGGCGCGCGCGATGCAGGAGCGAGCGCGGCTTCGGGCGGCGCCGCGCCGCTTGCAAGCGCGGCCCCCGACGCGAACCACAAGCACACGGGCAAGAGCGCCGAAAGCCGGCATGAAGCGAAGACCGCGGCGCATGCTGGCAACACCAAACCGGAAGCCCTTGCGAGGAAGCGGCATGACGTGCGCCCCGGCGCCCAGAAGGACGACTCCGATGCGGACCTGCTGGCCGTGCTCATGGCCCGCACGAAACCGGGCGACGGCAAGGACGCATCCGCGCGAACGGCGAAGGTGGCGGCTGCAAAGCCCACGCTCGCCCAGCAAGTGAAGGCGTGCGGAGAGCAGGGATTTTTCGAGGATCAGCTTTGCCGCTGGCGCGTGTGCGACGGGCATTGGGGCAAGGATCCGGCGTGCCCCGCGGCGGCGCGCGCGAGCACGGAGCATTGAGGCGTTAGCGCGCCTTTAGCGAACGAGGGTGCGTCAACCGGGCCGTCCGTTCGCCGTGTATTGCGCACACGCCGTCGTGTCGCGGATGGCAGCCATCAGGTCGTCTGGATGAACCATCAAGTCGCGCACGAGGCGCAACATCGAGTACTGGTTGAGGACCGCATGCCAGCGCGGCGATTGCGTGAGTTGCTGCCAGACAGCGCCCAGTATTTGCGGATCGGCATGTCGCCCGTCGTACTGGGCGCTGGCGAATTCAAGGCTCGCCTCTGCGGAGAGAAGCTGCATGCGGCTCGCGGCATTGAGCATTCGCGGGGCGGCTTCGGCCGGCGCATCGCAGCAATAGAGGACGGTGTGCATCAAGCCCGGCTCGTCGCTGCCTTGTGTGCGTAACGACGCGCCGTTCAACTGGACGGGACCCTGCTGGGTTTCAAACGTATACACGGCGGTTTCCTCGGCGTGCGCGAGCAGGCGCAAACCGCGCATGAGCCGCGGGAGGTCGGTCGTTGCAGACTCGACGGATGCCTTCGCTTCGACCAGCAGGCGCACATTCCAGACCGGCGCGGTATCGAGGGTCTTCGCGTGCAAGCGCTTGAGCAGCACCACGTCCCATTCCGTTTTCGCGCGCTCGTGCTTGCCCGGTATCGAGGCCGGAACGCGCATCGAACTCACGACCCGGTACGCAAGGGGATTCTCCTGCGCAGCGTTGAGCCGTTGAGCGAGCGCTTCGAGCGCCTGTACGGCGAGTGCTTCGACGGCCGCGCCGCGTCGTTGCGACGCCCGGCCTTGCGCCTGGGCCGCCGGCGTACCGGGGCGCGGGCCATACGCATCGAGCAATGATACGTAATCCTGTACGAGTGGATCGTGTGCGAGGGCTTCAAGGCGGCACAGGCGCGTGAGTGCTGGACTGTCGCGCAGGTCCGCCAGCGCGGGCGCGAAGTCCGCGCCCTTCTCAGCAAGTTCCTTGAGCAGGGTTTGCAGCGTATCGCGAAGCCCAACGTAGTGCGCTTCGCGGTGCGCGGAAGACGCGGACTTATGCAGCCGTGCGAGTACTTCGCGCTGCCACTCTTGCACGGCGCGCTGCTGTTTGGCCGGATGTGCGATCGCATTGACAGCGGCATGGATCTGCCGGCGGTCCTGGTCGGCCTGTGCCGAAAGCGACGCAAACTCGCGCACCGGAGCGGCACGGTGCCGCAGAACCATCGCCTGGAACGCACGGTCGCCGGAATCGGCCTGCATGGCCTCGGTGATCATGGCCGCGAGCGCGTCGATAAAGCGCGGCTTCAGCGTTGCGTCTGGTGCTCCGCCATGAGCCATGCCTTCGCGTACCTGTTCGATGACGAGTGCGAGCGCCGTGGCCGAATTGGCGTTTCGAAGCCGCGACCCTGAAACCGCGGCATCGTGTGGCAGGCGATAACGACGGGCGACGTCGCGCAGAATGGTTTCGAGCAGCAGAGCGGGTGATGACATCGGCGAAGTGGCAGCATCGGTGTGCGAGGCGATGAGGCACATAGTCTCATAACCCCGCTACTTGCCAATCGCGAAGTCATCAGACCGGAGCAAAAGCCGTGCGCGGATCGGCCGCGAGGATTTCGGCAACGAAGTCGAGAAACACGCGGGTCTTGTTCGGCAGCCGCCTGCCGGAGGCATGCACGCCGTGGATCGGCAACGGGGGCGGCGCGAAACCCTCCAGCACGCTGACCACCGCACCGCTCGCCATCTCCGTGGCAAAGAGCCAACCCGGCGCTTGAACCAATCCCATATGGGCCAGGACGGCAGCGCGAATCTGCTCCGCGTCGCCGGTGCGGAAATTGCCGGATGGAACATGCGTGCGCGGACCTTCGACGGTGCCGAAATGCCATGCTCGCGGCTCGTGTCTGGGCGCGAAGACGACACACGCATGCCGTTCGATATCCTGCGGCTGTTCGGGGCGCCCATGCGTTTCGAGGTATTCCGGCGTTGCGACCACCACCACTGGACTCGAGGCCAGATGCTTCGAAATCATCGACGAGTCGGCAAGCGGTCCGCTCTTGATCGAAAGGTCGAAACCTTCCTCGACGAGATTGACGTTGCGCTCCGTTGCGGAAAGGTCCACGTACACGTGTGGATACCGGGAGAAGAACACCGGCAGGTGCGGCACGATATACAGCCTGCCAAAAACGGGCGGCACGGTGACGCGGATCAGGCCGCCCGGCGACACCTGGCCATGCCCGACCGAAGATTCGAGATCGGTGAAGTCGCCAATGATGCGCAAGCCCGCTTCATAAACCGATTGACCGGTTTCAGTGAGCGTCATGCTGCGCGACGTGCGTCTGACCAGTTGTGTGCCCAGATAGTGCTCGAGCGACGCGATCTGCTTGCTGACCGCAGGCTGGCCCACGCCGATGTCGCGCGCCGCCGCGGCGAAACTCCCGCTTTCGACGATGCGAATGAACAGTTTGAGCGCGTCGAGCCGGTCCATCTCAACTCCTCCAAAACTTCCTGATTGGAATGGATTTTATTCCGTTTGACGTTCTTCCGAGCTGTGACTGGAATCGATATCGTCATGCCCATCGACAACGCATTCACGCAACGAAGGAGCCATGATGAGCATCGAACAACGCGCGAACCTGATCGAAATACGGCACGCCCTGAGCGCTGACGAACGTAACGCGGCAAAGGCCGCGATCGAGCGCACGCAACGGCATTTCAATGAATTCAACGGGACGATGCGCGAGGCATACGACGCCATGACTGCGCAGACGCCGGTGGCGGACGGCGTCAGCCTGGGGCGCATCGGGAATGCGCACATCGATGGCTGGTGGATTCGGCCGCGATCCGCGCCTGCCAACTGTTCCGGTTGCGCGATCCTGTTTCTGCACGGCGGCGCCTTCGTGCTCGGGTCTGCCACGGGGTATCGCGGGTTTGCGAGTCAGATCGCGGCGCGCACCGGCGTCGACACCTTTGTTCTCGACTACCCGCTTGCGCCCGAGCATCCGTTTCCGGCGGCGCACGATGCCGTGCTAGCCGCGCTGCGCTGGCTGGCGAACAGCGGCATACGCGAAGTCGCCCTGGTTGGCGATTCCGCAGGCGGGGCGCTAGCGCTCGCGGCTCTGGGTGTCGAGGAACGGCCGGCGTTGAACATCGCGAGCGTGGCGGCCTTTTCGCCGTGGGTCGATCTTGCGTTGACCGGGCCATCGTTCCACAGCGAAGCGACGCACGATCCGGTTTTGACGAGACCTGTGCTCGCCAATGCCGCCGCTACGTACCTGGGTGCTGCCGATCCCACGGATGGACGCGCCTCGCCGCTGCATGCGATTCCCGGGCGCCTGCCGCCCATCGCGCTCCAGGTGGGCACTGACGAACTGCTGTTCGACGACGCGCGACGTTACGCGGCGGCTGCGGCGGAGCAGGGCAACGCGGTGCAACTGGAAATCTACGAAGGGCTGCACCACGTGTTCCAGCGATCCACCCATGAACTGGCGAGCGCCCGGCATGCGCTGGATGAGGTCGCGAGCTTCATCACGCGATGCTGGACGCGCGACGCGTAGGCAGGCCTCAGCCCTGCTTGCGCACCTGCCCGATGGCGCGATCGCGCGCCGCCTGTGCTTGCTGAACGAGCCGGTAGGCGACGTAGTACTTGTAGATATTGCGCACGTAGGTGGTCGTCTCGATCCCGATCTTCTCGCCCACCACGATCTCGACGTTGTTGAACCACTTGTCCGGCGAGAGTCCCCGGGCGGCCGCTTCCTTGCGCATCTTCGCGATCCTGGCGGGACCCGCGTTGTAGCTCGCGAACGCGAAGAGGGCGCGGTCCGAGTCGGAAAAGTGCGCATCCGGGAAGTAACGGGTCATCAGGACGTCCAGGTATTTCGCGCCGGCATGGATGTTCGAATCCGTCACCCGGATGTCGCCGACGGCCAGCTCCTTGCCGGTTGCCGGCATGAGCTGCATGATGCCGATCGCTCCAACATGGCTGCGGGCACTTTGATTGAGCTGCGACTCCTGGAATCCCTGCGCGGCAAGCATCAACGGATCGAAGTGATACTGCGCGCCATACTTTTCGAAGAGACCGACCGTTTGCGTGAAACGCTTGAGTTCCGTGTCCTCGGTATTGCTGGTGATCTGCTTGACGCGCTGCAGTTCCTGCTGCAGGCGCACTTCCGCCACGCTCTGCTTTTTCACGTAGCCAACGTAGAAGTCGGTGATGGCCTGCTGGAGTTTGGGACTCTGCTTGCGAATCGCCCAGCCGATATAGCCGGCGTCACGCACGGCCATGTCGTCGTGCACCACGATGCCCGGCAGCACCTGCGCCCAGAAATTGGCCTTCCAGTCGTCGACGACGAGGATCTGGACCAGCCCGACATTGAGCATCTCCATGGCGTCTTCGTCCTCGAGCGCATCGGGCAGCAACACCAGCTTCATCGGCGGCTTGCCGTCTTTCTTGAAGCGCGCGTTCAGGGCGGTCAGGCTCTCGTAGTAGCTGCTGCTCGCGCGCACGTGCACGGTCTTGCCGCTCAGGTCGTCGAGTTTGGTGAGCGCGGGAGATTTCGGACCGGTGACGACTAGTTCCCGAACCGCCTTGCGGTCGCGCGGTGCGACGAAGTCGACTTGCTTCAGCCGCGTTTCCGTGACGGTCAGATTGCCGGCGGCGATGTCGCCCTTCCCGGCGATCAGCGCCGGAAGGAGTTGGTCGCGCGTCGTCGGGATGATCACGAGCGTCAATGGACGCTTGCCTAGGGTGCTCTCGTATGTCTTGTTCAGGTAGCGCTCGAAGTCGCGCATGAGCCCGGCGGTCAGTCCTCGCTCATGCCCCATCTCGTTGAAATAGAGCGTTCTGCTGTACGGCACCAGCACGCGGATCACCCGACGCTCGAGCATCGCGTCGAAGTCGCCGAACTTCGGCTGGTTGGCGAGGGTGGCGACGTCGAGCCGGCGGGGTGCGGTGGGCTTCGCCGGTACAGGGGGCGGTGGCGCGCTGGCTGGCGCTGCCGGCGCGGCCGGTGACGCCGCGGCTTGCGCAGGCGTTCCCTGGGCCGCGAGGCAACCGGTCGGCCGGGCGGCAATGGACATCCCGAACGCCAGGATGATCAGCAACGTATGAACAATTCGCATGATGCCAGGGCCGAATGTTCCGCTGTCTCCATCATGTCACAACCGCATACGCTGGCTATGGGCCGATAGTCCTATAGCGAAAGAGAACTGCCGCTACTTCGCCGATGTCATGACGTCGCAGCCGCCATGGGAGCCGGTGTTTTTCAGGGTGAGCGTAAGCCGGCTGCCCCGGTTTGCTGTGATGATCTGCCCGTAACTGACGGTGGGGATGAACTGGATATCCGGCGCGACGGCCACAGGGGGATTCCTTGCGCCGTCTACGGTCAGGTCGAGCTCCACGGTGACCGAGTCGATTGCGACGCCCATATCCTGCTTGCGGTCGGCCTGTTCCTTCTTGAAATTGCACAGGCCTTCGAGAACCTGATGGAGGGCGGTCGGGATATCGACCGGCTTTCCCGGCGGGATGGGCGGCGTGTTGCAGCCCACAATCATGAATGGCAAAGCGCAAAGGACCACGTATCGGCAGGCTCGCATCGGGTTGCCCTCTTTGGTCTGATAGACGGAGCGCGAACGCTCAATATTTGATCGCCCTGGCCGTCTGGCGGCCGTTCTGCTTGGTTTGCCGCTTGTCCTGCCGGCATTGCGAATTGCTCTGCTGGTTGGCCGCCCTGCAGTCCTGCTTGGTATGGCGCGAACCCTGGCGTGTTTCCTGACGAACGTCACGCCCGGCCCGGCGCTGCTGAGCCTGCTCGGTTGCCCATGCGGACCCAGCAGTGGCCGTCACAACCATCGACACGACCGTGACGGCGAACTTCCGGCGCCATGAATACATGGTGACCTCCGTAGCAGACTGAATTTGGCTATTTCGTGTCGCCAACTGTCTGTTGGCGTGTTTGCGCCGCTGGCGACTGGGCAAGCGAGGGCGGCTTTGTCGAAGGGTGCCACGTGCGGATATCCAGTCAATCGGACCTAGGTCCTAGACGGAAGCGGCATGCCTGAAGTTCGTCTGGGGCCCCGTCTCACGCCTGACCACGGACGGGCATCAGGCCGTTACGCCGACCGACCAGAAGGTCAAGCTTTCGACGGATGGCCGTCGTGGCCATGATTGGACAGGATTTCGCGAAGTCGCAGTAACGGGCCACCGCACACGCGATGCAGAACCCTGGACTATCCAGTCAAGCGCGCCCACAGCGTTCGTATCCGGCGCACAGGGTCCGCTAACAGATACGACGCTGCGAGCGCGATCAACCCGGACACGACGCCGGTCGCGACGTGTTCGAGAACATAGTGATTCATGTGAGCGTAGGCGTCGCCTATGACGGTCAGGCAGCCAACCAGCAGCGCGTTGCCATAGCGATTCCCGTACCACTTCTTCGCCGGCGTGAAGGTGAGCAGCACGGCCAGCGCGCCGGTGAAGAGCCCCGTCTTGAATGCGATCGTCCAATGGGCAAGGCTCATGACGTTGCCCCAACTCCCCGGCATGCAGGTCATGCACGCACTGGTTGGCTGCCAGAAGCGCTGAATGAACAGTTTCAGGCGGCGATGCCATTCGCTTCCCATGACGGACTCCCGGTGCAGGGTGTGCGGCCCTGCAGAAATCATACATCGCGAGCGCACGGTGGCGAGGCGCGCGCGATGCGCTCCCGACGCAAGCCACGCCGGGAGCACACCACAAGGGTTCAATGCGCCATGGCGCCCGACGCCGGATGATCCATGCCCATGGCGTCCTGCTTCATGGGCTTGCCCATCTTGTCGTGGCTCATCGCGCCGTCTTTGCCCGTCGTATCGTGCGACATCGCGCCTTTGCCCATGGTGTCCTTGTGCATCGAGTCTTGCGACATGGCGTCGTTCGACATCGCGCCGCTTGCCTGCGCGAATGCCGCGCCAGCGCTCAGGCTCAACAGGGCGGCCGAGATGGCGATTGCTGCGAATCGGATCGTGTTCATTTGCATTGCTCCTTGCTGGGTGGAAAAAACGCTTGCCCGTTTTCGGGCGGAAGTGAAACGGAGCCGTCGCATGAAGTGGCGTATCAAGTGGCCTATCAAGCGGCGGCAGGAAGACGTCACGAACCGCCGAACCAGTTGTAGCCCTGGTCGACCCAGTAGCCGCCTGGGTACGTATTCGTGACGAAAATCTCGACGATGTGCTTCGGGTTCTTGTAGCCGAGCTTCGTCGGCATGCGCAGCTTCATCGGATAGCCGTATTTCGCGGGCAGGCGCTCGCCGTCATAGTCGAAAGCGAGCAAGGTCTGCGGATGCAGCGCCGTAGGCATGTCGATGCTTTCGTAGTAGTTGTCAGCGCAACGAAAGCCTACGTATTTCGCGGTGAGATCCGCGTCCACACGGCGCAGGAAATGCGCGAACGGCGTGCCGCCCCAACGGCCTATCGCGCTCCAGCCTTCCACGCAGATATGCCGCGTGATCTGCTCTTCGTGCGGCAGCGCGTACAACTCGGGCAGCGTCCAGACGCGCTGGCCCTTCACAAGCCCGCTGAGCTTGAGCCGATAGTCCCCGCCATCGACAACAGGCGCCTCGCTCTCGCTATAGAACGCGTTGAAGGGGAAGGGCCGCGTGATCTGCGCTTCGGCGTACGTGGGCGCGAGCCGGGTTGGGTCGAACAGCCACCCCTGCACGCGATCGTTGAGCCGGGAAACGGCGGTCAGGAACGTGTTGACCGAGGCGTCGTCGGTGAGCGTGCAGCCCGTCAGCAGCGAAAGGCCGCCGAGCGTGAGCACGCGCTTGCCGAACAGGCGCCGTGACGGCATGTCGAGTTCGCGCCGTGCATCGGCCAGAATCGCTGCGCGGTCGAGTTCGATGATCTTTCGGTCAGTCGTTTTCATATGCAATCCTTAGCAACGGATAGGGGGGCGTCTTTTCGTTGATCCGGGCCGCGTGCTCAGCGTCCGCGCAGCATCGTGAGCAACGAGCGCGGCACGAGCGCGACCATCGTCACGTGAACGAGCACGAACGCCGCGAGCACGGACATCGCGCAAAAGTGCACCACGCGTGCGCGGTCGTATCCGCCCATCAACTCGCGCAGCAGCGGAAACTGCACCGACTTCCAGATCGCCAGGCCCGACAGCACGAGGACGATGAGATCGGCGATCGCGACGAGATAGGCGAGTTTCTGCACGGCGTTGTACTGGCTCAGATCGGCGTGGGAAAGCCGGCCGGTGAGCGCGGCGCGCAGATCGTGCAGCACGGCGCGCGGGCTCAAGGGGAAGAACTTCGTGCGCCAGCGGCCGGTGGTGAAATTCATGGCGAGATAGAAAAGCCCGTTGAAAAACAGCAGCCACATGGCGGCGAAATGCCATTGCAGCGCGCCGCCGAGCCAGCCGCCGAGCGTGATCGACGTGGGAATGACGAACCCCGCGAACACGGGCGACGCATCGTAGATGCGCCAGCCGGAGAACATCATGACGAGCGCCGCGAGCGCGTTGAGCCAATGCGCGATGCGCAGCCAGAGCGGCTGGATCGAGCGCGGGCGGCGCGTGTGTGCTTGCAGTGCGGGCGTTTCACCGATCGACGTGTGCATGGCGATTCCTCGTTAGCGCAGAGTTGACAGTGAATTCGCTGTGGCGCGCCCCCCGGTTACAGCACGTCGGGAAAAAAATCTTGCAACCGGGGGGCGGCCAGGAATAATTCGCTTCGGCTGTAACCCAACTGGCGTGGCGAGCGAACTACCTGCAGCGGGCGCACGCGCTCGCTTCACGCGGAGAACTCAACGGTGGGCTTGACCAGCACATGGGCGACGATGACGGACGGGGCGTGCGGCGGCGCTGCGGCTGCCGTTGCGGCGCACGAAACGTTCGGCTACGCTCACGCGAACGGGCGCGAGTGCGGCGGCGCGCGTAATCATTATGAAAGCTCGCCTTCAGCAGACCGGGCAAGCGCCATGCCCGCCAACCCGCCAACCTGGCGTCGCGACAATCCAGGACAACCTTTGCACTCTGCGGAAACCCGTCTCAAAGCGCTTTTCGTCAGCGGACTGGAAGGCGATGCGCAAGCGTATCGCGACTTCCTCGCGGAGCTCACGCGTCATCTGCGTGGCTACCTGCGCCGGCGCATTCCGCAGTTGCGCGACGACGTAGAGGACCTCGTGCAGGAAATCCTGCTTGCGGTGCACAACGCGCGTCACACGTGGCGCCCCGACGAACCGCTCACGGCCTGGGTGCACGCGATCGCCCGCTACAAGCTGATGGACTTTTTCCGCTCGCGCGCGCGCCGCGACATGCTCAACGATCCGCTGGAAGACCACACCGATCTCTTCGCCGCGCCCGACGACGAGCCCGCGCAGGCGCGCCGCGATATCGGCAAGCTGCTCGAACAGTTGCCCGACAAGCAGCGCCTGCCTATCGTCCACGTGAAGCTCGAGGGGCTTTCGGTCGTGGAAACGGCGAAGCTCACGGGACTCTCCGAATCGGCGGTCAAGGTGGGGATTCATCGCGGATTGAAAGCGCTTGCCACGCGCATCAGGGGAGCGCGATGAAAACAGACGATCTGATCAACCTCCTTGCCAGCGGCGATGCGCGCGTGGACCGCAAGGCCGTGCTGCGCCGCTTCGCGCGGGCGCTGTCGCTCGGTTTCGCAGGCTCGGTCGTGCTGATGAGCGTGGTGTTCGGCGTGCGGCACGATCTCATGAGCGTCATGCACACGCCGATCTTCTGGGCGAAGCTCGCGTTCCCGCTGTGTGTCGCGGTGGCTGCAGCGTTCGCGGTCAGCCGCCTCGGGCGGCCGGGCCAGCGCGGCGGCTATGCGTGGGCGCTGGTGGCGCTGCCGTTCGTCGCCGTGCTTGCGGGCGCGTGGCTCGCGCTGGGCGACGCGGCGCCCGCGCAACGCATGCCGCTCGTGATGGGCCTCACATGGCGCACGTGCCCGTTCAATATCGTGCTGCTTTCGGTGCCCACGTTCGCGGCCGTGTTCTGGGCCGTGCGCGGTCTCGCGCCAACCAACCTGCGCGCGGCGGGCGCGGCGGCGGGGCTCTTTGCGAGCGCGCTCGCCACCATTGCGTATTGCCTCCATTGCCCGGAGATGAGCCCGGCGTTCTGGAGCGTCTGGTATGTGATTGGCATGTTGCTGCCCGCCGGCATTGGCGCGTGGCTCGGGCCGCGGCTGCTGCGCTGGTAGCGGCGTGCGCCGGTCAGCGCGAGTTGGCGCGCGTTACTGCTTGAGGAAGCGTTCCGCCAGGGCTTCGTAAAGCGGCGGCGCGAATAGCCTGGACACCTGGCTCGAAATGAGCGCCGTCGCCATCAACGAGATCACGAGCGCGTGCCCGTCGATCATTTCGATGACGATGACAAACGCTGTAATCGGGCTTTGCGTGACGGCGGCAAGATAGCCGACCATGCCGAGCGCGATCAGCATCGGCAACTGCATCTGCCCGAACACCATGTGCAGCACGTTGCCGATGCCCGCGCCAATTGCCAGCGACGGCGCAAAGAGGCCGCCCGGTGTGCCCGGCAGATAAGAGCCCACCATCGAGGCCATTTTCAGCACGGGATAGGCCACACCGAGCTGCGAGTGGCCTTCGAGCATGCCGCGCGCCTCCGCATAGCCGCTGCCGAACAGATTGCCACCGCTCGCCACGCCGATCACGGCGATGAACAAACCGCATGCGGCGCCAAACGCCACGGGCCGTTCCTTTCGGAGAGCGAATAAACGCGCGGGCATCCATCGCTCGGTGTTGAGCAGCAGCCAGCAGAACACGCCGCCCGCGAGGCCAGTGATCACGCCAACGAGAATGACGGCGACGGCGAGCAGGTCGGGCAGTTTGCCGGCGATGGCGATCGTGCCGAAATACACATAGTTGCCTTGCAGGGCAAGCGAGACGACGCCCGAAAAGATGATCGCCGTGATGATCACGCCGCTCGTTCGCGCCTCGAAGCTGCGCGTGAGTTCCTCGATGGCGAAGACCACGCCCGCGAGCGGCGCATTGAACGCCGCAGAAAGGCCGGCAGCGGCGCCCGCGAGCGCGAGCCTGTATTCGAGGCCGACGCCGTACATGCTGCGCAGCCGCGCCGGGTAGAAACGCCGGAGGGTGTACATCAGCGCGGCGCCCACGTGGATGGTCGGTCCTTCGCGGCCGATCGTGAAGCCGCCGAGAATCGCGAGGAACGACAGGGCGATCTTGCCGATCAGGATGCGCAGCGTGAGCAGACGCGGGCCGAACTCACGCACGTCGTGCAGCGTCGCGATGACCTGCGGGATGCCGCTGCCCTCCGAGCCGGGAAACCAGCGGCGCGTGGCCCAGACGCAGAACGCGGAGATTGCCGGCGTGATGAAGATCGGCAGCCACCAGTGGTGGGCGGTCATCTGCACGAAGAGCGCGTAGCCGAAGTCGATGAGGCGCGCGTACAGGACCGCGACGAGGCCCGTCGCGATGGCGCCGAGCCAGAACACGCCGAAATACAGCCAGCGCCGCCGGCTGCGCAGGATCGTACGGTGGTCTACAAGGTCGGAAACTCGCATGAACCGGCTTGGCCGAACTCCCTGTGCTGAAGCGTTGCCAGTCGTGCCGCAGCGAGGGCGGCACGACCGGTCTTAGGGAGATTAGCACGCACGCGTTTTCTCGCGCGAGCCGGTACCACAACCCGCCTTAGCGCATGCCCCCGCTGGCGACGATATGCTCGCCCGTCAACCATTTGGCATCGTCGGATGCGAGGAACACCACGGCCGTGGCGATATCGTCGGGCTGCCCCACGCGTCCGAGCGGCGTCTGGCTGACCACCTGGCTTTCGAATTCCGAGCCGATGACGCCGGCCGTGTGCGCGCCTTCGGTCTCGACCATCCCGGGATTGATCGAATTCACGCGAATCTTGCGCGGTCCCAGTTCGCGTGCGAGCACGCCGGTGATCGCATCCACGGCGCCCTTCGTGCCGCTATAGACAGCGGTGGTCGGCGGCGTGAGGGTCGTCACGACCGAACTCACGTTGATGATGCTTGCGCCTTCGCCAAGATGCTTCACGGCCGCCTGCGTGGTGAGCAGCACGCCGAGCACGTTCGTGTCGAACTGCTTGCGGTATTGCGCTTCCGTGAACTCTTCGATTGGCGCGAACTCATAGACGCCCGAATTGTTCACGAGGATGTCGAGCCGACCGTAAGTTTCGACGGCCGCGCCGATGATGCCCTGTGCGTCGGCTGCCTTCGACACGTCGCCGCCAACGGAAACCGCCTTGCCACCGGCCGCCGTAATCGCGGCGACGACCGTATCCGCGCCCGCCTTGCTGCTCGCGTAGTTCACGACCACCGAAGCGCCTTCGGCCGCGAGGGCCTTGGCGATAGCGGCGCCAATGCCTTTCGACGCGCCCGTGACGACCGCCACCTTGCCTGCAAGTTTGCCCATCATGTTCTCCGTACCGTAAGTCGCAGCATCGAATGGAACCGGCGCCCTGGCATGCATGCAGCCATCGGCCGGCGACGGGTACAAATGTAAAGATCCGCGCCGCCGCGATAAAGCGGCCGGGCGCGAATAGAGTGGCGGGATCAGCCGAACAATCGGGGCAAGGACGGGCAAACTGGAGTAAGCGGTCGCAGAAACTCGAGCGGCATTGACCGCAGCGCTTTTACCAGCGCTGGTGGACGTGCGGTGCGATAAGGCGTTCGTAAACATCCCGCACGCGTTGCATCGCTGCATCGGGCAGTGGCGCGAGGCCCGCTGCCGAGACATTCGACGCTGCCTGGGCCGCGTTCTTGCTGCCCGGAATGATGACCGTGACGGCGTCTTCCATCAGAATCCAGCGCAGGGCGAGTTGCGCCATCGAGGCGTCGACCGGCACCAGGCCGCGCAGTTCATCGACTGCCTTCAGCGCGACGTCATACGGCACGCCCGAGAACGTTTCGCCAACGTCGAACGCTTCGCCATGACGATTGAACGCACGGTGGTCGTCTGCCGCGAAAACGGAATCCGCGGACAATTTGCCGGTGAGCATGCCGCTGGCGAGCGGCACCCGCGCGATGACCGCAACGTTTTTCTTTTGTGCCTCGCGGAAAAACAGGTCGGCAGGACGTTGACGGAACATGTTGTAGATGATCTGCACCGAAGCGACATTGGGATATTCGATCGCCTTCAGCGCTTCTTCCACCTTTTCGACCGAAACGCCGTAAAAGCGGATTTTGCCGGCGGCGACAAAGTCGTCCATCGCGTCGAACACCTCGGGGCAGTAATAGACCTCCGTCGGCGGGCAGTGCAGTTGCACGAGGTCGAGCGTGTCGACGCCCAGGTTCGAGAGACTCCGGTCGATGAAGCCTTCGAGTTCGCGCTTGTTCAGATACCCGTTGGTCACGTGAGGGTCGAGGCGACGCCCGAGCTTGGTGGCCACGATGGGTCGCGTGCCGCCGCGTTGGCGCAATACGTCCCGGATGATGCGCTCCGAGCGGCCGTCGCCGTACACGTCGGCCGTATCGATGAACGTGACGCCACTATCGAGCGCGGCGTTCAGCGCGGCTTTCGCGTCGTCTTCGCCAACGCTGCCCCACGAGCCGCCGATCGCCCATGCACCAAAGCCTATTTCGGAAACATTCCAGCCGGTGCGACCAAATTTTCTATTCGAAAGCGTCATTTACGTACTCCTCCTGTGATATGCGAAGTCGGGCCTCAGGCGCCCAATGGTCTCTGCGCCAGTAGTTTAGCTGGCTGCTGGTTCCGGTGTTGGCCTGCCGTTGGGCCGCTGTTGGCCCGCTGTTGGCCTATGGCCGTCTTTTAGCCCCTCGCGTTGGTTGCGGGCCAACGATTCCGCCGTCGATTCCACGCGAATTCTCCGCCACGGCAGGCCGTTGCGCGCTGGCACGCCAGTTGCAGGACGTGGCAGCGGCCTGTGCCGTCCGAGTGGTTGTCAATGGCCCCACACTTCCAGCGAGGTAAGCATCATGTCTAACGTCAAGATTGAAAATCAGGAGCCCGTACCGTTCTTCTCGCATTTCCTGGAAGGGCAGTTTTCCAGGAACCTCACGCCGGCGGAGATGCAGGCGATACGCGGCGGTGCGGTCGTGACGATGGTGGCGCCGTCCGACCAGGAAGGCATGCCGGTCGGCGAGATGCCCGACATCCAGTGCCTGCTCCGGCACATGGGATTGCCGACGATGGGACAGATGCCTGGCAATCAGCACGCGCCGTCGACGACCATGGCGTATCCCTCCGACAGCGAATTTATCCCTGTTTAGCATTCCTGTGTATATAGCGGAGGCGCCTGAACCGGGGTCGAGCGCGCGGCGAGGTGCCATCTCACCGCGCGCCTTTAGTGAAGGAGTTCAACCATGTCCGAGCGGCACCCACGGCCGGTGGTACTGATCATCACCCACAGCAACGACAACGAGAGTATTCCGCTGGTCATGAACGCTGTCGCGGCACAGGGCGGCACGGCTCACCGGTTCGATACCGATCGTTTTCCCACGGACATTCGCCATCGCAGCCAGTACAGCGGCGAAGAAGAGCGGCAGGTGATCGCGTGTGAGGACTATGAGTTAGACCTGGGCGCGGTTTCTGCCGTGTGGTATCGGCGGATCGCCATTGGGCGATGCATTCCTGAAACGATGGATTCACAGCTCAGGCGGGCGGCGATCGATCAATCGCGCGCCACGCTGCACGGCATGATCGCGAGCCTCGATGCGTTTCATCTCGACCCCGTGCACCGCCTGCGCCGCGCGGAAAACAAGCAGCTTCAGCTCAAGATCGCGAGAGAAGCCGGGCTCACGATTCCACGCACCTTGATCACCAATGCGCCAGACGCCGTGCGCAGTTTCGCACGCGAATGCACGCAGGGGATGATCATGAAGACGCTGTCGTCGTTTGCCATTTACGATCAGTGCGACCAGAAAGTGGTCTTTACCAGCAGGGTTCATGACAAGGACCTCGAACGCCTCGACGATCTTCGCTATTGCCCGGCCATCTTTCAGGAGCAGGTGCCCAAGGCGCTGGAACTCAGAACCACGATCGTGGGAAATCGCGTGTTCACCGCCTCGATCGATTCCCAACGCTCCGAGAAGTCGAGCGTCGACTGGCGTCGTGATGGCTTTGGACTACTCGAAGCGTGGGAGCCGTACCCCTTACCGCCCGAGGTCGAGAGCGGGCTGCTGAAACTCATGCGTGCGCTGGGCCTCAACTACGGCGCCGCCGATTTCATCCTTACCCCCGACGGTCGCCACTGCTTTCTTGAGGTCAACCCGGTTGGCGAGTTCTTCTGGCTGGAAAAGCACCCCGGTTTGCCGATCTCGGCCGCGATTGCCGACCTGCTCGTTGCGGGCAAGGGCGCTTCGTGACACAGGGGGCGCGTCGACGCGTGCGCGCGCTCCGTCACGGCCTATACGTCAAACCGGCTTTTTCGAGCTAGCGGTCCTTGCCGTGCCCCAGTTGCTCGAGGTACGTCCAGGGATAGATGCCGCGCGCATGGCCGTCGCTGAACGAGAGCTGCACGCCGTAGCCCATTGGCTCGATGGCGATCAGCATCACGTCAGGTGCGAGCGCGGGCGCGGCGCCGCCGAGCCGCAGCCGTCGGCAGGCTGCGCACGGGCAGGCCGCGCGCAGCCGGGCGTGGTCCACGCGTTGCGTTTCGCCCGCGGGCCAGCAGAGCGTAAGCGCTCGCGCGGCGGTGTCGTTGCGGACTTCGAGCGGCGTGTTCATTGCGCGCCGCCCTCGATCTGGCCGATCGCGATGCGCGCGGCCTTGCGCACCTCGGGATCGCGGTCCTGCAGTGTGCCGTGCAGCGCCGGCAATGACTCGCGCGCGCCCAACTCGCCGAGCGCAAGCGCCGCTTCCTTGCGCAAATTGCTGATCGAGTGTGTGAGGAGCGTAGCGACGGCGTCGGCCGCTTGCGCATCGCGCAATTGCCCGAGCGCGCGCGCTGCACGCAGGCGGACCTGCCAGTACGCGTCGCCGAGCGCTTCGACAAGCGGTTCGAGCGCCGCGGCGGCGTGCAATTTGCCGAGCGTCGTCGCGGCTTCTTCGCGCACTTGCCAGGCGTCGTCGCGCAACGCCGTGAGCAGCGCGTCGAGCGTGGGCTGATCGTCTGGCGCGGCGAATCCCAGCGCACCGACGGCGGCGCGGCGGACCTCCGGGTGCGCGTCGCGGGCCGCGAGCGCGGCGAGCGCCTCCAGTGCGCGCGCCTCCTTCATCCAGCCGAGCACGGCAACGGCTTCGAGCCGCACGTCGGCCTCTGTGGCCGCGAGCGCGTCCAGCGCCGGCTCGAAGGCATCCGCAAAGCGCAGCTCGCGCAGGCCGCGCAATGCCGCGCGGCGCACGAACGGTTCGGGCCGCGTGGCCCAGCGGCGCAGCACATGGCCCGACGACTGGGCTTTCAACTCCGAAAGACTTTGCGCCGCGGCTCCGCGCACATCGTCGTCGGCGTCGAGCAACGCCGCGCACAGCGCTTCAACAACGTCGTCGTCTTCCCACGAGGCCAGCACGGCGGCGGCTTCGCGCCGCACGTCTGGCGCAGGATCGTCGCGCAGCGCGGCGATGAACGCAGGCAGCAGCGTTGCATCTTCCAGATCGGCGAGTTCGAAGAGCGCGATGCGGCGCACGGCGGCATCGGCGTCGGCCAGGCGCGCGAGCGGGACGCTCGCTTCGGCGCTCGGGTGCTGGTGGATCGGCAAAGTGGGAGCGGAAACGGTCATGGGCAAAGGCGATTGTCTTGGTGGGCGCTCAGGCAGAGTTTCGGGCGGCGTAGAGGGCGCTAGCGGGGCTACGCCGCTTCGCGCAGCAACGCGAGGCAGCGGCGCTTGATATCGATGAAGCCTGCTTCGGTCGTGCTCTCGTCGCTGCGCGGCCGCGCGAGCGGCACCGCAATATCGGCGATGAGGCGCGCGGGTCGTTGCGAGAGCATCAGGATGCGGTCGCCGAGAAACAGCGCTTCGTCGATATCGTGCGTGACGAACACGACGGTCGTGCGGATCTGCGCCCAGATATCGAGCAACAGGGTTTGCATCATGCGGCGCGTTTGGGCGTCGAGTGCGCCGAAGGGCTCGTCCATCAGCAGAATGCGCGGCCGGTTGATCAGTACACGCGCGATTTCCACGCGCTGCTGCATGCCGCCCGACAGCTGCGCGGGATAGTGCGACTCGAACCCCGCGAGGCCGACCAGCGCGAGCAGTTCGGCGGCTTCGCGCCGACGCTCGCCAGCGCCTACGCCCTTCATCTTGAGGCCGAAGGCCACGTTGTCGATCACACGCTTCCAGGGGAACAGCGTGTGCTGCTGGAACACGAGGCCGCGCTGCGGATGCGGGCGGTCGACCGCAACGCCGTCCACGGCGATTACGCCCTGCGTGGGCAGCAGGTGGCCCCCTATGGCGCCGAGCAGCGTGGACTTTCCGCAGCCGGACGGCCCGAGCACGCAAACGAATTCGCCGGGCGCGATATCGACATCGAGCGAATCGAGAGCGGCGAAGCGCGCGTGCGGCGGACCGACCTCCACAGTCAGCGAACGCACATCAATGCGCCCAGGCGCGCGGGACACCGGCGCCGGGGCGCGGGCTTCTGGCTGGATGGCGGCTGGCGCGTTCACTGGCGGGCTCCCCGCAGGCGGTACCACGGCGTCAGCGCTGCGCCAATGCGCTTGAGGAGCAGGCTGCTGCCCATACCGAGCACGCCGATCAACGCCATGCCGACGACGATATCGGCGTAGTTCTGCAACGTATAGGATTCCCAGGTGAAATAACCTATGCCGTACTGGCCAGCAATCATCTCCGCGGTCACGAGGCAAAACCAGGCAGTGCCCATGCCGATGGAGAGGCCGGTGAAGATCGACGGTGCCGCGCCTGGCAACACCACTTCCGTGTAGAGCGACAGCGAGCCGGTGCCGAGACCCCGTGCGGTGGCGACGAGCCGCGGATCGACGGCTTCCACGCCGTGGATCGTGTTCAGCAGGATAGGAAACAGCGCGCCGATGAACGTGATGAACATCATGCTCAGCTCGGAAGAAGGAAACATCAGGATCGCGAGCGGAATCCAGGCGACCGCCGGGATGGGCCGCAGCACTTCGAGCGGCGGCAGCAGCACATCTTCAAGCGCGCGATGGCGGCCGATCGCGAGTCCAAGTCCGACGCCGACCACGGCCGCCGCGCAGAAGCCGGCGAGCACGCGTGTCAGGCTCGCGGCGAGATGCATCGGCAGTTTCGGCGAATGGAGCAGCGCCCATAGCGCGGGAATGGCGTCGGCGGGCGAGGGGACGTTCGCGAACGTCACGATGCCAAGCGAGAGGCGGTAGTGAACGGCTGCCTGCCAGGCGGCCACGAACAGCACAATCGAACCGGCGCGCCACGCGCGGCGGCGCATCGGTGCGCGGCGCGCCGCGGCTGCGGTCAGTGCCGGTTCCCGGGCGCCGAGGCGTTGCCGGGCGGCGAGGTCAAGTGTGGCGGACATGCGGACTCCTCATCAAGTGCAGGGGATCGGACGGGGCATGGCGCGCTAGCGCGAAGCGAGGGCCTGCTGCGCGCCCGTTTTCGCGGCGGCGTAGTCAACGACCGCCCCCGACGTGTGCTGCGCATAGGCATCGGCGCCCGCTTTCTGCAGGAAGGCGGTGACGCCGCCATGCGCGTCGCGCACGTACCAGGCGTCGGAAGCAAAGAGCTTCTGGCCGCTGTCGTGGTCCTGCACGTACACCGCGCGCACCTTGCTGCCCGATTGTTCGAGCTTCGCGAGCGCGGCGAATCCTTCCGCCGCGTTCGCATAGTTGCGCACGTGCGCTTCGTTTGCGACCCACACCTGCGTCACCGCGAGGAAATCGCGAATGGGCTTGCCGGTCAGCGCGTCATTGGCGGCGAGCGGCTGTCGCGCGTAGTTCTTCAGCGCGGCGTCATAGTCGAGCCCCGATTCCTTGAACGCTTCGCGGATATAGCGGTCGTCGATGAACGTGTTCGCATCGAGATTGACATCCGTCTTCTTGAGCAGCTTCAGCGTGTCGATGGCGGTCGCCACCGCCTGGCGGTATTCCGGCTTCCAGGTGAGATCGCGCGTTTGCAGGCCGAGCGGGCCGTGATAGAGATAATCGACCGGCGCCTCGATGCCCGTCACCTTCTCGATCAGCAGGCTATATTTTTCGGGGTCGTCTGCGATCAGGCGGTTTGCCTCGATTGCCGCGCGCAGATACGCGACCACCACTTCGGGGTACTGCTGTGCGTAGGCGGCGTCCACGAGCGCGCCGTGAAAGGTCGGCGCATGGCTTTGCGCGCCGTCGTAGATCTTGCGAGCGATGCCGCGATACGGGAACAGGTCGGCGAACGGCACGAAGTCGGCGTGCGCGTCGATCTTGCCCGCCTTGAGCGCGCTGCCGGCCACTTCCGGCGCCTGCGTGATGATGTTCACGTCGGTATCCGGGTTCCACCCCTGCGCCTTGATCGCGCGCAGCAGCATGCCGTGCGAGGTCGAGGCGAACGGCACCGAGATCGTCTTGCCCTTCAGGTCGGCGATCGAGTGCACCGGCGAGTTGACGGGCACGACGATGCCGTTGCCGCTGCCCTCGGTGCTGCCTTCGAGCACGGTGATGAAGAGGCTCTTGCGGCCTGCCTTCTGGAACGCCGCACCGTTGAGCGACCCCGGGAAATCCGCCATCGCGCCGAAGTCGAGCTTGCCTGCCACCATTTCGTTCGTGAGCGGCGCGCCGGAGGTGAAGTCTTTCCACTGCACGTCGTAAGTGACGTTCGCGTATTTGCCGGTGTGCGGCAGATACTTGTCGAGCAGATGCAATTCGCGGATCAGGAGGCCGCCCGTCGCGCAGTTGATCGTCGTGTCCTGCGTGCCGATCGCGACGCGTATCGTCTCGGCTTGCGCGGTCGTTGCCGCGCTAAACACAAGCGGTACGGCGAGAAGGCGAAGAATCCGTTGGCGTGTTTTCATGGTCTTTTGGGTGAGCAATATGAGGGCTAGCGCAACAGGTACGGAATGTCGACCTTGACTGCGCCGGTCGGGCAGTCGCGTTCGCAGGGCATGCAATACCAGCATTCGTCGAACTGCATATAGGCTTTGCCCTTGCTCACGTCGATCGCGAGCAGGTCGAGCGGGCACACGTCCACGCAAACCGTGCAGCCCTTGTCGGCAATGCAGCGGTCTTCGTCGATCGTGACGGGCGCACTGCTGCGCTGGAAGATTTCGTGCGGTGTATAGGACATATTCGGATTCCTCAGTGTTCGGTGGCGAGTTCCGTGGATTCACGAATGCGCAGCTGGTCGTAGGCGCCTCGATCCGCCTGCGCAAGCGGGACGATGTACGGTTCGACCGTGCGTTTTTCGCTTGTCATCCGGCCGGCGGCGTCCTTGCGCAGGTGCGTGTGGCAGAACCATTCGGCGTCGTTGCGCTGCGGGTAATCGACCCGGTGGTGATACAGGCCCCAGCGGCTTTCTGTGCGGAACAGCGAGGCGCGCGCCGCCATTTCCGCGCAGTCGCGTATGGCGCGCACTTCGGCGGCGCGCATCAACTCGTGCGCATTATTGGCCTTGATCGACTTGATGTCTTCGCCGATCTCGTCGAAACGCTGCAGGCCGATCTCCATCTTGCGCGTGACCTTGGGTGGCTGGAGGTAGTCGTTCACCATGCGGCGCAGCTTGTATTCGACCTGTGCGGGCGCGAGTCCGTTTTCGCGCTCGAGCGGCGCGTAGATACGCGCGCGCTCGGCGGCGATCTGGCCTTCGTCGAGGCTCGCATGCTCGCGGCCCGCCACGTATTCGGCCGCGTTCGCACCTGCGAACCAGCCGTACGTGAACGCGCCCAGCATATAGTTGTGCGGCACCGCCGCCATGTCCCCTGCTGCGTACAGTCCGGGCACGGTCGTCTCCGCGCGCGAGTTCACATAGACGCCCGATGCGCTATGGCCGCTGCAAAAGCCGATCTCGGAGATATGCATCTCGACCATCTGCTGCCGGTAGTCGGTGCCGCGCCCCGCGTGAAAGCGGCCGCGGCTTGGGCGCTCGTTGGTGTGCAGGATCTGCTCGATGGTCTGGATCGTTTCTTCGGCGAGATGGTCGAGCTTCAGGAATACGGGGCCATTGCCGCTCTGCAGTTCCTGGTAGAACTCCCACATCATCTGGCCGCTCCAGTAGTCGCATTCGATGAAGCGCTCGCCCTTGCCGTTCGCGGTGAAGCCGCCCAGTGGCCCGGTGACATACGCGCATGCCGGTCCGTTGTAGTCCTTAATAAGCGGGTTGATTTGAAAGCATTCCAGGTTTGCGAGCGCGGCCCCCGCATGGTAGGCCATGGCGTAGCCGTCGCCCGCATTCGTGGGGTTCTCGTAGGTTCCCATCAGATAGCCGGAAGAGGGCAGGCCGAGGCGGCCGGCCGCGCCGCAACACAGGATCACGGCTTTTGCGCGCACCACGTGGAATTGCGCCGTTCGGCAGTCGAAGCCGAGCACGCCGCTCACGCGGCCTTGTGCGTCGGTCAGGAGCCGGGTGGCGACAATGCGGTTCGTGATCTCGATGCGCGCGCGCTTGAGTTGCCGGTACAGGATCTTTTTGACGTCGTGGCCTTCGGGCATGGGCAGCACATAAGCGCCCATGTGATGGACCTTCTTCACGGCGTAGTCGCCGTTGCCGTCTTTTTCGAACTTCACGCCCCAGCGGTCGAGTTGCTCGATGGTCGTGAAGCTGTGCCGCGCATACGCGTAGACGGCCTCCTGGTCGACAATGCCATCGTTCGCGACGGTGATTTCGCGCGTGTACTGCTCGGGCGTGGCATGGCCGGGAATGATGGCGTTGTTCAGGCCGTCCATGCCCATCGAGATCGCGCCGCTGCGCTTGACGTTGGCTTTTTCGAGCAGCAAGACCTTGAGCGCGGGGTTGCGCTCCTTGGCCTTGATGGCGGCCATTGGGCCGGCCGTGCCGCCGCCGACGACCACGATGTCGTATTCGAGCACTTCGGTATTCATAGCGTTTTCCTTCGCTTTGCACGGGTTTTCTGGCGGTCGACGCGCAGGCGGTATTGGAAGGCGTCGCCGCGGAAGTACAGGTATTCGTAGTCGAGCGGATTGCCGGACGCGTCGAGCGTCAGACGCTCGATGCGCAGCACGGGGCTGCCGTCTTCCACGCGCAGGGCGCGGGCGATGTCGTCGTCGGCGAGAATCGCGTCGATCGACACATCGGCGTGGCCGAGCGGCACGCCGCAATCGTTCTCGAGAATGAGGAAGATGTCGCGCGTGGCGAGGTCCGCATTGGCCAGACGCTTGCCGAGCGCTTCGGGCACCCAGGTCAGTTCGAGCGAAACGGGCTCGCGATTGAGCATGCGCACACGATGGATTTCCGCGACCGGTGCGCCTTCCGGCAGGTTCAGACGCTGCGCGACGTGGCGATCGGCCTTGATGATCCTGAAGCTGCGCAACTGGTTGACGATCTCGTAGCCCATCGACGACATGGCTTCCGCGAAGCCTTGCAGCGACGTCACGTTCTGGAAGGCCTTGGGTTTGGAGACGAATGTGCCCTTGCCGTGCAGCCTGAAAACCAGGCCTTCCTTTTGCAGATCGCCTAGCGCCTGGCGCACGGTAATGCGGCTGACGCCGAACAGGGCGCACAGTTCGTGTTCGGAGGGCATCTGGCTGTGCGGCGCATACGTGCCGTTCAGGATGCGCTCGCGCAGTGTGTCCTTGATCTGGACGTAGAGCGGCTGGGGGGAAAGCGCCACCAGATTCGTTCGGGGCATGGTTGGCTTGTCATAACAAGATGGATGTGCAGTCTAGTCAGGCTTTTGCCCGCGACAAACCAACGAATTCTGATATCTATTTCTTGGGTTTCTGGTGGCGCTGTTTTGATGTGGGTTTTGGTGCTATCGCGGAAGTGGTGGGGGCGTGGTTTTTGCCGCTTTGGCCTTTCCTTGTGTTCGCGTCGGTCTACCAGTGTTCCCCCTGTGCGGGGTGGCACCTACTTTTCTTTGCAGCGGCAAACACCGACACGAAATCAAGGAAAGCCCAAACCGTACAACTCACAGACCCAACTACCCACTCCGCGACCCAGTAACGGTCTCGCCACACGGCAAGGGCAAATCCTCGGTCCCCGGCGCATCCATCACGCCACCCCCCAACCCGAATTCGCCCTCGCCATTCAACACCGCCCGCGCGCGATCGACATCCATCGCGCCTTCCCACCGCGCGACCACGATCGTGGCCACGCCGTTACCGATCAAATTCGTCACCGCGCGAGCTTCATTCAGAAAGCGATCCACGCCCAACAGCAGCACGAGACCCGAAACCGGAATCTTGTGCATCGACGCGAGCGTCGCCGCAAGCGCGACAAACCCGGCTCCCGCCACACCGGCAGACCCCTTGGAAGTCAGCAGCAAAACGCTCAGTACAACGAGTTGATCGAGCAGCGTGAGATGAATGTTCATTGCCTGCGCAACGAAGAGGGCGGCCATCGTGAGATAGATTGCCGTGCCATCCGCGTTGAACGTATAGCCGGTCGGCAGCACCATGCCGACAACCGGACGCGAACAGCCGAGGTTCTCCATCTTGACGAGCATCTGCGGCAGCACAGCCTCGGTCGACGCGGTGCCGAACGTGATCAGAATTTCGTCGCGGATATAGCGCAGATACTTCCACAGCGAAAGGCCGCAAACGCGCATGACGAGCCCGAGCACGACCACGACGAAGAAGATCGACGTCACGTACAGGCAAAGCATCAATTCGCCGAATGACGCCAGCGTGCCGAGCCCGTACTTCGCGATGGTGAACGCCATGCCGCCAAACGCGCCCACGGGCGCGACATACATGACGATACGCACGACGCCGAACATGCCCTGCAAAAACATGTCGAGCATGTCGACGAGCGGCGCGGTGCGCGGGCCGAGCTTCGCCAGCGCGATGGCGAACAGTACCGAGAAAAAGATGATCGGCAGGATTTCGCCGTTCGCGAATGCGCCGACGATGCTGTTCGGCACGATGCTCATGAGGAACCCGATCGCCGTGTGGTCGTGCGCAGCGTGCGCGTAGCTGGCAATGGCCGAGCTGTCGATGTGCGCCGGATCGATGTTCATGCCGCTGCCAGGCTTGATCACGTTCACGACGACAAGGCCCACGAGCAGCGCGATGGTCGAAGCCACTTCGAAGTAGAGCAGCGCCTTCACGCCCACGCGGCCCGCTTCGTGCAGATCGTTCATGCGGGCAATGCCCACGACGACCGAGGCGAAGATGATCGGCGCGAGCGCCATGCGGATCAGCTTGATGAAGAGGTCGCCGAGCGGTTTGAGATCGGCCCCGATATCCGGGTAAAAGTGGCCGATGAGAATGCCGGCCACAATACCGATCAAGACCTGTATGTAGAGCCTGGAAAGATACTTTTTGAGTTTCGAGGGCCGCATGTCTGTCTCCTGAGCATGGCGCCATCCAGATGAATCCAGGCGACCGCCAACCGCCATGCGTGCAGCGGTTGTGTTTCCGGTCGCGCTTCGCTTGTGCTTGAGCGTTAGCCCGCGAGCTTTTTCATTTCGGCAAACAGATCGGCTTTGCCCTCAAAACCGATACCGGGCAGGTCGGGCATCGTGATGTAGCCGTTGTCGACCTTCACGCCGTCGGGGAAGCCGCCATACGGCTGGAACAGATCGGGATACGACTCGTTGCCGCCAAGACCCAGGCCTGCCGCGATATTGAGCGACATCTGATGGCCGCCGTGCGGAATGCAGCGGCTCGCGGACCAGCCGTGCTGATGCAGCATGTCGAGCGTGCGCAGATACTCGACGAGGCCATAGCTCAGCGCGCAGTCGAATTGCAGCCAGTCGCGATCCGGGCGCATGCCGCCGTAGCGGATGAGGTTGCGCGCGTCCTGCATCGAGAACAGATCCTCGCCGGTCGCCATCGGTTTGTCGTAGTAGTTGCGCAGCGTGGCCTGCAGTTCGAAGTCGAGCGGGTCGCCCGGCTCCTCGTACCAGAACAGGTCGTATTGCGAGAGCGCTTTCGCGTACTGGATCGCGGTGTCGAGGTCGAAACGGCCGTTGGCGTCGACGGCGAGCTTCTGGCCGTCGCCCAGCACGCTCAGGATCGAGTCGATGCGGCGCAGGTCCTCGTCGAGCGACGCGCCGCCAATCTTCTTCTTCACGACCGTGTAGCCGCGGTCGATATAGCTGCGCATTTCGTCCTTGAGCTTGTTGTGGTCCTGGCCCGGGTAGTAGTAGCCGCCCGCCGCATACACGAAGATCTTGCGGTCCGGCTGGCCGTTGCCATAACGGTCGGCGAGCAGCTGGAAGAGCGGCTTGCCTTCGATCTTCGCCACGGCGTCCCACACCGCCATATCGATCGTGCCGATGGCCACCGAGCGCTCGCCGTGGCCGCCCGGCTTTTCGTTGGTGAACATCGTCGCCCAGATCTTGTGCGGATCGAGGTTGTCGCCCGCGTCGTTCACGAGCGCGGCGGGGTCGGCTTCGAGAATGCGCGGGATGAAGCGCTCGCGCATCAGCGTGCCCTGGCCGTAGCGGCCATTCGAGTTGAAGCCATAGCCGATGACGGGCTTGCCGTCGCGGATCACGTCGGTGACCACGGCGACGAGGCTGAGCGTCATCTTGCTGAAGTCGATATAGGCGTTGCGGATCGAGGAGCTGATCGGCACGGTTTTTTCGCGGATTTCAACGATTCTCACGGGTGTCTCCTGGTGGCACGGCCAGCGTGCTTGCGATGGTTCGCGCCTGGCTGGCTGTTGGAGACGCTAGGTTATGCGCCCGGATCGGTACTATGATTCACTTGTTTTCACATCTTTATTAACTTACGGTGAAGAATGACCTGACCTCCTACCTGGAGTTTTTCGTCCTGCTCGGGCGTTACGGAAGCCTTTCTAGCGTGGCGCGCGACATGGACATCACGCCGCCGGCGGCCACCAAACGGCTCGCCCAGCTCGAGGCGCGGCTGGGCGTGCGGCTCGTCAACCGGACGACCCGCAGCGTGAGCCTGACCGCCGAAGGCGAAACCTTTCTGCACTACGCGACGCGCATTCTCGCGGAAGTGAAGGAAATGGAAGATGTGGTGTCGTCGAGCCGTTCCGTGACGCGCGGCTTGCTGCGTGTGAACGCGACGCTCGGCTTTGGGCGCACGACGATTGCGCCGCTCGTATCGGAGTTCGCGAGGCGCCATCCGCATGTGGAGGTGCAGCTAGACGTCACCGACCGGCCGATCGATCTCGTCGAAAGCGGCGTGGATCTGGCGATCCGTTTCGGCGAGCTGCCCGACAAGCGGCTCATTGCGCGGCGCATCATGACGAATCGCCGCTTGCTGTGCGCGTCGCCGCGTTATCTGGAGAAGCAGGGCACGCCCGCGACGCTTGGCGATCTCGCCAATCATCAGTGCATCGTGCATCGGCAGAACGACAACGCCTATGGCATCTGGCGTCTGGAACGCGGCGGCGAGGCGCATTCGGTGAAGGTGCACGGCATGCTGTCGAGCAACGATGGCGATATCGTGCTCGGCTGGGCGCTCGACGGTCACGGCATTCTGCTGCGCTCGGAGTGGGACCTGGCGAAGTATCTGGAGAGCGGGCGGTTGCGCGTCGTGCTGCCCGAGTTCGTGCAGCCGCTTGCCGATTTATTCGTTTATTACCCGAACAAGCGGAATCAATCGGCGCGCGCGCGGGCGTTTATCGACTTTCTGGCGGAGCGGTTCAATCGGCACGCTTCGGTGGCGGCGCCTGCGCAGTCCGCCGAGTGAATGCCTTGACGGACGAACGACGCGCTTGGCCCGCTCATAGCGAACTGCCGCCGCAGATCATGATCTGCTGCCCCGTAATCGCGCCGGCCTGCGGGCCGAGCAGATACGCGACCATCGAGGCCACTTCCTCCACCGTCACGTAGCGCCCGATAGGCGGCATGACCGGCGCACTGGATGTGCGCTTCGGATCGCTCAGCATGGGCGTAGCGGTCGCAGCGGGCGAGACCACGTTGACGGTAATGCCGCGCGGTGCCAGTTCGATGGCCCACGAACGCGCCATGCCGACCATGGCGGCCTTGACAGCGGCGTACTGGCTGCGCCCAGCGGCCCCGGCCGACACGCGGCTGCCGATCAGCACGATGCGGCCGCCTTCGCTCATGGCGGGCACGAGTGCGTTGGCGAGCGCCGAAGCAGCGGCCACGTGCAGGCGCCACATCGCTTCGCCGCTTGCTTCGTCGAGTTCGCCAAGGCGCGCTGTTTTCATGAAGCCCGCCGCGTGCACGAGGCCGTCGACTGCGCCCATGCGTTGCGCGAGTCTGTCAATCGCGGCGGTATCGTCCAGATCGGCGGCGCACCAGGTGAAGCCTGGATGATCGAGGTCCGGCGCGCTGCGGCTCAGGCCGATCACGTCGTGGCCTTCTGCAAGCAGGTGCTGCGTAATGGCATAGCCGATGCCGGAGCTTGCGCCCGTCACGACCATGCGTTTTTTCGTGGCGCCAGGCGGCGTGCTATCCGCTGCTTTCGTTGCGTTGTCCATTGTCGTCTTTCAATGCGCGGCTCCCGCAGGCACTTCGATCGGCTCGATCGTGAGCCCCGCGAGATTGCGGAACGCCTGCAGCTCGCTGTGCGTTGCGCTCGCGTCCGTGATGAGCGTCCACGGCTTTTCGATCGGCGCCCAGTGCTGCTGGCTGTCGCGGTTGAGCTTGTCGGCGGTCACGAGCACGAAGAGGCTCGCAGCCTGCCGCATGAGGCATTCCTTGAGGTAGGCCTGGTCGGCGGTCGCTTCGCATAGGCCGCGGCCGGGCACCACGCCATCGGCGCCAAGAAAGGCCTTGTCGACCGTCACCCGCGTGAGCGCAAGCTGTGCGATTGGCCCGAGCGTGCTCATGCTCGACTCGCGCACCTCGCCGCCGATCAGTGTGAGCGGCACGCTGCTGCCCGCGAGTGCCTGCACAACGAGCAGGTTGTTCGTGACCACGCGAATGTCGTGGCGACCCGCCTGCGCGAGCGCGCGTGCAAGCGCGGCGGTGGTGGTGCCGCTGTCGAGGAAGATCGTGTCGCCGGCGCGCACGTGAGCCGCTGCCGCGTGGCCGATGGCGTCTTTCTCCGCCTGGAAGCTCTGGCGGCGCTGCTCGAGCGATTCCTCGGGCGCATGCGTGCTGACCGAGGCCGCGCCGCCATAGGTGCGCAGGATCAGCCGCTCGTCGGCGAGCGCGCGCAGGTCGCGGCGCACGGTGGCCTCCGACATGCCGAAGTGCTCGCACAACTCGGACACTTCGGTCATGCCGGAGAGGACGGCCTGGAGCATGGCTTCGCGGCGGCGGGCTACTTTCATGGAGTGTTCGGCGATGGGTTCGGGACGTCGCTTCGCAACGAGGCAGACGGCTTGGACAATACGGTGCGCACGCAGTTTACCGCGTACGTCACCCCGTACTGTATCCACTTTCCGACGCCTCGCGTTCATCGCGTGGGTCCCGGTGTCCCGGTGTCCTGGCGTCCCGTCAGGCGGCGGCCGGCGCGGGCTGCGAAGCGGCTGGCGCCGCGCTGGCCCATGCCTCGGCCACGCTCACGTACTTGATGCGCTGGCGGAAGTACGTGTAAGCGATATGCAGGCGGCCATCGGGCGACTGCGCGATTGACGGATACGAGAACTCGCGGTTGAGCTTGTCCGTCGAGTTGTTCGTCATGCAGTAGCCGTCGCCGGTTTCCAGGTTGCGCGTGACGGGCCAGGTGCGGCCGCCATCCATCGAAATGGCGAGCGTCATCGGCGCGCGCGGTGCGCCCCAGAACGCGGTGCCGTGTGCGGAGGCGGCTTGCGTGACCAGTTCGCCGCTGTCTTCCGAGTCTTCGATGTCGTCATAGAGCGAGGCGCGCCGCCCGGTGCTCTGCGCCGCGCTGCTCGCGTTGAACACGAGGCCGAGATGGCCGTTTGCGAGCGCGACGAACTGGATCGACGAGTTGTTGTTCGGCAGGGCGAGCGGCTCGGGCACGCTCCACGTCATGCCGTCGGCGGAGCGGCTCGCGTAGATATGGTCGGCCCAGCGGCTGCGGTAGAGCGCGAGGAGCGAGCCGTCCGTGAGCGGCTGGATGTTCATGTGCACGCAGCCCACGCTCGCGGGCACCGCGTGCTCGGTCCAGCTCGCGCCGTTGTCGGTCGAGCGCATCACCACGCTCACGTCGTCGTTGCCCGACCAGCGCTCGCCCGGCTGCACGCGGCACAGGAACACGGGGCACAGCCATGCGCCGTCGCGCGCCACGACGACAGGCTGGCGCACGAAGGTGCCGGGTTTGTCGAACAGCGTTTCGATCGGGCCCCAGGTGCGGCCCTGATCGGCGGAAACGCGGCGGCGCACGATCGAGGTGTTCTGGTGGCCCGAGAGCTGCGCCGTGTAGATGAGCCAGATATCGCCGTTGGGCGCCGCAAAAAGGACGGGGTTCTGCTCGGAGCGCGTGGGGTCGTCGGAGAGGCGCACCGGCTCGCTCCACGCATCGCTGCCCTTGTTCAGGCGCGAGAGGTAGACCGAAATGTCGGGCACGCCTTCCTGGGTGCCGCCAAACCAGGCACAGAGCACGTCGCCGTTGGCGAGCGCGAGCAGGTTGGCCGCGTGGCACTGCACCGTGGCGGCGGGGAGGTAGGCGTCCGTGCGCGCAGCGTCGCCGGCGGCGGCGTGCAGGCGGCCGGGCATGGTGAACGCGGCGTCGGGCAGCGTGGAGGGAGTCGTCATGATGAATTCCTGTTGCGGTGTTGCAAGGGGTTCACGAATCGGTATGCGCGACGCGCTGGCCGTTGCCGCTCGCCGTGGGCGTGAGCAGCTTTTCGACGACCATCACGATCGCGGGCGCAATGAGCGCGACGTACATGTTGTCGATGCCGAGCGGATTGCCGAGCCCATACCAGATCGTCGTGGCGATCGTGGCGACCACGAGCGCACTGATCGCGCCGCGGTTGCTGTTGAAGAAGGGCAGGTAGATGCCCATCAGCGCGACGACCGTCACCGAGAGGCGCAGCGCGCGGGTGAAGAACGAGAGCGCGAGAATCTGCGGCACGAACAGCACGAAAATGAGCGGCAGGAAGCCCACCACGAAGGAGATCATGCGCGTGGCGCGCAGCTCTTTCTCAGGCGTCGGACGATAGCGCGGTACGTAGAAGTCCTTGACGATCAGCGAGGCGATGGCGAGCGCCACCGTGCTCACGCTCACGAAGATCGAAGCGACGAGCGAGACCGTGACCACGCCCGAAAGCAGCGGGTGCATGTGCTGGAGAAAGATCGGCAGCGCGTAGAGGCTCTTGATGTTGGGGAACAGGAACTTCGCCGCGACGCCGAGAAAGCCAAGTGCAATCGCGATGGGAATGCACAGCGCGCCTGCGATCAGCGTGGAGTTGCGCGCCTCGTTCGCCGACTTCGCGCCCGAGATCGCCTGAATGATGAACTGCGTGGAGAAGATCGCGCCGGCCGTGCCGATGATCCATGCGCCGATCGTGCCGCCGCTCAGCATGCCGTTCCAGGTGAAGTACTGGGCGGGCATGGCGTGCATCATCGGTGCGACGCCGCCCGTCATGGAGAACGCGACCCACACGAGAATGCCGATGCCGATGAGCTTCACCGTGCTATGCAGGATCGTCACGTAGGCCACGCTCTTCAGGCCGCCCCATGCGAAGTAGATCGTGCTGACGACAGCGGTGATGAACGCCGCAGTGGGCAGGTTCACGCGCATCACGGTCGAGATGGCCGCCGCCCCGCTCACGTAGTTGCCCACGTTCACGATGAAGAGCGCGTAGATCATGACGGCTGAAACGACGAGCCTGGCCGTTTTGCCGTACTTCTGCGCAATGAAGCCCGAGATCGTGAATTCGCCGGAGCGGTAGAGGCGCCTGGCCATGAAGAGGCCAAAGAACACGAAGCCGATGGAAGCGGAGAGCACCGACCACGAAGCCGCAATACCGACGTTGAAGGCTTCCTGCGAGGTGCCGATGGTGGACTTCGCGCCGATGTACTCCGACATCAGCAGGATGGCGATCACGATGGCGGGCGTGGAGCGGCCCGCGACCATGAACTGCTCGGTGGTCTTGCTGCGCAGCCGGATGCTGATCCAGGCCGTGACGACGATATACACGACCACCATCGCGATGATGATGGAGGTATCCCACACAGTGAGGCGATTCATACGTGATGTCTCCGATTGTTGTGTGCTCAACGGCCGCCGCCCGCACGCGTGGGCGGCGGCGGGGCAGAGCGTTACGCCGTCTGCACGGCGCGGCGCGTGGCGAGGTCTTGTGCCTGCTTCAGCGCTTCGAGCATGCTGCGCTCGTCGGCAATGCCCTTGCCCGCGATATCGAACGCCGTGCCGTGATCGACCGAGGTGCGGATCACGGGCAGCCCCACCGTCACGTTCACGCCCGCTTCGAGACCCATCACCTTCACGGGGCCGTGGCCCTGGTCGTGATACATCGCCACGACTACGTCGAAGTCGCCGCGGCCCGCGCGGAAGAACAGGGTGTCGGCAGGCAGAGGGCCTTCCACGTCCCAGCCGCGCTCGCGCAGCACGGCCACGGCGGGCATGATCTTTTCCTCTTCTTCGCCATAGCCGAACAGGCCGTTTTCGCCCGCATGCGGATTGATGCCGCACACGCCGATACGCGGCTCCTCAATGCCTGCACGCACGAGCGTTTCGTGCGCGCGCTCGATCGTGCGCTGCACGAGGCCCGGCTCGATCTTGCGGATCGCGTCGAGCAGGCCGATGTGCGTCGTCACGTGAATCACGCGCAGCTTGGGCGCCACGAGCATCATCGAGACTTCGGGAATGCCCGTGAGGTGCGCGAGCATTTCCGTGTGGCCGGGGAAGATGTGGCCGCCCGCGTGCAGCGCTTCTTTGTTCAGCGGCGCGGTGCAGATCGCGTCTAGTTCGCCCGCCGAGGTCAGTTCGACTGTGCGCGCGATGTACTGGTACGCGGCGTCGCCGGCGACGGAGGAAAGCTGGCCGTAGGGCATCGACTCTGGAATCAGGCCGAGATCGATGCAGTCGACCACGCCGAGCTGGAAGCGCGCTTCGGCGGGGGCCTTGATCGAGCGCACTTCGAGCGTGACGCCCACGCGCCGCCCGGCGTCGACGAGACGCTTCGCGTCGCCGATCACGAGCGGGCGGCAGCCGTCGTACACCGACTGGTGCGCCAGGCTCTTCATGATGATTTCCGGGCCCACGCCGGTGGCATCGCCCATCGTGATGCCGATTACGGGACGATAGTTCATGGCTTCCTCTTTGCTGGAGTGGCGCGGCGCCTTCGCGTCCGCTTGCGTCATGGCGGCGAGCCGCTGCCATGCGCGATAAAGGGTGTCGGGGCGACCGAAGCCGCCCGCCTTGGTGACGACGGGCAAAACGCGCGACGCCTGGGAGGCGGCCAAGAGCGGCACGCCGTTTTCGACTTCTTCGATCACGCGCAGCGTAGCCACGCCCATGGCCGCGAGCAGCGCGCGCGCCGTTTCGCCGCCCGTGGCGAACAGTGCGGCGGCGTGCGCGGCGGCAGGGGCCAGGCACTCGGCGAGCTGGCGGGCGAGCAGTTCGCCGTCGCCAATGAGTACGCGTTCGGTCTGGCTCAAGGCGACGACCGCATGGCGCCCGCGCATGAGCGTGTTCGCGACGCGCGTGCCCAGCGTGAGCGATTCGGGGCTCACGGGGTCGAGCAGCGCAACGACGTCGACTTCGAATACGTCGACGGCATCGCCCACATTGGCGCGCAGCGTGGCGACCTGTTCGTGCGAGACGCTCGACATGCTGCCCACGACCGCCAGTACGCCGCGCGGGTGTTGCGCGATCGTTGCGGGTGCAACCTCATGCGCAGGCGTTGCGCTTTGCCGTGCGTTTTCATTCGTGAGCCTGGCGATCAAGGGTTGCGCGAGTCCTGCCGATCCGACCCAGAACACGCCGTCGAGCGTGGCGGAGGCTTGCGCAAGCATGGCGAGGTCGGCATCGGTTTCGCTGTCGCAGACCACGGCCTCGCACTTTGCGGCGCGCAAGGCTTCGAGACGTGCGCGCAAGCGATCGACGCCTTCGCGCACGGCTTGCAGGCCGATATGCTCGACCTGCAAGCCGGCGCCCGTGAGCATGGAAGGCAGGTGGCCCGTGCCGCCGATGCTTTCGTTGCGCCAGACTTCCGTCTCTTCAACGGGCGTGCCGTTCACGAGGAGGCACCCGCCCTGCGTGGTGCGGCCCGCTTCCGGCAGCGCGGGCGCCACGATCGCCATGCCCGCGTGAGCCGCGAGCGCGGCCACTTCCGCGGCGACGTTGCCGCGCAACGTCGAATCGATCTTCTTGTAGAGCCGCCGGCCGGCAGCGTGCGCGCGCCACGCCTGCGCATTCGCGCTCGCAGCTTGCGCGGGCGAGGCGCGGCGTGTGTCGGTGTCGATCGCGAGCACGTCGGGACCGGCTGCTCCGCCGTGCGCCGCCGCCGCGTTCAGGCAGACCACGCTGGCAAGACCCCGATGCGTGCTCTTCACGGCGCAGTCGGCCGTGCCGGAGAGGTCGTCTCCGAGTATCAGCAGGCGCACGTTGCGGGTGATGGCGGTGTTCATGGCAGCAGACGGCTGTAGATGGCCTTGATGTCGTCGAGGCTCAGCGCCTTGGGGTTGTTGCCGAGCAGGCGCTTGACCTTGGCGGCCGCAACGGCGAGCGCGTCGAGATGCGTTTCCGACACGCCGAACTGGCGCAGATCCTGCGGAATCGCGAGCGCCGCAGTCCATTCGCGCAGGCGCTCGAGGAATTTGTCGGCGGCGGCCTGATCGCTGTCGTCGTGCTGCGCGATGCCGAGCGCGTGCGCCACGGTGGCGAGGCGGCCGACGATCGCGTCGAGATTGAACGCCATCACGTGCGGCAGCAGCATGGAGTTGGCCACGCCGTGCGTGATGTTGAACATGCCGCCGAGCGGGTAGGCGAGGGCGTGCACGGCGGCCGTGCCAGCCGCGGTCAGCGCGAGGCCGCCGTACATCGAGCCGAGCAGCATGGCTTCGCGCGCCTTCAGCGAGTGGCCGTTTTCATAGGCTTCGAGCAGGTTCGCGCCAATGAGGCGCATGGACTCCATCGCGAACATGTCGCTGATGGGATTGGCCTTGGTCGAGATATACGATTCGAGCGCGTGAATGAACGCGTCCATGCCCGTGGCGGCCGTGATGGGCTTGGGCAAGTCGAGCGTGAGCGTGGCGTCGAGGATCACGAGCTGCGGCAGCAGATGGCGGCTCACGATGCCCACTTTCAGCTCTTCGTCGGGCAGCGTGACGATGGCGTTGGGCGTGACCTCGGAGCCGGTGCCCGAAGTGGTCGGCACGAGAATGAGCGGCACGCCCGGCGTCTTGATCAGATCGATGCCGAGCCATTCGCGCAGCGGCTGCGCGTTGGTGAGGCGCACGGCGAAGAGCTTCGCGGCGTCGAGCACGCTGCCGCCGCCGACGGAAAGCACCGCGTCGGGCGCGAACGGCTCGATCTGGCCGCGAAACACCGTCTCCACGTTCTCGATGGTCGGCTCGGGCTGCACGTCGCGCACGATCAATACTTCGATATCCTTCGCTTCGAGCGCCGCCACCACGCGCGCCGCGACGCCGTTCTCCTCCATCACCGGTTGCGTGATGAACGCTATGCGGCGAACCGGGCGGTCGAGCAGCGCGAGTTTCTCGGGCAACTGGTCGAGGCTGTTGGCGCCGTGCACGACGTGCTTGACGGTCTGGAAGTGATAAACGGGGTTCATTTCGTGAGTCTCGATTTCGGTCTTGCGGATGAGCTTTCGTTCGTTTGCTGCCGTGGCTTCAGGCGACGCGCGGGTAGATTTCGAGCGCCTTCGCGAGGCGTTCGCGCGTGGCGGCGTCGAGCGGCTGCGCAGGCGAGCGCGCTGGGCCGGCGGGCATGCCGAGCATGGCGGCGGCGGTCTTGAGCACCACCGGCATCGTGCCGAGCGCGAAGGCGTCGCGCAGCGCGCGCAGCGATTCCTGGGCGCGGCGGGCCGCTTCGATTTCGCCTGCCTGGAAGTGATTCCAGATCGACATCACGACGCTGGGTACCGCATTCGTCGTGGCGGCAACGGCGCCGTCGCCGCCTGCAATCAGCGACCAGAGGATCATCGAATCGGTGCCGGTAAATACGGCGAAATCGTCGCGGCGCAGGTTGATGAGCTGCAGCAGGCGGTCGAAGTCGCCGCCGCTATCTTTAATGCCGCGAATGTTCGGAATCTCGGCGAGGCGGCGCACGGTGTCGATGGTGAGCGTCACGCCCGCCTTGGCCGGAATCGTGTAGAGCATCACCGGCAGCGGCGTGGCGCGTGCGATGCGCTCGTAGTGCGTGAACAGTTCGGGCTGCGAAGCACCGTTGAAGTACGGCGTGATGACGGAGACGGCGTCGACGCCCGTGTCCACCATCTTGCTGTTCAGTTCGATCACGTCGCGCGTGGCGTAGGCGCCGGTGCCCGCGATCACGGGCACGCGCGAGCGCGCCTGATCCACGGCGATGCGCGCGATGCGCAGCTTTTCCGCCTCGGAGAGCGCGATGAATTCGCCGTTGGTGCCGAGCACGAAGAGCGCGTGCACGCCCGCGCCGATCAGGCGCTCGACGAGCGTGCGCAGGCCGGCTTCGTCGACTTCTTCGTCGGCGGTCATCGGGGTGATGAGGGCGGGGATGATGCCCCGGAAATTCACTGCCATGTTCGTTCTCCATTTCGCCGGAGGACAACGCCACGTTGTCCTCAAGCCTGGCGGCGCGATGGGGCGCGCCGCCGCTGGTTGATTGCTAGAACCGGTGCCGCAGCCCCAGTGCCGCGACGATCTGATGCGAGTTGCTCGAAGCCGTGATCGGCCACAGCGCGGCCACTGCGGCCTTGCCGGTCGAGTCGATGCCGCTCGCGCGCTGGTACGCGGCGGTCAGGTAAATATCGGTGCGCTTGGAAAGCAGATAGTCGCCGCCGATATTGGCCTGGTTGTAGTGCGCGTCGCCGGCGCCGTGGCTGTTCGTATATTCGTACGCTACGCCCATCAAGAGCGCGGGCGTGAACTGGTAGCTGAAGCTCACTTCGGCGTTGTCGAACACCGCTGTCTTGCCATGGTAGGCCGCAATGGGCGCCGCCGCCGCACCCGAGCCGAGGTCCTCGAAACGCGAATTCGAGTACACCAGACCGAGCTTCGCGTTGCCGAATGTGTAGTTGCCCGCCACGGAGGCGACTTGCTGCGTGCGCGCCGACGTGTAGCCGGAGAAGATCGGCGAGTTGTTCGGCGAAATGGGCGCGGCGCCGGCCGTGCCGTCCCACAGCGCTGTGTTGGGTCGCGACGTGTTGATGTAAGACGCGGCCAGCGCGAGCGGCCCTTGCGAGTAGCCCGCCACGACGCTCCAGATGCGGTTGTTGTTGAAGGCGCCCGGCGTGCCGCCGAAACTGAACAGCGCGCCGCCGCGCAGACCGTGATAGCTCTGGCTCAGGAACTTGACGCTGTTGCTCACGCGCGAGTTCACATACAGGTTGTCCGTGTCGCCCGGATGCGCGCCGATGCCGCCGGCCCACTGATTCGCGACGACGAGCGGACCGACGAGATCGGCCGAAGGCTCGTTCTGGCGGCCGAGCGTGACGCTGCCGACCGGCGTGGATGCGCCCACCCAGGCCGCGCGGCCGAACATGCGGCCGTTCTGGCCCAGCGTGCCCGTGGTGCTGCTAAAGCCGTTTTCCAGCTGGAAGATGGCCGCGTACCCGCCACCCAGATCCTCGGAGCCCTTGAGGCCCCAGCGGCTGCCGGACAGTACGCCGCTCGACATCTGGTAGTTCGCCGACCCCTTCTGGTTGTTCGTGTACACGAGCGACGTGTCGATCAACCCGTAGAGGGTGACGCTGCTTTGCGCATGTGCGCCGATCGCGGCGCCCAACAGGCCAAGCATGGCGGTGGTCCTTCTCATCGTTTATTGTCTCCGGCTGGGTGAGTTATTTGATTGATTCGATCAAGGCGGGGCGGGATTCATGCATCGGGCACCTCAGAATTGATCGATGAAGTCATCTTATTTGAGCGAAACGATCAATTCAACCGAGGGAAAACCCTGAAATTGATCGAATCGATCATTTTTTGAGGAGTTATCATTCGGCGCGCAGACCGGAATGTCTCCGCGCTGCACAGATATTCCATCCGGCTGGAAAGGCGGTGATGGTCGTTACAGACGCCCAATGTTTGCGGTAACGTGCGCGTTTGCCGAGGCTGGCATCGAGCGACGAACTGGAGCGAGACAGATGACAAAGCGAGTCATAGTGACCGGCGGCAGTGGCCTCGCCGGCAAATGGGTGGTCGAAAACCTGGTAGCGCAGGGCTACGAAGTGCTGAATCTGGACCGCGTGCCCATGCCGAAGCGCACGGCGCGCACGCTGATTACCGACATTACCGACGCGGGCCAGGTTTTCAATGCGCTCGCCTCGACCACGGCGGCCGTGGAGTTCGCCGACGATCTGGAGCCGAAGCCGATCGACGCGATCGTTCACTTTGCGGCGATCCCACGCGTCATGATCACGACCGATAACGAGGTCTACCGGATCAACGTGATGGGGACTTACAACATTCTCGACGCCGCGTCGAAGCTCGGGATCCGCAAGGTGATCCTGGCCTCGAGCGAGACGACTTACGGCGTGGTGTTCGCCCACCGGCATCGCGATCCCGCGTACTTTCCGCTCGACGAGGACTACCCGGTGGACCCGATGGACAGCTACGCGACCTCGAAAGTGGTCAACGAAGTGACCGCGAAGGCCTTTCAGGCGCGCACCGGGTCGGATATCTACTGTTTTCGCATTGGCAACGTGCTCGATCCCGAGGACTACGCGAAGTTCTCCACGTGGCTCAAGGACCCCGCGCTGCGCAAGCGCATTGCGTGGAGCTATATCGACGGGCGGGACCTCGCGAACGCGTGCAGGCTGGCGATAGAAACGGACGGGCTCGGCTTCGAGATCATGAACGTCGCTGCGGACGACGTGTCGTCCGACTTGCCGACCCAAACCCTGCTGGATCGCTATTATCCGGGCGTGCCGGTCAAGAAGGCGCTCGGCGAGTTCGAGACGCTGCTCAGCAACGAAAAGCTCAAACGACTGCTTGGCTGGAAGCAGCAGCACTACTGGCGTGATGAGGCAAAACGCTTCAATACTCCGTAAGTGCGATCGATGCTGTAAACGTCACGGGACCAGCGTGCGCTGGCCCCGTTCAAGAAAGCGGCGCTTCTGGCCGCTCCTGGTGTTACGCCGCCAGCTTGAGCGCTTGCGAGAAGTCCGCGATCAGGTCGTCGATATCCTCGATGCCTGCCGAAAGGCGCAGCATGCCGTCGGAGATGCCCATTGCCTTGCGCGTCTCTGCGCCGGCTTCGAAAAAGATCGTCGGCGCGACGGGAATGATGAGCGTGCGCGTGTCGCCGAGACCGGTCGCCTTGATCGGCAGTTCGAGCGCGTTCACGACGTCGATCATGCGCTCCGCGTTGAGCAATTCGAACGAGAGCAGCCACGACGCGCCTTTGAACAGCTTTTGCGCGACCTCGTATTGCGGATGGCTCTGCAAGCCCGGATAGAACACCTTGCCGATGGCGTCGTGGCCTTCGAGAAACTGCGCGAGTGCGAGCGCATTGTCGCTGCTTTGCTTCACGCGCAGGGCAAGCGTTTCCGCGCCCTGCGCGATGGAATGCGCCTGCTCGGACGACAACGACGCGCCCATGTCGCGCAGGCCTTTTTTGCGGATCTGCAGGAGCCCCTGATCCCTGGCTGCCGAGCGCCGATAGTCGTCGGCGATATTCGGATACGCGCTCCAGTCGAACAGGCCCGTGTCCGTCACCGCGCCGCCGAGCGCGGCGCCGTGGCCCGCGATGGTCTTCGTCAACGAGTTGATGACGAGGCTCGCGCCAACCGCCTTCGGCTGGAACAGGGCGGGCGAGGTGATCGTGTTGTCGACCACATAGACGATGCCGCGCTCGCGGCACAGTGCGCCGATGCCTTCCAGGTCGGGAATCTGCGTGCCCGGATTCGCGATGGTTTCGACGAACACCATGCGCGTATTCGGCTGGATGGCGGCTTTCACGTTCGCCGCGTCGCTGGCGTCGACGGTCGTGACTTCCACGCCGAGCATGCGCAGCGTGCCGAACAGGCTGTTGGTGTTGCCGAACACGTAGCGGCTCGACACGAGATGATCGCCCGCGCGCAGCAGCGTGAGGAAGGTTGCCGTGATCGCGGCCATGCCGGTGCTGAAGCAGACCGTGCCGGTGCCGCCTTCCAGGCTCGTGATCTTGCGCTCTAGCGCGGCCGTCGTGGGCGTGCCCTGGCGCGCGTAGTTGAAGCCGCCTTTCTTCGTGCCCTGAAACACGCCGATCAGGTCCTCGACGCGCTCGAAACCGTATTGCACGGACGTATGAATCGGCTGGCGCACGCCGCCGTGCTCGGTGCCCGCGATTCTGTCGCCGTGAACGATGCCAGTGGTGAAGCCTTGCTTGCTCATCCTTACTCCGTTTCTCAAGTCGATTGCGTTTGGCACATTATCGCCTGTAACGCGTGTTGCGGGCATCGGGCATGCACCGCGCCCATATTCCCCAGGCGCGCCGCTGCGCTAACGCAGTTCGGACTCCGACGGTTCCAGCACGCTGCGCAGCTTGCCGAGCAGCCAGTTGACCAGCGCATTGTTGTGCCGGTAGTGATTCCATGTGGGAATCTGGCGGGCGCCCAGAATGCGTTTGAACTCATAGGACGTGGCGCCCAGCTCGATTTCCTCGAAGCCTTCGCGAATGCCGAATTCGACCGTGCGAATGAACATGGCGAAATACAAGCCGTATTCGTGGCTCCTCGCGTAGTCGAGCCCGATATAGCGGTTGACCAGGTGCCGTCCTTTGCCGATCAACTGGGTGAAGCCAATCAACTCGTCGTCCAGAAAGTACAGCAGATAGTGGCTGAGGCTGCGGGTATTGGCGAAATACTCCGGCGTGAGCTTTTCGAACTTCAGCTCGGCTTTTTGCCAGGTGTTCAAATAGAGCGCGTGCACTTTGGCGACGAGGTGATCGGGCAGACCCGCACACTCTTCATAGCGCAGTGCGGCGGCTTTCTTCAGCTTGCGCTTGAGCAGGTTTCTGCGGTCGCTCTTCATGGCCTGGTAGTAGTCCGGGCCGATCGACAGCACGGGCACGGGCAGGCCTTTCGCCGCCACGAAGCCGCGCAGCGGCAAATCTTCGGCGAATCCTTTGTACGCGAGCAGGCTTCCTTTCTTCGCAAGCGCCGCACTGATGGCCGCAAGCGTCTCCTGCGAGACTTCGCCCTGGATGCGTCCGGCATCCACGGTTGGATGCCCGATGCAGGCCAGCTTGAAGCGGATCCAGCTCAAACTGTGCTTCAGCCAGCCGCTGGGAAGCAGGGTATTGAGGCGGAAATCCATCACGAAGTAGGGCGCCACGGTAACGAGCGCGCTGTCCCGGTACACGGCAAAATAACCGAAGCTGAAATCGTCCAGGCGTGCCGTCTGAAAGGCCTGGTAAAACTCCGCCCCCTCGGGTTCGTCGCGCAGAAACCCCTCTGGCGGAGCGGCCAGATCCTCGATGTGCAGCATGGGTTGCGGTCCCTCTTTCTGATTTGTTTGTTGACTGGAGTGCGCTTCGCCAACCACTTCTGTCGGGCACCGATTGTCGGTGATCTTCGCTTCGTTGTCGATTGGCGCTGCTGCACTCGCACAGGCGTCGCAGCTAGCGTCGATGCGCGTCACAACTGCGAATCGAGCAGGGCGGCCACGTGTTCGAGCAGTCTTTCGCGTAACGACCGGCGGCGCCACGCCTCGAGTGTGATGCGTTTCGCGAGGGTCACGTCGGCGTCGAAAATGGCCGTTTGCTGGCGCGCGAAATCGCGGTCGTAGATGTTGAGATTGGCCTCGTCGTTGAGCTTGAACGAGCGGCTGTCGAAATTGGTCGAGCCGACCGACACCAGATATTCGTCGACGACGATCAGCTTGCAGTGAAACATCGTCGGCTGATACTCGTACATCTCCACGCCCGCCGCGAGCAGGTCGCCCCAGCACGCGCGCGACGCTTCGCGCACCGTGTGGGTGTCGATGCGCTTGCCGGGCGTGATGATGCGCACTTTCACGCCGCGCTTCGCCGCCTCCACGATCGCGTTGATCGTCAGCTTGTCCGGCACGAAGTACGCCGTCGACAAGTGGATGGAGCGCGCCGCGGCGGTGATCGCCATGAGGTACATGAGCTCCATGTCGTCGCTGCCGCCCGAGGGCGAACTGCTGAACGTGTGTGCGAGGCCGTTGCCCGCATCGTCGATCTCGGGAAAATATTGCCAGCCGTGGAGCACATTGCCCGTGGACTTGACCCAGTTGTCCATGAAGACCGCCTGCATCTGCCCGACCGCTGGGCCTTCAACGCGAAAGTGCGTGTCGCGCCAGTGGTTTTCGTCCTGTGCGTGGCCGCTCCATTCGTCGGCGATGCCCACGCCGCCCGTAAAGCCGATGCGTCCGTCGATCACGAGCAGCTTGCGGTGCGTGCGGTCGTTCATGCGGCCGAGGCCGGTCCAGTGCGGCTTGTGATAGAGCACGAGCTGCGCGCCCGCTTCGCGCAGCATTCGTTGATAGCGCTTGTCCATCTTCGAGGAGCCGACCCAGTCGAGCAGCACATGCACGGCGACGCCCGCGCGCGAGCGCTCGGCCAGCACGCGCGCGATTTCCTCGCCGATCGCGCCGGACCAGTAAATGAAGGTCTCGAAGGTGATGGTGTGCTGCGCCGAGCGTATGCCCTCCAGCATCGACGGGAAGATCTCGTCGCCGTTCACGAGCACTTCGAAGCGGTTGCCTCCCACGACGGGCGGGCCCAGCAGCAGCCCCATCGAGCGGATGAACTGCGGGCTCTCGCTCGCGTAAAGCCGGGCGATTTTGTGCTCGATCTTCTTCTCGCCGCTCGTGAGGTTCGCGATCACGAGGATGACGACGAGCGTCACCGCGACCGTCACGAAAATGAGGGCAATCGTCGACATGCGTGAGCCTCGCCTGGCGGGTGGGAACGATGCCATGGTGGTAGCACATTGCATGCGCAAGCGGCGCCGGGGGGCTCAATCCGGCTCGGCGGCCCCGTCCATGTCGTCCAGATTCGCCTGCAATTTCGTCATCACGCGATGCGCGGCCTTGATCTCGTTGACGCTCAATCCGTCGGCGAGGCGGTTGACCCAAGGGGCCTGAAGACGCATGGCCGCTTCGAAGGCCTGACTGCCTTCGTCGGTCAAAACGACAAGCTGTGCGCGGCGATGGTGAGGGTTCGCCTCGAAGCGCACCAGACCGTCGGCTGCGAGGTCGTTCACGATCCGTTGTACGTTTTGCCGATTGGCCCCCAGATCCCGGGCGATCCAGGCCACCGGCTGCGGCCGCTCCGCGGCACGGATGGCGCCAAGCATTTGCCAGCGTGCGCTCGTGAGCCCGAGGCCCTCGACCAGGCGGTCCCCCGAGGTGAGCAGTCTGCTATTGAGCCGGAAGAGATCGAGCATGATGCTCGACAGGAGTTCGCCGGCCGGGGTTCTCGCAGGTTCGCGCATTTGTCACCCTATTTCTTAATTGACATCATCATGTCAATTTACTATAAATTGCCCATGAAGGGTTGACATCATGCTTCAGAACCAGGAGTAACCGTGCTGCAATTACGACCACTCGATTCTGCTTGCCCGATCGAACATCAACTTGCCATTGACGCCGAGCCCGTTGTGCTCGTGAATGTCTTCACGCTGGATCCAGCCGATGAGGCGAAGTTTCTCGAGGCTTGGCAGGAGGACGCTGCGTTCATGAAGCAGCAATCCGGCTTCATTTCAACGCAACTCCATCGCGGGCTCGGAGAGCGCGCGTCCTATATGAATTACGCGATCTGGGAATCCACGGCGCATTTTCGTGCGGCATTCTCGCACCCGGCGTTCCGGGCGAGCCTGGCCGCTTATCCTTCTTCGGTGATCGCGTCGCCGCATATCTTCCAGAAGGTTGCCGTGCAGGGAATTTGTGGGAGTTAGGCGGTGGCGCCGCGGCGAATGCGCTAGCGCCGGTTGCCCGCCGTGGCCGTTTTGCGGCAAAGAGCGGGCAAAGAGTGGACAAACAACCGCATGATCAATGCGTACCGGCGGACAGGACAGTCGAGATCACGCCGGATGCGCTGGCGACAAGCACGTAGTCGCCGGCGACGCCGACCCAATGGTAGCCGCGCGGGGGCGCTTTCAGACCATGCTGGTGCCAGTCGTCGACCACGAAAATCCGGTCGCGGTATTCGGACGGCAGGCGGTCGCCACGATGCCAGTCGCGATGCGGAATCGCACCTACGGGACGATTGGCTCTTTCGATCGACATGGGCGGCGGGTTACCGGGACGGTGTTCAGGCTGTGACGCGAACGCGGTCGTTGTCGCTGCAAGCAGGGCCGCAATGATGAAGAATGTCGTGACTTTCGCTTTCATGGTGAATGCTCCGAATAGCGTTCAAAAAAGGAAGTGAATTGCAATTCAATCGGGAGTCCGTATGAATTACGGGTGAGATTCACTTCCGTCGGATTTGCTGGCGCGATGCTCCTCTTCTGCCGCGCGGGTCGTCGTGCGCTTCTTGACGACGGAGTCGCCGTGCGGGGCGGTCGTCGGCGCTGGCAAGCGGGCCATGGCCATGAACGGCGCCATCATGAGGAGGCCTGCAATCGCGAACGTGGCGTTGAGTCGGTTGACATACGTATTCACGCTTTTCTCCCTGACAATTAAACAAAGGATTGCTAACTTATCGATGGATCGCATCGGGGCTCGACTGAAGCCTCTGGAAGACCGCTTCCGGATCCAAAGCTTACGGCAAGTTTACATTCCGTAAGATTTGCTTTCAAGCAATGGGAGCGAAGTTTTCGTGCGGCGTAACGCCCCACGAGGGCCTCACGAAAGCGTCGTGAAATTAGAGCGCGAACACGGCGGCGGTAGGCGCGTCGGTCGCATAGGGTGAAAACTGCGGGCGGAACTGCGGGCCAGCCTGCGTTGCACAAGCCAGCCGGGGGAGCAGCCTCAGAGCGCGAGCACGCGAGCCTCGATGCGCGCGAGGCGTTTGACGTGGCGCGGCGCGGGTACAAGATCGGCGCCGGAAAACAACACGGGCGCGCCGTGCTGGGCATCGAGCGCATTGCCCCCGCATTCATACGCAACGATCACCTGCTCGCCTACGGGCGTGTTGAAGAGTTCGTGCCACGAGAAAGTCACAAAGTAACCGTCATCGCCGACGGCGAGGAAGATCATGCGCTTGAAGTCGCCGTCCACGTCGTTGCGCAGTTCTGCCTCCATGAGCAGGTCCGTGAGGCGCACGCCGCGATAGGGCGCGACTGCCCGGATGAAGCGCTGCGTGGTGTAGCAGCGCAGATCGAACGCCGCGCACGTCACGGCCGGATAGCGCCGGAGCGCTTCGAGCGAAAGCGACATCGGACGCACGAGGGTGCCCGTGAGCTGGAGCGGGGCGCTTTGTCCTGCGGCGTCGTCGATTGGTGCGGGGGCGGTGGCGATATCCATGCATGAGTCTCCGGGCCGGTGTCTGCGCAATGAGCGTCGGTCTAGCGTTCGCTATAGTCTGGCGTATATTACGCTCGCGATCGACCTGAGTCAGCCCGGCCCGCAAGATGCCGGTCATGCCGCAGCGGTTATGGCCCCCAACGCGCGTGCGCGGCGTGCTCGTGAAGTCAGGCCGTGGCCGTCTGCCTGAGTTTGAACGCGGCCACGGTTTCCCGCAGCGCGTGCGCCTGCTCGGCCAGCGCATACGTTGCCGCGGATGCTTCTTCCACGAGCGCGGCGTTCTGCTGCGTGACTTCGTCCATTTGCGTGACGGCGATGTTCACCTGTTCGATGCCCGTCGACTGTTCGCGCGACGCTGTCGAGATATCTTGAACGGTGCCCGAAACCCGCCGCACGGCTTCGACGATCTCGTCGATGATGCTCCCGGCGTCGGCCACTTGCGTCGATCCGCTTTCGACGTGCTCTTTCGATTGTTCGACGAGCACCTTGATCTCGCGCGCCGCGCTCGCGCTGCGCTGCGCGAGCGTGCGGACTTCTCCCGCGACGACCGCGAAGCCGCGGCCTTGCTCGCCCGCGCGCGCCGCTTCGACGGCGGCGTTCAGCGCAAGAATGTTGGTCTGAAAGGCGATGCCGTCGATCAGTCCGATGATTTCGCCGACCTTGCTCGAGCTGGTTGCGATGGACTGCATCGTGCCGACCACGCCGCGCATCACCGTGCCGCCGCGCGCCGCGGTCTGCGCCGCCGTGCCCGCGAGCGAGCTGGCGTGCTCCGCGTTCTGGGCGTTCATGCGCACGATCGACGTGAGCTCTTCCATGCTCGCGGCGGTTTCTTCGAGCGACGCTGCCTGCTCTTCGGTGCGCGAGGACAGATTCTGGTTGCCCGAGGCGATCTGCGCGCTCGCGGTTGCCACGCCCTCGGCGTTGGCGCGGACCCCGCTCACCACGCGCGCGAGGCTCGCCTGCATCTTCGCAAGCGCCGTGAGCAGTTCAGCGGTTTCGTCGTCGCCATGCGCGTGCAGATCGGTCGACAGGTCACCGTTGGCGACCTCGCGGGCAAAGCCCACGGCGCGGCCCAGCGGGCGCGTGACCGTGCGGCTGAAGAACACGCCGCCCGCCAGCGCCAGCAGGAACGCGACCACCATGAGCACGGCGCTGACGATGGTGGCATGCGCTGCCTGCACCGCGGCCTGCGCGGCCACCTGCGCGTTGGTGGCGGCAATGATCTGCGCGGCGCGGTCGAGCAACTCGGCTGGCGCGCGATCGACGCCGGCGACCACGGTGTCGCCCGCCACGGGATCGGCACCCGCTGCCTTGAACGCCTCGAAGCCCTTGCGATACCCCCGGCCCATCGCCTCGTGCGCCGCCGCGAACTGTTCGACGAGCGTACGCGCTTCGCCTTCGGGCAGCTTCGTTTCGAGCGCGGCGGCGAGCTCGTTCACCTTGCGCTCGCGCTTTTGAAACGCGCTCCAGTAGCGATCGAGCTTTTGCGGGTCCTTGCCGCGCAGGAGCGTGTCCTTCCACTCCTGCACCTGCAGCTTGAACTCGACGAGCGTGGCGGACACCATGCGTTCGTTCGCGGCGGCGTCCTGCACGGTGCTGCGGTAGGTATCGATGGCCTGGTTGAGGGTGTGGATGCCGTAGAGCGCACCTGCCGACATGAGGGTGAGGGATGCGGCGAAAGCGAGGGGAATCTTGCGGCTGAGCTTCATAGGGTCGAATGGCTGAAAACGCAAGGCGCATTGCGCGCCGATCTTCCTATAACGGCGCGCGTCCGCTGTTCTTGAGCGTTGGCGCATTACGCAGTCTTTCGTCATACGGAAGCCGCAGCAAACCTGTTGCGCGTGCCGAAATGCAATGAAGTACGGAGTCCGTATTAACTGAATCGCCGCTGCCGCCCGAGGCGTCTTCGGTCTATGAATGACGGGCGCACGCTCCGCGCGATTCTTCTCGCTCGCGCTGGGACTTTGCCTTGCGCGGCGTTCGTGTCTGGCGATGAACTTGCCGTCGCGAGCCCGTGGAACAGGCGGCTCGCGACTGTTCCGACCGTTATGGCGAGCACCTCGGCGACTTCCTGCTTGCACAGGCCTTCCGCGCAGGCCAGAAGCAATACGACGCGTTGCGGTTCGGGCAGGCGTTCAACGGCGTCGATCATCGCTACACGGCTTTCACCAGGGCGTCCGCTCCATTGCGCGAGAGACCGCGTGTCCCGCTGCATATCCTTTAGCCACGTGGAGTAAACGAGCGAGAGCATCCAGGTCAACGCCGACATGCCAGGGGTCATGCGATACGCCTCATCGAGTCCGCGGACGCAGGCGCGGCGAACGATCTCTTCGGCATTGCGTGGGCTTCGGGACAAGCGGAAGGCAAACGACCAAAGCCGGGGAAGCATGTCGGGAAGGAGAGGGGAGAGATCGGCTGGCTTCATCGCTTTCGGAAAGCTGTGGCGATCGACGCAATCGCATTCGCATGATCGGGCATCGAGCACTCTACGAGCATCACGCTATCCGGTCCAATAAGTATGGGCTATTCGGTTCATATGAAGCGCCTATTTGATTAAAAATTAACAGATGGAGTGCCATTAATGATTAATTCTTTACGACTTTTTTGTTTATTTTTGTCTGACGCCGCGTGAGACAAGAATCGACACACTCGCTTTCCAGCAATCGTCCTCGGCTGGAATAGACCGACTCAGCTGGCTGTTGTAGGGGGAGACCGTGAGCACGCTGTCTTCTACGACTCCCCACGAAACTGCTGAGGCTGACTCAAATGAAATTTCTCGTTGCCGCAACGTCTGCGGCTGGACACATCAACCCATTGCTTGCCATTGCGCGAGTCCTCGTCGAAGAAGGGCATGAAGTCCTCGCGTTGACCGCCGACGCATTCAAAGACCGGTTCACAAAAAGCGGCGTGCGGCACAAAGCATTCTCCGGAAAACCGAACAGGGATCTTTCGAAGATATTCGAGTATTTCCCCGAACGGACCGACCTTGAGCCCGGTGCCGAATTATTGCTGTTCGACCTGAAAAAGGTGTTCATCGACGTCATTCCGGATCAGTTTCAGCAACTAACGCAGACGCTGCGCGAGTTTCCGGCAGACGTTGTCATCTGCGATCAGCTTTTCCTCGGCTCGTTTCCGCTGTTGGACCTTCCGCGCGAAAAGCGGCCAGCGGTCGTGCATTGCGCAATCAGTATTCTTTGGTCCGCCCGCGACGATCACGCACCGATGGGGCCCGGCCTTCCGCCCGCGCAATCGCAGGAGCAGGTAAGCGCCTATCGGCAGATCTTCGACGGATTGCAGGAATCGTTTTACGAACCCGTCGCGCGCTCGCTCAACGAAGTTCTGGCAAGCATTGGTGCGGCGCCTGTTGCGCAAACGGTGTTCGACGCGACGGTCCATCGGCCGGACCTCTACATACAGGCTACCGTGCCGGAGTTCGAATATCCGCGTGCAACGCTTCCCGGCACGGTGCGATTCGTCGGACGCCTGCCCGGCTCGGTCGAGACGCGGCTGCCGGAATGGGCGCGCGATATCGATCCGGCAAAAAAGGTCATTCTCGTGACACAAGGAACCGTGGCGAATTTCGACCTCGGCCAATTGGTCGGCCCAACGCTGACCGCGTTGAGCGGACGCGACGATCTTGTCGTGCTGGTCACCACCGGAGGCAAGCCGGCAACGGACATTCCCGCGCCGATTCCCGCCAACGCGTATGTCACGGAATTCTTGCCGTACGACGTGATCATGCCGTTCGTCGACGTACTCGTCACCAACGGGGGCTATGGAACGGTCAACCACGCCTTGAGCGAAGGCGTGCCGATCGTCGTGGCGGGTCTCACCGAAGACAAGGCGGAGATCGCTGCACGCGTCGCGTGGTCGGGTTGCGGCATCGATCTGAAATCCAACGCGCCTGATCCAGCGTCGCTGCGTGAGGCGATCGACGAGGTGTTGCAGACGTCCGGATATTCGGAGGCGGCGAAGACCCTGAAGTCCCGTTACGCCGCATTCGATACCAAAGCCGAGATCATCGCGCTGCTAACCACGGTGCAATAGCGCGCGAGCGAGCCGCCGGTTCTAGCCGCGCAGACGCGGATGTTTCACGGGCGCATTCCAGCCCAGCGCGTTGTACACCGCGTAGCGAGCAATGCCAAGGTATTCGTGGAGCGCGAAGTCGGCGATCGCGAAGTTGTACGAAAGCGGCAGCGGCGAGAAAACGGCGCGTAGATAGTCAGCGCGTATAGGAATGGCATCGACACCGAAATGCGAAAAATACAGGACGCTTCGCCGTAGGTGGATGCCTGACGACACCAGCAGTACCTCGTTTGCTTGGTATCGCTCGAGCAAGGCACTGGTGAATTGGGCGTTTTGCCATGTATTCATGCTGTCGGGTTCAACGAGCACATCGGCTGACTCGACACCGAGCCGGAGCAAGGCGCCTCGATATACCGATGCTTCTGACGCGCCATGATGGAGCGGATCGCCGCCGCTCACGACGACCTTGCAATTCGCCGCTGTGCTTCGGCAGTCGCGATAAAGCGCGGCGGATTCGACGATACGCGAATACGACAAAATCGGCGGCTCGATGAGGTCGGCACCGGGGACCTTTTCCGTGCCAGCGCCGAGAACGACGATGGCGTTACGTTTGCCCCATTGCATCACTGGATTCGTTACGTAGGCCGATTGCAGGTTCGTCAACAGCCAGGCAGGAACGGGTCCGCAGCCTACAGCCAGAAAGAGGGCGAATGCAGCGGCATAGATCGCTCCACTCGTGCGGCGCCATTTGAGTGCGGCGAAACAAATGGCAAAAACAATGGCGACGAGAAGGACGACGAACGTCATGCGTATCACCTGGTATCGAAACGGAATTGAAAATTGGACGGCGACATGGCCGCCGCGCAGTGCATCGCACAGAACAAGCCACGCAGGCCGTTTATTCCAGCTAGTTCTGGCAAATATGAATGCGTTGCGTTGCCTTTACTCGCTGACAATACTCTTCTAGAGTGCAACACATCCACTCAATGTAAAAGGATCGGAGGGCTAGCATGAGCAGCACACTCGATATGTCGAAGCAGGAACTCCTGGCGCTCGCCGAGCGCCGGCTCGAAAGCGGTGTCAGCGACGGCAGCTGGGATTTGCCGCAGAAACTGGCGCTGACGTGCCGCATTCTGTTTGATGGTGGACACGACTCGGGGCTTGCTGGGCAGATTACCGGCCGATCGGGCAACGGCGGCACGTACTACACCCAGCGGTTGGGTCTGGGCTTCGACGAGATCACACCGTCGAACCTGATCGAGGTGAACGAGGATCTCGAAGTCGTTGCGGGTGAGGGCATTCCCAATCCGGCAAACCGCTTTCACACGTGGATCTATCGCGCGCGTCCCGAGGTGAACTGCATCATCCACACCCATCCGCCTCATGTTTCCGCGCTTTCGATGCTCGAGGTGCCGCTGGATGTTTCGCATATGGACACGAGCCCGCTCTACGACGACTGCGCATTTCTCGAGAAATGGCCCGGCGTGCCGGTGGGCAACGAGGAGGGCGAAATTATCTCGGCGGCGCTTGGCGAGAAACGCGCAATCCTGCTCGCGCATCACGGCCAGCTCGTCGTCGGCAAGTCGGTGGAGGAGGCGTGCATGCTCGCACTGTTGATGGAAAAGGCCGCGCGGTTGCAACTGCTTGCAATGGCGGCGGGCACGATCCGTCGGCTGCCACCTGTGCTGGCGAGCGAGGCGCACGACTGGGTTTCTACGGAGAAGCGCGATCGCGTGACTTTTGCCTACTACGCGCGGCGCGCGCTGCGCGTGCATGGCGATTGCCTTGGCTAATGCAGGGCGCGCCGGCGAACTATAGATCGGCCTCCCCTTCAAACGCTTCGAAATGAAACTCGGCGATGAGAGGATCGGCAGCGGGGTCGGGAGCTGCCGTTGACGTACCGTTTCCGCCAGCCATGCATTTCGATGCAGTTGCGTCGCTTGCAAAGAAGACGATGCCCGTGATCACGCAGCCAGCCAGAATCCAGAAAAGCGGATACCAGTAGAAGAACGGCATGCCATCCCACATGGGATCGACCTGGTCCCAGGTTGGCACGGCGATGAGGGCCAGCCACGGCAAATACAAAAGGAAAAGCCAGTGTCGCGGTGATTTTGGATTGCCTTTCAATTGCGTAGCCCATGGAAAGTTGAAACCGTCGCGTCATGAGATGCGGCGATCTGTAGGGCATAACACGCAATCGATCAGGCATATTCCTGACACGAAGGGGTGAAAAAATTAATATGGCATACGAAATAATTATCCTTCTAACGTGACGAGATATGGCTGGGGCGAGAGGCGATGAAGCGACGGATGCAGTGACACCCAACTCCGCGTGCTTTCCAATGCCTCGATCTGACCGGTCTGCGAGTTGCGCCGGTACACAAGGCCGCTTTGGCCACTCAAGTCGATGGCTTTTACCACTTCGCCCGAGAAAAGCCGCACTCGCGTTCCCGCAGTCAGATACAAACCTGCTTCGACTGCGCAATCGTCGCCCAGGGAAATGCCGACTCCGGCGTTCGCGCCCAGCAAGCACCGTTTCCCGATCGTCACCTGATGTTTGCCGCCCCCAGACGTCGTGCCCATGATCGACACGCCGCCGCCTACGTCGGAGAGCTCGCCCACCAATGCGCCGAGACTGATGCGCCCCTCGACCATGCACGATCCGGTTGTCCCGGCATTGACGCCGATAAAGCCCTCTGCCGTCACCGTCGTGCCGCGCGCGAGGTGAGCGCCCAGCAGCACCCGGTCGGCATCGGCGATCCAGACGTCGTCGTGCATGACGTAGTCGATCATGCGCGGGACCTTGAAGGTGCCGCGAATCTCGAATGGAACGCCTTCGGCGCGACACGTGCGCAGAACGTCGAGCGCCTGGCCGGGCTCGCATGGGCCGAGCGTTGTCCACGTGACATCCGCCATGAGATCCAGGAAGCCGGTCAAATTGGCTTGCCTCGGCTGAATGAGGCGACGGCTGATCAGGTGCAAACGCAGATAAACATCGTGGATGTCCGCAGGCGGGGCCTCGAGGCTTGCTATCGTGGTCCTCACTGCAACTGTTCGCACTCCTCGACGCTCGTCTCGTTGACCGGCCAGCCTGGTCCATTTTCCCAGCGATTCGCCGATCCGCGCGCCGGTGAGTTCCGAACTGCCCGATGGCGCCGCATCGGCGCGCAGCGCGAGAAATGGATACCACGTGTCGAGGACCGTGTGATTGCTGGAGACGGTGGCGAGGCCGAATCCCTCTGCGCCGGTGTTCAGATAAAGCGGTGCCATTGGTGTGCTCGTGAAGTTGACCCGCTAACAAAACACCCGGCGTTTCGGTCGTATTCCAGCGTGGCTGGCCCGCACATGTATCCGTTTTTTTCTCGTTTGTGTCGGTGTGTATTCGCCGCCGGGCAACTCGCGTGCATTAACGCGCGGTTGATAGAATTGCGCAACGCGCAACCCCTCGATTTGAAGGAGCCAGTCTGAATGTCGACGAACACGGATACCGAACTTTTTCGCCTTCTCGCGAATAGCTATCGCCGCCTGCTAGGTGTTGCCCTCGTTCCCGATGGCATGAGCGACACAGAAGGCGCGGCCTGGCTCTACGAATGCGCGCCGTTTGGCTTGCTCGCGCACGGCACGCAGGCAGACCCCGTGTTCATGTACGGCAATCGCCGCGCACAAGCGATCTTCGGCTATGACTGGGCTGAAATCACGGCGCTGCCTTCGCGTCTTTCGGCGCAGGCGCCCGAGCGTAGCGAGCGCCAGGCCTTTCTCGACTCGGTTACCCGCGAAGGCTTCGTGAAAGACTATCGTGGCATCCGCATTACGAAGTCGGGGCAGCGCTTCTGGATCGAGCGCGCGACCGTATGGCAACTGATCGACGAAGCCGGTGTGCTGCACGGGCAGGCGGCGATGATTCCGCATGTCGCGCCTTGCTGACGCGTCCTTGGGATCGCGAAGCCCGTAATCATTTCGTATTCAGCGGACCCTTGCGGTTCGCTTGCGGCGCCGCCACGGCATAGCCCGCGAGAAATACATCGACCGCGCGGTTCACGACTTCCAGCAATTTCGCGCGCGAGGTTTTCACTTCATAACCGAGCGTCGCGATTTCGACCAGCTCTGCCTCGAGAAGCGCCAACAGATGGTGGGCCGCGACGCCTGCGTCGCAGGGCCGAATGGCGCCCGATTCGATCGCACTTGCCAGAAAGTCGCGCACGTGCATCAAGCCCCGTTTCGGCCCCGATTCGTACAAGGTCCGGCCCACGTCCGAGCGGTCGACCTCCTGAAAGCACAGGCGGCGTGTCGCGAGAAACGAGGGCTGCAGCACGGCCGTCAGGTAGTGGACCCCAAACGAAACGAGCGACTCGCCTAACGGCATATCGAGCGTTAGCTGACCGAACGCATGCCGAATCTCGGTTCCGGCGCGGCTCGTCATTGTTTCAGCAAATAACGCCTCTTTCGACTCGAAATAGCTGTAGAGCGTCGCCTTCGACGCGCCTGAGCGAGCGGCGATTTGCGTCATGGACGCCTGCTCGAATCCGACGTCCCTAAACACTTCCAGCGCGGCCTCGATGATCGATTGACGCTTTTCTTCGGTCTTCTTTCTCATGGGTCTCCCTTCCTCACTCGCTCTCCGGCTGGGCCGGCCAGTCACGGTTTGAAACATTCGTTGCCGGGCGATTCGATTGACAGCCACCAACCCTTCCATTATAAACCATACCGTTCAGTTTAGTTATGTGATCGGGAACATGGGATTTAGGGTTGGAAGGTGATGCAAAACGAGGCATCGCCTTTCTGAATCGCACGAGTTCAACCACTTAGCACTCCGAGTCAATTGCATCGCACCTCGCCACGTTCCGGCAACGCGATTCAATGCGCGACTCGATGGGATATATGCCACAACAGATTCATGCAAGAAATAGGTGGGGCAGCAAAAGCCGCCGCTTGGGCGCAATGCTTTTCTGCTCGGCCGCAATACTGACCGCAGGCTGTCAACGTCACGACGCCGCCATGCCCGCGAACTCCGTTGGCCACGCTAGCCAGAGCGTCGAAGTCGGCGTCAGGACGCTCGCACCGCAACGCATCGTGATGACGGCCGAGCTATCGGGCCGGCTTTCGTCGCTCAAGGTTTCGGATGTACGGCCGCAGATCGGCGGCATCGTGCAGAAGCGGTTCTTCGTCGAGGGTTCGGACGTGAAGGCCGGCCAGGTGCTCTACCAGATCGATCCCGCGACCTACCAGGCGACTTACGATCAGGCGCGCGGCACGCTTGCCAAGGCCGAGGCCACGCTCGCTTCCGCGGAGACGAAAGCCGACCGCTATGCACAGCTCGTGAAGATCAACGCAGTGAGCGCGCAGGACAACGACGACGCGATCGCGGCCGTTCGCGAGGACGAGGCCGATGTGATTGCGGACCGCGCATCGCTCGAGTCGGCGCGTATCAATCTCGGCTACACGCGGATCACGGCGCCCATTTCGGGCCGCATCGGCGCTTCGTCCGTGACCGAAGGCGCGCTCGTGACCTCGGAGCAGACCACCGCGCTCGCCTCCATTCAGGCCTACGACCAGATGTACCTCGACGTCACGCGCTCGAGCGCCGACTGGCTGCGCTTGCGCAAGGCATTTGCCTCGGGCCGGCTCAAGCGCTCGGGCACGGGCGCGGCTGTGCAGCTCGTGATGGAGGACGGCACGCCGTACGCACACGCGGGCGTGCTGCAGTTTTCGGGTATCACCGTCGACGCGACGACAGGCTCGGTCACGCTGCGCATGATTTTCCCGAACCCGGAGGGCGAGCTGCTGCCCGGCATGTTCGTGCGCGCGCAACTCGACGAAGGCGAAAGCACGAGCGCGCTGCTCGTTCCGCAGCTCGCGGTCACGCGCGCTTCGGACGGCGGCGCGAGCGTGTGGGTCGTCGATGCGACCGGACACGCGAAGCAGGTGTCGGTGCACGCGGACAGTGCCTACGCAGACCAGTGGATCGTCACGAGCGGACTGAAAGCCGGCGACCGCGTGATCGTGAGCGGGCTGCAGAAGGTGCAGGCCGGCGTGGCGGTTCACGTGGCCGCGGACGCCGCGGCGACGTCGTAAGGAGGGCGCATGGCAGGTTTCTTCATTCAGCGCCCGATCCTCGCGTGGGTCGTCGCGATCGTCATCATGCTGATCGGCGGCGCGGCGACCACTACGCTGCCGATCGAGCAATATCCGACCATCGCGCCGCCTTCGGTGCAGGTCACGGCGACCTATCCGGGCGCCTCCGCCGATACCGTTGCGAAGACCGTCACCCAGGTGATCGAGCAGAAGCTCTCCGGCATCGACAATCTGCTGTACATGTCGTCGACGAGCAGCGGTGCGGGGCAGGCGACCATCAACCTGACGTTCAAGCCCGGCACCAATCCGGACATCGCGCAGGTGCAGGTCCAGAACAAGGTGACTCAGGCCACCGCCTCCCTGCCGGAAACGGTGCAGGAGCAGGGCGTGCAGGTGGCAAAGGCGTCGAGCGACTTTCTGATGATCGTCGCGCTGTCGTCGCCGGGCGGCACGCTCAATTCGATCGACCTCGGCAATGTCATCGCGACGCAGATCGAGGACCCGCTCACGCAGATCAACGGCGTGGGCGACGTCACGCTCTTTGGCGCGCAGCATGCCATGCGGATCTGGCTCGATCCCGTGAAGCTGCGCAGTTTCGGCGTCACCGCGTCCGATGTGACGACCGCAGTCACCAACCAGAACGTGCAGCTCTCCGTCGGCGAACTTGGCGGCGCGCCTGCTACGGACTCCCAGGCGATCAACGCGACGATCTCCGCGTCTAGCCTGTTGACCACGCCTGAGCAGTTCGGCGACATTCTCCTGCGCGTGAATAGCGACGGCTCGAAGGTGCTTCTCAAAGACGTCGCGCGCGTCGAGGTGGGCGGCGATTCGTACGATACGTCGTCACGGCTCGACGGCAAGCCGGCCTCCGCGCTGGCTGTCAAGCTCTCGACGGGGGCGAACGCCATGGCGGTTGCAAAGGCCGTGCGTGCGAAGCTCGTGGAGTTGCAGCCACAATTGCCGAAGGACGTGGCGATTGCGTACCCGTACGACTCCACGCCGTTCGTGAAGATCTCGATCGAGGAGGTCATGAAGACGCTCTTCGAAGCGGTGATCCTCGTGTTCCTCGTGATGTACCTGTTCCTGCAGAACCTGCGTGCGACGCTGATTCCGACCATCGTCGTACCGGTCGCGCTGCTCGGCACGCTGGGCGTGATGTCGGTGATCGGCTTCTCGATCAACGTGCTTTCGATGTTCGCCATGGTGCTCGCAATCGGCCTGCTCGTGGACGACGCGATCGTCGTCGTCGAGAACGTCGAGCGGATCATGGCCGAAGAAAAGCTCGACGCGAAGGCGGCAACGAAGAAGGCGATGAACCAGATCACCGGCGCGCTCGTGGGCGTGACGACCGTGCTGACCGCCGTCTTCATCCCCATGGCCTTCTTTTCCGGCTCGACGGGGGCGATCTATCGCCAGTTCTCGGTCACGATCGTTTCGGCGATGGTGCTCTCGGTGCTGCTCGCCATGACGCTCACGCCCGCGCTCTGTGCGAGCTTGCTGAGCCCGTCGGCGGTTGAACACGCGCAGAGCCGCGGCTTGCTCGGCGCGTTCAATCGCCTCTTCACGAAGGGCAACGCGCGCTATAGCGCGACGCTTACGCGCGTGGTGGCCAAGCCCGCGCGCTGGATGCTCGGCTATGCGCTCATTGCGGGCGTGGTCGGCATTCTGTACGTGACGCTGCCTTCATCGTATCTGCCGGAAGAGGACCAGGGTTCGATCATGGTGTCGATTTCGGCGCCGGTCGGCACGCCTTCTTCGAAGACGCTGAAAACCGTGGCAGCCGTCGAGCAGTATTTCCTCAAGCAGCCCGCGGTGACGCACGTGATGGCCGTGAACGGATTCAGCTTCAACGGGCAAGGGCAGAATAACGCGCTCGCGTTCGTGCAGTTGAAGGACTGGAGCCTGCGCGGGTCGAACGATAGCGCGCAGGCGGTGATCAATCGCGCGAACGCGGCCTTCGCGGGCAATCGCGATGCGCAGATCTTCGTGATGAACGAGCCCGCGATTCATGGGCTCGGCACCCAAAGCGGCCTCGACTTCGAGATCGAGGACCGCGCGGGTCAGGGGCACGACAAGCTGATGAAGGCGCGCAACCAGTTCATGGCGCTGGCCGCGAAGGATCCATCGCTTGCGATGACGCGTCCGGCAGGCCTCGAAGATACGCCGCAACTCTACGTCGATATCGACCGGGAGAAGGCGAGTGCGCTCGGGCTGTCGATCGCCGATGTCGACACGACGCTTTCCACTGCGTTCGGTTCGGCGTACGTGAACAACTACATCGATACGGGGCGAATCCAGAAGGTTTACGTGCAGGCGGATGCGCCGTACCGGATGATGCCGGACGACATCGGGCAGTGGTATGTGCGTGCGGATTCGTCGTCGTCGAGTACTTCGTCATCCTCAAGTTCGTCGTCCAGTTCAAGCTCTACGTCTTCCACGACGACCTCGGGCTACGACAGCCAGATGGTGCCGTTCTCCGCGTTCGCCACCACGCGCTGGACGTTCGGACCGCCGCAGATCGAACGCTACAACCGTGAACTGGCCGCGCAAATGAGCGCGCAGCCCGCGCCGGGTGTCAGCACCGGCCAGGCGATGACCGCCGTCGAGAATCTCGCGAAGCAGTTACCCGCCGGATTCGGCATCGAATGGACGGGCCAGTCGTTTCAGGAAGTGCTCGCCGGCTCACAGGCCACCTACCTCTACGCCATTTCGCTAATCGTGGTGTTCCTTTGCCTTGCGGGGTTGTACGAAAGCTGGTCCGTGCCGCTCGCGGTCATTCTCGTGGTGCCGATCGGCGTGCTTGGCGCGCTGCTGGGTGCGCATATGCGCGGACTGTCGAACGACGTCTACTTCAAGGTCGGCCTGCTGACGACCATCGGCCTTGCGACGAAGAACGCGATCCTGATCGTCGAATTCGCGAAGGACCTCCAGGCACAGGGCCGCGGGCTCGTCGAGGCCACGCTCGAAGCGGCGCACCAGCGTTTGCGGCCAATCCTGATGACGTCGCTGGCTTTCGTGTTCGGCGTGCTGCCGCTCGTGATCTCCACCGGTGCGGGCTCGGCCGCGCGCCATGCGATCGGAACCGGTGTGGCCGGCGGGATGATCGCGGCGACGGCGCTCGCCATCTTCTTCGTGCCCGTGTTCTTCATCGTGGTGCGCCGGCTGTTCAACGAGCATGGCGCTGAAGGCGATGCAGCACAGCCCGAAAAGGACAACGAATGAAATTGAAGCTTCTGGCTGCACTTTGTGCTGTTGCATTGAGTGCGTGTTCTCTCGACCCGGTTTATCAACGGCCCGCGTCGCCAGTCGATAGCGCGTGGCCTACGGGCGCCGCGTACGAGGCGACAGCAACGGCGGCCACGCCCCCGGCGCCATCCAGGGCACCGAACGCGGCCGACGTCGGCTGGCACGATTACTTCAAGGACGCGCGCCTGCAGGAGCTGATCGCGCTCGCGCTCGACCACAATCGCGACCTGCGCGTCGCGGCGCTTCAGGTGGCCGAATACGAGGCGCAGTACCGCATCACGCGCGCGGAACTGGCGCCGACGATCGATGCCGGCGGCTCGCTCACGAACACGCGCACCGATGGCGCGGTGAGTCACACGAACACCGTGTCGGTTGGTACGACGTCGTGGGAAATCGACTTCTTCGGGCGCATTCGGAGCCTGAAGCGCCAGGCGCTGGAAAGCTATCTGTCGACGCAGGCCTCGCGCACCAGCACCCAGCTTTCGCTCGTGGCAGATGTGGCGAGCGACTATCTGCAATGGCTCTCCGACGAGACCTTGCTGAAGGTCTCCACCGACACCGCCACAGCCAACCAGAGCACCTACGATCTCACGGTGAGCATGATGAAGATCGGCAGTGCGTCGCTTCAGGACGTGCGCGAGGCGCAGACGTCGCTGGCAAGCGCGCGAGCGAGTGTGGCGTCGTACACGCGAGCGGTCGCGCAGGACCGCAACAATCTGATCGCCGAAATTGGCTGCCCGCTGCCGGACGACTTTGGCACGGGGCCCACGCTGCTGGAGAGCGACGCCATGTTCGCCGATGTCGATGCGGGCATCCCGTCCGATTTGCTCGCCCGCCGCCCCGATATCGTCGAGGCGGAGCATACGCTGAAGGCGGCGAACGCGAATATCGGCGCCGCGCGCGCGGCGTTCTTTCCCAAGATCGAACTGACGGCGAGCGCGGGAACCGCCAGCACGAGCCTCTCGCAATTGTTCAAGGCGAGCACGGGCGCGTGGACCTTCGCGCCCACGATCACGATGCCGATCTTCGATTACGGCAGCAACAAGGCGTCGCTCGACGTGGCGAAGATCGAGAAGGATATCGACGTGGCTGACTACGAAAAGGCGATCCAGACGGCGTTCAAGGAAGTGTCGAACGCACTGGCGGGGCGCGCGACCTATGTCGATCAGGTCGAGGCGGACCGCGATTACGTGAAATCGGCGCAGGATTACTACGATCTTGCGCAGGCGCGCTACAAGACCGGCACCGACAGCTTCCTGACCGTGCTGACCGCGCAACGCACGCTCTACACCGCGCAGGAGCAGCTCGTCACCGACGAACTGGCGAAGCTGTCGAATCAGGTCACGCTGTACAAGGTGCTGGGCGGCGGCTGGTCCGCAACGAGCGTGCGAGAGCCAGCCGCCGCAAGCGAGCCGGCGCGTTCCTGAAGAATGCGGTCCGAAATGCGCTCACAGCGGGTGACCCGCTAGAATTGCAGGTGCCGGCGCCACGTTTTGGCGCCGGCACCTGCGATTTCCTTGCCATTTTCGAATTCAATCCACGCGTGAAGACCGCTTCTCTCGAACAACTGCGCGACGGGCAACTCGCCGGCGCACGACAGCTCAAGCTCGCCTGCGGGTTGACCGAATTTCCGCGCGAGATCTTCGACCTCGCCGATACCCTGGAGGTGCTCGATCTCTCGGGCAATTCGCTCACGGCGCTGCCGGACGACCTGCCGCGGCTGCGCCATTTGCGCATTCTGTTCGCCTCGAACAACCCGTTCACCGAGTTGCCGCCCGTACTCGGCGAGTGCGAATCGCTGAGCATGGTCGGCTTCAAGGCGAACCGCATCCGCCACGTTTCCGGGCGCGCGCTGCCGCCGCAATTGCGCTGGCTGATCCTGACCGATAACGACGTCGACGCGCTGCCGCCGGAAATCGGCGAGCGTCCGAATCTGCAAAAGCTGATGCTGGCCGGCAACCGCCTGCGGTCGTTGCCTGAGACGATGGCCGCATGCAGCCGGCTCGAACTCCTGCGGATTTCGGCGAACCGGCTCGACGCCTTGCCCGACTGGCTGTTGCGCCTGCCGCGCCTCGCGTGGCTCGCCTACGCGGGCAATCCGCTGAACGTCGTGCGCGAGCAGGTGGCGCTGGCCGACTCGCCGGTGCCCGATATCGACTGGCATACGCTCGCGCTTGGACAAACGATCGGTGAGGGCGCGTCTGGTGTGACGCATCGCGCGACGCGTCTTCTGCGCGACGGGCATCCAGTCGAGGCGGTCGCTGTCAAGCTGTTCAAGGGCGCGGTGACGAGCGACGGTTTGCCCGAGCTCGAAATGGCAGCGTGTCTGCAAGCCGGTTCGCACCCGAACCTTATCCCGGTGCTCGGCAAGATCACGGGTCATCCGCTGGGCGAGCACGGCCTCGTGATGGAACTGATCCCTCCGTCGTTTAGCAATCTCGCCGGGCCGCCGAGCCTCGACTCGTGTACACGCGATGTGTATGCGGCAGATGTGCGCTTCGACTGGCCAGTTGCTTTGCAGATCGCGCGCGGCATCGCATCGGCGGCGCGGCATCTGCATGGGCGTGGGATCATGCACGGCGATCTCTATGCGCACAACATCCTGCACGACGGCGCAGGGCGCGTATTGCTCGGCGACTTCGGCGCGGCGTCCTTCCACGATATCGACGATCGCGCACAGGCGCAGGCGCTCGAACGTATCGAGGTGCGTGCGTTCGGCTGCCTGCTCGAAGAACTCTCGCAACGCCTGGCCGGAGAAGCCCATGATCGCGCCGCCGGGTTCGAAGCGCTGATAGCCGACTGTTTCTCCGAGCAGGTCGAAACGCGGCCTTCGTTCGATGAGATTGTCGAGCGGCTGTCTGCCTGAAGCTATTCCCTTTTGCCATTGCCAGCGCAATATAAGCCTGTGGGAACCGTTGACGACGACGGAGGCTGACGTGGCTCATTCCCTCAGGCTCGAACTGTTTTGCCGGTTGTTTCTGGGTCTCTTTGTGGGATTCTTTTGCGTAACGGCCGCCCTTTTTGTGCGTGACAAGTGGGCGGTTCCGCTACCGCACGCAACCGTCGTCCAGCCTAAAGGCGCACCGGCGCCGCGCGTCTCGTCAGTCTCGCCGGGAAGCGCCCCGGCAGTGTCAATCCCGCCTGCTGCCCGATTTCGTCCGACAACGCCCCCGATGGATGCAGCGGAAAAGACGCTCCTCGCTTCGTCGGCCTCGACTTTCGTCACATTCATTGCGGCTGCTGTGGCCAGCTTCCTGAACTGGAAGACGAACGCTCGCGGGCGGCGCGCAAGAAAAAGCGGCACGCATCACTCGCGTCACTCGCACTAGAGAAAGACGCCAAAGGTATTTTCGTAAGGCGCTGAATTGCCCGCATGAAGGACAAGAATTCTGTCCTCTTTCACACACTCATTCGTGCAACGAGCAACTACAGTTGAATCGTTGGGGATCAGTTGCACGTTGGACCCGCCATCGCCTGATTGCCGTCCCAGGGTGTGAACACCATGAAAAAATCCCTCAGCGCGCTACTGCTCGCTTCTGCGTCCTTCGTCGCGTGGGGCGAGACGCCATTCCTCCATTCGCGCAGTGCGATCGTGTACGACGTCGGGCGCCAGGAAGTCCTGCTGGAAAAGAACGCCGACGAAGCCCAGCCGATCGCGTCGCTCACCAAGCTGATGACGGCGATGGTCGTGCTGGACAGCGCCCAGCCGTTGGGAGGCACGGTGAACGTCGACAACGACGATATCGACCGGCTCAAGCATACGGGCTCCCGCATCCCTATCGGTGCGTCGCTCGAGCGAGGAGAGATGCTGCGTCTTGCGCTCATGTCGTCGGAGAATCGCGCGGCGTCGGCGCTTTCGCGTGCGTTCCCGGGCGGCCAGGCCGCGTTCATCCGGCAGATGAATGAAAAGGCACGCGCGCTGCATATGGCCAATTCGCACTTCGACGATCCAACCGGGCTCTCGCCCGAAAATCTCTCGACGGCGCGTGACGTCGTGAAGATGGCGGGCGCCGCGGCGCACTACCCATTGATCAGCGAGTACACGACGCTGCCCCGTTACGAAGAGGCGATCGGCACGAGGACGCGCTTCTATCACAACACCGACCCTTTGGTGAGCTCTGCCGACTGGGACTTGCTGGTCGCAAAGACCGGCTATATCCGCGAGGCGGGACGCTGCATCGTGGTCGATGCCAACCTGCCGAGCGGTGAAGTGATGATCGCGCTGCTGGGCTCACAAACGTCGTGGGGGCGCTCCGCCGATCTCGTCACGATACGGCGCTGGCTGAACGGCGACGACACACCGGTTGTCGAGCCGCGCTATTACGCAGGCGCCGCTGCGCATCGTCACCATTGGACGCTCGCGCATTCGCACGGCGTCAAGGTGCGGCTCGCATCGTACCGGAGCGCTTCGGCATCCGGCGCGCACCGGCAGAGCGTCAAACACCATGCCGGCAAGCGGGGACATCGTACGCTGGTTGCGGCCGTAGGCTAACTTGCGTCCGCGCCGAGCGGTGTGTAGATGGCGAGTTTCAGCGCTGGATCGTCGTTCGCCTGAAACGTGGCGTACTCGTAGCGCTGCATGCCGTGCTTCGCGTGCGCAAAGACTTTCTGGCCCGACGCGCCGCTGCGCACGTCGTGGGCACTCCACCACCTCGCGAACTCCTCGCTGCCCGAGCGCAGCCGCTCGACCAGTTCGACGAACGCCGGGTCGCCCGCATGGAGGTCGTGGCTCGTGCGAAAGAGCGCGATCATGCGGCGCGCCTCATCGGACCAGTTCGCGCCAAAGAGCCGCCGTGCCTCGGGTTCGATGAACATGTAGATCATGATGTTGCGATCTTGTTGCGCGAGGCGGTCGAAGCCGAGCAGTTCCGAGGCGGCCTCGTTGCACGCGAGGATGTCCCAGCGCCGGCCGGTGACATAGGCCGGCAGCGCGAGACTGGCGACGATCCGCGCGATCGCAGGCGGCACGCTTTCGCGGGCGAAGGCGCGCGGCTCGCCGCGCTGCGCGAGTGCGCGCAAATGGCCGGCTTCGGCTTTGTCGAGCCGCAGTGCCTGCGCGAGCGCATCGAGCGTCGCATCCGAAGGACTGACCGCGCGCCCTTGCTCGAGCCGCACATACCAGTCCACGCCGATACCCGCGAGTTCCGCGACTTCTTCGCGCCGCAGGCCGGGCGTGCGGCGGCGCTGGCCACCGCCCAGGCCGACGTCATCGGGTTTGAGCTTCTTGCGCCGGGAGCGCAGAAAATCGCCGAACTGGGTTCGAGTCGTCGCTGTCATCGTGTTCGTTTCATGTAGGGAGGGACTGCGCAGTCCTGGGATCGCAGCGGGCCTTGTTGCCCATTCTAAGCCTGCCAGAATCGGCTCATTCCCCTCTCTGGAAGCGCCATGAAAGCTGCCATTCTGAAGACGCTCAACGCGCCGCTCTCGATCGAACCGATGCCGGACCCTTCTGCCGGCACCGGCGAGGTCATCGTGGACGTCGTTGCGGCGCCGGTGTTGTCCTATGCGAAGGAAGTGTTCAGCGGAGAGCGCCGCTATCCCATCGAGCTGCCGATCGTGCCTGGCTGCGGCGCGATTGGCCGGGTCCGCACCATCGGCCCGGATGCGACGCATCTGCAACCGGGCGACTGGGTGTTCTGCGACCCGACCGTGCGCTCTCGCGACGACGCGCTCATGCCCGACATCGTGTTGCAGGGCTGGAGCGCGCGAGGCGAGGGCGGCGCGAAGTTGCAGCGCTATTTTCATGACGGCCCGTTCGCGCAACAGTTACGCGTGCCGACCGAAAACGCCGTGAGTCTCGGCGACATCGACCCGGCCGACGCCGCGCGCTGGTGCGCGCTCAATACGCTGCTCGTGCCGTATGGCGGGCTGCTCGCGTCGGATCTGCGGGCGGGCGAGATCCTGCTCGTGAGCGGCGCGACCGGCAACTTCGGCAGCGCGTGCGTCGCGGTCGCGCTCGCCATGGGTGCGCGCTGCGTCGTGGCGCCTGGCCGCAATGCGCAGGCGCTCGAGGACCTGACGCGCAGGTTCGGCGAGCGCGTGCGAACCGTTGTGCTTTCCGGCGACGAAGCAACGGATCGCGAACGCATGCAACAGGCGGCGCCCGGGCCGATCGACTGCGTGATGGACCTGATGCCGCCGTCGGTGCCCGCGACGACGGTGCGCGCCGCGGTGATGGCGGTGCGCCCCTACGGGCGCGTGGTCCTGATGGGCGGTGTCGGCATGCTGGGGGGAGCCGGGCTCGAACTGCCTTATCCGTGGATCATGCGCAACGACATCACGCTGCGCGGCAAGTGGATGTACCCAAAGCAAGCCGTCACGCTGATGACAGGTTTGATTCGCGGCGCACTGCTCGATCTGGGCCAGTTCGACGTGACGACGTTTTCGCTCGACGATGCGAACGAGGCCGTCGCACACGCAGCGGCGAACGGCGGTCCATTCAGAATGACGGTGATTTGCCCGTAACCGTCATTCATGCACTTTGCGGCGACGAACGGCGAGCGCCGCTTCGTCCTGCCAGTGCGGCAAGCGCCGTTCGAGGCAATTCTTCCGTGGCGAGCGCCCACAGCGAATACGCAACGCCGCGCTGGAACATCAGGCTCACAGCAGTGCGAAGCTCGCCTCTGCCCAGCGCTTGTGCCGAGTCAGTGACGGCCTTTGCACCGTGCATCAGCACGCTGGCATGCCGGTAGCACCCCATCATGCAGGCATTGCAGGGCTCGCGTTGATCGGGCAAGCGGTCGAGGTCGAACACGGAGCCCATGGGCTCGTGCCACGGTTCGCAACGCCAGACATCGAGGTTCCAGTCGATATAAAAATACTTGCTGCCAGCGATACACGGAATCCGTTGTTCTTCGCCGCGTACGAACCGCGCGACTTCGTCCAGTGCAGCGCTTGGGTCCATCACACGAAAGTGCTTCTTGAGGCGCTCGATGGCGCTCAATGCTTCGAGCATTTCGTCGCGGCTCAAGTCGACGAGTGTCGAATGTTCGTCGTAGACGAGCGATGTGGACCCGAATGCGTCGCGCCTGGGGTAGGAAAACACCACGGAATCGAACCCAAGCCGCTCGAGCGTCTCGGGAAGCGCAGCGTAACGAACCAGATGGCTCACCGTAACCGTAGCGCAGACAGGGATACCGAAGGTGTGCGCCTGAGCGATGCCCTCGCGGATGCGGGCCGCCAGACCGGGCAAGCCGCGATTGCGCTCGTGCTCGCTCATGTCCGCGCTATCGATCGATATCAGGAGCCGCTTGAGGCCGGCTGCCGCCAGTTGCTTGATGTGGCGGGGGAGGAACCAGCCGTTCGTGATCACGCCGCACTGAATGCCGGCTTTCGCGGCCGACGCGACGAGCGATTCGATCTGCGGGTGAACCAGAGGCTCGCCGCCCTGCAGCGTCATGTAGCGAATCCTGCGTTTGCGCAGCAACGGCATTGCACGCTCGAACGCATCGGGATCGATATAGCGACGCGGGCCAGCCAGATTCTTGTCGCGCGCGAATCCGCAGAAGTCGCACGCCGCGTTGCAGACGTTGGTCACCGATACGTCGCAGACTGCGGGCAGTGGATTGAGCGGCTCGATCGCGCTGGTGCTTACATTTGGCCGACTGCGCCACTTGATGGTCTGCTCAGTCGTCTCCATGGCCCCCCCAAGGTTTGCTGACTGATTCTGCAGGAACCATCATAGGTTACGTTCGGCCCGCGCGCGCCGTGACAGTGAAAGTACCAGGCGTGGACGACCGGAACGAACACGGCCAGAGCGTTCGGATCAGGCACGACATTTGTCCAATAATGGATCAAACAAATCCTGTTTGACTGGCTAGTGTGCGGCGACTTGAATCCCCATACTTGAGGTGTCTCACCGGGAGACCGGTTCGCGGCGAGTTCGCGAACGCTATGCACGGGTTGCAGAAGGAGGGTGAAATGGTTGACACCACAACCACCAGGCCGCGCGCCATCGGCTTCAATCACGTCGCGCTGGAAGTTGGCGATATCGAAGAAGCGCTGACTTTCTATGGACGCATTTTCGATTTTCAGTTGCGCGGCAAGAGCAGGACGATGGCCTTCATCGATCTCGGCGATCAATTCATCGCGTTGCAGGCGGGACGCAAACAGCCCGCTGACGACGGCCGGCATGTCGGCCTCGTCGTCGATGACAAGGAGGCGGCGCGCGCCGCGCTCAAGGCTGCGGGAGTCAGGTTGCTCGACGGTCCGTTTCTGGATTTCCGCGACCCGTGGGGCAATCGCATCGAGATCGTGGGCTACGAGAATATTCAGTACACCAAGGCTCCGAACGTTCTTCGTGGCATGGGCCTCACGCACCTGAGCAAGAACGAAAGCGCGAAAAAGGAACTGGCGGAAAAAGGGATGGCAGAGCGCTAGCGCCCATTTATGGCGAGGGATTTACCGCGGCGCTGCTGCCTGGCTCATTCGGCGGCGGTGTCGGCAATGGTGTCGGCAACGGCAGCGGTTGCGGTGCCGTGATCGGCTCGAGCCCGGAGTGCATAATCGCGGGCGCGGCGTCCGGCGAAGACAGAAAACGGATCAGCGCCTGTGCGCCGAGCGGATTTTTCGCAGTGGTGGCAATGCCCCCGGAATACACCACGTAACTCTGTACTTCCGCGGGCAAACTGCCGACCACCGTCACCCCCTTCGCCGGCAACACTTCCACGACCTGCTGCAAGCCGATTTCCGCGCCGCCGTTCGCGACGACCGTGGCGACCCGCTCGGCGGAAACCATGCGGCTCTTGCTTTTCACACGCCCCTCGATGCCCAGGCGCGCAAACAGTTCGTTGGCGATATAGACGCCGCTCGCGCTCTCCGGGTAGACGATAGACTTCGCTGCAAGCAGCGTGCGGCGCAAGGCGTCGACCGTGCTGATGTCCGGCTTCGGCGCACCGTCGCGCACCACCATGCCGATTGGCGAGCGTGCGAAATCCACCCTGCTGCCGGCCACGACGTTGCCTGCGTGAATCTGATCGTCGAGCGCATAGCTGACTACGATCAGCACGTCGGCCCACTCGCCCCGCGCGAACCGCACGGGAATGGCAGTCAGGCTCGTGCCCGCCGCGGCCCCCCAAACCGTGACCAGGGTATTGCCGGTCTCGTCCTCGAATAGCGGACCCAGGTCGCGATACGCCGGCGCAAACCAGCCCGACATCATCACCTTGACCTGGTCGGCCCAACATGCGCCGGGGCCCAGCAACGCGAGCGCTGCGCAGAGCGCGAATGTGCGAACCCTCAGCTTGTGGATAGTCACCGCTGCGTCCCATCTCGATCGGCTGATCTGACCCGCACATGCATCGCTCCCTAATAGCGACGAAAACGTGCGACGAAAGCGCGTCTTGAGCATGAGGCGGATTGCGTACAGTGAAGTGATCGTTCGAGCGATGTCTGCGTGCTTTGTGCATCGTTTATACAACACGTTCGTTTGTGCACACACTGCTTTTCTTCGCCTCTGATAGTCTTTTCCCAGCGACAGTTCGAGCGGTTATCAAACTTGCCGCGTGCGAAGCGTGAAATTGACAACAGGGGGGCTTATCCATGTTGCATTGGCTTTCAAACCTGATTGCCCACAATGCCGCAACGCCGGAGAAGCAGGCTCAACGCGCGCTAGGCGAATTGCGCATGGCACTGTTCCAGGCCGAGCAGCGGGTGCTCGATGCGCAACTGCAGGCCGAGTATTACCGCACGCGAATTGCGTTTTGTGAGGAAGTGCTGAAGACAGGCATCGAACAGGTGTCGGATCAGCGCAAAGGACATCACGAAGCGATTACGCATGACTTGCGTCCGAACCTGAAGCTCACGACTTCGCAATAGTCAAGCACGGCAGACGAGTTTCCTCCGGTAGGGTAAAAGCATCACAACGTGATGTAATATCTATTGAAGGAACTCTGCAGCCGATGACTCGCGCGAATGCGTTCAGCGACCTGGGGACAAGACGTCCGGCCGCGTGGATACGTGCGATGGCTCGAGAGGGGCGGCAGCGCTTGCGGCTACGGCACCGAACTTGCTTAATCGGTGGGTAGGGAACCCTATTGGTCGAACAAACAGCCCCTACATCAGGAGACGATCATGGACAACCGTGAGCATAGCCACCCGCTGGAGATTGATCAGAACGACGCTGATTCCGCGAACGAGCCTTACGAGCACCCGTATCGTGCGTGTTTGCACGAGCCTACCGTCGTGCTGGTTGGCAATCCAAGTGACCGGGCAGACGTCGCGACGTCTGCGATACTGGGCTACAACTGAGGTAATAGATCGCTCGTCGTGCGCCGACCTATGATCGGCACTCCGAACCAGTTGACTCGCCGGGTCAACCTTAAAGACAAGCGGCAGATGCGCGCCCATCCGGGCGCATCGCGCTTCCCGGCACTCTTCGTGGGCAATCAATGCACCGCTAGACGCGCGGCAGATCGTCGATCGACTTTTCGACGTTGCCGTCCGGCACTTCCAGATCGATTCCATCTATGCCGTTTGGATGCGGCACCGGCTTGATTTTCGGGCCGAGAAATCGCATTCCGCCCAGCGTAAATACGGAATAAACCACTGCGCCCGAGCGGATGTCGTCGGTGAGCGCCGACACCTCGGAGATGGTGGGCACCGAGAGCCAATTATGCGTCTGGGGATCGATTTGCGCCCAGCGCACGTGTGTTACCCGGTCCGTTGAGGAACTGATGCGTACACCGTCGACACCATAGGTAGCCATAGCCGTCACCCTCGAGGCGAGACTTCAATGGTAGTCCGTTCGCTGCGCGGGTGGTAGCGCGCTGGTTTTTTTCAGTCGAGCGCGCTCACCACACCGCCTGGCTCGTGATAGCAAACTGTTTGAACTGCGCATCGACGCGCAAAGGCGCGCCGCGCTCCGTCTTCTCGATGTGATCGACGAGCGGCAGCCCCACGCCTTCGAGCCAATCAGAGAGGCCGAGATCGACGGGCGTATCGATGCGCACGAACATGCCCGCGTTGGAGGCGAGCCAATGGCTGATCAGCGCCTTGGCGCGGCACGCATCGGGTGAGTCGGGGGCGATCACGGGGCCGATCACATGCCCGTCGCCAAAGCGGCGAAAGAGCGCGAAGCCAATCAGTTCGCCGTCGCGGTCGAGCGCGATGCCGCTTGCCTGGTCGAGTAGTTTGGGCAGCATGTCCGAGCGGTCGAGGCCGCTTGCGCGCGTGGCCAGCTCGATCAGGCGGGGCCGGTCGCTCGCGCCGATCGGGCGCAGCCGCTCGCCCGCAGGCAGCGAGACGAGCGGCGGCTGGAACGCCGCGCCCTGATGCTGATGAACGCGCCCAATGCGCGTAAAGCCGAGCCGCTCGACGAGCGGCCAGCCCGTGTCGCTTGCGTGGAGCAGCAGCGTGCGCGAGGCGAGCGCCTGCATCCAGTGCTCGATCATCGCGCGGCCAATGCCGCGGCGCTGATGACTGGGCTTGACGATCAGCATGCCGAGCGTTGCCGCGTTGGGACCGAACAGCCAGGAGAAAGCCGTGCCGACGAGCGAGCCGGTTTCGTCCACGGCCACGATGCCTTCGCCGATGCGCGCAGCAAAACGCCAGTCTTCGGGGCGGTGCCGCCAGCGCACGGCCGTCGACAACGCATGTGCTGCGGCCAGGTCGTCGGCAGTAAAGGCGCGGTAGGTGATGACGCTGTGCAGGTTTGGGTCGGACACGCCGGCCTCCAGATTCTGTATACGCGTACCGTGACTATCGCATTGGCCGCGGTGGCTGACTAGGACGATCTTCCTGTTCTGCATGCGTGTTCTGCGTGCGAGCGGCCTGCGCCGGTGATGCAATGCAAAACGCGGGGTTGGACAGTGAATAACGCGTCGATTCTGCTGATTGCGCTTTTTTGTCGGCGAAATATGCGGTGCCAATGGACCTACGATAGTTCCCATCGAGACCAAGTCGAGGGAACCCAGTCATGGACCAGTTCGATCCCGCCGCAGTCACTGCCGCAATGGCCGACAAAGCCGGCCATTTCATCAGCGGCGAGTGGGTCGCCGAGGGCGCGGCGCGCATCGGCGTCGCGCGGCCATCGGACGGCGTGGTCTATGCCTCGGTGCCGCTCGGCGATGCGCAACTCGTGGACCGCGCCGTCGATAACGCGAGGCGCGCGTTTCGCGAGAGCGGCTGGGCGCGCATGGCGCCGCGCGAGCGCGCCCGCATCCTGCGCCGCTTCGCCGACCTGATCGTCGCCGACACCGCCACGCTCGCGCCGCTCGAAGCGCTCGGCTCGACGCGGCCCGTGCGCGACGTATGCGCGTGGGACGTGCCGTTCACGGCGGAAGGCATCCGCTTCTATGCCGAATTCGCCGACAAGATCGGCGGCGAGGTCGTGGCCACCGATCATGACCACCTGGGCATGACGATCGCCGAACCTTATGGCGTGGTGGGTGCGATCGCACCGTGGAATTTCCCGCTCGTGATGGCGTCGTGGAAGATCGGCCCCGCGCTCGCGGCAGGCAATGCCGTTGTGCTCAAGCCTTCGGAGATGACGCCGTTTTCTGTGCTGCGCCTGGCCGAACTCGCGATCGAGGCGGGCATTCCGCCGGGCATTTTCAACGTCGTGCAAGGCGACGGCGTGACGACCGGCGACGCGCTCGTGCGCCACCCGGATGTCGCGAAAGTGACGTTCACGGGATCGACGCGCGCGGGCGCCGCGATCATGGCGGCGTGCGCGCAAAGCGGTACGAAGCCGGTCACGCTGGAACTGGGCGGCAAGAGCCCGCAGCTCGTGTTCGCCGATGCGCCGAAGCTCGACGAAGTTGCGCGCCGCATTGCAGGCGCGATTGCGGGTAACGCGGGGCAGGTGTGCGTGGCAGGTTCGCGGCTTCTGGTCGAACGCTCCATCGCCGATGAACTGGTGTCGCGCATTGAGCAGGCATTCGCTGCGCTGCGCGCCGGGGCGACGTGGGCTTCGGGCACGACGCTGCCGCCCATCATTTCGGAAACCCAGGCCGCGCGTATCGAAGCCATTGTCGAGCGCAGCGTGGCCGAAGGCGCCACGCTGTATTGCGGCGGCCGCCGCGCGGATGCCGCTGTGCCTGGCGCGTTCTATCAGCCCACCATCCTCACCGGCGTGACGCCGCAAACCGAGGCCGTGCGCGCCGAGATCTTCGGCCCCGTGCTCACGGTGCAGTCCTTCGACACAGAGGAAGAAGCGCTCGCGCTCGCCTCGCATCCCGAATACGGGCTGGCCGCCGGCGTGCACACCGCGGACATCGGCCGCGCGCTGCGCCTCGTGCGCGCGCTGGAGGCGGGCACCGTGTGGGTCAACCGGTACGGGCGCAGCAACGACTTCATGATCCCGACGGGCGGCTACAAACGCTCGGGCATGGGCAAGGATCTCGGCCGCCAGGGCTACGAAGCGCACCTGCGTTTCAAGAGCGTGCTGATCGATACGAGGGCCTGACGTAATGCTGACGAATCGCCTGCCAAAACGCACGGTCATGCGGTTAAAACCCGCTCAGGAGCGCCACCGCAGAATCTGCTGTGGCGGCCCCTGCAAACGCGTGATTTATACCGCGAAGGCCCCACGATTCGACGCCAACCCCAAATTTTGCGCTGGTTAAATTTTCCACAGGGACGCACTTTCACCTGTTTTCGCCACTGAGCCCGGAGCGGGTTCATCACACGAAAGGATTGCCATCATGATCGATTTCGAGCCGAAGTACATCACGTTCGACTGCTACGGCACGCTGACGAAGTTCCGCATGGCCGACATGGCGCGCGAGATGTACGGCGACCGCCTCAAGGGCGCGGAACTCGAGAAGTTCGTCGCGTTCTTCGCGGGCTATCGCCGCGACGAGGTGCTCGGCGCATGGAAGCCGTACCGCGACGTGGTCGTCAATTCGGTGCGCCGCACCTGCAAGCGCATGAACGTCGAGTTCATCGAGTCTGAAGCTGAAAAGTTCTACACCGCCGTGCCGACCTGGGGCCCGCACCCGGACGTGCCCGAAGGCCTCTCGCGCCTCGCGAAGAAGTACAAGCTCGTGATTCTCTCGAACGCTTCGGACGACCAGATCCAGAGCAACGTCGACAAGCTCGGCGCGCCGTTCCACCGCGTGTTCACGGCGCAGCAGGCGCAGTCGTACAAGCCGCGCATGCAGGGCTTCGAGTACATGTTCGACCAGCTGAACTGCAACCCCGGCGACGTGCTGCACGTTTCGTCGAGCCTGCGCTACGACCTGATGACGGCGCACGACATGGGCATCAAGCACAAGGCGTTCGTCAAGCGCGGCCACGAGCCGGGCACGCCGTACTACGAGTACTACGAAGTCGAGACGATCGGCGAACTCGCTTCGCAACTGGGTCTGTAATCACCGAGGCCGCCGAATGAAGCTCGACTCGTACTGGCTCGATACTGCCCCTGCCGGTCTCCTCGCAAGCGAGGGGCCAGTGGAAGGCCGCGTGGATGTCGCCGTGGTTGGCGGCGGCTTCACCGGGCTTTCGGCGGCGCTTGCGTTTGGCCGCCGCGGCGCGAGCGTCGCGGTGCTGGACGCGGGCCGCATGGGCGGCGGGGCATCGGGGCGCAACGGCGGCCAGTGCAACACGGGCGTGGCGCAGGACTATGCGGCGCTGCGCGGGCAACTGGGCGTCGAGCGCGCACAGGGCTGCTACCGCGCGTACGCGGCGGCGGTCGATACGGTCGAGCGGCTCATTCGCGAAGAGGGCATCGACTGCGACTACCTGGCTTCCGGAAAGCTCAAGCTCGCGTCGAAGCCGCATCACCTCGAACACCTCGAACACACGGCCGAGCTGATCCGCCGCGAAGTCGATCCGGACGTCGAAATCATCGGCCGCGAGCAGATTCGCAGCGAGGTGGAGTCGGACAGCTTTTATGGTGGGCTGCTGCAAAAGCATGGCGGCCAGATGCACATGGGCCGCTTTGCGGTAGGGCTCGCGAACGCTGCGGTGCGTCGCGGCGCGCGGTTGTATGAGCACGCTGGCGTGACGTCCATCGCGAAGGAGGGCGGCGGTTATCGCGTGGAGTCTTCGCGCGGAACGTTGCACGCGCAACAGGTGTTGATTGCCACGGGCCCTTCGCGGCACGGTCCGTTTGCGTGGTATCGGCGACGTCTTGCGCCAGTCGGCTCGTTCATCGTCGTGACGGAACCGCTGCCGCCCGCGCAGCTCATGCAGCTCTTGCCCAACCGCCGCTCGTACACCACGAGCCGCCTCATGCACAACTATTTCCGCGTGACGCCGGACTCGCGTCTGCTGTTCGGCGGCCGTGCGCGCTTCACGGCGTCGGAGCAGCCCTCCGACGCGAAGAGCGGCCGCATTCTTCAACGCAATCTCGCGCAGCTCTTTCCGGCGCTGGCGAACGTGCGCATCGATTACTGCTGGGGCGGGCTCGTCGATATCACGGCGGACCGCCTGCCGCGCGCGGGCCAGCATGAAGGCGTGTGGTTCTCGATGGGTTACAGCGGCCACGGCACGCAGATGTCGACGCACATGGGCCAGGTAATGGCCGAAGTCATGAGCGGCAACACATCGGCCAACCCGTGGCGAGATTTTACGTGGCCAGCCATTCCCGGCCATACGGGCAAACCGTGGTTTTTGCCGCTCGTCGGCGCGTACTACCAGATCAAAGACGCTTTTTACTGACCCTGCTTTTCCACAACACACAGCCTCGATACGTCGAGCTGCGGCCCCCCACATCAGACGCGGAGAAGTTTCATGAGCATCGACAAATCGCTTGAAGACATCGCACACCCGGGCGTGCGGCTCGAGGAGTTGACGAAGCGCGGCGCCTCGCGCCGCGACCTCCTTCGCGCGATGGTCGCGGGGGGCATGATGTCGATGACGGGCGCGGGCCTGCTCGCCGCGAGCGGCGCGGCCCTCGCGCAGGAAAAGCCGAAGCAGGGCGGCAAGATCCGCGTGGCGACGCAGTCGGCGTCGGCTTCGGACACGCTCGACCCCGCGAAGGAGTCGGTGTCCACCGACTACGTGCGCGCCTACATGGTGTACAACGGCCTGACCGAGTACGACTCGCACCTCGGCGCGCAGATGGCGCTTGCGCAGTCGCTCGAAACAAAGGACGCGACGGTGTGGGTCGTGAAGCTGCGCAACGGCGTGGTGTTCCATGACGGCAAGTCGCTCGCACCGGCCGACGTGGTCTACTCGCTCATGCGCCACAAGGACGCCGCGGTGGGCTCGAAGGTCAAGACGCTCGCCGACCAGTTCCAGGACGTGAAGGCCACGGGCCCGAACGAAGTGACGATTACGCTCACGGGGGCGAACGCCGACCTGCCGGTCATTCTCGCCGACTCGCACTTCATGATCATCAAGGACGGCACGAACGACTTCAAGACGGCCGTGGGCACCGGCCCGTTCAAGCTCAAGGAATTCTCGCCGGGCGTGCGCACGGTGGTCGTGCGCAACGAGCGCTACTGGAAGCCGGGCCTGCCGCATCTGGACGAGATCGAACTGGTCGGCATCGGCGACGAATCGGCGCGCGTGAATGCGCTGCTCTCGGGCGACGTGCAGCTCATCAACCAGGTGAGTCCGCGTTCGACCTCGCGCATCAAGGGCACGCCTGGCTTCGCAGTGAAGGAAACCAAGACGGGCCAGTACACCGACCTCATCATGCGCGACGAAGGCGGCGTCACGGGCAACGCCGATTTCCGCCGCGGCATGATGCACCTGTTCGACCGCGAGCAGATCCGCAACGCCGTGTTCCTCGGCTATGGCGCGATCGGCAACGACCAGCCTATCGATCCGACCAACAAGTACTACTTCGCGGGCTTGCCGGAGCGTACGTTCGATCCGCAGAAGGCGAAGTTCTACTTCCAGAAGGCGAAGCTCGGCAGCACGCCGCTGCAGATCTATGCGTCCCCGGCGGCAGACGGTTCCGTCGAAATGGCGATGCTGCTGCAGCAGGTCGCGCCGCAGGCGGGCCTGAACCTCCAGGTGGTGCGCACGCCAAGCGACGGCTACTGGTCGAACCACTGGATGAAGCACCCGCTGACCTTCGGCAACATCAATGCGCGCCCGAGCGCCGACGTGATCTTCACGCAGTTCTTCAAGTCGGATGCCCCGTGGAACGAGGCGAACTGGAAGGACCCGAAGTTCGACCAGATGCTGCTGGCCGCGCGCGGCGAACCCGACGACGCCAAGCGCAAGAAGATCTACGGCGACATGCAGGTGCTCGTGCATAGCGACGGCGGCATCGGCATTCCGCTGTTCCTGAGTTCGCTCGACGCGCATTCGACGAAGCTCAAGGGCCTCGGCTCGATTCCGATTGCGGGCCTCATGGGCTTCAAGTTTGCCGAGAACGTCTGGCTCGAGGCTTGATGCTTGCGGCCGGGCGCGCGCCCGGCCACCGATTTCTCGCTTCACCATGATGAGGAGGCGACACCCGATGAAAGCACACGCGCAACGACTCATTGCCGCGCGTCTCGGTCTCGCGCTGCTCACGTTGCTGATCGTCTCGGCAATCGTGTTCGGCCTCACGGGCCTCTTGCCCGGCGACGCCGCGCAGCAGGCCCTCGGTCAGGCGGCCACGCCTGAGCAGGTGGCGGCGCTGCGCCATCAGTTCGGCCTCGACCAGCCCGCGCTCACGCGTTATGTGCACTGGCTCCTGCAGGCCGTGACCGGCAACTTCGGCACCTCGGTGTCGAACAACCAGCCGGTGAGCGAACTGATCGCCACGCGCCTGCCGAATTCGCTCGTGCTCGCGGGGCTCACCACGCTCGTTTCGGTGCCGCTTGCGCTCGCCATCGGCATCTTTTCCGCCGTGTTCCGCGGCTCGCTGCTCGACCGCGCGCTCAACGTGCTCACGCTCTCCGCCGTGGCCGTACCTGAATTCCTGGTGGCCACCATCGCCGTGCTGATCTTCGCGGTGAAGCTGCGCTGGCTGCCTGCGCTCTCGTATCTCTCCGAGGTGGATTCGTTCGGCACGCTGTTGCGCATCTACGCGATGCCGGTCATGACGCTGTGCTGCGTGATCGTTGCGCAGATGGCGCGCATGACGCGCGCGGCCGTGCTCGATCAACTGGGCGCGCCTTATGTGGAAATGGCGCGCTTGAAGGGCGCCTCGCCCGCTCGCATCGTGTTGCGCCACGTGCTGCCCAACACGATTGGCCCGATCGCCAATGCTGTCGCGCTGAGCCTGTCGTATCTCTTTGGCGGCGTGGTGATCGTGGAGTCGATCTTCAACTATCCGGGCCTCGCGAGCCTGATGGTCGACGCCGTGACGAACCGCGACCTGCCGCTCGTGCAGGGCTGCGTGATGGTGTTCTGCGCCGCGTATCTGGTGCTCGTGCTGATCGCGGACCTGTGTCAAATCGTATCCAACCCGAGGCTGCGTCAACGATGAACCGACCCGCCACATCCCATGCCGCAACCGTGCTCTACGCGACGAGCGAGAGCGAGGAACGGCCAGCAACCGAGGCTGTCAAGGAAGCGCAGAACGACATACCCACGCCGCCGCGCTCGCCGCTGCGCCGCATCGTCGGGCGCCTCTCGGTGCTCGGCCTGATCGGCCTTGCGATTGTCGTGTTCTGGCTCGGCGTGGCCTTCATCGGACCGCTCGTCGCGCCGTACAAGGGCGGCGCGATCACCTCCACGGAGATTTTTGGCTCGTATAGCGCGGCGCATCTGCTCGGTACCGATTTCCTCGGCCGCGACATGCTGAGCCGCGTGCTCTACGGCACGCAGTACACCGTTGGCCTCGCGCTCGCCGCGACGCTGCTTGCAAGCGGCATCGGCACATTCTTCGGACTGCTTGCCGCCGTGTCGCCGCGCTGGATCGACGAGGTGCTGAGCCGCCTGTTCGACGCGCTGATCTCCATTCCGAGCAAGGTGCTCGCGCTCGTCGTGATTGCGGCGTTCGGCTCTTCTGTGCCGATGCTCATCACGGTTGCGGCGCTGGCCTATATTCCGGGCGCGTTCCGCATTTCGCGCTCGCTCGCCGTGAACCTGATGACGCTCGAATACGTGCAAGTCGCAAGGGCGCGCGGCGAGGGGCTGTTCTATATCGCTCGCGTGGAGGTGCTGCCGAACATGATCCACCCCATGCTCGCCGACTTCGGCTTGCGCTTCGTGTTCATCGTGCTGCTGCTGAGCGGCCTGTCGTTCCTCGGCCTGGGCGTGCAACCGCCGGACGCGGACTGGGGCTCGCTCGTGCGCGAAAACATCGGTGGCCTTTCGGAAGGCGCGCCCGCCGTGCTGATGCCGGCCGTCGCCATCGCGACGCTGACCGTGGGCGTGAACCTGCTGATCGACAGCCTGCGCCGCCACGGCGGCCGCGCACAGGGAGGCGGAAAATGAACATGATCGAAGTGACGGGCCTGCGCGTGGTCGCGGGCACGGCGCCCGATCCGGTCGTCGAGATCGTCAAGGGCGTCGACTTCACGGTGAAGAAGGGCGAAGTGCTCGCGCTGATCGGCGAGTCGGGGTCGGGCAAGACCACCATCGCGCTCTCGCTGCTCGGCCATGCGCGCGACGGCTGCGCCATTGCGGGCGGCAGCGTCAAAATCGGCGGCAAGGATGTGCTGGCGCTCGACGAACGCGGCCGCCGCGCGCTGCGCGCGCGCACCGTGGCTTATGTGGCGCAGAGCGCATCGGCAGGCTTCAATCCGGCGCGCACGATCATGGATCAGGTGACCGAGCCCGCGCTGCTGCATAAGCTCATGTCGCCCGCAGCAGCGCGCGAAAAGGCGGTGAACCTGTTCCGCGCACTCGCGCTGCCTTCGCCCGAGACAATTGGCGCGCGCTATCCGCATCAGGTGTCCGGCGGCCAGTTGCAACGGCTCATGGCGGCGATGGCGCTCATCACCGATCCCGCCGTGGTCGTCTTCGACGAGCCCACCACGGCGCTCGACGTGACCACACAGATCGAAGTGCTCGCGGCGTTCCGCAAGGTCGTGAGGGAGCTTGGCACGACGGCTGTGTACGTGTCCCACGATCTCGCGGTCGTTGCGCAGATGGCCGATCGTATCGTCGTCCTGAACAATGGCGCCGTGCGCGAGAATGGCACGACGCTCCAGGTGCTCGACGAACCCGCCGACGATTACACGCGCGCACTGCTGGCGGCGCGCCGCCACCCCGACCCCGGGCCGCCCGCCGCGCCGCCGCCCGCCGAAGTGCCGCTGCTCGAAGTGCGCAACCTGATCGCGGGCTACGGCCGTGTCGATGCGAACGGCGTGCCCGCTGTGCGCGTGCTGGAGGACGTGAGCCTGCGCATTGCGCGCGGCAGTGCGCTCGGCGTGATCGGCGAATCCGGTTCGGGCAAGACGACGCTTGCGCGCGTGGTGTCCGGGCTCGTCGAGCGCGCGCGCGGCGAGGTGCTGCTCGACGGCGTGCCGCTGCCCGCCACGCTTGCGGCGCGCACGCCCGATCAGTACCGCCGCATCCAGATCGTGTTCCAGAACGCGGACACGGCGCTCAACCCGAGCCGCACGATCGCCGACATTCTCGCGCGGCCCATGTGCTTCTATCACGGGCTGCGCGGCGCGCGGGCGCAAAAGCGCATGCTCGAACTGCTCGACCTCGTGAAGTTGCCCGCATCGATTGCGAAGCGTCAGCCGGGCGGTCTCTCGGGCGGCCAGAAACAGCGCGTGAACCTGGCCCGCGCGCTCGCGGCCGAGCCCGCGCTCATTCTGTGCGACGAGGTGACGTCCGCGCTCGACACCGTGGTCGGCGCTGCGATCCTCGACCTGCTCGCCGAGCTGCGGCGCGAGCTGGGCGTCTCGTACATGTTCATCAGCCACGATATTTCGACGGTGCGCGCGATCTGCGACGACGTCGTCGTGCTGTACGGCGGCCAGTGCGTCGAGGCGGGCCAGCGCGATGTACTGGAGGCGCCGCCGTATCACCCGTACACGGGTTTGCTCGTCGATTCGGTGCCCGCGTTGCAGCCGGGCTGGCTCGATGCGCGGCGCGCGGTGGCGGGCGCGGCGCTCCCGCCGCTCGGGGCCTCGGCCGAGGTGCGCGAGCTGTGCGCGTTCCGCGCGCGCTGCCCGGTGCGGATCGATGGCGCGTGCAATGTTTCGGCGCCCGCGATGAAGCGCTTGCCCAGCGGCGCGCAGATTCTTTGCCATCACACGACGGCGGAACTGGCGCGCCTGCAGATTGCACAGGCCGAGCAGATCGCGCAATCCACGAAGAGGGCGGCCGCATGAGTGCGCGTTTCGTGAGAGTGGCGGAGGCGGGCCGACCGACCTTCGACATCGAGATCGACGGCCGCACGGCGCAGGCCGCCGAAGGCGACACGCTGATGGTCGCGCTGCTCGCCACGCAGGACGCGCTGCGCGACTGCGAGTTCGACGACGGACGGCGCGCGGGCTTCTGCCTGATGGGCGCGTGCCAGGACTGCTGGGTGTGGACCGCGCAGGGCGAGCGGCTGCGCGCCTGCACGACGCCGGCGGCGCCGGGCATGTCGATCGTCACGCGCAATGCGCTTGCCGGGGAGGGCGTATGGCCGCAGGCGCAGAACTGAAGGTCGTCGTGATCGGCGCGGGTCCGGCGGGCGTGCGCGCGGCGCAAACGCTGGTCGCGGCGGGCCTGCGTCCTGTCGTCGTGGACGAAGGGCGGCGCGATGGCGGGCAGATTTATCGACGTCAGCCCGACGGCTTTAAACGCAGCTACGAAACGCTCTATGGCACCGAAGCCGAGCGGGCGGCGTCGCTGCATCGCGACTTCGACGCGCTGCGCTCGCAGATCGATTACCTGCCCGACACGCTCGTCTGGAACGTCGGGCCGAAGTCCGTGCATCTCGCGAGCGGCGCGCGCTACCACGAGCTTGCCTTCGACGCGCTGATCGTCTGCAGCGGCGCGACCGACAGGCTCATGCCCGTGCCCGGCTGGCATCTGGCGGGCGCCTATAGCCTGGGCGGCGCGCAGGTCGCGCTGAAGTCGCAGGGCTGCGCCATCGGCGCGCGCACCGTGATGATGGGCACGGGACCGCTGCTTTACCTCGTCGCCGCGCAGTACGTGAAAGCGGGCGCGACGGTGAGTGCGGTGCTCGATACGTCGACGTTGGGGCAGCGCGTGCGGGCGTTGCCCGATTTGCTGCAAGTGCCCGCGACGTTGCGCAAGGGCATGGCCCTTCTGCGCACGCTGCGCCGTGCGGGCGTGGCGGTGCATCGCGGCGTCACGCCGCTAGCGATCGAGGGCACGCCCGAGCACGGCGTAGACGCGGTGCGCGTGAAGCTCGCGAACGGCAGCGAACAACGCGTGGAGTGCGACGCCGTTGCGCTTGGCTACCACCTGCGCTCCGAAACGCAAATCGCGGATCTCGCAGGTTGCGCGTTCCATTTCGATCAAGCTGCGCGGCAATGGCTGCCCGAAGTCGATCAGGATGGCCGTAGCAGCGTGGCAGGCGTTTATCTGGCCGGTGACGGCGTGCGCGTGCGCGGCGCGGACGCGGCCGAGCGCGCGGGGCGTCTCGCCGCACTGGCGGCATTGCAGGATGCGGGCGAGGGCGCATCGAACGGCGCACTCGCAGAAGCAGCGAAACTGCGTGTTGAACTCGTTCGGTTCACGCGCTTCGCGCAAGGCTTGCGCAAAGCTTTTCCGTGGCCCGCGCATTTCGCGGCGGCGCTGCCCGACGATACCGTCGTATGCCGGTGCGAGGCCATTACCGCGGGCGAGCTACGCCGCGTGGTGCGCGAGACGGGCGCAACCGAGGCGAATCGCGCGAAGGCGTTTTCACGCGTGGGGATGGGGCGCTGCCAGGGCCGCTTCTGCGCGCACGCAGGGGCCGAAGTCATCGCAGCCGAGGCGCGCGTGCCGCTTGAAGCCGTGGGGCGCTTGCGCGGGCAGGCGCCGGTGAAACCGCTCACGATGACGCTGAGCGCCACCTCGCACGATATCGACGAAACGCAGATGCGCGCCGCGCAAACGCAGCTCGGCGCATGCCGAACAAAGGAGTTCAGCGAATGACGGATCGCGCCGATGTGATCGTGATTGGCGGCGGCATCATCGGGACGTCAACGGCGTTCTTTCTGAGCCGCCGCAAGCGCTCAGTGATCCTGATCGAACGCGGACTAACGGGGCAGCAGGCGAGCGGCGTGAATTTCGGCGGCGTGCGCCGCCAGGGCCGCGCGCTCTCGCAGCTCGGCATGTCCAATCGCGCGCTCGATATCTGGTACCGCGCGCAGTCGCTGCTCGGCGAGGACGTGGAGTTCCTGCCTTCGGGCCACACGCGCGTGTGCTACCACGCGCACGACGCCGAGTATTTTCATCGCTACGCCGAGCAGGCGCGTGCATACGACCTCGATCTCGAAGTGCTCGAAGGCGAGGCGATGTTCAAGCGCTTTCCCTTCCTTGGCCGCGAAGTGCTGGCCGCCTCGATCTCGCCGCGCGACGGCCACGCCAATCCGCGTCTCGCGGCACCCGCTTTCGGGCGCGCCGCCGCGCGGCTCGGCGCGAATCTCGTGGAGAACACCGAGATCGTCCGCGTGGAAAAGGAGGCAGGCGGCTTTCGCGTGGAGAGCGCCACGGGGGCCGTGTGGCGCGCGGAACAACTGCTCATCTGCGCCGGGGCATGGGCGGGTGCGCTCTCAGAGCAGTTCGGCGAGCCGGTCCCGCTCGTCGCGCGCGGCCCGCAGATGGCCGTGACCGAGCCCGTGCCGTACCGCTTTACGCATTCGATGGGCGTCTACACGTCGGTCAAGGAAGAGAGCGTGTACTTCCGGCAGATTCCGCGCGGCAACCTCGTGCTGGGCGGCGGTCCCCCAGGGCCCGCCGACGCGCACACGCGCCGCGCCGGTGTGCTGCCCGGCAACACCGTGCAGCAGATCGCGCAGTTCCGCCGGCTGGTTCCCGCGCTCGCGCCGCTGCATGTGATTCGCGTGTGGAGCGGCGTGGAAAGCTATCTGCCGGATTCCGAGCCGGTGATCGGTCCGAGTTCGACCACGGCGGGCCTTTTCTATGCGTTCGGCTTCAGCGGCTCGGGATTCCAGATTGGGCCGGGCGTGGGCGAAACGCTCGCGGAACTGCTCGATTCCGGCGCCACCGACATGCCGCTCGAACCGTTTTCGATTGCGCGCTTCGGGCGCACGGCGTCAGCGATGAGCGCGCACGCATCGACTGCCAGCGAGGCTTGATCATGCATACGTTCCACGCGACAGTGACTCCGCTTCGCGACGCGCTGGCCTATATCGAAGCGAATTTCGACAAGTCGGTGAGCCTTGCCGAACTGGCCGAGGTGTCGGCGCTCAGCGTCTCGCGATTCGCTACTGTATTTCGTCAGCAGGTCGGCCTTTCGCCATACAAGTACTTGTGCGAAGTGCGGGTGCGCCGCGCGCAGCTATTGCTGCTTGCGGGCGTACCGGGCGCTGTGGTCGCGACCCAGGTGGGCTTTTTCGACCAGAGCCATCTGGCTCGCCATTTCAAGCGCTTTTGCGGCGTCACGCCCAGCGCTTTCCTGCAGCAGGCGAGGGCGCTCGAAGCGGCTTGAGCTTGAGCGCCCTCTGTCTTGCATCTCGCGTCACAGAATGACGTAGACCTTGCGCATCGTTTCGTCGACTTCCCACGTGCCCTGCGTGTTCGCCGCGAAGAAGAGCGTATCGCCGCCGCGGAAATGCACGGTCGCCTCGCCGTCGGGCGTGAAGCGTCCGCTGCCGCTCAGGATGTGCATGACTTCCGCTTCTTTCACCGAACGACGGTAGGTGCCGCTCGTGCATTCGAAAAGCCCGGTGTCGATGGACTCCGTTCCCGGAATGACCTTTTGCACGCCGGAAACGCGTATTGTCTGCGAGCCCGGTGCGCCTGCCGTGCCCCAGTCTTCTAGCGCTTGTACGTCGATGCTCTGCTCGATTTGCTGAACTTTCATCATTTGTTCGTTTGCCTAAGTAAAAGTGGAAGCCGAATCATCGCTTCCGAACGATGCGCTGCTCGATCTTGCCGAGGCGCACCACGGTCACACCGGGGCGCAACTGGCGCAGCGAGGGCATCACGAGAATGCAGTCGTCGTAGGTCGTGACGACCGGCTCGCCGTTGGACCAGCCGATCACGGCGCCCGCCTTGGGAAAAACTTCGAGGCCCGTGTAGTTATCCGCGAAACGGAAGTCCATGCTCTTCGCCACTACGGGTTCCGTCACGCGCACGACGCGCATTTCAGGCGGCAGCGGCTGCAGCCAGTCCGCAGGCAGATCCGCTTCGTCCACCACGCCCGAGAGCAGCAAAAAGCGCGCGGTGACATCGCGCGCCACAGTCGCCGCGCTCGCTTCCCAATGCTGTCCGCACTCGATCAACAGTGCGTTCTTCTCGCTCGCCGCGTCGCCGAAGCCTTCGTAGTCGCGCATGCGGCGGCCTTCGGGGTGGCCTTCGTCGCAAATGACGGTGGCCGGCGCCCCGAGCCGTGCGGAGAGTTCGACGCCCTTGGCGAGCGGCCCCGCGACGATGAGCGGCATGCACTTCTCGTGCATCGAATGCAGATCGAGCAGCAGGACGACGTCGTCGATCACGGGCCGCATCGCGCGGGCGCGGCGCAGTTCGCTCGAATCGCGCGTTAGGTCGTCTAGCGCCTGCGCGGTCCACACGCGGTTGAAGTCCTGATCGACGAAACGCGCGGCGTCTGGGTGAGCGGGGTCGAAGCGGCCGTAGGCCTCCACGTTCGCGAACGCTAGCGTGAGCTTGCCGCGCCGTGGCCGCAGCCGCGCACGCAGCAGCGCATCGACGACGATCGCGCCGCACACCTCGTTGCCGTGCGTGAGCGCGTTGATCATCACATGCGGGCCGGGCACGCCCGAATCGAACGTGTGCACATAGGGGATGCCCGTTTCGCTGCGCTCGTGCGCGGCGATGTCGGGAAACGCGACTTCGATCGGATAGGTACTCATGCAAGCCCTCCCTGGCAGAGGTATTTGATGGAAAGGTAATCGTCGAGCCCGTACTTCGAGCCTTCGCGGCCATAGCCCGATTCCTTCACGCCGCCGAACGGCGCCGCTTCGCTAGCAAGCGCGCCTTCGTTGATGCCGACGATCCCCGCTTCGAGTTGCCGCGCGACGCGGTCGATGCGGCGCACGTCCTGGCTGTAGAAGTACGAGGCGAGACCATACGGCGTGTCGTTGGCGGCGTGAATCGCTTCGGCTTCGTCGTCGAAGCGGAACAGCGGCACGACCGGGCCGAAGGTTTCTTCGCAGCTTAGCTGCATGTCGGACGTGGCACCTGCGAGAACGGTGGGCGCGTACCAGTTGGGGCCCAGTTCGTTCAGGCGCTTGCCGCCCGTGAGCACGCGTGCACCGCGGCTCACGGCGTCATCCACGTGGCGGGCGATTTTTTCGACCGCGCGCGCGTTGATCATCGGGCCGATCTGCGCGGCGGGGTCGGTCGCGGGCGCGACTTTCAAGGCGGCCACGCGCGTAGCGAGCTTGTCGGCGAAACGCTCGAACACGCCTGACTGCACGTACACGCGGTTCGGGCACACGCAGGTCTGGCCGCCGTTGCGGAACTTCGCGGCCATGAGGCCTTCCACGGCGGCGTCGAGATCCGCGTCGTCGAATACGATGAACGGCGCGTTGCCGCCCAGTTCGAGCGAAAGCTTCTTCAACGTGCCCGCCGATTCCCTCGCGAGATGCTTGCCCACGGGCGTCGAGCCGGTGAAGGTGATCTTGCGCACGCGGCTGTCGGCGAGCCAGTCGGCGACGGCGGTCACGCCGCGATCGCGCGACGCGCAGATGAGGTTCAGCACGCCAGGCGGCACGCCCGCCTCGTGCGCGAGCATCACGAGCGCGAGCGCGGTGAGCGGCGTATCTTCAGCGGGCTTGCCGACTACGGTGCAGCCCGCGGCGAGGGCAGGCGCGATCTTGCGAGCGATCATCGCGAGCGGGAAGTTCCAGGGCGTGATCGCCGCGACCACGCCAACCGGTTCTTTCACCGCGCTCATGCGCTTGCCGCGCTGCTGCTGCGGGATGAGGTCGCCGTAAATGCGCGTGGCTTCATCCGCAAACCATGCGACGTACGACGCGCCATACATCGCTTCGCCGCGTCCTTCGTGCAGGGGCTTGCCTTGTTCGAGCGAGATCAGTTGGCCGAGTTCGTCGGCGTTCGCGACGATCAGCGCATGCCAGCGGCGCAGCACCGCCGCGCGTTCAGCGGGCAGCGTGTCACGCCACGCGGGGAATGCGCGGGCGGCGGCGTCGGTGGCGGCGCGTGCGTCATTCGCATCGCTGTCGGCGATCTCGGCGATTGTTTTGCCAGTGGCTGGATCGGTCACGGCGAAGCGCGTGCCAGACGCGGCGGGCACCCACTCCCCGTCGATGAAGTTGTCGCTGCGGATCAGCGCGCTCAAGAGATAACGCGTAGTCATATGCCGAGTCCTTTCCGCCCATGCGGAAGAAGATGGATCGATGCGGGTAACCAAACGCGCACGACGAGTGCGCCGAAACCGGAAGGAGGTTTCAGCGCGAAGCGCGCGCGAGAAAATGGATGAGGGACGCAGGAGCGCGAGGCGCATGCCTCACGTCCGTCGCCCATGCTTAGGAATGCAGGTTCTGCGAGAACAGCGTTTCGAGCGGATAGTGCGTCTTGACGAACGCCGTCTTGATGATGACGTAGCTGAAGTACTTCTCGATGCCGATGTCGCGCTCCAGCAGCCCCTCGACAATGCTCTGATAGTGGCTCACGCTGCGCGCGACAAACTTCAGCAGATAGTCGTAGCCGCCGCTCGCGAGATGGCACTCGACGACCTCGTCCACCTCGCGTATGGCCTTCTCGAACTTGATGAAGTCCTCGCGGCGATGGTCGGCGAGCGTGACTTCGGTGAACACCATTTGCACGTCGCCGAGCTTTTCCAGCTGGATTTGCGCGCCGTAGCCGACGATGAACCCCGCCTTCTCCAGACGTTTCACGCGGATCAGGCAGGGGCTGGGCGACAGCCCGACTGCGTCGGCCAGTTCGACATTCGTGATGCGCCCCCGCTTCTGCAGTTGCGAGAGGATGCGCAGATCGATTCGGTCCAGCTTGCAGTCGTTGCTCATCGGGATGGGGGCGGCCCTGCATGTCGAAGTGTCGAGTGATGTTATCACGCGGCGACACGGGCGCTGACCCCATTCTTTTGCTTCAATGCCGCGCGCACTTCGGGTTGCGCGAGCACGTCGTCGAGCGTTTTTTCGAGGCGCTCGAACAGCAGGTCGAATTCGCTTTCGGTGTACGAAAGCGCGGGCGCGAAGCCGAGAATGTTGTCGCCGAACGCGCGGAAAACGAGGCCGTTGCCATATGCGGCAGCGGCAATGCGATCGGGCAGGCCGAGCGATGCGTCGAAGCGCTGCTTGCTGTCTTTGTCTGCCACGAGCTCGAGCGCGCCGAGCAGGCCGCGGTGACGCGAGTCGCCCACGAGCGGGTGCGCGAGCAGCGCGTCGAGGCCCTGCGCGAAGCGCGGCGCGCGCGCCACGCCATTCGCGAGCAGCCCGCCTTCGTGATAGAGCCGCATGACTTCGAGGCCGATAGCCGCGCTCACCGGGTGCGCCGAATACGTGTGGCCGTGACCGACCACGGCGGCGGCGTCGCCATCGGCAATGCCTTGATAGATCGCGTCCGACATCAGCACGGCGCCCATCGGCGCGTAGCCTGCCGTGAGGCCCTTGGCCACGGTCATCAGATCCGGTTCGACATCTTCCGCCTGGCATGCGAAGAGCGGACCCGTGCGGCCAAAGCCCGTGATCACTTCATCGGCGACGAACAGAATGTCGAGCTTGCGGCACGCTTCGCGCATGGCTTTCAGCCAGCCGACGGGCGGCACGATCACGCCGCCCGAGCCCTGGATCGGCTCGCAGAAAAACGCGGCGACGTTCTCCGCACCGAGCGCGGCGACCTTCGCTTCGAGCGCGGCGACCGAAGCGGCGATGAGCGCGGCATCGTCGGCGTGCTCGCTGCGATACGCATAGGGCGAAGGAATGTGATGCTGCGTGGCGAGCGGCAAGTCGAAGTTTCGATGGAACGCGGGCAATGCAGTCAGCCCCGCGCCGACTGCCGACGAGCCGTGATAGCCGCGCTCCTGCGCGATGATGTGCTTCTTCGCGGGGCGTCCCGTCGCGTTGTAGTAGTGCGTGATGAAGCGCAGCGCGGAATCGACGGCATCCGAGCCGCCCAGCGTGAAGTACACGTGCTGCAACGAAGCGGGCGCGCGTTCCACGAGCAGCGCGGCCAGTTCGATGGCGGGCTCCGAGCCGAAGTGGAAGTAGCCCGTTGCGTAGGGCAGGCGCGCCATCTGGCGCGCGGCGGCTTCGACGATGCTTTGATGGCCGTAGCCCGTGTTCACGCACCAGAGGCCGGAGAACGCGTCGAGCAGTTCGTTGCCGTCTGCGTCGCGCAGGAACACACCCTGGGCGGATTCGAGCACGGTCACGCCGCGCGCTTCGTGCGCGCGGTAGTTCACGACGGGATGGATCAGATGTTTGCGGTCGGCTTCAATGAGCGAGCGATTCGGCATGGTTCGGTTCCCGGCTGAAGAGTCAGAGGAGTGCGGCGAGTGGCCGTTGAGAGGCCATTGAGAGGCCGTTGATTCACCGTTCCATGCTACCGGGCCGATACCGGTGGACGTTTCGCCAAATAATTCGCCAAATAGCGTGTTTGTGGCGTTTTGATCGGGGGGCGCAGCATATTGTGCTGCGCCCCTTATCGCTTCAGCCGCTTCAGTAGCCGCGCGTCCGGTCGATAAGGCCGAGCATCGGCAAGCCGTCGCGGTGGCGGCGGATGTTCTCGAGCACGACGTCGACTGCGGTTTCGGGCCGCGTGGCGCTCGCGATGTGCGGCGTGAGGCGCACGCGCGGATGGGTCCAGAACGCATGCTCCGGCGGCAGCGGCTCGGGGTCCGCGACATCGAGAATCGCATTGCGCAGGTGACCGGTGTCGAGCGCGTCGCGCAGCGCGTGCTGGTCCAGTTGCGGCCCGCGCCCGACGTTGATGAACGATGCACCCTGCGGCAGCTTCGCGAAGAGCTTCGCGTCGAGTAGTCCGCGCGTCGCTTCGGTCAGCGGCAACAGGCAGATGAGGATATCGGTGCGCGCGAGGAAGGCGTCGAGCGCTTCGGCGCCCGCGTAGCATTCCACGCCTGGCAACGCGCGCGGCGAGCGGCTCCAGCCCGCGCATGTAAAGCCGAAGAGGCCCAGGCGTTCGAGCACCGCGCTGCCCAGCATGCCGAGGCCCAGTACGCCAACGCGGCGCGACGCGGCGGAGCGCACGGGCAGCGCGCGCCACACCCGCTGCTGCTGTTGCAGGGCGTAGTCGAACAGATCGCGGTGGATGGTCAGGACCGACTGCGTCACATACTCGACCATGCCCTCGACGATGCCCGGCTCGATCATGCGCACCACGGCGACGTGCTCCGGCACGCCGGAAAGATCGAACTGGTCGATGCCCGCGCCTACCGAAAAGATCACTTCGAGATTGGGCAGCGTGCGCGCGGGGTCCTCGGGCGGCTGCCACGCCGCGAGATAACGCACGGCGGCGAGGTCGCCGGTATCGGGCCAAAGGCGGAAGGGGATCTCGGGCGCCTTGTGCGCGAAAAGCTGCGCCCATTGCTTGCCGCGCTCGGGGTCGGCTTTGTAGAGAAGCGTCATGAAGGCGGTCCTCGCAGTCAGCCGAGCGCCTGGTTGACGATGGCGAATTGCAGCACGCCCGCATCGTGCGCGGGCTCGCCGTTGCGCGCCATCTTCACGACCGTGTCGACGCGTGCGAGGCCGATCGATTCGAGCCACGGGCCGAGGCCCTGCTCGTCGGGCGTATCGAGGCGCGTGAAGGCGCCTGCGTTGGCGGCGAGCCGGTTGGCGATCAGCGCTTTGGCGCGCTGCATGTGCAACCCATCGTCGGTGGCGACGGCCACCGGACCGATCGCTTGGCCGCGGCCAAACGGGCGCAACAGCGCGAAGCCGAGCACCGTGTCGCCACGCACGAGCGCGACGCCCTGGGAGACATCGAGCAGCGGCGGCACGAGTGCGCTGCGGTCGAGCCCGCTCGCGCGCGATGCGAGTTCGATCAGCCGCGGCGTGTCGCCGGGTTCGAGCGCACGCAAACGCTCGCCAGGCGGCGGCTCGACAACGGGCGCGGCAAAGCTGTCACCCTGATGCTGGTGCAGCAGGCCAATCTTCTTGAAGCCGAGCTTTTCGTAGAGCGGCTGGCCCGCCTGCGTGGCGTGCAGCACGGTCATGCGTGGGCCTAGCGCATCGAGCAGGCGCTCCATCAGCATCCGGCCGATGCCGCGGCCCTGCTGGTCGGCCGAGACGATCACGAGCCCGAGCGTCGCGCCATGCTCGCCCCACGGCCAGCACAGCGCCGTGCCCACCACAGTCTTGCCTTCGCGAACCACGAAGCCATGCCCGGCCGCGGCGGCAAAACGCCAGTCGTCGCTACGATGCGGCCAACGGAATTGCAGCGAAAGCGCGTGGGCGCCCTCGATGTCGGATTCGGTGAAAGTCTCGCAGACGAGAGTCGAGGACGCAGGCTGGCCAGACACGGAGGGCTCCTTGATCGAAGTTCGATGGGTCACTTTGACAGGACGCACGCCGCGGGAATAGGACGATCCTGCTGTGCGGCCAATCGAATCCGCTTCAGAGTCCGCTTCAGAGTCGGCTTGTAAGGCCGCTAATCAAGGTCCGCTGCCGCGAGCCGTGCGCACGGTCAAGTGGTTCGACACCGAGGTGACGCCGTTCACCGACCCCGCCGCGTCGCCGGCCCGCGCGATCTGCGACTGGTGCGGTACCGACCCCGTCAACGAGACGACGCCTTGGTGCGCCGTGACGTGAATGTTGGCGAAATTGAGTCCCGTCGTGCGCGTGAAGGCCCGGCGGACGTCACGCACCAGTGCGCTGTCCGAGCGGCCCGATTGCGCCGCGCCTTCCTGGGCGGACGCCTCGGCGGGCGCGCTCGCGGCCGTTTGGGCGTGCGCATAGCCCGCGCCGGTCGCGATGGCCGCGAAGACCAGCACGCGGGCGATTTGGCTTTTACCGTTAGTTTTCATCCTTCATCCCTTTGCCAGGTGCTGCAGATTCCCCAAGGTTGCGCGCCAGCCGCCGGACAGCATCGAAAACAAGCGGCGGATCAGTACGTTGTAGGTGAAATCTCTGGCGAGGAGAAGAAGGCTGCCAGGAGGGCGCCGGCCACTCATGGCGCATGCGTGGACGGCGCCTCCTTCGCAGCGCTTGTTTTCCTCGATTACTTTCCTTGAAGCAGCAGGCCGAGCGGCGCGAGCGGGCCCACCGGCAGCAGATCGAACGCGAGGATGCCAGCTTCGGCGAGCGGCAGCGTATCCAGCGTGGCCTTCGCTTCTTCCACCGAGCCCGAGCTCATGAGAAACACCACACCCGGCTTGTCCTGGCGAAACCAGTGCTGCTCGATCTTGCCGTCCAGGTAGAGCTTGAGCGTGGCCGGCACTTCGTGCGGCATGATCTCGTCGCGCTGCGCGGGCGTGAGTTCCTTGACGATCGATCCAATGGCGAGAACCTTCATGACAACCTCCTTGTTCAATGTGTGTTGCGACTTGCAACGCGATTGAGTGTATCGTTGGGGTCTCGTCGGCTGTACTGTCACAAACGACAACTTTAGAGGCATTTACGCCATGCGCATTTCTGTCCTGGCGCTCGACGGCGTCTTCGATACCGGGCTCTCCGTCACGCTCGACGCGTTCTCAGCCGCCAACAAGCTCTCGGCCGCCACCATGGGCGGCGTTCCGCGTTTCGACGTCACGCTCGTGGGGGTGAGAAAGCGGGTGCGCTCGGCTCACGGCCTGGCTGTCCCGGTGCAGCCGGTCACGGCCGACGCAAAGCCGGACTGGGTGATCGTGCCGGCGTTGGTGACGTTGTCCCCGCAGGAGCTGATGGCGTCTTTCGAGCGCCCGGACGTCGAACAGGCCATCGGGCGTTTGCTCGAATGGCAAGCGGGGGGCGCGCGAGTCGGCGCGTCGTGCGTGGGAACTTTCATCCTCGCCGAGGCGGGGCTGCTCGATCATCGCGAAGCCACGACCAACTGGGCGCTCGCGCCGTTCTTCCGGCAACGCTATCCGCAGGTCCAGTTGAACGAGGCGCGCATGCTCGTGCCTTCGGATATCGGCGTGACGGCCGGCGCGGCGATGGGGCACCTCGATCTCGCGCTCTGGCTGATCCGCTCCGCGAGCCCGGAACTGGCGTCGCTCGTTTCGCGCTATCTGCTGGCGGACATCCGCTCTTCGCAGGCGCCGTACATCATCCCGAATCATCTGGCGCAAGCCGATCCGCTCATTCAGCGCTTCGAACAATGGGCGAGGAAGAATCTCAAGGCGGGATTCTCGCTGCAGGACGCCGCGAAGGCGCTGGCAACCAGTTCGCGCTCATTGCAGCGCCGCTGCCAGGAAGTGCTCGGCAAGTCGCCATTGGCGTACTTTCAGGATTTGCGGGTCGAGCACGCGCAGTCGCTGTTGCGCAGCGGCAAGCTCGACCTGGAGAGGATCGCCGCCGAAGTCGGTTACGGCGACGGCGCGACGCTGCGCAGCCTGTTGCGGCAGCGGCTGGGAAGAGGGGTGCGGGAACTGCGCGCCGACCTGCTATGAGCGTGCGGCTTTTCCGGCTTTTCTATTGCGCGACGCCGAGCACCGTGAGATGCAACTCGCGGCGCTCGACAAAACCCAGTGCGCGATAGATGGAAATGGCGCCGTGATTCGACGTGAGCACGTGCAGGAAGGGGGTCTCGCCGCGCGCGCTGATTGCCGCCATCAGCAGCTTCATGAGGCCCGCCGCGAGCCCTTGTCCCCGGAAGGCCGGGTCCACGCACACGGCGCTGATTTCGGTATGCCCTTCGATCTTCATGCGCTCGCCTGCCATAGCGACGAGCTTTCCCTCCCTGCGTACGCCAACGTAGCCGCCGAATTCAATGGTGCGTGGACCAAACGGGCCGGGCTGTGTTGCAGCGGCCAGCGCCAGCATCTCCGGCACGTCGTGCGCCGTTAGCGGGACGTGTTCCAGCGCGGCGTGCGCGTGCGGTTCGCCTTGCCAGACCATTTGCAGCAGCGTGGCATGCCTGATCAGCGCGAAGCCGGCGGGCGGTTCCACGGCATCCAGCGTGGTCAGGGCAACGGGTGCGTGCTCTTCGATCAGTCGCGCCAGGGCATCGAACGATTCGGGCGTGGTGTCCGTCATCGCCGCAAAGGGGGCGACGGCGTGCGCATACCGCACTGCGCGATCGTTGCCAACGGCAAACTGGCGCTGGCGGCCGGTTAGCGCGTTCCCGATCACGTTGTCCAGCGCGGGCGTGCTGCCCGCAGATTTCGTTGCCAGCACATCGAACATGATTCGCGCTCCGCTAAAAAGGTGGACGGTTTGCGACGATAGTCTAGACGCGGCGCGTCCGGCGGACCACGGCCGGACGCGCCAACTTTGGCGTCATTCGCGCCAACGCCCTTCGTCACGCACCCTTTGCCAGCGCTTCGAGCACGGTGTCCAGTTCGACATGCCCGCGGACGATTTCATGTTCGGGCTTGTCGAAGCAGATCCAGCCCTCGTTGAAGCCGTCCAGCATGCGCATACGCGGCAGCGGATGCTTCATGCCCTGCGAGAGAAATCGCGATTCCCAGGTCTGCCGGCTCACCGCCACGGCGCGTACGGGCCTGCCAAGCACGCGAGCAAACGCCGAAGCCATGTCGTTGGCGCTCACGCGGCGCGGCCCCTCCAGCTCGACCACGCGCGTGCCGCTCCATGTTTGCTGGAGCAATCCGGCGGCGACGCGGCCGACGTCCGATGTCGCGACCATCGGCACGGCGTGGTCGAGCGGTTGCAGGTAGCTCTCGATCACACCATCGTCGCGCGCTGACGCGACATCCCACGCCGCGTTCTCCATGAACCAGCCGGGTCGAAGGAAAGTGACGGGCACAGGCAGCGCGGTTAGCGCCTCTTCCATCATCGAGAGTTGCGAGAGTAAATTGCTTTCCTGCGCCTGGGCGCCGATGGTCGACAGACAAACGACTTTTCCGGGTTGTGCGTGGCGGATCGCGGCGCAAACGGCGTCGACGACCGCGCGCGATTCCGGAAAGCCAGGCGCGGGATCGAACTGCGGGGGCAGCAGGATGAATACGCCCTGCGCGCCGCTGAATGCGGCGGTAAGCGCTGCCGTGTCTTCCATGCTCGCCGTCGCCAGCTCACAGCCTTGTGCTTGCCACGACGCGGCGCGCGCCGCGTCGCGCACGACTGCCCGCACCGGTTGCCCCGAGGCAATGAGTGCACGTGCGAGTGCGCCGCCCACTTTTCCGGTAATGCCTGTAATTGCGTACACTTGAAACCCTCCGAATGCGCCGACGAGATTGCAGAAAGAACCGAACACGATGGCAGCAACGTGCTGCCTGGTTCCGTTTCGGTGAGACGCATTCTGGACGCACGGCGGCCGAAGCTAAATGCCGTGAAGGGCACTAGATCAGTGACTGGTGCGCACGAATCGGATGGCCTGCCGCCGTACCGGCCGCGATTGGAACGACGACATTGAGAACGACACTCGAGAATATTTCCGGCGCGATCAGCGTGTTTGCCGCCGTTGTCGACGCGGGGACGTTTGCCGCCGCGGCAGACGTGCTCGGCATGTCGCCGCCAGGCGTGAGCCGCGCGATTGCACGGCTGGAAAAGCGGCTCGATATCCGTCTCTTCAATCGCACGACGCGATCGATTTCGCTCACCGAAGGAGGCCGCCGTTTTTACGAGCAGGTTGTCCCGCATCTCGCGGGGCTCGAAGAAGCGGCCATCGCGGCATCGGGCAATGCGTCGGCGGTGCGGGGCAGGCTGCGGGTCAACCTGGACCCCGTGTGCTATCGCGCGATTCTCGGCACGGCGCTCGACCGTTTCATGGACGCTCATCCCGAACTCGAGATCGAACTCATCGCAAGGGATAGTCTCGGCGATCTGGTCGCGGAGGGATTCGATGTCGCGATGCGTTTCGGCAAGCCGAAGTCATCGACGCTAGTTGCACGCAAGCTGCTCGACACCGCCGTGGTGACGGTTGCGGCTCCAGCGTACCTCTCGCGCCGGGGAAGGCCGCTGCGCCCCGAAGATCTCGAAGGCCCCGCGCACCGGTGCCTCGAATTCCGCGACCCCGAGACCGGCAAACCTTATCCCTGGGAGTTTCATCGCAAGCGCAAGCATGTCGTGGTGGCGACGCAAGGGCGGCTGACCGTGAACGATCCGGGCGCGCTGCTCAATGCGTGCCTCGCTGGTTCCGGCATTGCGCAAATGCTCCTGCTCGGCGCCGAACCGCTGATTGCCGACGGCAAACTGGTGAACCTGTTCCCCGACTGGCCAGACGAACGATTCCCGCTATACGTCTACTATCCGTCGCGTCACTACACGCCCGCGAAGACGCGCGCATTCATCGATTTCATCGTCGGCTGGGCCGCTGCGCATTGATTGCGGCGAGATCACAGCGGGATGCGTTCCCCGCATACCGCGAGCACGAGCTGACGCAGCCAGCGATGAGCCGGATCGGCCTCGATGCGCGGATGCCACATCTGCGAGACGGTGATTTTTTCGGTCGTGACCGGAAGCTCGAAAACGTGGATGCCAGCGGATGGCGGCGAGTCGTGCGGCTTTTCCCATTGATTGCGCAGAAACGATCCGGGCACGAGCGCGATCAGATCGGAAGCGCGTGCCACGGCTAGGGCGGCAGGGAAGCTGGGCACCACGGCGACGATCGTTCTTTCGAGTCCCAGCGCGGCCAGTGCGACATCGACCGGGCCATTGCTGCGGCCGCTGCGCGACGCGACGACGTGGCCGAAAGCGACATACCGCTCGGCGCTCAGTTCGCGCTCCAACGCCAGCGGATGGCCTTTTCTCACGACGCCAACGAAGCGGTCCCTGAAGAGAGCCTGCACGCGGATTTCCGGACCCATCTCGCCCAGCACGCCGATCTCGAGGTCGGCCGAACCCTCGCGCAAATGCGCCGAGGTCTTTTCGGTTTTGGGCGCGAAACGCAGCCGCACGAACGGCGCGACCGCGGTGGCCGCGGCGATGAGCGGCGCGCCGAAGGCTTCCACGAAGCCGTCGTTGGCGCGTAGGGTGAAGCTCCGTTGCAAGGTCGCGAGATCGGGTTCGGTGGCCGACGGCAAGAGGACGGCGCGCGCTTCGTGAACCGCGTTTCGTGTGCGTTCGCGCAGCGCCTGCGCATGCGGGGTGAGCACCATGCCGCGGCCGGCGCGAACGAGGAGCGGGTCGCCGGTCGCCTCGCGAAGGCGGGTCAAGGTTCGGCTCATTGCCGAGGCGCTCAACCCCAGTCGACGCGCCGCGCCAACCACGCTGCCGTCGTCGAGCAATGCGTCGAGCGCGATGAGGAGATTCAAGTCGGGGGCGGACATGCCCGATGCTAGCACGGCACTTTCACACATGGCGTTGCGTGCAGCTTATAGCTGCAAGCCATGCGCCTTCCGCCACGTGTGAGGCGCCACTATATTTCCCGTATCGACTGAATACAGGGAAATAGCCATGCACGATTCACCGCATTTAAAAACGGTCCTTCTCATCGGCGCATCGCGCGGGCTCGGCTTCGCCATGGTCGAGGAATACCTCAAGCGCGGCTGGCGCGTGATCGCCACCGGCAGAGCGGGTTCGATGGAGCGACTTGCGCTGGCGGCGCAAACCTCAAACGGCGCGCTCGAAGTCGACTCGGTCGACATTACGGTGCCGGAGCAAGTCGCTGCGCTCCGCAATCGCCTTCAGGGTCGTCAGGTGGACATGCTTTTCGTGAACGCCGGTGTCACGAATGACCATCGTGAAACGATTGCAGATGTCTCGACCGATGAATTCGTCCGCGTGATGGTGACGAACGCATTGAGTCCGATGCGCGTTGTCGAGGCATTCCAGGACCTCGTGCAGCCGGCCGGCACGATAGGCGTCATGTCGTCGGGCCAAGGCAGCGTCAGCAACAACACGAATGGAAACCACGAAGTCTACCGGGGCAGCAAGGCCGCATTGAACATGTTCATGCGCAGTTACGCGGCGCGCCATCACAACGACGCGAGAACCTTGTTGCTGATGGCGCCCGGATGGGTGCGCACGGACATGGGCGGCCCCGAAGCGCGCCTGGGCATCGAAGAAAGCATCCCCAACCTCGTCAGCACGATCGAAGCGTACGAAGGCCGCACCGGACTGCATTACCTCGACTACCTCGGGAGAGTCGTTCCCTGGTGAGCCAGTTCGACCGGCTGGAGATGCGTTTTCGTGCTCAGTGCTTGCCCGGGAACGAGAACGTCGCACGCGCGCTGCCGTTGCCGGCGACGTTCACGCGCTGTGTTCTCGTGACTTCGTTATAGGTCGCGGTGATCGTATAGCGACCGGCAGGCAGGCGCACGAGCATGTACGGACCGTGCGAACGCGTGTCGAGCACGGACGCGCCGCCGGCGCCCGCGATCTGCACCTGCACGTCCGAGACATAGCTCGAACCGGGACCCGTAAACAGCAGCGAGAGCGGCCACTGGCCGCGCGCGTGCCGCAGCGCCGTGGACTCGTCGCGGCCCACCCCGCCGGACACGAACGAGACGTCGCCTTGCTGCTCCGTTTGCGGCATGCCGGTTTGCGCGAGTGCGCCGCTCGCCAGAGCAAATGCGCACGCCGCGGCGAGCAGGGTCGAAGCGATTCGGGGAGCCTTGCGTTGCCTTTTCATCGTGGTCACTCCTTACAGCGATGTCGATTTCGCGCGCGGTAGCGTGAGCGCCGCCGCATGCGCAGGCCTCGCAACAGATTAGCTTTTTTCGGCCCGCGATGCGCACCGCACGCTGCATTCACAGGGCGCCGCTCCTCATTCGCGAGCGCCATGCAAATCACATCGAATTCCGATTTTCCGTTGCGTTCGCAACAATCACATTACGCGCACATTACGTTTAACTGTCGATTTCGTGCCTTTCATGCGTGTTAGCTACCGCCAGCCGGGAAAATACTGAGATAAAAGCCCGTAAGGCTACTCAATAGTTTTTATATGATTATTTGGAGTTTTGCTACATCAACCGGCGAAGCCCACAAGCAAGCAAAGAGGCAAACGTTTGCGCGCAGCGGCTCAGCCGGTTTCCCCCGCAGGAAGTTTGCCGGCGCCTGAGGCGACCGGCCGCTCTGCCAGATCGTGTTTACCGGTCTGATCAGTACTCCATAACGTATTCGAACTCTCGGAGAGACACATGAGGATCACCCGTTGGCCTACCGCCGCCGTTCTGGTTGCGATGGCCGCTACCGCACATGCCGGCGACAGCAGCAACGACGTACCTTATCCATTGCCGATGCCGTTGATGGCCGTCCCCCAAAACCTCGGCGCGCACGTTCGCGCGGACCTGCTGCTCAAGCGCATGACGCAGGACGAGAAGCTCCAGTTCATCCATTCCGAGTATCAAATGAGCGCCGTGCCCGGCGGCGGCGCGGGCTATATTCAGGGCGTGCCGCGCCTGGGCATTCCTGACCTGAATATGGTTGATTCCGCAACGGGATCGGGCAGCACGAACCAGAAGAGCACGACTTTCCCGGCGACGATCGCGCTCGCGGCGAGCTGGGACCCGTACCTCGCGCGTGATTTTGGCGCGCGCATAGCCGACCAGTTGCGCGAGCAAGGGTTCGGCATGGGTCTGGGCGGCGGCACGAACCTCGCGCGCGAGCCGCGTGGCGGGCGTCTGTTCGAGTACCTCGGCGAGGACCCCGTGCTGGCGGGCGAAATGTTGGCGGCGCGCACCATCGGCACGCAAAGCCAGCAGGTGATCGCCACGATCAAGCACTACGTCGGCAACGAGCAGGAAACGGGCCGTCAGGGCGGCAACAGCCAGATCGACGAGCGTACGCTGCGCGAGCTTTATCTGCTGCCGTTCGAGATCGCGGCGAAGGAAGCGCGGCCGGGCAGCGTGATGTGCAGCTATAACCGCCTGAACGGCACCTACGCGTGCGAGAACACGCATGTGCTGACCGACGTGCTGAAAAAGGATTGGGGCTTCCAGGGTCAGGTGCAGTCGGACTGGGGCGCGACGCATAGCACGGCACCGGCGATCAACGCGGGCCTCGACGAGGAAGAGGACGTCGGCCCGACGGTCTACCTCACGCCCGATCTGGTCAAGCAGGCCATCGCCTCGAAGGCGGTCTCGCAGGACCGTCTGGACGACATGGTGCGGCGCAAGCTCTATGTGATGATCAGCACGGGCGTGCTGGATCATCCGGCACAGGGCGGCGCCACGATCGACTTCGCGAAGTACAACGCGTTCACGCAGGCCGCCGAAGAACAATCAATCGTTCTCCTGAAGAACGACAACAGCCAGCTGCCGCTTTCGGGGCCGAGCCTGCACAAGATCGCAGTGATCGGCGCGCATGCCGACACGGCGGTGCTGTCTGGCGGTGGCTCGGGTAATACGCGCGATCCGGTCACGGGCAACTTCTCGGGCTGCGGCGGACTCACGTTCGCGTCGCATACGGGCTGCGGATGGTGGACCAACCCGTGGCTCAAGCTCGGTACGCCGATCACCCAGGCGATCCAGCAACTCGCGCCGTCGGCTCAGGTGAGCTTCGCGGGCAACATCGACCAGACGCAGCCGTTTAGCGCCTATACACAGCAGGAAATCACCCAGGCCGCGACGCTCGCCAGCCAATCCGATGTCGCGATCGTCGTCGTGGCGCAGCCTGCGGGTGAGGACTTCGGCGATCTGCAAAGCCTGGGCCTCGCGAATCCGTCGAATCAGGATCAACTGGTCGAGGCTGTGGCGAAGGCCAATCCGCGCACGATCGTGATCATCGAGAGCGGCAATCCGGTGCTCATGCCTTGGAAGGACCAGGTCTCGGCGATCGTCGAGGCATGGTATCCGGGCGAGGGCGGCGGCAAGGCGATCGCGAACGTGCTGTTCGGTCAGGTCAATCCTTCGGGCAAGCTGCCGGTCACGTTCCCGGTGCGCGATCAGGACACGCCGACGTGGGGGACGAACGGCGCTTTCGCGTCCGATCCGGTGTACTCGGAAAAGCTGGACATGGGTTATCGCTGGTATGACGCGAACAACATCACGCCGCTTTACGAGTTCGGCTATGGCCTGTCGTATACGCACTTCAGCTATTCGGGACTGACGGTGAAGCAGGGCCCAGGCCATACGCTCACGGCTTCGTTCACGGTGCGCAACGATGGTCGCGTAGCCGGTGCGGACACGGCTCAGGTGTATCTGGGCGTGAGCTATGCCGGCGAGCCGCCGCGCCGTCTGGTTGGCTTCCAGAAGGTGTTCCTGAAGCCTGGCCAGTCGCAACCGGTGCGTGTGACGATCACCGAGCGCGCGCAGAGCGTCTGGGACACGACGCATAACGACTGGGCCTATGTGCCTGGTAGCGCGGTCTATGTAGGCGCGTCGTCGCGCGATATCCGTCTGCAGAGCCGGTAAGCAAGCGGGCATGCAGAGGCTGCGATGGCAGCCTCTGTACCTCAATACTTGATAGGGCCTGGCTCGCGAACGTTTGTGAGCCGGTTTTAATAGTGGACTCGCATGCAAACGGAAATTCCCGCAAACGTAAATGACTCCCGCGGGTAATCCCCATTCATTTTGAATCGTGAAACCAGGTAGACTTACCCACCCGTCCGTGGGCCTTCCTCCGTTTGCGCGTATTCCAGTCACACGCTGTCACGTTTCACGGTGACTCTGTCTCATAGTGCCGCGCGCACGCGACGCATGGAAGCTGAACCAAGAAGAATACTAAATCAGCCATGAGACTGATCACACGCGCCGTGAACTGGCTTACCGAAGGCAACCGCCGCGGTCGAATCGTTGTGGTGCTCGTCCCTGTGTGGGTGAGTGCCGTAGCGGCGGCCGTACTCAATCAGCACTCCCGTGCTGCGATAGCGTGGCTCGCGATCGTGCTCGCTTGCACCGCAGTGCTGCTGGTGCGTCTCTTCCGGCACCTCGGCGCCCGTTTGCGTTTAAGCGAAGAGCGCCTCAGCCTCGGGTTCGAGGGAATCAACGCTGGACTATGGGACTGGGACCTGGATAACGACCGTGCCTACTATTCCCGCTATCTGTACCAACAACTCGGCTATGGCGACGGTGACCTGCCTATGGACACCCGCGCGTTCAACGCGCTCGTGCATCCGGCGGATCTGCTGCGCTTGCGCGAGACCATCATCAACCACCTGAAGCATGACAGCCTCTACGATGTCGAGTACAGGCTGCGAATGGCCGACGGTCAATATCTGTGGTGCCGCGGACGCGGCAAGGCCATACGCGACGAGAGCGGCCGGGCGACGCGTATCGTCGGTTGCCTGTTCGATATCTCCGAACTCAAGCGCGCAGAAGCGGCCGCCGCGAAGGAAAAGAGCCTGACCGAAGCCACGCTCGCGTCGATCGATGACGGCGTGATCCGCATGGACAACGAGGCGAGCGTGACCTATTGCAACGCCGCCGCCGAGCGCATGCTCGGGCGACCCACGCGCGAGATTTACCGCAAGCCGCTGTTCGACGTTTGCGATCTCTACGACGAGCGCTCCGGCAATATCGTCACCGCTCAATGCTTGCACAACCGCGAAGCGATGCCCGACGACGCGGAGCGCAGACTTTCGGTGACGCGCCCGGATGGCTCGCTCCTGCCCGTGGCCTGCTCTGTAGCGACGATCCGCGACGACGAAGAGGAAATGCTGGGCACGGTGATGGTGCTTCGGGACGCCAGCACGGAGCGCAAGCACGCCGCCGAACTCGAATATCAGGCTACGCACGATCATCTGACCGGTTTGCTGAACCGTCGCGAATTCGAGCGGCGGCTGTCGGGTTTGCTCGAGAAGGCCGGTACGCGCCCGCATGCGGTGATGTTCCTCGACCTCGATCAGTTCAAGGTCGTCAACGATACGTGCGGCCACGCGGCCGGCGATGAATTGATTCGCAGTGTGGGCGCTGCGTTGAAACAACAACTGCGCGCGGCCCATATCCTCGCGCGCCTGGGCGGCGACGAATTCGGCGTCGTCCTGCCGGAGTGCAGTATCGACGACGCCCTGAGGATGGCGGAAGATCTGCGGGAGGCCGTGACGGTCATCCGGCTGCCCTGGGACCAGCGCTTGCTCACGACCGGGGTGAGCGTCGGCGTAGTGGATGTGGACGCCACGCAGACTTCGACGTGGGACATCATGAAGGCGGCCGACGTTGCCTGTTATATGGCCAAGGAAAAAGGCCGCAACCGCGTGCACCAGTATTGCCTCGAAGATCAGCTCCAGTCGACCACCCATACGCAGATGGAATGGGTGGCTCGCGTGAAAGCCGCGCTCGAGCACGACCGCTTCCGCCTGTACGCGCAACAGATCAAGTCGCTCAAAGAGGGCGCCGGCGAGGAAGTGCACGTCGAGTTGCTGCTGCGCATGGTCGACGAATCGGGCGGCGTGATTCCTCCCGCTTACTTCATCGGGGCCGCCGAGCGCTTCAATTTGATGCCGCTCGTCGACCGATGGGTGATCGGGCGCGCTTTCGAGGCTATCGCGGCGGGCCATCTTGCGGCGAACGTCTGGTCGATCAATCTCTCCGGCGCATCGCTCGGCGACGAAGACTTGCTCGCGTATATCGTGCAGCAGCAGCAGCGCTGCGGAATCAGCTTCGAAAGCGTTTGCTTCGAAATCACGGAAACGGCCGTGATCACCAATCTCTCGAAAGCGATTGCCCTTATGGAGAGCCTGCGTGTACTTGGCTGCCGATTCGCGCTCGACGATTTCGGCTCCGGCATGTCTTCGTTCACCTACCTCAAGCGTCTGCCCGTGGATTACCTGAAGATCGACGGCAGCTTCGTGCGCGGCATTGCCAGCAGCGACCTCGACAGGACGATCGTCCAGTCCATTCACCAGGTGGCCCACGCCGCGGGCAAAGCGACCATCGCCGAATTTGTGGAGAGCGAGGCGATCATCGGGCGCCTTAGCGGGATTGGCATCGACTATGCGCAAGGGTTTTGTGTTGGGTTGCCCCAGCCTTTGCCCGAAGGAATCGACGTGACCGCGGCCGCGTAGCGCTCCACGGCAAATCCGCCTGGCGGCGCGTCGGTGTTTTCAAGTTGGAGGGCGCCCTGTAACGACGTTGCCATACGCTGCGCGATTGAGGGCAAAATCGGCGTAGCGGCCCCCAAAAATAAATATTCGAAAGACGCTTGACGATATCCGGAATGACCCGCATAATTCGCCTCCTTCGCTGATCGCTGCGAACGAAAACGAAGCGATTAAGACGAATTGCTCTTTAAAAATTTACAG